>NZ_JBSWYA010000002.1:0-619485 GCF_056160865.1 Ruegeria sp. ABD4_443 | reverse complement strand
CTCAAAGGTAGTGGAATAACACCAAACCCCCCCACAAACCCCAAAGCCTTTTTGTTTTGCCCTCCCTTTCCTCCCAACCCCAAACCCCTCCCCCCGACAGGGTGCATCACTCGGCCGCGGGTTCCAGCTTGTCCTGGGTGCGGGTCTCGAAATCGCTTGCGTCGTGACGTTCATGAAGTTGCGTATGCGGTTCACCAAAGGCGCGATTGACCATGCGCCCCCGCTGTACCGCAGGACGCGCGTCGATGTCCTTGGCCCACCGCAGCACATGTTCGTAAGAGCCGACATCCAGGAACTCTGCCGCGTCATACAGGCGGCCCAGAACCAGCTGACCGTACCACGGCCAGATTGCCATATCGGCGATCGAATAATCGGCGCCCGCAATAAAGCGGTTGTCAGCAAGCTGTTTGTCCAGGACATCCAACTGGCGCTTGGCTTCCATGGCAAAGCGGTTGATCGGGTATTCCCACTTTTCCGGCGCATAGGCATAGAAATGGCCAAAGCCGCCACCCAGATAGGGCGCGCTGCCCATTTGCCAGAACAGCCAGTTCATGACTTCCGTGCGCTCGGGGCCGCTTGCGGGCAAGAACGCGTCGAATTTTTCCGCCAGGTGGAACAGGATCGACCCGCTTTCGAAGACGCGCATCGGGGTGTCGCCGGACCGGTCCCACAGGGCCGGGATCTTGGAATTCGGGTTGGCCTCGACAAAGCCCGAACCGAATTGGTCGCCGTCACCGATATTGATCAGCCAGGCATTGTACTCGGCCCCCTCATGCCCCAGGGCCAACAGCTCTTCGAGCATGACGGTCACCTTGACGCCGTTCGGTGTCGCAAGCGAATAAAGCTGCATCGGATGCTTGCCGACAGGCAGGTCCTTGTCATGCGTGGCGCCGGAAATCGGACGGTTGATACTGGCAAATCGTCCGCCGCTTTCACTGTCCCATGTCCAGACTTTTGGGGGCGTGTAGATGGGGTTTTCGCTCATATCGTGTCTCCAGGTTTGTCCGGGGCAGGGCCCGCCGTCACCAGAGCTAATGTCGCAACTGTGAAAGTCCAAGCCCTTTTGGACGGGCCGCGCTGTAACATTTCCCTCTCATGCGTTCACGAAACCTCGTTACTTGTCACAGCGCCGCGAGGGGGACTTCGCCCGCCGCCAGAATCGCATATTGTCCGATCAGCCCTTCGGGTTGACACCTCGAAAACTGCTGAGACAGAAGGATTGATCTTATGAAACGCTTCGCCCTGACTTTTGCTGCCGCGATTGCCCTGGCAGTACCGGCCTTTGCCGGACCTCAATATGTTGACGGCACCGGGTTCGCCGTTTCCGGATACGACGTTGTTGCCTATCGCGATCTGGATCAGGCGCCAATTGGCCAGGCCCAGCCCGCAGGTGTGCGCGGGCGGTCTGATATCACGGCCGAATACAACGGATCGACCTGGGCGTTCTCATCGGAAGAAAACCGCGCAAAATTCCTGGACAACCCCGCGTTTTACGCGCCGCAATATGACGGTCACTGCGCTTATGGGGTGTCAAAGGGTGGCAAGGTTCCCGGAAACCCGAACCTGTGGCGGATTGTTGACGACAAGCTGTACCTGAATATCACGGATGTCGTGGTTGGCTTCTGGGAAGAAGATGTCCCCGGCAATATCAACCTGGCCGAAGGGAACTGGCCGGGTATCGAGCCCGCGGATGCCTCGACCAACGTCATTCCGAAATTCACGTCGGAAGGTCCGGTCAAGAACTGAACTGAAACAAAGCAAAAAGCCCGGTCCAACAGACCGGGCTTTTTCAACAGGCGATACCGTCAGCTGGCAATCCAGAATTCGTCGCGTATCTGCTGATCTGCTTCGAACCGGATTTTGACGCTTTTGGCGCCGGGAAACTTCCGCTCGCGGATCGTGTCGGGAATGACGACGTCGCCCGATCCCGAATCCCTGGACTGAAAGGACAAGATCTCGGTCTCGTTGTGACGGCGGCTTGTCAAAACCGATGTCGGCAGGGCGACACGGTTTGCGCCCTCGCAGACCGGGGTCGCGACGAAAAAGGTCAGGTCCCGCCCGAAACAGCCGACGGCATCGGGAACATGGTCGGATTCGCATGTCTTGTCGCGGCAGGTTCGGTCGCCGCAATCGGCGTCCGGCGCGTCTGGCAGGTGCGACAGGGCTAGGTCGGGGTTCAACCGCGCCCGGCAGGCTGCGATCTCTTCCGCGGCCAGTTCGATCACCCGTTTCTTGAGGCGCGGCCGCCGGGGCATGGTCGAAAACTCGGCGCCCTTGCCGGTCAATCCCTCTTTGCGCAGGAAATCATAGGCGGATTTCGCTTGCGAGAAATCGGAATAGTCGCCCCCTGTGTGGTCAGGATGCGCATGAAACGCAATCTGACGCCAGGCCTCGCGAATATCTTCCGGTCCCGCCGATTGGTCCAAGCCCAGCGCATTCAGCGCATCAGCCCGAGCCTTTATCTTGTCAACTGGCTCCATAAAAAGGCACTCGTAAAAAAACACTACACGGGTACCATTTTTAGAAGTGACATCTTTTTGTCAAATTTTCCAAAGTATTGAGGCAGTTTGCGGGAACAATATTCGGGTGTCTTCGGGCATTGTTCTCTGAACGGCGTGGATCAAGGCTTTGCGTTTGGGGTTTAAAGGCCTGGCGGGGGGCTGAAACGAAAAACGGGCCGTTCAAGCGACCCGTTTCCAGACTTTGTGCAACCGTCAATCAGGCGACGTTTTGCAGCTGCGTTTTGGGCGTGATGCCAAGGGCAAAGCAAACATCCCGGGTCAGCTCGGGGCGGTTCAGCGTGTAGAAATGCAACTTGTCCACGCCACCGTCGATCAGCTCGGAACACAATTCGGTGCACAGCGCAGTTGCCAGCAAGTCTTCGCGGTTGTCACGCGTGGCCTTGTCGAATGCCTGCTCGACCCAGGCCGGGATACGGGCGCCACAGCGGCGGGCAAAGTTGCGGGTGCCTTTCCAGTTCTCGATCGGCAGGATGCCGGGGACGATGGGCTTGTCGATGCCCGCCTTTTCACAGGCATCGCGAAAACGAAAAAAGGTTTCGGCCTCGAAGAAGAACTGGGTCAAAGCCTCGTCAGCCCCGGCGTCCAGCTTGGCCTTGAGCCAATCAACATCGGCCGTCGCGTTTGGGGCTTCGGGGTGAATATCGGGATAGGCCCCGACCCGAATGGCGAACTTGCCGGTATCGGCCAGCGCCGAGATCAGTTCGACCGAGTTTTCGAAGCCGTCGGGATGAGGCACAAAGCGATCATGCCCGCGTGGCGGGTCGCCGCGCAGGGCCACGATGTCCTTGACCCCGGCCGCTGCAAAGGTCTCGGCAATCTCAAGGGTTTCCTGCCGGGTCGCTTCGACACAGGTCAGGTGCGCCGCAACCGACAGACCGGACGATTTGTGCAGCGTAGCAACCGCATCCCGTGTCAATTCGCGGGTTGTTCCGCCCGCACCATAGGTGACCGAGACGAAACGCGGATCCAGCGGCGCCAAGGTCTGCACCGTATCCCACAGCCGAAACGAAGCCTCCAGCGTCTGGGGCGGGAAGAATTCAAAGGAAATTTCTGGCTTGGTCATGGGTATCTCACAGGTTGCGGCAGGCACCTTGTGCCACGACACGCATTGTGAGACAAACTCATATTGCTCAAGAACAACATGAGTCAGACTACATGCATATCGAATTTCGGCATCTCCGCACCATCAAGGCCATACATGATTGCGGCGGGTTGGCGCGGGCTGCCGACCAGCTGAACATTACGCAATCGGCGCTGAGCCACCAGATCAAGGGGCTTGAAGATCAGGCCGGGGTCGAATTGTTCCTGCGCCGGTCAAAACCGATGAAGCTGTCGGCGGCTGGTCTGCGCCTGCTGCGCTTGGCCGAACAGATCCTGCCCCAGGTCGAGGCGATGCAGGACGAGTTTTCATCCTTGCGCGATGGGCGCACCGGCCGGATGCATATCGCGATCGAATGCCATGCCTGTTTCGAATGGCTGTTCCCGGTGCTCGAGTCCTTTCGCAAGTCCTGGCCCGATGTGGATGTCGATATCCGCCCTGGGCTGGCTTTCGATGCCTTGCCTGCCTTGCAAAAGGAAGAGGTCGACCTGGTTGTCTCGTCAGACCCGGAAAGCCTGCCAGGTGTCGAGTTCGTCGAGCTTTTCGATTACAACCCTGTCTTTGTGGCCGCGTCCTCGCACCCGCTGGCCGAAAAACCGTTCATCGAGGCCGAGGATTTTCGCGGCCAGACGCTCATTACCTATCCGGTCGAACGCACGCGGCTGGACGTGTTCAGCCAGCTGTTGATCCCGGCACGGGTTGAACCCGCGACGATCCGGCAGGTCGAACTGACGGCGGTGATCTTGTTGCTGGTTGCGTCGAACCGGGGGATATCCGTGCTGCCCGACTGGGTCGTGCGCGAGGTCAAGTACAGTTCCGACTATGTCACGCGCCCGCTGACGCGCGACGGGATCACGCGCAGGCTTTTCGCGGCGGTCAGGACGGAAGACCTGGAAAAACCCTTTGTCCAGGAATTGGTGAAACTGGCCCGGACCGAGGCGCGAAAGCTTCAGGAGCAATAGGCGCAAAACAAGGGTCCGGTATGCGCATCATTCCTCTTGGCAAGGACGCATTGCCCCAGTATACGCGCGGTTTGACCGGACAGGAGCCTTTGGACAATGGTTGGCAGTGCAAACCTCAACATCATGATCAAGGCCGCGCGCAAAGCGGGGCGTTCACTGGTCAAGGATTTTCGCGAAGTCGAAAACCTGCAGGTGTCGATGAAAGGTGCCGGTGACTTTGTGTCCAAGGCCGATATCGCCGCCGAGGCGATCCTGAAAGAGGAGCTGCTGGGCGCGCGTCCGACCTATGGCTGGCTGGCCGAAGAAGGCGGGGCGATTGATGGCGAAGACCCGACCCGCCGCTGGATCGTCGATCCGCTGGACGGCACCACCAATTTCCTGCACGGCCTGCCGCACTGGGCGGTCTCGATCGCGCTGGAGCACAAGGGCAAAATCGTCGCCGGTGTGATCTATGACGCTGCCAAGGACGAGATGTTCTTTGCCGAAAAGGGCGAGGGCGCGTGGATGAACGAGACGCGTATCCGCGTCTCGGGCCGTCACCGGATGATTGAATCGATCTTTTCAACCGGACTGCCCTTTGGGGGCCGTGCGGACCTGCCTGAAACCCTTCAGGACCTGGCCCGCCTGATGCCTGCCTGCGCCGGTGTACGCCGCTGGGGCGCGGCGGCGTTGGACATGGCCTATGTGGCCGCGGGCCGCTACGAAGGGTTCTGGGAACGTCGCCTGAACGCCTGGGATATGGCGGCGGGTATCATCATCGTGAAAGAGGCCGGCGGCTTTGTTCAGCCGCTGAACCCCGAAGGCCGTGTGTTGGAAGATGGCGAAGTGATCTGCGCCAACGAGCCGATTTTTGACACGTTCGCAAAAGTGATCCGGGGCTGATACGTCCACCCCGGTCAGCGTTTTCGCAATAGGCGCGCCCCGGGCAGGGCGCGCTTTTTTGTTCAGAGGTCGACCTCGGTCGCAATCCCGTGCTGGACGGCCAGATCGACGACCGCAGCCGCGACAGCCAGATCCTGCAGCCCGACGCCGGTGCCATCGAACAAGGTCACCTCATCATCCGAGCTGCGGCCGGGATGGGTGCCGTTGATGACCTCACCGATCTGCCGGATATCGCTTTGTGTTTTCAGACCCGCAGCAATGGCGTGCTGGCTTTCGCCCAATGTGACGGCCTGAGCGACCTCGTCGGTAAAGACGCGGGCCCGCGCGACCAGTTCGGCTGCGACCTCTTGCTTGCCCACGGTATCGGTGCCCATGCACGCAATATGAGTGCCGTCGGCGGCGTGTTCTGACATCAGGATGGGCGCAAAAGAAGAGGTGATCGTGATGATCACATCCGCCTCGACCATGCCGGGCAGATCGACCGCTTGGAAGGGCACACCGCCCTCGGTTGCGACCTTTTCGATATTTGGCAGCATCTCGGGGTGCAGGTTCCAGCCGATGACTTTCTCGAACCTGCGTTGTTCCAGGGCGGCGCGAAGCTGGAACGTCGCCTGATGCCCGGCACCGACCATGCCGATCACCTTGGCATCCTTGCGCGCAAGGTGGTTGATCGACACGGATGAGGCCGCCGCCGTGCGAAGCGCGGTCAAAAGGTTGCCGCCCACAAGGGCCTTGACCCGTCCTGTATCGGGATCAAACAGAAACACCGTTGACTGGTGATTGATCAGCCCGTGGGTTTCCAGATTGTTCGGCCAATACCCCCCGGCCTTGAGGCCCAGCGTCATACCCGCGCGGTCAAACCCGCCCTTGAACCCATAAAGCGCATCGGCATGGCCGATGGCCTCGCGCACCACCGGAAAATTACAGGCATCACCAGCCGCCATGGCGGCGAATACCTGTTCAACCGCCTGATAGCTTTCCTTCCGCCCCATAAGGGCGCCGATTTCCTTTTCAGGAACAATGATCATCGCGTTTGTCTTTCTTACTGATGGCAGCGAAAGGGCGGCGCAAAACGCCCGCCCGTGTTTTCACCTTTGGATCAATAGGCCTTGCCGCGTGCGGAAACCGGCCACAGGGTTTCGACCTTTCCGCCCCGCACGCCCACATACCAGTCATGGACATTGCAGGTGGGGTCACAATGGCCGGGCACCAGCCGCAGCTTGTCATTGACCTTGAGCACGCCGCCGGGGTCACCGATCACCCCGTGTTCATCCGAACATTTCAGGTATTCCACGTCGTTCCGTCCAAAGACAAAGGGCAAGCCGCTATCGACCGATTGCGCCTTGAGGCCCGCATCGCAGATGGCCGTGTCGGCCTTGGCGTGGCTCATCACGCTGGTCAGAATGAACAGGGCGTTTTCCCATTCGCCCTGGTCGATGCGCTTGCCGTCCTTGTCCAGAATCCGGCCATAATCGGCGTCCATAAAGGCATAGGACCCGCATTGCAGCTCGTTATAGACGCCCGAGTCGCTCTCGAAGTAATACGAGCCTGTGCCGCCGCCCGAGACCAGCTCGCATGCGATCCCTTCGGCATTCAACCCGTCGACGGCGTCCTTGACCATGGCGATGGCCGTATCCAGCTTTTCCTTGCGCGCCGCGTAGCTGTCGAGATGCTGCATCGCGCCCTGATAGGCCTGAATGCCGGTGAATTTCAGGTTCGGCGCGGCCGCGACCGCCCTGGCAATCTCGATCACGGTCGATGTTGTCGTCACGCCACAGCGGCCAGCGCCGCAGTCGATCTCGACAAAGACCTCCAATTCGGTGCCGTGTTTCACCGCGGCGGCAGACAGATCGGCCACGTTGTCGATATCGTCGACGCAGACGATGGTGCGCGCGCCCAGCTGGGGCAGGCGGGCCAGCCGGTCGATCTTGACCGGATCGCGGACCTGATTTGAAACCAGAATGTCCTTGATGCCGCCGCGGGCAAAGACTTCGGCCTCGGACACTTTCTGACAGCAGACGCCGATCGCGCCGCCCAGCTTTTCCTGCAGCTTGGCCACGTCGACCGACTTGTGCATCTTGCCATGCACCCGGTGACGCATCCCGTGCGCCTTGGCGAAATCGCCCATCTTCCTGATGTTGCGTTCCAGCGCATCCAGATCAAGGATCAGGCAAGGTGTCTGGATTTCGCTTTCATCCATGCCGATGGCGGCCGGGATGTCATAGCCGACCTCGCGTTCGTCGAAATGTGCAGGCTGGTTCATCTTGTTCCTCCTTGCCCTTTCAGCCAGGGCAGTTTGTCCAGATCCACGTTGCCGCCCGTGATGATCACGCCAACCCGCTTGCCCCTGAAAACGTCGGGGTTCTTGAGGATCGTGGCCAGCGGCACTGCCGAGGATGGCTCCATCACCACGCGCAGGTATTTCCAGGTCAGTTTCATCGCGTCGATGATCTCTTGCTCGGACGCGGTGAAAATGTCGGTCACGTTGCGCGACACAAAGTGCCAGGTGTTTTCCTTGAGCGGCACCAAAAGCCCGTCGGCGATTGTTTTGGGGGCGTCATCGGCAATGATGTGACCGGCCTTGAACGAGCGATAGGCGTCATCGGCCTGTTCCGGCTCGGCCGCATAGATCGCCGTCTGCGGCGCCAGGGTCGAAACGGTCAGGCAGGTGCCGGACACCATTCCACCGCCGCCAATGGGCGCAATCACGGCGTCCACCCCACCTGTTTGTTCCAGCAGTTCAGCCGAGCAGGTCGCCTGACCGGCGATCACGCGGGGGTCGTTGTAGGGATGCACAAACGCGCCGCCGGTGCGGGCCTGCACCTTGGCAAAGGTCGCCTCTCGCGATGAGGTGGACGGCTCACATTCCGTGATCGTGCCGCCAAAGCGCCGCACCGCGTCCTTTTTGGCCTGCGGGGCCGTGCGCGGCATGACCACGTGGCACGGGATGCCGCGCCGCCCGGCGGCATAGGACAAAGACAGCGCGTGGTTGCCGCTGGAATGGGTGCAGACACCCTTTTCGGCCTTATCATCGCTCAAGCCGAACACGGCGTTGCACGCCCCGCGTACCTTGAATGCGCCCGCTTCCTGAAAATTCTCGCATTTGAAGAACAGCTGGGCGCCCGTCTGATCGTTCAGGAACTCCGAGGTCATGACCGGTGTGCGACGGATATACGGTTTGATCCGTTCATGCGCCGCGTGCATGTCGTCAATCGTCAGGTCTGCGGCAGGGATATGATCCAACATCAAACCCTCCTCAGGCCGCGGCTTTGGCCTGTCCCGAAGGACCGGTGCGGAAATATTCCTGTGCGGCGGCCACACCGCTGCCCAGCTTGATCGGATAGTTCAGGTCTGCCATCGCCATTTCAATGGTGCCAAGGCCGGACAGAACCATGACATCCGTCAGACTGCCCAGATGACCAATTCGAAAGGCCTTGCCGTTCAACTCACCCAGGCCAATGCCAAAGGACACGCCATAGGCGTTGAACGCATGGTCGGTCAAAACGTTGCTGTCGTAACCGTCTGGCACGTAGATGGCGCTGACCGTATCCGAGTAGAGATCGGGCGACTGCGCGACCAGGCCGAGCCCCCAGGCATCCACCGCGCGGCGCACGCCTTCGGCCAGCCGGAAGTGGCGGGCATAAACGTTGTCCAGACCTTCTTCGAACAGCATTTTCAGGCTTTCGCGCACGCCATAGATCAACTGCAACGGAGGGGTATAGGGAAAGCCGCCGGACGCATTTGCCGCCATCATGTCGCGGAAATCAAAGAAAGTTCTGGGCAGTTTGGCCGTTTCCATCGCGTCTTGTGCCTTGGGGCTGACGCACAGGATTGCCATGCCGGTGGCCAGCATGAACCCCTTTTGCGACCCCGACACCGCGATATCGACGCCCCATTGGTCGAATTCGAATGGCATCGACGCCAATGAACTGACGCAATCCACAAACATCATCGCGGGATGGCGGGCCGCATCCATTGCGCGGCGCACTGCCGCGATGTCCGACCGCACCCCGGTGGCGGTTTCGTTATGGGTGATCAGCACGGCCTTGATCTGATGGCCGGTATCTTTCGATAGCGCCTTTTGGAACTGGTCGGCAGGTGCTCCGGTGCCCCAGGGGCAATCGATGACCTGAACGTCCAGCCCGTGCCGTTTGCACAGGTCGATCCAGCGATGGCTGAAGACACCATACCGTGCGACCAGAACCGTGTCGCCGGGGCTGAGGGTGTTGGTGACGGCCGCCTCCCACCCGCCGGTGCCGCTGGCGGGGAAAACCATGACCTGGGCCTTGTCGGTGCGAAAAACGCGCTTTGCGCCGTCCAGTGCCGGGGCAAAAACCTCGACAAATTCCGGGGCGCGGTGATCTTGTGTCTGGACCTGCATGGCCAGCCGCAGCCGGTCGGGAATGTTCGTCGGTCCGGGGATGAAAACCGGGTTTTGGTTAGACATCTTCAATCCTCCAATCTCGGCAAAACAGTGCCGGGGAAGGATGTATTTTGCAATTTTCTTGAAAAATATTTCCATTTTCGTGGTTTTTCACGTAACCTATTGTTAAGGAAGCAATTTGGGTTTCTCATTTGCCGGGTGTGGGAATTCGCGCCCAGAAAAAATGCCCAACAGCCCGTCACGATTTGCACGAAAGCACCCAGGATGGAGACACAAAAAAGACCGCGTGGCCGACCCAAATCCCTGTTCAAGGAAAGCTCGGCTGGAACGATGCAATCACTGGATCGCGCCTTGGGTGTCCTAAGCGCAGTTGCCCGGGTTGAACATGTCGCGCTGAGCGATCTTGCGCGTGAAGTCGACGTGCCGACCGCGACGACGCATCGCATCCTGACGACGCTGCAAAAGCACGGTTTTGTCAGCTTTGACGACGAACGGCAGGAATGGATGATCGGGATCGAGGCCTACAGGACCGGGGCGGCGTTCCTGCGGCGCAACAGCGTGCTGGAAATCGGGCGTCCCATCCTGCGGCGTCTGATGCAGGACAGTGGCGAAACGGCCAATCTTGCGGTTCCGGACGGGGCGCAGGTCGTGTTTGTCGGTCAGGTTGAAACCCCGAACCCGATCAGGGCCTTTTTCCCGCCGGGTGCCCGCACGCCGATGTATGCCTCGGGCACGGGCAAGGCGATTTTGGCAGCGATGAGCGAAACCCGTCGCAACAAGGCGCTTGAGGCGGCAGACCCCGTTCAATTCACCGATCACACGCTTTTGCCCGCCTCGGGGTTGAACGCAGATTTGGCGCGGACGCGTGATCGCGGCTGGTCGCATGATCGCGAAGAGCGCTATGAAGGCATGTCTTGTGTCGGTGCGGCAATTTTCGACAACCGGTCCGAGCCGTGTGCCGGGATCTCGGTCTCGGGGCCGACCGCCCGGTTCAACGGCGAACGGGTGGTCGAGCTGGGCCAGCTTGTCACCCGTGCCGCGCGTGAGATTACCCAGCTCAGCGGCGGGCAGTTTCCGGGTCAACCCGGTTTGTCAGAGGGGTGATTGACGCCGTCATTCCATGGGATGGGGCCATGCGTTCGGGGGTTGCCACCCTGGATGCAACCCAGGTTCACACCGCATTCGCCGGGGTCGGACCGTCTTTGGTGATAAACATATATCCCGCAGGTCTGGCAGAAATAGTGTTTGGCGGTATGCGTTCCCCAGGTGTAAAGGCGCAGGTTTTCCGCTCCTTTCAACACCTGCAAGGTCTCGGTGACCGCGGTTACGGCTGCAGCCCCGCGACGAATGCAAAAGGAACAATCGCAGCGCGCGGCGGATTGCAGGCCGTCTGGAAAATCAGCCTCGATCTCGACCGCGCCGCAATGACAGGTTGCACGCAGGCGGGTCATCGGCGGGGAACTCTGGGTATGCGGGACCGCGTCAAAGTATATGCGTGTTCAGGATGTGGCGGATGCCCGTGGGTGCGCGCCCAGAACGTGCGCCCGCCCCGCCTGAGCCACAGGGGCACCGAAAAAAGCAACCCGGCAAGAAATCCGCCGGTATGGGCCCAATAGGCCACGCCGCCTTCGTCCGGGTTGCTGCTGAGGCTGCCGAGGAACTGCATGCCCAGCCAGATGCCCAGCATGACATAGGCCGGAATCGTGAAGACCCGAAAATAGATGATCAGGATCAGCAGGATATCCACTCGCGCCCTTGGGAACAGCAAAAGATACCCGCCCATGACCCCTGCAATCGCGCCTGATGCGCCGATTGTCGGCACCCCGGAACCGGGCGCGGTCAGGATATGAATCACTCCGGCGCCAATGCCTGCGGCAAGGTAGAATACCAAGAACGGCAGATGCCCCATCTCGTCTTCAAGGTTGTCTCCGAAAATCCACAGAAACAGCATATTGCCTGCCAGATGCATCCACCCGCCGTGCAGGAACATCGAGGTCACCAGCGTTTCATAACCATGCCCCTCGGCGATCCGGGCCGGGATGATGGCATAGGCCCCGTAAATTCGGCCGATCAGTCGCGGGTCATCCATCGCCCCGGCATAGCTGAGGAAGATCAGGATGTTGGCCGCCATCAGCAGGTAAACAACATAGGGTCTTCGCCCCGAAGGGTTATGGTCACGAATAGGAAACATGGCGTGACGCTGGGCCTTTCCCGGCCCAGCGTCAAGTCAGGCTTGGTCAGCGCCGCCCAAAAGTGCGGCATTGCCGCCCGCTGCGGTCGTGTCGACACATACGTGGCGCTCGCCCAGCACGCGGGCGCGGTCCGGTTTGCCCGGTACAAGGGGCAGGATCGGGCCGTCACGGCGCGACAGGTGGCGTTCGATCTGGCGGGCCGCGTCATCATCGCCCCACCACAAGACGCCGGAAAACCCATTGGCGGTTTCAAGCTGTTGCAGGTCGAACGATCCGGTCGCCTGGATGGCGGTTCCGCCCAACGCGGTGACGGTGTCGGCCTGTGCGCGGACCGCCTCGGGGCCGGGACCCAGACACAGCAGGGGCGCACGGGGAAACTCGGTCAGGCGGTTGGATTCTCCGGTCGGGCCGGGCATGGTCCGGGTCACGGGATTGCGCGGCGCGCCTGTGGGCGCGGGTAGGCTTGGCATGGCCCTGTCCCAAACCGTATCGCTCATCTGCCTGTCCGGGGCGCAGAAACGGGCCATGTAATTGGGGCCACCCGCCTTGGGTCCGGTTCCCGACAGGCCTTCGCCGCCAAAGGGCTGCGATCCGACAATGGCCCCGATCTGGTTGCGGTTCACATAGATGTTGCCCGCATGTATCGCCTCGGTCACGTGCTGTACGCGGTCGTCGATACGAGTATGCAGCCCGAAGGTCAGGCCATATCCCGTGGCGTTGATGTCGGCGATTACCTTGTCGATGTCCTGCGCCTTGAAGCGGGCAACATGCAGGACGGGGCCGAAAACCTCGCGTTCCAGGGCTGTGATGCCCGGAACCTCGATCAGGGTGGGGGCGATGTACGTGCCTTGGGGCGGCGTCAGCAGTTCTTTCAGGACGCGACCCTGGGCGCGGGCAAGCGCGACATGCTCGGCAATGGTTTGCCGGGCCGTGTCGTCTATGACCGGGCCGCAATCGGTCGAGATCAGCCAGGGGTTTCCAAGGGCAAGCGCATCCATGGCGCCCTTCAGCATCGTCAAAACGTCGTCGGCGATATCGTCCTGCAAATACAGGCACCGCAGCGCCGAGCACCGTTGGCCGGCGGATTGAAAGGCGCTTTCGATGATGGACTGCACCACTTGTTCCGGCAATGCGGTACTGTCCACGATCATTGCGTTCAGCCCCCCGGTTTCGGCGATCAAAGGGGTGCCCGGGCGCAGGTTCTCGGCCATAGACGCGCGGATTTTCAAGGCAGTCGCGGTCGAGCCGGTAAAGGCCACGCCGGACACGCGCGAATCCGATGTCAGGGCTGCGCCGACCGATGGCCCGCCGGGCAGCAGTTGCAACGCGTCACGTGGAACACCGGCGCTGTGCAGCAGTTGAACGGCCCGGTGCGCGACCAGCGGCGTCTGCGGCGCGGGTTTGGCCAGCACCGCATTCCCGACGGCCAGAGCGGCCGAAATCTGACCTGTGAAAATCGCCAGAGGGAAGTTCCACGGGCTGATACAGGTAAAGACCCCGGCCGGATCGGCGTCGGGTATGTTGGCGGCGTAATAGCGCAGGAAATCCACCGCCTCGCGCAGTTCCGCAACGGCATCGGGCAGCGTTTTGCCCGCTTCTCGGGCCAGCAGGGCGAACAGCTCTCCGAAATGCTCTTCGTACAGATCGGCGGCTGCGTTCAGGACGCGCGCGCGTTCGTTGGCCGGTGCCTGCCAGCGCTGGGCGGATGCCAGTGCCAGGTCGACATCTGCGGTGCTGGCTAGCTGAACCGAGCCGGGCCTGTCCTGTGGGTTGGCCGGATTGATCACGGCCTGCTCGTCCTGCGGTCGGGCCTGGCCTGCAAGCAGGGGCTGCGCAAGCCAGTGATGCGAGGCAAATCGGTCCCGCGCTGCATTGACGGTGTTCAGGGTCTGGGTGTGGTGCAGGTCAAAGCCTGCCGAGTTCTTGCGCTCGGGCCGGTAAAGCGCGGGGCCGGTCGGCAAGTCCGGCGCAGGGGCGCTGATTGCGGCGAACGGGTCCGCGGCGACCACTTCGGGCGGTACGTTTTCATCGACGATCTGGTTGACAAAGGACGAATTCGCACCGTTTTCCAGCAGGCGCCGAACCAGATAGGCCAGCAGGTCGCGATGCGCACCCACCGGCGCGTAGATGCGGCAGCGGGTGTTTTGCGTGTCCTTGACGATGTGATGCAAGGTTTCGCCCATGCCATGCAGGCGCTGGAACTCAAACGGCTGTCCGTCGGACATGTGCAGGATCGCGCTGACGGTATGGGCATTGTGGGTGGCGAATTGGGGGTAAATCCGGTCGGTCATCCCCAGCAGTTTGCGCGCGTTGGCGATATAGGACACATCCGTCGCGGCCTTTTGCGTGAAGACCGGAAACCCGTCGACACCTTCGACCTGGGCGCGTTTGATTTCCGTATCCCAATACGCCCCTTTGACCAGTCGCACCATAAGCTTGCGGTCATGGCGCTGTGCCATGTCATACAGCGTGTCCAGCACCAGCCCCGCCCTGGGGCCATAGGCCTGAACGACAATTCCGAACCCGTCCCAACCGGCAAGGGCCGGTTCGGCCATGACGGCCTCGATGACCTGAAGCGACAGCGCAAGCCGGTCGGCCTCTTCGGCATCGACATTCAGCCCCATTCCGGCCGATTTGGCCAACAGGGCCAGGGATCGCAGCCGGGGCACCAGTTCTTCCATCACGCGCTGTTCCTGCGGCAACTCATAGCGCGCGTGCAGGGCCGACAGCTTGACCGAAATCCCTGGATTGGCGCGGATATCGTCGTGCTGGCAGGCATCTGCAATCGCCGTGATCGCCCGAGAATAGGAAAGATGGTACCGCGCCGCGTCGGCCTCGGTGCGGGCGGCCTCGCCCAACATGTCGTAGGAATAGGTATAGCCCTTGGCCTCCATCCCGGCGGCGCGGTCCATGGCCGAGCGGATGGTTTCACCCAGCACGAACTGGCGCCCCATCTCTTTCATCGCGCGGGCAACGGCGGTGCGGATCACCGGTTCGCCCAGCCGCTTGATCGCCCCGCGCAGGGCTCCGACGGGCGAGGCCTTGCCTTCGTCCAGAACCTTGCCCGTCAGCATCAGCGCCCAGGTCGAGGCGTTGACCAGCGACGACGAGGAATGCCCCAGATGCTTGCCCCAATCCGACGGCGCGATCTTGTCTTCGATCAGCGCGTCGATCGTATCGGCATCGGGAACCCGCAACAGCGCTTCGGCCAGGCACATCAGCGCAATGCCTTCGTCGGTGGACAGGCCGTATTCGGCCAGAAACACCTCCATCAACCCCGGAGATGTGCTGGACCGGATGTCCCGCACCAATTGGGCGGCACTTGAGCATATCGCGGAACGATCAGCGTCCGACAGCGCCGCCCCGGCGACCAGACGGTCAAGCGTTTGGGCCTGGTCGGCATAGGTTTGGCTGTCAATCTGGCTGCGCAGGTGGTTTGTCATGTATCCTCCGGTGCTTTTGTTCAGTATACATGGCACAAGGCAGGACAATCGACTGAACTGATCGAAACCAAGGTCGAATGGACCGAATTTTGGAGGGGACATGATATCAAAGGACTTTCCCGGCATGGATAGCTATGACCGCGCGATTCTGGCGATTCTGGCGGGGCAGGGGCGTATTTCCGTGGCCGATCTTGCGCGCCGCATCGGCTTGTCGAAATCCCCGACCCAGGCGCGGCTGAAACGGCTTGAGGCAGACGGCATCATTGCCGGGTACAGGGCAATACTGGACCCGATCCGCCTTGGCCTTGATCATATCGCCTTTGTCGAAGTGCGGCTGACCGACACCCGCGAAAAGGCGCTGGAAGAGTTCAATGCGGCGGTGCGCGAAATCGCCGAGATCGAACAGGCCCATATGATCGCGTCCAATTTCGACTACCTGCTGAAGGTGCGTACCGGTTCCATGTCGGAATACCGCTCGGTCCTTGCGGAAAAGATCTCGGCCCTGCCGCATGTTTCGAACACGTCGACATTCGTCGCGATGGAGGCGGTGAAGGAAACCGGATTCCTGGGGCCGGTTGATGATACAGGTTGACGGCATCCGGTATCGCCACATCATTGGGGGATGAAAAGGATATTCTTTGCCTGCTTTTCCTGGGTGTTGCTGTGGGGTCCTGCCGGAGCGGCGGACTGCCCGCCGGCGCCGGATCATTCTGCTGATCTGGACGCACTGATTGCCAAGGTTCAACAGGCTGAAACCGAAAGGGCCGCGCAAGAGATATCCAACCGGATGTGGGAGTTTTGGGCCGATGCCCCTGACGAAAGCGCGCAGGCGGTCCTGGACCGGGGCATGAGCCGCCGGAGCGCCTGGGACCTGCTGGGCGCGCTAGAGGATTTCGACCGGCTTATTGCCTATTGCCCGGCTTATGCCGAGGGCTACAATCAGCGGGCATTTGTCAATTTCCTGCGCCAGGACTATCAATCCGCGCTGACCGATCTGGACCGCGCGCTTGCGCTGTCGCCCAATCACATTGCTGCGCTGAGCGGGCGCGCGCTGTCCCTGTTGGGGCTGCAAAGGGTCGAAGAAGCGCGCGTTGCGCTCCGGCGGGCGCTTGACCTTAACCCCTGGCTGCCGGAACGGCATCTGGCCGCGCCCGGCGGTCCGCTGGCACCGCCCGGTGACGACATCTGAGATCCGGCAGAAATCAGGGCCGCGGCTTGTAACGCAAACGGTGTCGGCGGCGCTGCGGCCATAGGTTTGGTCGCGCCAATCGTGACCGATAGAAAAGCCCGATCGGGGATGATTTCGGTTCTTGACGACCGCAGGCGCATGGACTACTCAGCCCAAACGCTGAGCGGGTATAGCTTAATGGTAAAGCCCCTGCCTTCCAAGCAGGCTATGTCGGTTCGATTCCGTCTACCCGCTCCAGTTCAGCCAATCCTTTTCGGTTACAATCGGTCCTGTTGCGTCAAATGGACCTGTTGGCCTGTGGTTGCGCCCTGTACGCTTGACCGCGCGCGTCGCTGCGGCCAAGAAGCTTGAACTCAAGACCGATCCAGACGCAAGGTCCAGAAATGGCAAGATCCCGAACCACGAAACCTGCAACCACTCCGGCACCCGGCGCGAGCGAAGAACGGGCGGGTTCCAAGAAAATCGGTGTTCTGGCCTCGCTTTGGCCTTTCATGAAACCGTATCGCTTGCTGATGGTCGGCGCGACCCTGGCATTGGTGCTGACGGCAAGCATGTCGCTGACGCTGCCGCTGGCCGTGCGTCGCGTCGTGGACAACTTCCGCGTCGAAGACGGAGAGCTGCTGGATCGGTATTTCCTGGCGGCGCTTGGGATTGCGGCGATCCTGGCTGTCGGGACAGGGGTCCGCTATGCCCTGGTGACCCGGCTGGGCGAACGCGTCGTCGCCGACATTCGCAAGGCGGTTTTCGACCGGGTCATCGGGATGAGCCCGGAATTCTATGAACGCATCATGACCGGAGAAGTCCTGAGCCGTATCACGACCGATACGACCCTGATCCAGTCGGTTCTTGGCTCATCCGTGTCCATTGCGCTGCGCAATATGCTGATGTTTGTCGGCGGTCTGATCCTGATGTTGCTGACCTCGGCCAAGCTGACGGGCCTGGTGCTGTTGCTGATCCCGATTGTCGTGGTCCCGATTCTTGTTCTTGGCCGCCGCCTGCGGGTCATCAGCCGCGAGAACCAGGACTGGATCGCGGCCTCGTCCGGTAATGCAGGCGAGGCGCTGGGCGCAGTTCAGACGGTGCAGGCTTTCACCCATGAAACGGCCAGCCGCAAGCAGTTCGGCGATATGACCGAAACCTCTTTCACCGTATCGCTGCGCCGTATCCGGACACGGGCCGTGCTGACGGTCATCGTGATCTTTTTGGTCTTTACCGGCATCGTCGGGGTCCTGTGGATGGGCGCGAATGACGTGCGGAACGGGGTGATGACCGAAGGCGTTCTGATCCAGTTCGTGATCTATTCGGTCATCATGGCCGGTTCGGTGGCCGCGCTTTCCGAAATCTGGAGCGAGCTGCAACGTGCAGCCGGGGCAACCGAACGCCTGGTCGAGCTGCTGAACGCGCAGGATTCGGTTGCAGACCCGGCCACGCCTGTTCAACTGCCACATCCGGTTCGTGGTGAAATTCGGTTCGACGATGTCACGTTCAATTACCCTGCGCGCCCGGATGTCAAAGCGCTGGACCATATGTCGCTGACCGTCAAGCCGGGGGAAACGGTGGCCTTTGTGGGGCCGTCAGGCGCGGGAAAAACCACCGTTATCCAGATGATTCAGCGCTTTTATGACCCGGATGCAGGCGGCGTCAGCCTGGATGGTGTCGATTTGCGCGACATCGACCGCGCGGATTTCCGTCAACACATGGCGCTTGTGCCGCAGGACCCGGTGATCTTTGCCACTTCGGCCCGTGAAAATATCCGTTTCGGCCGCCTGGATGCGACGGATTCCGAGGTCGAAGACGCCGCACGCGCGGCTGCGGCCCATTCGTTTATCTCGGCTTTGCCCGACGGGTATGACAGCTTTGTCGGGGAACGCGGCGTCATGCTGTCGGGCGGCCAAAAGCAACGCATCGCCATCGCGCGGGCCATTCTGCGCGACGCGCCTGTATTGCTGCTGGACGAGGCGACTTCGGCGCTGGATGCGGAAAGCGAACGCGCCGTTCAGGGGGCGGTTGACCAGATGCGCGCAGGCCGGACGACCCTGATCGTCGCGCACCGGCTGGCAACGGTCAAAATGGCCGACCGCATCGTGGTGATGGAGGCCGGGCAGATCGTGGCCCAGGGCACCCATGACGACCTGGTGTCCCAGGGCGGGTTGTACGCGCGGCTGGCGCGTCTTCAGTTCACCGACGGTGTCGCCGCCGAATAGAGTGACGTGCCGGAACCTTGCGATCCGCCGTAGCGTAATTCTACCGATTTCGCGGCTGTGCCGCTAAGCCCTCGCTTGCACGGGCCGGGATTTGCTTCCATCTTGGGTGGTATCAAAAGCCCGTGCACGACATGGGAGATAATCGGGGAGGAACCACATGGCATTTGTGGGGAAGGAAGACAAAGCACGTATTGAATCTGAAATGGCCTGGGAAGACCGTGACCTGCCTGTCACCTTCCATCAGCTGTTGTCGCGAACGGCGAACCGTTTTCCCGACCACAAGGCAATCAGTTTTCAGTTGATGTCAGGCCCGACCGACAAGGCCGAAACCCTGAGCTGGGCCGAATTGCTGGGCCAAGTGAACCAGGCGGCCAACCTGTTCCGGTCGATGGGCGTGGGCGAAAAGGACGTGGTGGCCTATGTGCTGCCCAATTGTAACGAAACGCTGGTCACCATGATGGGCGGTGCCATTGCCGGTATCGTCAACCCCATCAACCCCTTGCTGGAACCGGAACAGATTGCCGCCATCCTGCGCGAAACGCGTGCCAAGGTGGTCGTGACGCTCAAGTCGTTTCCAAAAACCGATGTGGCACAAAAGGTCGAAGAGGCCGTGCGCCACGCGCCCAGCGTGAACACCATCCTGGAAATCGACCTGAACCGGTACCTGACGCCGCCGAAATCGTGGCTGGTTCCGTTCCTACGCCCCAAGATGGGCGACAAAGAGCATCTGGCGCATGCGGATTACAAAAGCTTCCACTCGGAAATCGCCAAACAGCCCACGACGCTGACTTTCGAAGACAGCAAAGAAGACCGGGTCGCGTGCTATTTTCACACTGGTGGGACAACCGGCATGCCCAAGGTGGCGCAGCACAAGTATTCCGGGCTGATCTACAACGGCTGGCTGGGCAACACGCTGCTGTTCGACGAAAACGACGTGATCATGTGCCCGCTGCCCATGTTCCATGTTTTCGCCGTGCATGTCATCGTCATGGCCGCCGTTTCCTCGGGCGCGCATGTGATTTTCCCGACCCCGGCCGGATATCGCGGCGATGGGGTCTTTGACAATTTCTGGAAGCTGATCGAACGCTGGAAGGTCACGTTCATCATCACGGTGCCGACCGCGATTTCGGCCAAGATGCAGCGCCCCGTCAACGCCGATATCTCAAGCGTCAAAACAGCGTTTTCCGGATCGGCTCCGCTGCCGGTGGAACTGTTCCGTCGCTTTGAAGAGGCAACCGGCGTGACCATCGTCGAAGGCTACGGGCTGACCGAAGCGACCTGTCTGGTTTCGTGCAACCCTGTTGATGGCGAAAAGAAGATCGGGTCGATCGGGATTCCGTTCCCCTATACGGATGTGAAAATCCTGCGCGATGGCCCGGATGGGCCAACCGAATGTTCCGAAGACGAAGTCGGCGAGATCTGCGTGTCCAACCCCGGTGTCTTTCCCGGAAATACCTATACCGAGGCGGACAAGAACACGAACCTCTATCACTTGGAAAAATACCTGCGCACAGGTGATCTGGGGCGGTTTGATTCCGACGGCTATCTTTGGATTACTGGGCGCGCCAAGGACCTGATCATTCGTGGCGGTCACAATATCGACCCTGCCGAGATCGAAGAGGCCCTGCTGGGCCACGAGGCGGTGGCCTTTGCCGGTGCGATCGGCCAGCCGGATGCGCATGCGGGCGAAGTTCCTTGCGCCTTTGTCGAACTGGTCGAGGGTGCCTCGGTCACCGAAGAGGCCCTGATCGAATATTGCAAGGTTCACGTCCATGAACGGGCCGCTCAGCCCAAGCATATGACGATCCTGACGGAACTGCCCAAAACGGCGGTTGGCAAGGTTTTCAAGCCTGAGCTGCGCAAGCAGGCGATCACGCGGATCTATAACGGTGCGCTGGACGCGGCAGGGCTGAGCGCGCGCGTTGTGTCGGTCATCGACGACAAAAAGCGCGGCCTTGTCGCCCAGCTTGACGCGAATGGTTCATCCGAGGACGATGTCAGCAAGGTGCTGGGGACGTTCACCCGGCCATGGGAGTGGGCTGACTGATCGGAGAGAGAATGGACTATGAACGTCTGATCGACGAAGAGACCTGGGCGTTCATTCGCCGGACTGCCGAGTGCTATCCGGATGATGCGGTTGACCTGACCATTGCAGATCAGCGTCGCGTCTATGACGAGATGTGCGAGGTGTTCCGGCAACCCCGGCCCACCGGGATCGAGGTGCAGGACCTCAGCGCCGATGGGGTCCCGGTTCGGGTCCATTCATCAGGCAGCCCCACCCGGACCGTGGTCTATACCCACGGCGGCGGGTTCGTCGTTGGCGGGTTGGACAGCCATGGCGACGTCTGCGCCGAGCTATGTGCGCAGACGGGCTATCGCGTGGTATCGGTCGACTATCGGTTATGTCCCGAATACCCGCATCCGGCGCAATTTCTTGATGCCTGGGCGGCAACGAGTTGGGCCATTGGCGAATATGGCGATCCGGTTGTTCTGGCGGGGGACAGCGCCGGGGGCAACCTTGCCGCGGCCGTCGCGCATCATGCGCGCGGGCGTACCGAACAGGTGATCGGTCAGGTCCTGATCTACCCCGGTTTGGGTGGGGATACGGATGCCGGGTCCTATATCGAACATGCGCACGCGCCGCTTTTGACGCGGGATGAGGTTCTTTTCTATCAAAACGTTCGGGTCAGGGGCGACTTGCCTGTCAACGATCCAACCTTTGCCCCCTTGCAGGACACCGATTATTCAAACCTGCCGCCCACCGTGGTGGTCACAGCCGATTGTGATCCGTTGCGCGATGACGGGCGGGTCTATTGCGACAGGATAACCCAGGCCGGTGGGCAGGCCCATTGGATCAACGAACCGGGCCTGGTGCACGGGTACCTGCGCGCGCGCATGACGGTCACGCGGGCGCAGGAGAGCTTTGAGCGGATATCGGTCGCGATCGAGGCGTTGGGCCAAGGGCTTTGGAACTATGATTGACGCTTGCTCGGGGTCGCTTTGGTCCCGGGCTTTGGGTCATTCCAGAAACGGTGTCGCCGTCATGGTATCCGCCAGCGGCGCCCCCATGCGTGACAGCACTGTCGGTGCCAGCTGAAGCTGATCGATCACGACATCTGAACTGGGGCCGTTGGCCTGGCCGAAATAATACAGGGCCGTATCCTGCTGCAACGCGTCGCGCCCGCCATGGTGGCCGCGTTGGTCCTGCCCATGATCCGCCGTTACGATGACCTCGTACCCCATCTGGCGCCAGCGGGGGATGAAGGGGGCCAGCATCTCGTCCATGACAAAACAGGCGTGGTCCATTTCCTGGCAATCGTGGTGGAACCGGTGCCCCATGCTGTCGAGCGTGCAGGTGTGCAGGATGCCGTAATCCAACCCGTGGCGCAGGCACATGTTGGTCAAAGTGGCAAAAAGATCGACATCGGATGGCGTCATCTGGTTGGCGACCCCATAGCCGGTCATGGTGTGAAACCGGCCATGGTTTATCGTCGGGCTTTCGGGTTCGTCATATTCGATGTCGCGGACCTGATCGAATGGGTGACGGTTAAAGAATTCCGACCAGAAACTGTGGGCCACCGCACCGGTCACGCCACCCGCCGCGCGAACCTGGCTAAAGATGTCCTTGTGGCCCAACCGGAAAACATTGCGGTTTCCGGTGCATCCATGGTCCTGCGGGGACACTCCGGTATGGATCGATGCATAACAACTGGCCGATATCGACGGCAGGACCGAGCGGTGTTTCCAGACGCGCGCCTCTCCGCTGTCTACCCACCCTTCCAGATTGCCGAACAGACGCCTGAAATTGCGCCAGGGAACGCCGTCCAGAATGATCAAAAGCAGTTTTTGGTCCATTGCGCGGTCCCGGTGACCAGATTGTTCGTGCCCAGCTTAGCGGCCAATCCAAGCCGGGGCCACCTGTTCGCGACGCATTGATCTGTTCCCGACACAGCACAAAGGTCCGGCGGGCCAAACCCCGCGCGTTTCGGAAAAAGCCGCCAGAAAGGCCGGGATCAGTTCCCGGCGCTTTCCATTTTGCGGTGGGCGACGACCTCTTCCAGCCACCCCAGGTGCATTTCGGGCACCGAGCTGAGCAGAAGGTCGGTATAGTCATCATAGGGCGGGCTCAGCACCTCAGATTTTGAGCCATAGCGCACGACGCGCCCCTGATACATTACCGCAATACTGTCGCTGATGGCCCGAACCGTCGCCAGATCGTGCGTGATGAACAGATACGCCACATCTTCGATCTTTTGCAGGTCCAGCAGCAGCTTGAGAATGCCGTCCGCCACAAGCGGGTCCAGCGCCGAGGTCACCTCATCGCAGATGATCATCTTGGGCTTGGCCGCCAGTGAACGGGCAATGCAGACGCGTTGTTTCTGGCCGCCGGACAGTTCGGCCGGGTAGCGGTCGATGAATTTTTCGCCCAGCTCGATCTCGTCCAGCAGTTCCACGATACGCTTGCGTTTCTCGGACCCGCGCATGTTGAAGTAAAACTCCAGCGGCCGCCCGATGATCGTGCCCACGGTCTGTCGTGGATTCATCGCCACATCGGCCATCTGGTAGATCATCTGCAATTCGCGCAGGTCTTCGCGGGTGCGCCCCTTGAGGTCGGCAGATATCTTGCGCCCGGCAAAAGTGATCTCGCCGTCGCGCGGCGGCAGCAGGCCGGTGATCACCCGCGCCAATGTCGACTTGCCCGAGCCGGATTCACCCACAACCGCCAGCGTCTGCCCAGGGTGAAGCTCGACATTGACGTTGTGCAGCACATCGAAATTCAACCCCTTGTAGCGCGCGGTGATCCCGTCAACGCTCAGCACCGGTTCCGGCGTGGGTTTCTTTTCTTCATGCTCGATCGAACGGACCGAGACCAGCGCCTTGGTATAGTCTTCCTGCGGGCTGTTGATGATCTGGTCGGTGCTGCCGTATTCGACCGTATTGCCCATCCGCAAAACCATGATGTCGTCGCTGACCTGTGCAACGACGGCAAGGTCGTGCGTGATGTACAGCGCGGCAACGCCGGTATCCGCGATTGCTTCCTTGATCGCCATCAAAACATCGATCTGCGTGGTCACATCCAGCGCCGTGGTGGGTTCGTCGAACACCACCAGATCGGGTTCCGGGCAAAGCGCCAGCGCCGTCATGCACCGCTGTAGCTGACCGCCCGAGACCTGGTGCGGGTAACGATCACCGATATTGTCAGGGTCCGGCAGGCCGAGCTTGGCAAACAGATCGCGCGCGCGGGTTTCGGCCTCTTTGCGGCTGAACTTTTTCTGTTCAACGGCGGCTTCGACAACCTGATCCATGATCTTCTTGGCCGGGTTGAAGGATGCGGCGGCGGATTGGGACACATAGGTGACCTCACCCCCGCGCAGCTTGCGAATGTCGCCATGCGACGATTGCAGGATATCGCGCCCGTTGACCCAAACCTCGCCGCCGGTGATTTTTACACCGCCCCGGCCATAAGCCATCGAGGCCAGACCAATGGTCGATTTGCCAGCGCCCGATTCACCGATCAACCCAAGCACCTTGCCGCGTTCCAGGTCAAAACTGACCCCGTGCACGATTTCGATGTCATGGGGTTTTTCACCCGGCGGATAGACTGTCGCGCCGATTTTGAGGTCGCGGACCTTGAGAAGGGTATCACTCATCCCCGACCTCCTTTCAGCGATGTCGTCCGGTTCAGAACCCAGTCAGCCACCAGGTTGACCGAGATAGCCAGTGTCGCGATGGCAACCGCGGGATACAGCGCCGCGCCGATACCATATACGATGCCATCCTTGTTTTCCTTCACGATGCCCCCCCAGTCGGCCAGTGGCGGCTGAACGCCCAGCCCTAGGAAAGACAGGGTCGAGATGAACAGGACCATGAAAATGAACCGCAACCCAAACTCGGCCACCAGCGGTGACAGGGCATTGGGCAGGATTTCCCGGAAAATGATCCAGACCCGACCTTCGCCGCGCAGCTTGGCGGCTTCGACGTAATCCATCACGTTGATGTCCACCGCAACGGATCGCGACAGTCGATAGGGCCGCGTGGCATCCAGCAGGCCCATCACCAGGATCAGCGTCGGAACCGTCACGGGGACGATGGCCAGAATGACAAGTGCCAGGATCAGCGTCGGGATCGACATGATCAGATCAACTGTCCGGCTGAGCGCCTGATCGGCCCACCCACCCAGAACGGCAGCAAGCAAGCCAAAGGATGTTCCGGTGACAAAACTGAGGATCGTGGCCGCAGCAGCGATCAAGATCGTCGTTCGCCCACCGTAGATCATTCGCGTCAGAAGGTCGCGACCGATATTGTCGGTCCCCAACAAGTGCTCGGCGCTTGAGGGTTCCCAGACATCGCCGACCACTTCGGCCATGCCATAGGGGGCAATCACCGGGGCGGCAAAGGCCACAAAGAAATACAGGCCCGTGAAAAACAGACCGATCATGGCCGAAATAGGTATATTCTTCATCATTTCGGATGCCTCAGTCTGGGGTTGGCGACGATCGAGACAATATCGGCAACCATGTTCAGCCCGATATAGACCGCAGCGAAGACGACGCCACAGGCCAGAACGACCGGCACGTCGCGCTTGGTCACGGAATCCACCAGGTATTGGCCCATGCCGGGATAGACGAACACCACTTCGACCACGACGACGCCGACGACCAGATAGGCCAGGTTCAGCATCACCACATTGACGATCGGAGAAATGGCATTGGGGAACGCGTGGCGTGCGATGACCTGAAAATTCGACAGGCCCTTGAGTTCAGCCGTTTCGATATAGGCCGATTGCATCAGGTTCAGGATCGCCGCGCGGGTCATCCGCATCATCTGTGCCAGAACCACCAGTGTCAGCACGAAGGCGGGCAAGGTGATCGCATTGAGCTTTTCGCCAAAGCTCATCGAATCGTTGATCATGGCGAGCGAGGAAAACCACCCAAGCTTGACCGATACGAAGTAAATCACGACATAGCCGATCAGGAATTCCGGGATCGAGACCGTGGTCAGCGTGATTGCAGAAATCAGTTTGTCAGGCCAGCGGTTGCGGAACCGGACGGCCAGCAAGCCCAGAAAGATCGCAAGCGGGACGGACACGATCGCTGCTGCACAAGCCAGAAACAGCGTGTTGCCCAGCCGTTTTCCGATACTTTCAGCGATGTCCAGTTTGTTGGTCAGGGATTGACCCAGATCGCCCTGCAAAATGCCTCCTAGCCATTCGAAATAGCGGGTCAGGGCAGGGCGGTTCAGGCCCATTTCTTCGCGCAGGTTTGCCAGCGCCTCGGGGGTTGCGGATTGACCAAGGACCGCTTGCGCAGCATCCCCGGGAAGGGCTTCGGTGAGGCCGAAAATCAGAGCCGATGCACCGAAGAGAAGCAGGAGTCCCAGCGCAAGGCGCTGGGAAACCAGTTTGATGATAGGATGCATATCCTGTGGCCTGACTTATGCGAACCACATCTTGCGCGACATGTTCCCGTTCATCATCTCTTGGGTAGGGTCGGTTTCCCAGCCTTCCAGCTGGTTGCTGACACCCTCGACAAAGTCGTTGAACATGGGGCAGATCAGGCCGCCCTGATCGCGTACCATCATGCCCATGCTGCTGTAGATATCCTTGCGCTTGTCGTTGTCCAGTTCGGCCCGCGCGGCAAACAGCATCTCGTCAAACTCCGGCACTTTGAACCGGGTGTCGTTCCAGTCGGCGGATGACAGGTACGCGGTCGAATACATCTGGTCCTGCACAGGGCGACCGCCCCAGTAGGATGCGCAGAAGGGCTGCACGTTCCAGACTTCGGACCAATAACCGTCATTGGGTTCGCGCTTGATTTCCAGCGGAATTCCAGCCTGCGCTGCGGTCTGCTGGAACAGAGCTGCCGCGTCCACGGCACCCGGGAAGGCCCCATCGGCCACACGCAGAATGATGGGCGACCCGTCATGGCCGGATTTCTTGTAATGCTCGGCGGCTTTTTCAATGCTGAATTCGCGCTGCGGGATGGACCCGTCAAACAACGGATAAGCGGCGTTGATCGGCATGTCGTTGCCCACCGAGCCATACCCGCGCAGGACCTTGTCGACCAGTTCCTGACGGTTGATCGCGTATTTCAGGGCCAGGCGCAGTTCGTTGTTGTCGAACGGCGCGGTGTCGCAATGCATGATGAACACGTAATGACCGCGGCCAGCGGTCGAATGTACCGTCAGGTTCGGCGCGCGACCCAGCAGATCGGCCACTTTCGGTTCGACCCGGTTGATCGCATGAACCTGACCGGATTGCAGCGCAGCCGTCCGCGCGGTCGCATCGTTGATGACGATCACTTCGACGCTGTCGAAATTGCCGAAATCGGGGTTCCAGTGGTTCTCGAACTTGGTGAACAGGTGACGCACGCCGGGCTCGTCAACCTCAACCTTGTAGGGGCCTGTGCCGATACCTGCGGCGGGGTCGTCCATGCCGCCATCAGGCTGAATGATCAGGTGGTAATCGGCCATCAGATAAGGCAGGTCGGCGTTCGGCTCAGCCAGGGTAATCTGGAAGTTGTCGCCATCGGCCTTCATCGACTCGATGCCTTTCATGATGCCCAAGGCACCGGATTTCGAATCTTCGTTCGAATGACGCTGCATGGTCTTCAAGGCGTCTTCGCTTGTCATGGTCTTGCCGTTGTGGAATTCCACGCCCTGACGCAGCTTGAAGGTCCAGACCTTGGCGTCCGCGCTGCCCTCGACGCTTTCGGCCAGGCGCGGCTCGATCGACCCGTCGGGGGCGACTTCGACAAGGGTGTCGCCGAACTGCCTGCCGTTCTGGAACGGGACCGAGCTGGCATATGTGGCTGGGTCCAGAGAGTTGGTGGATTCACCGCCCTGCAACCCAAGTTTCAAATCACCGCCCTTGTTGGGACCGGCCGCTCGGGCCGCATCGGCAAACAGCGTGCTGGCCATTGCGGCGGAAACGCCCAATGCGGTGGCTTTTCCCATGAACTCGCGGCGGGTCATTTTCCTTGCGGTTACCTGACTGGCCATATGAGTGAGTTGTTCGTTCATTCGGTATTCTCCCAGTTGCTGGATTATCGCCCTTTGGGCATTTTTATTGACGCATGAGTCAACGTTGCGCATTTCCGCCCGTCGGGCAAGGTTAAATGTCCCGCCGAACAGGGGCGGGAACTATAAGTTATCGCGTGGAATTTCGTCCTCCAATTCGCGTGAAAACACCTCAACGTCGTTTTCAAAGGCCTGCATGGTGGCCTTCAGGAAAAACGACCGGTGATCTGACCACATTTCACAGCGGGCCTCGGTGCGCAGAATTGTGCCTTCGCGCTGCTGTTCCGAGGTCCAGTGGCACGCGCCTCTTGCCGATAGCGGGTCGTCGGGATGGATCGACCACGTTTCACGCGCCGAGCCGCCGCTGATCAGCCCGTGGCCGCCGTCTTTGACCAATCCAAAATCGTCCTTGAGGACCAATTGGGTGACGCCTGTATTCATATCCGTTTCCACGCGCCGCGAATGGCTGGGCGCGCGCAAGGTTTCGCACGGGCGCGGCGGGTCTGCTTCCGGTGGGGGGAACTGGTATTCATCCGTCGAACCCGATGCGCGGTGGGGAAGCGTGATCTCGCCGTCCTGCAGGTGCAGTTCAGCGGTCTCGGGCGAGGGCCAGATCAGGGGCCAGTAGGCACTGGAAACCGCCACGCGCAGCTGGTGGCCCTTTGGCACGCGATAGGCAATATGGTCCAGCGCCAGATTGATCTCGACCGGCGTGCCCGGCGTCAGCGGGGCGGGGTGGGCATGGTCGTCCCGGTGGGCCAGATTCAACAGGCCATAGGTTATTCGGGTCGATGCGCCGTCCGGGTGTACGTGGTTCAGCCGAATGGCGATTTGCGCCTGCGCCCTGTCGGCGCTTAGTTTCAGCCACACCTTTGGCGCGCCGACGATATCAAGATCCTGGGCCAGCAGTTCGCCGTCGAAACAGGCCGAAAGGGCATCATCGGGGCGCTGGTCTCCGGGCATGTCCGGGCCCAGCCAGATCGCGCAGTATTCCCCGCTGTCCATCCCGCAATGATGCGGCGAGCGGACGCGTCGGTTCAAACCGATGGACTGGCCCAGGCCGGTGTCGCTCAGGCTCAATGTCAGTTCCGGCAGATGCGCTGTGGCCCCTGCGTCTTCGGCAATCCATCGGCCGGGGCGGTCTGCATACCAGCGGGCGGGACGTACCCCATCCATAAGATAGGCGCGGTAATCCGGGTCGTTTTCAACGCCGGTATCCCTGCCCTTGAGCCAGCGGTCCCACCAGCGCAGCGCCTCTTGCAGAAAGCCGATGCGCGGCTCGGGCACGGCGAAATGCGGGTATTTATGTACCCAGGGGCCGACGATCCCCTTGACCGGGGCCTTCAGGTTTTCGACCAGGGTCGGCACGGTGTTCTTGTACCCGTCCCCCCAGCCGCCGACGGCAAGGGTCGCGGCACGGATGGCACCAAAGTCTTCGCAGACTGACCCGTGCTGCCAATAGGCGTCCCTGGTCTGGTGGCGCAGCCAGACCGATGGCAGGAACGGTTGGGCCTTCAGACGTTCCAGCCACAGCGCGCGCCAGTCGGTGCACAGCGCGGGATCGGGCGCGCGCGACGAATAGGACCACATGGTCGCGCCCCAGCCCAGGTTTTCATTCAGAAGGCACCCGCCCTTGTAATGGATGTCATCGGCAAACCTGTCCGCGGTCGAACAAAGCGTGATGATCGCCTTCAACGGATCGGGCTTCAGGGCCGCAACCTGTAGGGCGTTGAACCCGCCCCAGCTGATGCCCATCATGCCGACCGCTCCGCTGCACCATGGCTGCCGCGCCAGCCAGTCGATGACCTCGACGGCATCGTCCAGTTCCTGCTGGGTGTATTCGTCGGACATCAGCCCCTGGCTGTCGCCATTGCCCCGCATGTCCACACGAATACAGGCATATCCGCGCCTGGCCAGCCACGGATGGGTCAGCGCATCACGATCGGCGGTTCCGTCGCGTTTTCGATAGGGGAGGTATTCGAGGATTGCCGGCACCGGTGACTGCGAAGCATCGACAGGGCGCCAGACGCGGGCGGAAAGACGACACCCATCCGACAAGTGAATTGTCTGATCCGGGTCTTCCTCGATTTCGCATAACACGTTTGGCGGTGACGACATTTGCCAAGCCTTCGACGCTTTGATGCTTTGGGTAATGTAAAAAGCGCCAAATTACCGCTTTAATGCGACAACAAGGTCCATCACGTTGGTGCCGGTCGGCCCCGTCGTCAAAAGGGCCTGATTTTTGTGCAGATAAGTCCCGCTATCGGCGGCGAGAAGCGCGTCTTCGGCCTCTGGCGACCAGGTCGTTCCGTCCACAACCGCCCCGGCGGCATCCGTCGGGCCATCGGTGCCGTCCGTTCCCCCGACGACAAGGGTGATCCCCGGACACCCGGCGATTTCCTTTGCCAATGCCAGGCCCAGGGCCTGGTTCCTGCCACCCCGTCCGGGCGATTTGGGCAGAATGACCGTCGGTTCGCCACCGAAAATCATCGCGCCGGGTTCCATATCGCGAAGCCGCGCGCCCAATGCGGCAGAAACGGACAAATAGTCGTCATGCAATGCTTCTTCGTCGGCCAGAACGGTATATCCGGCCTGGATGGCGGCCTCGGCGGCGGCGCGTCGCGCATGTGCGTTCGAGGCGATGATCCGTGCTTGGCCCTGAAATGCGGGCGCGTCGGGCAGCGCGCCGATGCCGGACCCGACGACCCTGAGGTCGTCGCCCGGAACATCCGATATCGCCAGAACGGTCGCGCGGGCGCCCGTAAACCCGGACAGCAATCCGGCTCCCTTGATGCGCGACAGCTTGCGCCGTTCTTCGTTCATTGCGCCAATGTCCATCCCGGTGGACAGAAGATGCCGGTTGAGCGCGGCCAGATCCGACAGGGTTTTGCCGTCGACAAGATCTTCGGCCAATGACGAGGCCCCCCCCGAGACCAGCAAGAGGACGTGCGCGTCAGGGCCCAAACCCTCGACCGCTTGCCGCAGCGCTTGCCCGCCCGCAAGGCTGCGGGCGTCGGGAACCGGGTGCGCAGCTTCGATTGTCCGGACGTAATCCGGCAATCCGTCGCCGTGGCCGTCTTTGGTTACAACAAGCGTGTCGATCTGGCCGAAATGATCCAGCGCGGCGCGCGCCATGGCCGCCGCCGCCTTGCCAACGGCAAGGATCGCGTCGGGTTTTGACACCTCGGGAAGGGCCTGAAGGGTGGCATCGTACCCACCGACAGCGGCCACGCCGCGCTTCCAGATTTCTACGGCTTGCTCTTCCTGGCGCATCATATCTCCATCCAAATCGTGACCGGGCCGTCATTGACCAGTTCCACTGCCATGTCCGCCCCGAATATGCCGGTTTCCACGGCGATGTCACGGTGCGCCAGTTCCTGTGCGAACAGGTTGTAAAGGTTTTCGCCAATTTCGGGTGCGGCTGCCGCGGCAAATCCGGGGCGGTTGCCACGTGACGTGTCGGCGGCCAACGTGAACTGGCTGATCACCAGGGCCGCGCCACCCACATCCGTGATCGAGCGGTTCATCTTGCCTGCGTCATCGCGAAATATCCGCAGCTTGGCGATCTTGTCCGCCAGTTGCGTGGCCTGCTTGGTCCCGTCGCCTTCCATCGCGCACACCAGGATCATCAGACCGGGGCCACATTGCCCGACCGTGTTGCCGTCAACCGATACCGAGGCGCGGGTAACTCTTTGTATGACTGCGCGCACTATGAACGCCTTCCTTCCTGGTGTTTTGTTTGCGGCTTCAACCGCGCCAATCGACGAAATCCTCCAGTCCGGCCCTGTCGGTTCGGAACGCATTGGCCGCATGGGTTGCGTCGGGATACCCGAAAGAGATGGCGCATAAAACCAGCCGGTCATCCGGTATCTTGAAATACCTGTGCAGAAACGGACCATATGAGGCAACGGCTGCTTGCGGTATGGTCGCTATGTTCAGGGCCTGGGCGGCCAGCGCAAAGGCGGTGACAAACCCGCCGCAATCCATCGCGCCATAGGGGCCAAGCTCGGCCGGACTGGAAAGGATGGCGCAATGGGGTGCGCCAAACAGCGAGAAGTTCTGCATCATTTGCCGCGCTGAGGCGGCCCGGTCGCCCTTTTGAACACCAACCGCGTCATACAGCGCCCAGCCACAGGCGCGCCGCCGGTCCTGGTAGACACCTGAATATGAGCGCGGGAATGGCAGGTCCGGGGCCGAGGTGCCGGTTTCGGCCTCGTGCATCAGGGCGCGGCGAAACCTGTCGGTTTCTTCGCCGCTGGTGACAATGACATGCCAGGGCTGCGCGTTGCACCAGCTGGGAACGCGGCGTGCGCTGTCCAGAATTTCAGCGATTTCCGATCTGGGAACGGGATCCGGTCTGAATGCCCGGCAAGAGTGGCGCTGAGCAAGAAGCGTGTTCAGTGCAGAAAGGGTCACGTTGGCCTCTGGGTATCTTGTTGCTCAGCATGGCCCAAACTCCGTGGGGCTTCAAGGCGTTGCCCGGATCCGTTGGCGTCATTGCTGTCCGGTGGCGACCAGATAACCGATCCCGGCCGCAACCAGCAGTCCCAGGGCAACCGCAATGGTTATCTTGATCGCTGACCAGGGCCGCTCTCCCTGAACGCGCCCGGTCCGTCCGTTCACGACAAAGCGGTAGGTCTGGCCGCGATACTTATACGCGGCCATCCAGACCGGCAGCAGAATATGCTTGAAGGTCACGTCGCGGACGTCGGTGTCGACCGCGTGAATACGTTGCCTGTCGCCACCGATGTCGAAACGAACGTCGCGTTCGATCACGCGCGCCATATGCGCCCGCGCCTCGGCATAACCCTCTTGCAACTCGACCGTATAGGCTTCGGCCCGAAAACCCGCCAGGTATTCCGGCTGATAGGGTTCCAGCGCAGGCAAGTCCCACGGCTCCAACGCGTCGGTATAGGACTTGGGCAGCGATCGGGAGGCCAGGACCAGCACATCATCAAAGAACCGTGCCACCCGACCCGATTTTGGCGTCCAGCGGACCTTGGCCACCTGTTGCTGAACCCGCTTGCCATCACGCGTCACGGTGCGGGTTTCATAGTAGACGACGCCACGCTCGCCCCGATAACTGGAATTCGTGTCGGCATCGAAGGTCCAGTAGGGGACATAGATGCCCTGCATCTTGCGACCCTTGCGGGCATAGTCCTTCAGCCCGTTCGGCGCGAACCACAGACGGCCCAGCCAGGTGCTCATCGCCTTGTGGGCCGTGCGCTCGTCCAGAGCAAAAGGCAGAACGCCGCGCGGTTTGATATGGCGGCTGACACCGGTATCGGTCACCACGGGTGTCGCGCAGAATGGGCATTCCGCGGCATGCGTCGCGGGGTCAAACTCGACCTGGGCGGCACAATTGGGGCAGGTCAGGACCCGCGTTTCTTCCAGCTCGGCCTCGGGCAGCTGATCGGCAAGAGCGGCGTCAAAGTCCAGTTCACGCAGTTTCGCCCCACCCCAGGGGCCGGCACCGATCGGCCGTGCGTGACCGCAATGGTCACAGGTCAACGTGCCATTGCCCGGATCAAACCGGTAATCGGCCCCGCATTGGTCACAGGGAAAACGATGTTCGTCGTGGGTCATCGCACCGCCTTGCAAGTCGTTCCTGGCTTTGACACCTGAAATCAGGCGCCCGGAGGCGGTGGCGGAAGGATCGTGAACAGCTGTGCAAGCTCTTGCACGTCGCCTGCCTTTTTCCAGCCATCCTGACCGGCAGTCCACACGAACGTGTCCCGGTTGATTTCGCCCTCGCTGGCCATTCGGCCCATCTTGGCCTTGGAAAACGGGCCGCTGGTTTGGCCGTCAACCGCGATATGCCACACATGCTCGACCGGCGGCGGGGGCGGGGGGGCCGCATGTGCTGCCGGTTGCTGGGCAGCGGGGGCGGGCGCCCCCCACGGGCCGCGCGGCTGGCCCGCTGCCATGTTCGCCATCTGGTTGGCCATCGCCATGCCCATTCCCATGCCAAGGCCCGCGCCCATGCCGCCACCCTGACCGGGATTGCTGGCGGCGGCTGTCATGGCTTCGGCAGCCGAATACTGGGTGAATTTGCCCAGATCACCGGCAAGCCCCATCGACGTCCGCTTGTCCAGCGCGGCTTCGACCGCGGGCGGCAACGAGATGTTCTCGATATAGAATTCGGGCATTTCAAGCCCGTACCCTTCAAGCACCGGCGAAACCTCGGCTGCGATCAGCTTGCCCAGGTCGGCCGTGTTGGCGGCCATGTCCAGCACCGGAATACCGGAACCGGCAATCACGCGGCTGAATTCCTGAACGATGATGTTGCGGATCTGAAAACTGATCTCGTCCATGGTGAATTCGCCATCGGTGCCCACGATTTCAACCAGGAACCTGGCCGGATCCTTGACCCGGACGGTATAGGTGCCAAAGGCGCGAATTCGCGTAGGCCCGAATTCGGGGTCGCGCAGCATGATCGGGTTCTTGGTACCCCATTTCAGGTTGTTGAACCGGGTTGTGTTGACGAAATAGATTTCGGACTTGAACGGCGACTGGAACCCGTGATCCCAATGCTGCAACGTCGTCATGACCGGCATGTTGTTGGTTTCAAGCATGTAGAGGCCCGGCGTGAATACATCCGCCAGCTGCCCCTCATGCACAAAGACCGCCGCCTGACCTTCGCGTACTGTCAGCTTGGCGCCATACTTGATCTCGTGCCCTTCACGCTCAAAACGCCAGACCATTGTATCGCGGGTGTCGTCCACCCAATGAATGACGTCGATGAACTCTCCGGTCAGAAAGTCAAAAATTCCCATATTCGGTCTCCTGTCGTCGGGGTCAGAGCGACTGCCCCATCAATTCGCGTGCGATGATCCGAACGATGGGGCGGGCGTCTTCGGCGCTCATGCCCGGTTTCAGGCGCGGATCGTACAGCAAGGTCAGTAGCTTTTCGTCGTGGCTGGTCAAAAGCGCAAATTCGTCGTCATCGTTGAAAATGGACGGTCGCGCCGAAAGGCTGTCATTGGGCAGCCCCAGGCCCTGTGCAATTTCTTCGTGGATGCAGCTGAGGCGCACCAGGTCGGGATGCTCGGCCCGGACAAGGGCAACCGCACGGGTATAGCTATAGGGCGCGCCCGCCTGCGCCGAGGCAAAGACAAAGCAATAAAACGACCGGGGCAGATCCTCGAACAGGTCAAGCTGTTGCTGACCGATATTCGGGATCAGTTGCTTCAGCCGGGCCTGAACATAGGCCGTGTCATCCTCGCCCGCCACGAATACGTGGAAATTGGCGTTTTTTGTCACCGTCGAAACAGGGTGCCCCGTCAGCCGCGCCAGCCGGTTTGTATAGGCGATGATGCGGGCGGCATCTTCCTGGCGCAGTTCTGGCCGGACCGATGGCCCGAACTCGGCCATGACGCGGACGGAACCGGGCCAACGGCTCAGGTGACCGCTGGTACGGCGGCCGCTGACGGCCTGACCGGGATATTCGCTGAAAAACGCGATGGTCTCGAAATTGCGTGCCAGGTCGTCCGCGTCGTAGGGCGTGTCCGGCCCGCCGCCATCCGTGCGCAGCAACCCGCGGGTCAGCAGGTTGCTTTGTACCTGCCCGTAATAACGCGCCAGGTCCTGGCTGGCCGCCGAGGCAGGAACATAGGCATTGGCGGCGGCCTCAGGCACCGCCGGGCGGGGCTGCGGCGAAATCGAAGCCTTGAGGGCATCGTCGCAACCGGCCGCAGCCAGCAGTGACAATGCCGCCAGGACAGATTTCAGATTGCTGCCGAACCGCACGCCGTTTGCGCCCTTAGCCCGGAACCGCGGTTGCGGCCGTGTCGCCCAGCCCGTCACGCCGGGCCTTGGCCGAGGCCAGGGTATCGCGCAGATCGGCCTCCATCTTTTTCAGCTCTTCCTCGGCGGCGGCCCGTTTGGCTTTGCCCTCATCCGCGATGGCAAGGCTTTCGTTGATGGTGCCGATCAGGTCCGCGTTGGCCTGTTTGACGGCCTCGATATCGAACACGCCGCGTTCCATTTCCTGGCGGATCATCTTGTTGGACTCGCGCAGGTTTGCAGCGTTGGCTGTCAGCAATTCGTTGGTCAGGTCGTTTGCGTCGCGAACAGCCGCGGCAGCCTCGGCGCTGCGCTGAATGGTGACCGCCTGGGCAAGCTGCGTTTCCCACAGCGGCACCGTGTTGACCAATGTCGAGTTGATCTTGGTGACCAGCGACTTGTCGTTTTCCTGAACCAACCGGATTGACGGCAGCGATTGCATGGTGACCTGGCGGGTCAGCTTCAGGTCATGGACCCGCCGTTCCAGGTCGTCGCGGGCGGCGCGAAGATCGCGCAACTGCTGCGCGACCATGACTTGCTGGTCTTCGGCGGCGGCCTGAACGGCGGCTTCCTTTTCCGGGATGTCGTGGCTGTCCAGTTCGGTCAGCTTTTCTTCGCCTGCCGCGATGTAAAGCGCCAGTTCATCGTAAAAGCCCAAGGTCTTTTCATACAAAAGATCCAGCGACTTGATGTCTTTCAAAAGGGTGTGCTCGTGCCCCAGAAGATTGTCGGTGATCCGGTCGATCTGGTCCTGGATTTCCTCGTACTGGGCGGTGAACTTGGCGAACGGAGCGGCCCGGCCCAGCAGTTTTTCCCACCAGCTGCGTTCGCGGCGCACGTCCAGTTCGCTGACGGAAAAGCCACGGATTGTCGTGACGATGTCCCTCAGGCTGTCGCCTGCCGGGCCAACATCCTTGTTGCGTACATCGGCCAGCATCGCCTGGCTGATTTCCTGCAGCTCGGCCTGCGCTGACGATCCGAAGGACACGATCGAATTGGTGTTCGCCATGTCGATTTCGCCCATCCGCTTGCGAATTTCCGCGCTGACCGGTTCGTCCGCATCGGCCAGGGGGACCACGTCTGCCTTGGGTTCGGGCAGGGTAACGGCGGCAACCTCTTGCACCAGCGTTTCGGCTGCTACGGCCTTGGTCTTGATTTCATCCGACATGTGACTCTTCCTTGTTCAATAATGGCCGGTCAATCCAACCGGACGCCTTCACGCTGCAAACGCTCGCGCAGCACGTCGATTTCGACCGTCAGATCGCTGCGGTCATCCAGTAACATCTTGCGGGTCCGTGCCGCGAAATTCTGTTCAAGATCGTCCAGAAGCGCCGCGTAATCCGCCAGTGCTTTTGCATCGCGGGTGCGGGCGTAGACATCGGAAAACTTCACCGTCGCGTCCCGGGCCCCCTGCAAATAGACCGTCAGGTATTTTCGCGCCCCGGCAAGATCGCGCGGGTCTTCTTCGACCGTGCGGAACAGATCGCGCGCGGTGGCCTGAAAACGTTCGACGCGGGCTTCGATCCTGCGGTCACCGGCCCGCGCTATGGCGTTGGACATATCGGCCAGATGCGCCTCGGCGTCTTCGACGACCCGTGCCACGCGGTCTTGCTGATAGGTGTCTATCCCCTCCATGCCCTTGTCTTTCATCGGGTCCAGCCCAAAGGACGCGGCATGCAGGGCGGCGGCAACCAAACCGAAAAGGGCAGGTGCGATCACGCTGGTCTGGGCAATCGCCTGGGTATCGAGATAGTCAGAGCGGAACGCCGCCAGAGCGATGCCCGCCCCGGTCAGGGCGCTGGCAAACAGCTTGCGGGGAAAGGCGGGGCGGCGCGCGGAACGGCGCGCGTTAAACGCCGCTTCGGCGCGCAGGCCTTCGCGCAACAAAAGAGCGGCCGCAACCAGCACCCCGGCGGCCACAAGGCCCAGCGTCATGCCAATCGCGCCGTCATTGAGCGACAAAAACACCAAAGGAATGGCAGGCACGAACAGCAGGTTTGCACGGGCACCGGCCGGATTCACCTGTGCGCCGTCAAACTGCCCGCGCATTGCCGGTTTGCCGGTTGGCTCTTGTCCATCTGGGCTGAACTCTCCGCCGTATCGTTTGGCCATGTGCTAAAGCCCCCCCAGAACGCCGGTACAGACGCCAAACATCAGCACAAGCAGAGCCGCATAGGCCAGTTTTTGCACTCCGGTTCCGGACATGGAGTCCCCCAATTCATCGCACACAGTCAAAAACCTAGTGGATGGGCCTGTGTGGCGCTAGGGGGAAGCTTGGCAGATCGCCGTCAATTGCGAGATTTTCTGCCGGGTGCCGGTCTTTTCCTTTGGGGGCGGGCGGGGCGTTTGGCTGTGGCGGTGGGCGTTTCCGGCCCATCAAGGCCCAACTGGTCGCGCATGACCCGGCGGCGGATTTCTTCCACCGCGCCGGGTTTCAGATCGCCCAGCTGGAATGGCCCGTATGAAACGCGCAGCAGACGGTTCACCGCAAAGCCGACATCTTCCATGGCCCGCCGGATTTCGCGGTTCTTGCCTTCACGCAGGCCGATTGTCAGCCACGCATTCGCGCCCTGCTGCCGGTCCAGGGCGACGGTCATCGGCTGAAAACGCTCGCCGTCGATCACCAGGCCTTTGCGCAGCGGTGCGAAATCCTCGTCTTTGGGGCGGCCATTGATCCGAACCCGGTATTTTCGCAACCAGCCGGTCGACGGCAATTCCAGCTTGCGCTTGATGCCGCCATCATTGGTCAGCAACAGCAACCCTTCCGAGTTCAGGTCAAGCCGACCGACGCTCATGACCCGCGGCATGTCTTCGGGCAGATCGTCGAAAATCGTGGCACGGCCTTTTTCGTCGCGCGTCGTGGTCACCAGGCCTGCGGGTTTGTGGTACAGCCACAGGCGGGCGGGTTCGGGTTCGGAAACCGCCTTGCCGTCCACGGTGATTTTGTCCTTTGGCGTCACATTCAACGCCGGGCTGTCGATTTGCTTGCCATTCACTGACACGCGGCCTGCCGCGATCATGCGTTCCGCCTCGCGTCGCGAGGCAATACCGGCGCGCGCCAGGACTTTGGCGATCCTGTCGCCGGGTGGGGGAGTGTTGCTCATCCCTCGGCCATAGCGCATCCGGTCGGCTTGCGAAAGCCGGGTTTCTCGGGCAGTCAGGGGCATGGAGTTCAAATCGCATATGGATCACGCGCTGGAACAGGCGCGCGCAGCAGCCGACCGGGGCGAGGTTCCGGTGGGGGCGGTCGTCGTAGCACCGGGCGGAAAGGTCGTTGCCGCAGCTGGAAACCGCACCCGCGAATTGAATGACCCGACCGCCCATGCCGAGATCCTTGCGTTGCGCGCGGCCTGCGCGGCAGCCGGATCGGAACGTCTGCCGGATCATGACCTGTACGTGACGCTGGAACCCTGCGCGATGTGTGCCGCCGCGCTGGCAGCTGCCCGAATCCGGCGCGTTTACTACGGCGCTTCCGACCCCAAATCCGGCGGCGTGGCCCATGGCGCCCGCGTCTTTAGCCACCCGCAGGCGCATCACGCGCCCGAGGTCTACGACGGCATCGCCGCGACCGAAGCGGCCGCATTGCTCAGGTCGTTTTTCGCAGCACAGCGCAAACCGTCCGAACCGAATTAACACGCGAACCGGGCCTGTCAGCCCGCCTTGACGACCAGTTCGCGCGGGATATCTGCCAGCGGTTCGCCGCCGTCCGGCGTGACCACAAAGCTTTCGGTAATGGCAAGCCCCCAATCCGGGGTCCAAAGACCGGGCATCAGGTGAAATGTCATGTTTTCCTGCAAGATTGTCCGGTCGCCCGGACGCAGGCTCATGGTTCGTTCGCCCCAGTCCGGCGGATAGCTCAACCCGATCGGATACCCGGTCCGGTTGCCTTTGACATATCCGGCCCTGGCAAAGCTGTCATAGACACAGGATGCGATCTCTTCGCAGGTGACACCGGGGCGGGCGGCGGCAAGCGTGTCCTCGATGGCCGTCAAAACCGCGGTTTCGGCGCGCCGGATGTCGGATGGCGGCGTTCCCAGGAACAGGCTGCGGCTGGCTGGGCAATGATACCGCCTGAAACATCCCGATATCTCGAAATACGTGGCCTCGCCGGTCGTCAACGGCCGGTCATTCCACGTGATATGCGAAGCCGAAGCTTCGGGCCCCGAGGGGGCGATCGGAACGATCGCGGGATAGTCGCCCGCCAGCCCCGGCAATCCCGAAATGCCGGCGGCCTGAACCTGGGCTACCAGTTCATGCTTGGGCAAACCTTCGCGAAACGCATCGCGCAAGACCGCGTGCATATGCGCGGTCAGCCGCCCGGCCTTGCGCATCATCGCAATCTCTGCCTCGCTTTTGATTGCGCGCTGCCAGTTGACCAGCCCGGTTGCATCCGACAGCGCCTCGGCGCCAAAGGCCTGTTGCAGGATGCGGTGGCTTGCGGCCGAGTAATAGTAATTGTCCATCTCGACGCCCAACCCGGCGGTCCAACCGCGTGCACGCAGCAGGTCCGCCAGATGGTCAACCGGGTGGTGCATACTGTGCTGAACATGTTCCTCGGGCCAGTCGAACAGGTCGTCCGTGCTCAGCCATGTGGTTTGCCGGGCACCGGGTTTGTCCTGCGTGCGCCCCCACCACAGCGGCGAACCGTGCCTGGGAACAATGACCATCTGCGGGACGTAAAAGCTCCAACCGTCATAGCCGGTCAGCCACGCCATGTTCGATGGGTCGCTCACCAGCAGGGTGTCGATGCCGCGGTCGTGCATGGCGCTGCGGGTCGCCGCCAGGCGGTCGGCGTATTCGCGGGGACTGAAGTCGGACGAGGGCATCAGACCTTGATCGCCTGCATGAGCATCGGTTCGACCACATCGACGCCCGGCAAACCATCAATCAGATCTTTCGCGGATTGTTCAAGAATGGGGAAGGTTTTGTAATGACAGGGAATCACGGTCTTGAAATCGAAATACCGCCGCGCCGCATAGGCCGCCGCCTTCATGTCCATGGTGAAATGGCCGCCTGCCGACAGGATCCCGATATCGGGTTTGTAGTAATCTGCCATCCACTCCATATCCGCCATGATGTCGGTGTCCCCTGAAACATAGATGACGTGGTCCTCGGCCGAGATCATGAACCCGACCTCACTGCCGCCGGTGCGCAACCCCTCGGGTGTCGTAAAGGTGGAACTGTGCGAGGCCGGAACCATACTGACCTTGACGCCGTTCAGGTTGACCGTGCCCCCCTTGTTGAAGCCGACGGTTTCAATCCCTTCCGCCTCGCTCCAATACCCCATCAGGTCATATTGCCCGACGACCGGGATACCCAGATGCTTGCTCAGCGACAGGACATCGGCAACATGGTCGAAATGCGTGTGCGTCAGCAGGATATGCGTCGCACCGTCGATGGCCGCGTCATGCTGTGTTTCAGGAAGCGACGGGTTGCCCGTCAGCCAGGGATCGACCAACAGCACCTGTCCTTCGGTTTCGATGCGAAAGCTGCCATGGCCAAGCCAGATGATATTCATGAAATCTTCTCCTGAATGAGCATATCACCCCAGCGTATCACCCGGAATGTAAAAATCCATCGACAGGTTGAGCGAAAAATCGCACGCGATTGCAGGTCGTTGTGGCGATGGGCACTTGAACTTTGACCGTTCGAGGATTTGTTCGCATTGGTAGGCACATTGCCAAAAACGATCCGGGAATCGAACGGGGCCAGGCGGGCAGGCCTGCCCAGGACAAATGCGCGCCTTCGGGCCAGCCGCGATCAGGACCTAGCCGTCCGCATCATCCATCAACCCGCGTAACCAACGCCCCGCAAGCCAGGTCGCAGGCACGCCCAGGGGTATGGCCCACAGGATTGCCGTTACCGGCGGGATTGCAGCCTGACCCAGCCCATGGGCCAGCAGCCCCACCAGAAACAGGTTGATCGCCACGGTCAGCGCCGTGGCCGGGTACAGCAGCACGGCCAGCTTCCAGACTGGCCACCTGCCGTCAGTGGCTGGTGCCTTCCGAGAAGGTGATCTTGTTCCAGACATTGTATTTCCCCGAAGGTTTGCGCATCGGCAGGCGGCGGACCTCTTCCAGCGTCTGCGCGTCATAGACAATCACGGCGCCGTCATCCTCCCAGATCGAAACCAGCGCGTGACTGCCATCCTTGGTGAATTCCACATGGGCCACCGTTTTGCCGGGCGCCGGGCGCAGGGTTTTTACGATTTCAAGGCTTTGCTTGTCGATCACATGCATCGCGTCCTTGTTGGGGCCAAAGAACACATCGGCCCAGACGTAAGGCGAGTTTTCATGGCTGCGCATGAAAAATCCCGGCCCTTCCGTCTTGATCCGCTTGACGGTCTCCCAACTTTCCATGTCGATTACCGATACGGTGCCATCGGTCAGGTGCGGCGTGGCCATGACCGTTGTGTCGCCATGCCGCCATGTGATCCCCGAACCCAGATGAGGCATTCCGGGCAGGTCCAGATCAGCCATTTTCTGACCGATGACCAGATCAATGACCTGACCGCCCTCGCCACCGCGGGACGCCCCCATGACGTATTCATAGCTCTGGTCAAAAAAGAAATCGTCCAGGTAATCTGGCGTGGTGATCTTGCGCACCGGAAACGGGTCTGGATTCTTGAACTGACCCTCGATACGGAAATCATGGCCCAGACCGGATTGCGGAGGGTTGTCGCCATAAAACACCTCCCAGATCTCGGGAACGTCTTTCAGGGCCAGCACAAAGCTTTCGCGCGGCGGGGCCTGGTATACGGCAGAAACCCGACTGGGATCGCCGGTCTTGCCCCGAACGTCGATGACCTTTGCCACCGACAAATCGGCGGTCGACAACAAGGTCAGCGAATTGGGAAGGTAATTCGCCACTGCCACCCATTTGCCATCACCCGACATGGCGATGTTGCGGCTGTTCAGGCCCGCGCGGACCCGACCCACCTGCTGCAGCGCCCAGATGTCATATTTCTGCACCCAGCCATCGCGCGACATGATAAACACATAGCGCCCATCGGGGCTGAATTTCGGCCCGCCATGCACGGCAAAGGGTGTCTCGAACCGGTCCAGAATGTCGAACGTATCACCATCCAGAACGCTGACATGGTGATCGCCGGTCTCAACGGCCAACGTGATGTTCATCGGATCGCTCGTCCAGACCGGCGCATCGACCGGAACGTAATCCTCATCCAGCGTGCGGCTGGCCATGATCTCGGCCTCGCCCCATTCCGGGTCGGTCTCCAGCGGCGACTTCAGCCAACCCGCCAACTCTTCAATCTGCAAGGCATCCAATTCATGCGAAAAGGCCGGCATCTGCGTCGCGGTGCGCCCCTCGGCAATCACCGCAGCCACGCGCGGCCCGCGCATCCGCTTCAAGGTCTCCGGGATCAGCGCAGGACCAACCCCGCCCAAACGGTTCTCGCCATGGCACGAGGCGCAGTGCTCGGCGTAATCCGACGGCGCATCGGCAAGGGCCGCGCCAACGCTCAGGACCCAGCACAACACGCCCACTTTCATCTTTTCAAAAATACTCCCGCCGGAGGCGTCCCCCTTCGTCAAAGGCACAGCACAAAAGGGCTCGGTGCGGATGGTCTCAAAAGAACTGATGCGCCGGATCATGGCTTTTTCCCCTGAACGGTGTGACTTGCAGACGCTCACCCGCGCCCTCCACGCCGATTTCTTCGTTTGACAGGTAACAGGCCGGGTCTTCGGCCCAGGGATCACCGGTCAGTTGCAACGCCCGGATACGTGTGTTGCCGCCACAGACGTCTTTCAACTGGCAGGCCCCGCAGCGCCCTTTCAACGGGCGCGGACGGGTGCGCAGCATGGCCAGCATCTGGTCGTCACTCGTCCAAAGCTCGGAAAAGGATTTGGTCTTTACATTTCCGACCGTGTAATCCGACCAATAGGTGTCGGGATGCACCCGGCCCAGATTGTCGATATTGGCCACGCCCAACCCGCTGGAATTGCCACCCCAGGCGGCCAGATGCTCGCGCACATGCGCTGTTTTGCCGGCATCGAAATGCGCCCGGACCCAGTTCAGGAAATACCCTGCGTCGGCGTCGTTATTGCCGGTCACGATGTCCAGTGGACGCCCGCCCGAGGCTGCCTCCCAGGCACGGTCCAGCAGCAGGTCCAGCCCCTTGCGCGTACGCAGGTGTTCTGCATCCTCGCCCCGGTTCTTGTCGCCGCGTCCGGCATAGACGAGGTGAGACAGGTAGAACTTGTCGACGCCTTCGTCGTCGCACAACTGCAGCAGGTCTGGCAGATGATGCTGCGTGCCTTCGGTCAGACAAAAGCGCAGGCCAACCTTGATACCGCGTTTCTTGCATTCGCGCACCCCGCGCAGGGCATCGGCAAAGGCGCCCTCGACGCCACGGAACCAGTCATTCGTAGCGCCAATCCCATCCAGCGAGATGCCGACATAGTTGAACCCCACATCGGCAATCATGTCGGCGGTTTCGTCGTAAATCCGCGTGCCATTGGTCGACAGCGCCAGCATTGGCACCAGCTTGCGCGCACGGTTGGCGATGTCGAAGAAATCGAACCGATCAAGCGGCTCCCCACCCGAGAGGATCAGGGCCGGGACGCGAAATTGGCCCAGATCCTCAAGGGTGACCATGGCTTGCTCATGGCTGAGCTCGCCGGGGAACGCCACATCCGCCGAAACGGTATAGCAATGGCGGCATTTCAGATTGCAGCGGCGTGTCAGGTTCCAGATCACAACCGGTTTCACCGGGCCGGGTCGGCGTTTGCGAACCGGGGTCGGATTGACCAGTTGCTGCATGTACTCGGTCAGGCGGAACATATCTCAGCCTTTCGCTTTCAGGCGCAGCCCGGTCTTTTTCAGGATGCGGGTGGAATAGAGGATGTCCTTGGCGTGGCAGGCATCACCCAGGATGGCGGTGATCTCGGCGCGCTTGTCTTCGACTTCGTCCCGGTCCGCGCCATGAACCATGGCGAACAGGTTATAGGGCCAGTCGGGCAGGGCGCGGGGTCGTTCATAGCAATGGGTGACAAAAGGCAGGGCACCTACCAATGCGCCCAATTCGGTGACCCTGTTGTCTGCAACATCCCACACGGTCATCCCGTTGGACGTCATGCCCAGCTTGTAATGGTTGGGTGCGGCGGCAATGCGGCGGATCACGCCGCGCGCCTTCATCTCGGCCAGATGATACATCAGCAGGTCTTCATCCATACCCAATTCGGATGCCACGGCGGCAAAAGGCGCGGGCACCAGGGGCAATCCCCCCTGAAGCGCCTGAATGATCTTTCTGTCCGTTGCGTTGATCATGCCGCCACCCGGAAACCGATGAAGAACTCTTGCAATTTGGGGAATTGCCAGACTTTGAACCCGGTTTCCCCTTCGATCGCATCAGCTGCGGCTGCAATGCCTTCAGGCGTTTCGGTTGCCAGAACAAACCACATGTTCAGCCGGTGCGTGCGTTCATAATTATGCGCGACCTCAGGGTGCGCATTGACTTTGGTCAGGACGGTTTCGAAATCACATTCGGGCACGGCCATCGCGCACAGGCAAAAGGCGCCGCCCATTGCGGCGGCATCGAAAAACGGGCCGAACCGGGTGACCACCCGGTCTGTCTTCATCCGTTGCAGGCGGACCAGCAGGTCGCTTTCGGATATCCCAAGTTCGTCGGCCACGATGGCGAAAGGATGCGCCGTCAAAGGCAGGTCTTCTTGCATCCGGTTCAGAATGGCGCGGTCAGTTTTGTCCATCGGGGTCATGCCGCAACCTCCTTGGGTTTGATCAGTGCGCCGGTCTGTTTGAAACAGCGCGTTGAAAACAGGACCTTGTGCCGTGCCCCGGCCAGGTCCGGCAGGGCAACGGCACCTGCAAGCACATTTCCGGCCTCGTTCCGGGACCGGGCGTGGATCATCGAGTACAGCCGATAGGGCCAGGTGCCGGGAACAGGGCGCCGTTCATAGCACAGCGTCACGCCGGGATGTTCCGCCAGGGCAGGCCCTGCGCGGCCGACTTGCTCTGCCGGCAGGTCCCAGACGACCATTGCATTGGCAGACCACCCAAGCGCGCGGTGGCGTACGATGACCCCCAAGCGCGAGATGATGCCCGCGCCGATCAGGACCTCAATCCGCGCCATCACCTGCTGGGCCGTCCGGTCCAGCGACCGGGCCAGCGCGGCAAAGGGATCGGCCACAAGAGGCAGCCCGCAGCTGAGCGCCTGCAAAAGATCGCGGTCGCCCGGCTGCATGGCGGTTTTGTCCACCGTCCGCGCGCCCGGAACGGTTCGCGAATGACCGGACATGCGAAAGCCCAGATCAACATTGAAAGGCCGGACCAGGCGCAGGTCCAGAACGCGCAGACCGGTCCGCGCGCTTATTCGATCCAGCGTTTCGTCCACGTGGGCGCGGTCCGGGCCGGTGGCCACGAACCACAGGTTCCATTGATCTTCGCGCTGATAGTTGTGGTTGACGCCCGGTTCGGAATCGATGATCGCCGCCACGTCTTCAATCTGATCCTCGGGGGCCGCGACGGCGGCCAGGGTGCTGGCCGACACGGTGCCGGGCGCGATCGTTGCGCCAACGCGCGTGATCCGCCCGGCGGCGCGCATACGGGCCAGCCGGTCAATGACCTCATCTTCGGTCAGCCCCAGAACGTAGGCCAGGACCTGAAACGGGCGCTCTGTTACGGGAAAATCGCGCTGCCAGTCGTCCAGCAGGGCACGGTCGATCGGGTCGGTAATATGGCACATGGTCATAGCCCCGTTCTGTGCGCGCGGGCGGTGAAAAAGATGCCCGAGGGGCTGTCCGCCTCGATTTCGCGCAGCTTTTCGAATGTCTGCGTGTCGTAGACCATGACCTTGTTGGCGTCGCGCACGCTGATCCAGACCTCATGGCCGCGGGGTGTGAACTCCATATGCAGGACCGCCGGGCCGGGTTTGAACTCGTGGATGATGTCCTTGGTCACTGAATCAATGACCTGAATGGTGTCGTTCAGCGGGTGCGCAAAGTTCACCCAGACCTGCCGCCCATCCGGCCGCGCCATGGCAAAGACAGGCTGGCCATGGGTTTTGGTGCGCCCGGTTTCGGTCAGCGTGTCGGCGTCGATCCACAGAACCTCGTGATGACCAACGGCCGGCAGGACGAATTCGCGCCCCGTCAGGGCCCAGCCTTCGAGGTGGGGCATTTTGTAGACCGGCATTTCCTCCTGGCCGCGCCCGTAATCGGGCAGCACGCGGATCGGTTCGGGCGTCTCGGCCCACAGGTCCAGCGCGGTCAGGCCGTCTTCGCCGAACAGCCCGGTGATATAGGTCCGGCCATTGGCGGTGATCAGCGCGTCATAGGGGTTTTTGCCCATGTCGGTGATCTTGGTGATCGCGGGGTTGCCCTTGGCGAAATCGGCAATCCAGGTCTCGCCCGTGTCCCACATGGTAAAGACAAACCGGCGGCCCGGCGCGTCGACCAGACCGATGGTTTTGCTGTCGGTCGGGATGTCGGCCACCATCTCAAGCGTATCCGCATCAAAGACGCGCACACCGCCGGGTTCATAGTTCGACACGGCCACCAGCCTGCCATCATCCGAGATCGCGCCGCCAATGGCGTTGCCCGCCTGCACGACGCGGTTCACGACCGCGCGGGTGACGATATCGACCTTGGTCAGCCCGCCATCGCGGCCAAAGACATAGGCAAAGCGTTCGTCCGGGGAATAGACCAACGAGGCGTGGGACAGATCACCCAGGCCTTCGATCCGCGCCAATGCTGCGCGGTCGGATTGATCGACCAGCAGGACCGAGCCTTGCGCGCGTTCGATCACCAGCCCGAGGTCGCCGGTGGCGGTGGGTTCTGCCTGCGCGGTTGTCATCATCAAACCGGCTGCAAGGCCAAGGACAAGCTGTTTCATCGTGCCTCCGTGTCCAGAAGGTAGCGGGCGATCCATTCGGCCTCTTCTTCCGAAATAAGTGGCCGCCAGGGGGGCATCGCAGTATCGGGGATGCCATCGAGGATGACGCCGGTCAGAACCTCGGGATCATAGTGTTCCAGGGTTTCGGCGCGCAGGTCCGGGCCAAGCCCGCCTTTCAGGGACAACCCGTGACACGAGCCGCAATCCTGGTGCACCAGACGTTTCAGCGCATTGGGGTCCAGGGTGTCGGCGGCAAAGGCCGAGGTGGCAACAAGCACGGCCGTGGTCAGAACCGTGCGCGCAGCCCAGCCCGCACCAGCGGTCGGGCTTGCACTGCGCAGCCCCAGTTGCCTGTGCGCCAGACTAGCCATGGGCCTGCTCCAGTATCTGGTCCACGGGCCGTTCTGCATAAAGCGAGACGACCTTGCCGATGATGAACAGGGTGGGGGCCTTCAGGTCGGCCTCACGCACATCTGCCGCCAGACGGTCCAGCCGGGATACCAGGCGGCGCTCGTCGGGGGTGGTGGCCTTGCCCACGGCCAGAACAGGGGTCGAGCCGGGCAGGTTCTCGGTCATCAGCCCCATGGCGATCTGCCCGATATTGGCGACGCCCATGTAAACCACAAGTGTCGTGTCCGGATCGGCCAGACGCTTCCAGTCCAGATCCAGCACCTTGTCGGCCTGCCGATGCCCGGTGACATACTGGACCGAGGTCGCAAGCCCGCGATGGGTCAGCGGCACGCCGGTGGAACACGACGCCCCCTGCGCGGCGGTGATGCCCGGCGCGTATTCAACGGCAATGCCGTGGGCGGTCAGGTAAGCGGCCTCTTCCGAGCCGCGGCCAAAGATCATCGGATCGCCGCCTTTCAGGCGGGCGACGGTGTGACCGGCGCGGGCCTCTTCCAGCAGTATTTCGTTGATCCTGTCCTGCGGGACGGTGTGGCATTTGGGGGCCTTGCCGACGGGGATCAGCCGGGCGCCGTCTGCGTGCATGGCCAGGATCTCGTCCGAGACCAGCCGGTCATAGACCACCACATCGGCGTCTTGCAGCATCCGCAGGGCGCGCAGGGTCATCAGCTCGGGGTTGCCGGGGCCGGCACCAATCAGAAAAACCTTACCGCTCATGTGCAATCTCGCTTGGTCTGAATGTCTTCCGAGCCCGGTTTTCCGGCAGGTGCCACATATCGGTCGGGGACGTTGCTGGGTGTGCCGGGCGTGTCATGCGGGCAGATTGGCGGATTTGGAAACAGACCTCCTTGACATAAGTTAAGGAGCGCGGGATTTGCGCCCGCGCTCCTTTGAACTTGCCTGTAGTGCTGCCTCGGCTCAGGGTTCGACGGTGATCATTCCGATCATGTTCTGCGTTTCCCAATGCGGGCCGCACAGATATTCCTGCGGGCCGGGGGTGAGAAAGGTCAGGTCGACCGATTCTTCGGGGAAAAGCCGGTCGCTTTCCGGTTCGCTGCCGTCTTTCAGCAGAACGGAATGGCTGGTGCGTTTGTCCACGTTCACCCAGCGCACGGTGGTTCCGGTTTTGACGGTCAGCTCGCCAGGGCAGAAGTTGTACTTGTACATCAGCACCACCTCGGCATCCTCGACCGCCGATGAGGGCTGACCGAACAAATCGACATAGCGTTGCTCGGCCTCGGCGCAGATTTCGGCGGTTTCATCGGCCCAGGCCGGTGCGGCCAGCAACAGCAACGCAGGAAGAAGGCGGCTGGGGGTCATTGTCCATGTCTCCTGTCCAGATGGAAAAGGGGCCGGATCATCCGGCCCCTTCTAGGTTATTGTTTCACCACGTTGATGAAAGCCGCGTCATCATCCAGCGCCAGGCTGGTATTCAGCGTCACGTGGTGGAACCGCGCGGCGGCAAAGTCATCGTGGATGGCAAAGCCGACCGTATAGGTCTGACCCGCCTCCAGCGGCACGTCGCCGGGCGCGCCGGAATTCAGCGGGCGCGAGAAGACCACGGTCCAGATCCCGCCATCAAGGCTGGCCGAGGCGGCGATTTCGCCGTCATTGACCACGCGCTGTTCCAGCAGATAGCCATTGGTCGCGCTGCCATCGGCATAGACACGCATCAGGTCAAGATAGGTGCCGTCCTCAAGGTATTGCGCGATCTCTTCCTCGGCTTTCAGCTTGTCCCAGCCACCCAGGGCCTTGCCGCGGCGACCTTTGACTTCGACTTCGGTGCGGCTTTCGCTGATATATTTGGTCACTGTGTCCTGTGTGGCCAGGCGGCCTGCCACGTCACCATTACCTGCAATCGCATCCGCTTCCGGTGCAAAGGGCATATAGGTGTTGTCGGCGTGGCAGGATGACCAGCACCCAACCTGGTCGCCCATCTCGATCCCGGTGCCCGTGATCATCATGGCAACCTTGATCTGGTTGTCGGGGTCCATCTTGCCGCCCTCGACAAAGGGTGCAGGGCTGTGGCCCGCATCCGGCCATTGCAGACGGACATACAGGTTCTCGTCATCATGGGCGGCCTGCACGGTCGCGTCGATCACGCCGCGCTTGCCGGGGATCGGTGTGGGTTCCAGCTCTCCGCCTGCGACGATCTTGTTGCCGATCGCATCCAGTTCCTTGGCGTGACAGGTCGAGCACTCATCGCCACCTTTGGTCAACGGGCGTGCGCCGCCGTGGTACTTGCCGTTCTGTACCCATTCGAACGAGGCCTGACCGGGGTAGAACAGTTTCAGGTCCGAACCGGCCACAGCGTTCCAATCGACATTGCTGGCGACATCGCTGCCACCGACTGCTGCCGGGGCTGCGGCTTCTTCACCGTTTGCCTTGGCCCGCTCTTCGGCCACTGCGGCATCGACCGCGGCGGCAATCTGGGCCTGCACGGCCTCTTGCTGGGCTTTTTTGGCGGCTTTCTCGGCTTCGGCTTCGGCGGCCTCTTCGGCTTCGATCCGTGCCAGGCTTGCCAGGTATTCGGGCGGAATCGGGCGGATGAAGTCCGGGTTCGGCGCTTCCAGCTCCTCAAGATACTCATCGGTCGCCCGGTCGCGGATGTTCGAGTGCGCGATACCCTTGTGGCAATCGATACAGGTCTGGCCGGTCTCCATCGCGTTCAGGTGCTGCTGACGGGCGCGGGGGCGCTGAAACTCGGGCATCATCGATTCAAAATCGTGACAGTTGCGGCATTCGCGCGAGTCGGTCGCCTTCATCCGCTCCCATTCGTTCATCGCCAGATGAATGCGCTTGGCTTCGAATTTTTCAGGCGTGTTGATCGTGCCGACCACCTTGCCGTACAGCTCTTTCGAGGCCTTGATCTTGCGGATGATCTTATGTGTCCAGTCCTTGGGAACGTGGCAGTCAGAACAGACCGCCCCCACGCCGGACCGGTTCACGTCATGGATCGTGCCGGCATATTCCTCATAAACAAAATCGCGCATTTCGTGGCATGAAATGCAGAAATCCTTGGTATTCGTGGCTTCCATGGCGGTGTTGAACCCGCCCCAGAAGATGATGCCGGCGACAAAGGCCGCGGCAATACCGGCCACTGGCATTCCCCACAGGAAATACCGGCGCCAGATCGGTTTTTTCTTTTCCGGTTCCGAGGTCATATCCGGGCTCCGTTATGGCTGTCTTGTCTGGCCTTGGTTGGCAGGCCGGTGAATTTGGCTGTTTGATCAAACGAGGAAAGGGCGGGCGAGGGGCCCGCCCTTTCCGATAGTGCTTGCGATCCCGTCAGGTGACGTGGTTCGAGCGGTTGTAGACGTTGAACTTGCCGGTCGGGGCATACAGCCCTTCGATGCGGCCAATTTCTTCCAGCGTCTTGGCGTCGAAGATCACGATCTCGCCGTTGGGCTCTTTCGAGTCCGCCAGGTTCCACTTGGATACCCAGACCTCGGTGCCGTCGGCGTTGAACTCAAAGTGGACGGCGGCGTTGCCTTCCTCTTCGGTGATCTGGATCGTTTTCACGATCTCGCCGGTCTCTTTCGAGATGACCTGAACCGATTGCTGCACTTCCGGCTCGGGGTGTTTGGTCTGGTCAGCCCAGATGTAATCCGAGTTCGGGTGGGTGCGGACAAACAGGCCGGGGCCGTCGGTTTCCACTTCGTAGCAGGTTTTCCAGGCCTGATCCGGGTGGCCTTCGGGGTCGTTGCCCCAAACGGTCACTGTGCCAACGCCCAGGTGGGTTGTACCGGCAACCGGGCCGCAATTCGGATCGTTCCAGTTGGCGCCCGGTCCGGGGTGCGGCAGGGCTGCGGTGTCGATCATCGCTTCCAGCTTGTGGGTTTCGGTGTCGACAACCACCATCTTGTTCGATGCGTTCGCAGCGATCTGGAAAAACCGGCCTGTCGGGTCAAAGAACCCGTCGTGCAGGAACTTGGCGCTGTCGATCTTGTCGATGCTCAGATTGTCCAGGTCGGTATAGTCAACCTGCCACAGCTGGCCCAGTTCTTTGATCGCAACGATCCAGGTCGGCTCGTTCGGAGTGGTGTAGATCGCGGCCACGCGGGCCTCTTCGACATACTCGCCGTCCACGTTCACGCCGCGGGTCGATACGACCTTGAGCGGTTCCATGGTCTGCGCGTCGACGATTGCGAAATGCGGCGGCCAGTAACCACCACCGATGACGTATTTACCGTCGCCGGACACCGCGACGTCGCGGGCGTCATAGGCAATCTTGACTTCGGAAACCAACATCTTGTCCGGCGTCTGCCAGAGGTCGATCTTGGTCATCTTGCCGTCGCGGCCCATTGTGTACCAGAAGCGGCCGGGCTGTTCCGGTTCTTCCAGCGAATGGTGTTCCGAGGCTTTCAGGACGTGCACCGCATACCCGGTCGGGATATGGGTCAGAACCTCTTTGGTGTCGCCGTCGATCACCGCCACCTTGCCTACGTCACGTTCGATGACGACAAAGAAGTTTTCCCAGTTGCGGCCATGCAGCGGCTCGGTCGGATAGTCGGCTTCTTCGACATAGACCTTGCGCGTGGCTTTCATCTGTTCCAGCGACATCTCGGGCGGCTTGGGGGCCTCCATCATGATGTAGGTCGCCATATCCTTGATTTCCTGCTCGGTCATGATGTCCGAGAAGTTGTTCATACCGCCTTCGGTTCCCCAGGCGATAATCTTTTCAAGGCGTTCCTGGCCAAGCGCCAGCGTGCCGCCTTCGGTCACGGTGCCGTCGGCTGCGGTTTTCTTCCAGTGGGGTTCAAGGTTCTTACCGGTGGCGCCTTTGCGCAGAACACCGTGGCAGCCTGCGCATTGCTCAAAATAGAGCTGCTTCGACGCCTCAAAGGCTTCGTCGCTCAATGTTGGCTCTTCGGCAAAGGCCGGTGCGGCGACGCTGCCTAGCAGCATTGCCAAACCGACCCCGAAGGCGCGGCCAGTTTTATTGTAGCTGATTCCAAGTGACATGATCACTCTCCATTTGCGTGGTGAGGCAACACGGAGACTGCGGCAGCAGGCGGCCACCCGCCTTGACAAAAGTCAACGGAGGGGCGGCAAAACCTGTCCGATGCGCCATTTTCTATCAAAATATTGCCCGCTAAATCCTGTGTTTGAAGGTCATGTTTTTTTCACCGGCTTGATTTTTGTTAAGGGCCCGGCCCGCTGCGGGGCGTAGACATCCAAAACAACCGCAAACGTCACGGAGAGATCTGATGTCGGCAATGATCACGCGTATCCTGAGCGAAGGGTTTCGGGTCTTTTTCCTGTCGGCGGGCCTTTATGGCCTGTTTGCTGGCGGGGCCTGGGGGGTCTGGCTGGCGATGCAGTCCGGCGCATTGTCCTATTCCGACCCGACCTACGCCATGTCGCCGCCCATGTGGCACGCCCACGAGATGATCTTTGGTTATGCAACTGCGGCGCTGGGCGGGTTCTTTCTGACTGCGGTTCCAAACTGGACCGGCGCCCCGGATGCCCGCGCGCGTTTCATTATGCTTGCCGCCTTTCTCTGGCTGGCGGGGCGGGCGGCCATGTGGTTCTCGATGGCCCTGGCCCCCTGGCTGGTGGCGGTGATCGACCTGATGTTCGTTCCGATTCTGGCGGCCAAGATCGCGACTCAGCTGATCAAGAGGCCAAAGCCTCAGAATATGGTCTTTCTGCTGCTTCTCAGCTGTATCTGGATCGCCAATCTCATGACGCATCTGGAATGGATCGGGGTTTCGGACACGACGCTTGATACCGGCCTGCGTGCGGGTCTGGTCACGCTGTGCGCCATGATCGCAATTTTGGGCGGTCGCGTTACACCGGCCTTTACCCGCAACGCGATGAAACGCGCGGGCGCCCCCGAATCAAGCTGGCCCGTTTCTGTGGCCCTGCTGGACAAGGCCAGCATGATCACCGCGCTTGTTCTGCCGATTTCCGTTCTGGCCTTGGGTCCGGGACCGGTGGCCGGGGGTGTTGCTTTGATCCTGGGCGCGTTGCAGGTGCTGCGCCTGTCGCGTTGGCGGTCGGGGTGGGCGCTGCGGCAACCGATACTGATCGCCCTGCACATCGGCATGGGCATGCTGGCGCTGGGCCTTCTGTTGTGGGGCGCATCGCTGCTGGGCTTTGGCAGCGAAATCGGTGCCCTGCACGTGCTGGGCATCGGCTGTGTCGGAGGGATGACCCTTGCCATCATGAGCCGCGCCGCGCTTGGTCACAGCGGCCGCGACCTGGTGGCCCCGTTTCCCGTTACAATCGCCTATGGCGCCATGGCTTTGGCCGCAATTCTGCGCTGGGTCGGATCGGGGCTTGGCGATCACTACCTGACCGTCATGCTGCTGGCCGACGGGTTCTGGATCTGTGCCCTGACGTTATACCTGTTCGCCATGTGGCCCGCGCTGGCCGGGCCACGCCTGTCCAGTTCCTGAGTGCGGCTGTGACCGGGCGCTAGACGGCGTCGATCAACGGACGTTCGTTCCTGAGATGGCGATCCACCATGGTGCGCATCTGACGCCCCTTGGCCGGGATATGCCGCGCGGATGCAGGGATATGCCCGGAATTTGCCAGCTCAGGAAACAGGCCAAAGATTTCCGCCCGCGCCAGGGGCGGGATGCTTTTCAACGCCTCGGCCGTGTCGAACATGCGCATGGCGATGGCCGAACGAACCAGCATCCGGTGCTGCGGCGACACCAAAAGATCCCACGCGGGCAACCCCGAGCCCAAAGCGCCAGCCGCGATTCAGATTGGGCGCAGCTTGGGGCTGGCATCCAGCTGCGTGCGCTTCAGCGCGTGTTTTGCCCCCAGCCAAGCGCAACAGCCAAAGATTCCAGGCAGACAGAAGGCGTTTCAAAGGAAATCGGCCTGAACGCGGGTCGAAATCGCCACAACCTTGGCAGGCTTGACTTTCGTTAAGGCAGCACGCCCCGCCCCGGGTCATGATCCCCGCACTAGCAAAGCGGCGCAAAGGAGAGCGCAATGCGCGAAGTCATGACCAAGAGCATGGCCCGCAACATATTCTATGGCGGTTCACTGTTCTTTATTCTTATCTTTCTGGCTCTGTCGGCCCATTCCCACTGGTATATCGTGAATTCCGAAAACTCGGCGAAGCTCGATGAAAGTGTGGTTCGGGGCAAGCATGTCTGGGAAAAACACGCCTGTATCAACTGCCACACGATCCTTGGTGAGGGGGCCTACTACGCACCCGAAGTCGGCAACGTGATGACCCGTTGGGGCGTGCTGGACGACCCGGAATCAGCCTTTGAATCCCTCAAGGGCTGGATGGAGGCCCAACCGACCGGCATTCCCGGTCGTCGGCAGATGCCCAATTTCAACCTCAGCGACGAAGAAATCCGCGATCTGGCGAACTTCCTGATCTGGACGGACAATATCGACGCCCAGGACTGGCCGCCCAACGAGGCCGGCTGAGAAGGGAAACGGAGCAATGAAATACCAATCCCAAAAAATCGCCTATGTCTACTTTGCAGTCGCCATGGGCTTGTTTGCGATCCAGGTGATCGGCGGTCTGCTGGCCGGCTGGATCTATGTATCGCCCAACTTTCTGAGCGAGCTGCTGCCGTTCAACATCGTGCGCATGCTGCACACCAACGCGTTGATTGTCTGGCTGATTCTCGGCTTTTTCGGTGCCGCGTATTTCCTTATCCCGGAAGAGGCCGAACGCGAGATCCACTCGACCAAGCTGGCCTATCTTCAGCTTCTGATCCTTGTGGTCGGAACGCTGGGCGTGGTTGTGACCTATGTGTTCAACCTGTTCGAGGGCAACTGGCTGCTGGGCAAAGAGGGTCGCGAGTTTCTTGAGCAACCCAAATGGGTCAAGGCGGGCATTGTCGTGGCCGCGCTGATCTTCCTTTACAACGTGTCGATGACCGTTCTGAAGGGCAAGAAGACCGCGATCACCAACATCCTGCTGTTGGGCCTGTGGGGTCTGGCGCTGTTGTTCCTGTTTGCCTTCTACAATCCGGGCAACCTGGCACTGGACAAACAATACTGGTGGTATGTTGTCCACCTGTGGGTCGAAGGCGTCTGGGAACTGATCATGGCCTCGATCCTGGCCTACCTGATGCTCAAGCTGACCGGTGTGGACCGCGAGGTGGTCGAGAAATGGCTTTATGTCATCGTCGCCGCCGCGTTGTTCTCGGGTATCCTTGGCACGGGCCACCACTATTACTGGATCGGTACGCCTGCGTACTGGCAGTGGATCGGTTCGATCTTCTCGAGCCTCGAAGTGATCCCGTTCTTTGCGATGATGGCCTTTGCCTTCGTCATGGTCTGGAAGGGCCGCCGGGACCACCCCAACAAGGCCGCGCTGCTGTGGTCGCTGGGCTGTGCCACGCTTGCCTTCTTTGGCGCGGGTGTCTGGGGCTTTCTGCATACGCTGCACGGGGTGAACTATTATACCCATGGCACGCAGATCACCGCGGCGCACGGTCACCTGGCCTTTTACGGTGCCTATGTCTGCCTCAACCTGGCAATCTTCACCTATGCCATGCCGATCCTGAAAAACCGGGATCCGTATAATCAGGTGCTGAACATGGGTTCGTTCTGGCTGATGACCAGCGGCATGGTCTTCATGACCTTCGTGCTGACCTTCGGCGGTACTGTCCAGACGCATATGCAACGCGTGATCGGAGACTACTTCATGGATGTGCAGGACCAGATCTCGATCTTCTACTGGATGCGCTTTGGTGCGGGTCTTGTGGTTGTCATCGGCGCGCTGCTGTTCATCTACTCGATCTGGGTACCCCGGAAAGAGGTCATTGAACCCGGCGCTGCTGAAACGCCTGCGGAGTGATGGACATGGATGGATCCTTGAATCTGGGAACGGGGGCGGCTGACGCCCCCTTCTACCTGCCCCAGGGCGACGAATGCGATGTGTTCGCCGCCGCCTATACCAACAACCTGCCGGTTCTGCTGAAAGGGCCGACAGGCTGCGGCAAGACCCGCTTTGTGGCCCATATGGCCGCCAGCCTTGGCCGCCCGCTATATACCGTGGCCTGTCACGACGACCTTGCCGCCGCCGATCTGATCGGGCGCTATTTGCTGAAGGGCGGAGAAACCGTCTGGGTCGATGGCCCCTTGACCCGCGCGGTGCGCGAAGGCGCGATCTGTTACCTTGATGAGGTGGTCGAGGCCCGCAAGGACGTGACCGTCGTTTTGCACCCGCTGACCGACGACCGGCGTATCCTGCCGATCGACCGCACGGGCGAGGAACTTGAGGCCGCCCCCGGCTTTATGCTGGTCGCCTCGTACAACCCCGGTTACCAGAATATCCTGAAAACCCTGAAACCTTCGACCCGGCAGCGGTTCATCTCGCTGGAGTTCGACTTTCCTTCGCCTGAGATGGAGGCCGAAGTGGTCGCCCAGGAAAGCGGGCTGGCGCTGGAACGCTGCAAGCCGCTGATCCGGCTGGCGAACAAGCTGCGCGGGCTCAAGGGTCAGGATCTTGAGGAAGGCGTTTCCACACGTCTGGTTGTTTATGCCGCGACGCTGATCGCACAGGGCATGTCCACCGACCGCGCCATTCTTGCCGCCATGATCGAACCTCTGACAGATGACGAGGATATCAAACGCGGGCTCCTCGATCTTGTTACGGCCGTCTTTGGGTGAGGCCGGCCGATGGTCAAGATCGATTTTGAGCCATGGGAACCCGAAGAAACGATCGGGAAACTGTGGCACACCCTTGCCAGCCGCCTGGATGCACCAGAGGTGCACGAAGGAGCCGCGGTCGACCTGTCGCAGGTCGCTGGGCGGTTGGCCGTTCTTTTCCGCGGGCTGGGGGGAAACCCGGGCGTCGAATTGCGCCCGGTTTCCCCCGAGGTCTCGCACCACCGTCTAAGCTGGCGCCGCCGGCTGGGCACCGAAGTGGAACTGACGCCGCGCGCATCTTACGACGGCGAGGTTCTGCGCCTTCCGGACAGTTTGGCCGTTTTCCCGGCCCGCGAGGCCAACGGCGCCCTTTATGTCTGGCTGGCTGCTGCCGCCGCCCATGCAGGCACACGGATCGACGCGACCGACCCCCTTCGCGCCGATCTGTGTGCCTTGTCAGCCGCGCGGGACATGGTGGCCGCAACGCTGGATGATGCACCGGGCCTGCGCCCGTTATATTCCGAACTGTGCAAAGGCGTGCTGCATCAGCGCGACCTGCCCGACCTGCCGCCGGTCGAAGCCGCGGTCGAAGAGGTCGTGCGCAACATGCTGGGTGATCCCGCCCCATTGTCGGCAAGAGCCCGGCAGCTTTTGTCGCCAGACGATGACCTGAATGCACCGCGCGGATATCAGCCATTGCGCCCGGTCCCGCTTTGGCCGGAATTGCGCGCCGTATCAAAGTCGGAACATCACGAGGTCGAAAACCCCGAAACCGAAGGCCCGCCCGAAGAATCAAGCGAGAAAACCCACAGGGCAAGGCGCCGCAAGTCTGATCAGGCCGAGCGCAATGACAGTTTCATCCTGCACAAGTTCGAAGCGATCCTCAGCTGGGCCGAGTTTCTCAACCTCAATCGCCGCGTGGATGACGATGATCCCGACAACGCCAAGAAGGCCGCAGACGACCAGAACGAAATCGGTCTGGGCCAGATATCAAAAGCACCGCCGACGCGGTTGAAGCTGCACCTTGATCTGGCACCCGAAGACGTCAACCGAGAGCGCCTTTCGGGCCGCATTCTCTATCCTGAATGGGATGTGCGCACCGGCCAATACCTGCCCGATCACGTCAATGTCCTGTTGTCGGATGCCGATATCCGCGCGGACGCGGCCGAGTTTGGCAAGGACCCGGCAACCGCCCGCCGCATCCGCGCCGTCAAACGCCAGTTCGAGGCGCTGCGGCCCGGCCGGGTGATGACGCGAGGCCATCTGGACGGTGATCAACTGGATATCGAAGCCGCCGTGCGCGCCGAAACCGACCGCCGCGCCAGCGGCGAGGGCAATGAACGGGTCTGGATGCAGTCCCGGCCCGTGGCGCGTGATCTGGCGGTTTCCATCCTTTTGGATGCCAGCCGCTCGACCGAAAGCGCCGTCACGGGCCGCGCGGTGATCGACATCGAACGCGAGGCGCTGGCCGCGCTGGCCTGGGGTCTGAATGCCTGCGGCGATGACTTCGCGATCCACGCGTTCAGTTCGCTGAAACGCCAGCGGGTCTTTGTTCAGCGCTGCAAACGGTTTGATGAACCGATGGGGTCGCTTGTCGAACAGCGCATCGCTTCGCTGCGGCCCGGGCATTATACCCGGCTGGGCGCTGCAATCCGCCATTGCTCGGCCGATCTGGCGGACCAATCACGCAAGCGCAGGCTGTTGCTGGTGATCACCGACGGCAAGCCCAACGATCTAGACCATTATGAAGGTCGCCACGGCATCGAGGACACGCGCCAGGCCGTGGCCGAGGCCCGCCGCAGCGGGCAATCCGTCTTTGGGGTCACGATCGACAAGACCGGCAAAAGCTGGTTCCCGCGTATGTTCGGGCAGGGCGGCTTTGCCGTTGTCCCCGATCCGCATCGTCTGACCATGGCCTTGCCGCAGATCTATCGCCAACTGGTCGGCGCATGAGCGACGCCAGCCGCACAAGCAGCCCATCGGACACTCTGCCCGGCGAGCTTTTGATGTGGGTCCTGATCGTATCCGAGCTGATGGTTTTCGGGGCAGGTCTGATCGCCTTCATGGGCGTGCGCCTCACCGATCCGGCGGGTTTTGCCGAGGCGCAGTCGCATCTTTACCGAACGGGGGCGGCGCTCAATACGCTGGTGCTGGTCACATCAGGCCTTTTGGCAGCGCTGGCCTTGCAATGGCGACTGGCGGGGCAGCGCGGTGCCGCGCGGCTCGCTCTGGTCGGGGCCGCTGTTTTGGGCGTTGTGTTTCTTGCCATCAAGGGCGCGGAATATGCCGGTAAGGCCGGGCAGGGGATCACTTATGAAACCCACCCGTTCTTTATGTTCTATTACCTTCTTACCGGGTTCCATGCCGCCCATGTTTTGGCAGGGGTTGCCATTCTTCTTGTCGTCGCATGGCGGGACAATCCCCGCAATATCGAGGCCGGTGCCCAATTCTGGCACATGGTCGATCTGGTTTGGGTGATGTTGTTCCCCGTTGTCTACCTGCTGGGGTAAGCCGATGCCTGAACGCTCTTCTTTGCCCAATTCCACCCTAGGCGGAGGTCCGCGTGCGCTGCTGACCACATGGGGGGCTCTGGTCGCGCTCAGCCTTTCGACGGCGGCGCTGACCCTGTTTCAACTGCCCCCCGCGCTTGTCGGCGCCGGTATCCTGCTATTGGCACTGGCCAAGATGCGCCTGATACTGGCGCGCTATCTCGACCTGCGGCGTTGCCCCGCCTGGCTGGGCGGGTTCACGGCGGTTCTGACGGGGTTTACGCTGCTTGTATTCGGTCTCTACCTGATCTGACGCAGGACCTTGGCATCAGCCTCAGGCCCTGAAAGCGGCGGCCAGGTCTTCGGGCAGGTCGAATTCCGCCAACACCCGGTCCCGCGCTTCGGGCGACATTTTGCGCGCCGTCTTTTCCACGATCCGCTGGATTTTCTCGGCCGAGTATTTCTTGGCGAACGGGGCAAAGTACCATTTCAGAAAGACAAAGCAGATGACGTCTTCAAGCGACTGAACCATCGGATCGCGCTTGATGCCCTCTTTGCGCAACATCCGCCCCGCCGCTTCGATGTCGTCGGCCTCGTACCCGGCCTCTTGCATCATGCGCATGACGACATCGGCATGATGGACCCCTTGCGCCTTGCGCCAGGCCAGGTATCCGGCGCGGCCTTCGGGATATTCGGACCGGGCCAGTTTCCACCGTTCGACATGTTGGCCACGGGCGGCAATCGCCAGAACATCCGGCGCGTCGGGAAACAGCCTGTCCAGTTCGGCGGTCATCCGTTCGCCATACAAAAGCGCCTCGGGGCGCCCGTCTTCCAGGTTCGGGTCGATGGCGTTGGCTGCGTCGATCGCACCCAGCACCGCTGTCTTCCGGTCGGTCATCATCTGCTCCAATTCTCTGCCGGGTCGCTTTCGGCATATTCTCTCAACATCTCGACATCGCCAATTTCGGCATGGTTGCGATTGACGGTGACCCCGGCCGGTTTCAACCGCGAAAAGGCGCGGCTGAGGCTTTCGGGTTTCATGCCAAGGCGTCCGGCGATCAGCATCTTGTCATAGGGCAGGGTCACGGCGCAGGCGCCCTCGTCGCTGTCGCACAGGCTCAGCAGAAACTCGGCCACGCGCTGCGCTCCGGTCTGCGCCTTCAACTGTTCCAGCTGCGCCACCAGAGAATGCAGGTGGCTGAACGTTGCCGCAAGGATGGATATCCCGATCTCGCTGTCTTCTCGGATCAAGGCAACAAGCGCCGGGCTTGGGATATGCATGATTTCACAGGTCGAAACAGCCTCGGCGGACACGGGGTAGGGCATGTTGCGCAGGGCGACGGCCTCGCCAAAACTTTCGCCGCGGGTGAAAACGCTGACGACGGCCTCGGCCCCTGTCGGCGTCATGCGGAACAGCTTGACCCAGCCATCCAGCATGACGTGAATCGCCTGCGCCTTTTCCTCTTGCAGGAAAATTGTCTCGCCCCGGTCATAGGTGCGCCAAATGGCATGGCTCAGCAATGTATCCACGTGCTGCTCTGGCAAAGAGCGCAGCAGAAGCGATTGCCGCGCGACCGCTTTTTGTCTTTCATGCGACATGAAAGGCCCCCAATTCTCTGTCCAACCCAAGCGGGTCGTTCCATCTGTCCCCGGCCAAGCTATGCCAAACTGCGCGCTGGCGCATCAGGCTTTTTTGTCCGGGCTTACTTGACCATAGTCATGTTACACCCGCGCCGCAGTTCCTAGTCTGCGTTCAAAGCCAGTAATTCCGGGAGTGTATGTCATGGACTACGAGCGATATTTCAGCCAGAGCCTTGATGATTTGCAGGCGGAAGGGAACTACCGCGTGTTCATCGATCTGCAACGCCGCCGCGGGGCGTTCCCCAACGCCCGCCAGACCGATGGGTCGGTTCAGCGTGACGTGCGTATCTGGTGTTCCAACGATTACCTGGGCATGGGGCAGCACCCGAAAGTGATTGGCGCAATGCATGATGCGCTGGATCGGTGTGGCGCCGGCGCGGGGGGAACCCGCAACATTTCCGGCACGACCCATGACCACGTGATCCTTGAAAATGAACTGGCGGACCTGCACGGCAAGGAAGCCGCGCTTTTGTTCACATCGGGCTATGTGTCCAACTGGGCCGCATTGGGAACCCTGGCCGCGAAGATCCCGAACATGATCGTGTTCTCAGATGCGCTCAACCATGCCTCGATGATCGAGGGCATCCGCCATTCCCGCGCGCAAAAGGTGATCTGGAAACACAATGACGTGGCTGACCTGCGCGCCAAATTGGCCGCCGCCGACCCCGACGCGCCCAAGATGATTGCCTTCGAATCGGTCTATTCGATGGATGGCGACATCGCCCCGATCCGTGAAATCTGCGATCTGGCGGATGAATTTGGGGCAATGACCTATCTCGATGAGGTCCACGCCGTGGGGCTGTATGGTCCACGGGGCGCCGGTATCGCCGAGCGCGAGGGCCTGATGGATCGGCTGACCGTTATCGAAGGGACATTGGGCAAGGCGTTTGGTGTCGTGGGTGGCTATATCGCGGCGTCGGCGGCGCTGTGTGACTTTGTGCGCAGTTTCGCCAGCGGGTTCATCTTTACCACCGCACTGCCCCCGTCGATTGCAGCCGGTGCCGCGGCCTCTATCCGGCACCTCAAGCAGTCGCAAACGGAACGGGACCAGCAAAAAGTCCGTGTGGCGCAGGTGCGCGCGCGGCTGGATGCCGAAGGGATCCCGCACCTGCCCAATCCCAGCCATATCATCCCGGTCATGGTTGGTGACCCGGTCAAGTGCAAGTTCATCTCGGACACATTGCTGGAAGAGTTCGGGATCTACATCCAGCCGATCAATTATCCGACTGTCCCCAAGGGGACGGAACGGCTGCGGATTACGCCGTCGCCGGTGCATTCGGATGCTGATGTCGATCACCTTGTCGGCGCATTGTCGGCGCTATGGCAGCGATGCCAGATTGCCCGGATGCCAATCGCGGCGCAGTAACGCAGCTCTGGCTCTTTGAATGCTGAAACGGCCCTCGGTTCCGGGGGCCGTTTTGTCGTGACGCCCCGACCGTTTTCGGGGCTGCCCGGGCGGGCCGGTCGCCCGCGGCGCAGGACCCGATTTCTTCGGTCCACATGACGTAAGTCAAGTTGGGGTCCGGACGGTGGCGGTAGGTCTGGGGAACGAAACCCGAGTCGGAGTCTCCATGTTTTCCCGCTGCCACCTCCCTGAAACTGCCGGTTGCACTTTCCGTGCGCTGGCGGGGCTTGCGGGCATCTTCCTGCTGTTGCTGCAGCTGCTCGGACCGGCGCTGGCGAGTCCCGGCCAGGGCGTATGGATGGAGATCTGCTCGGAGGCAGGGGCGGTCTGGGTTCAGGTCGATCCCGAGGAGGAGACCGACGATCCCGCCGCGCCCTGTCCGAAATGCGCCGATTGCGCGCTTTGTGCCGTGACATCCACAGCCCCGCTGGCTGACCCCGTCGAAGTGGCGCTGTGCGAAGGTCTTGCCGTCGTGCGCCCCAACCAAACCCGCATATGCACCCCATATGTATCCGCCCGCCTTTGGCCCGAAACCCGAGGGCCCCCGTGCGGAACCCATCATAGAACCGAACGCGCCCGGTGCGCGTCCATGGCGTCAACCCAAGTTTCCGGAGGTGCGCCGTGGTCGTAAGTCGCGCAATCCAATTCCTGCTGGCCCTTGTCCTGTCCTGCCTGATGGCGATCAGCGCCCATGCCGACAGCCTTGCCAGCTTCCTGCCCGAGATTGACCCCGCCGATCTGGCCCCCGGTGCCGATGCCTTTGGCCCGGTGCGCGATGATGTGCCGGTCGCCCCTGTTTTGAAGGGCGGGGAAACCGTCGCCTGGGCCTTCCTGACCTCGGATTTCGTTGGCACGACCGGGTATTCCGGCAAGCCGATCCATGTGGTCGCCGCCATCGACGATGATGCGGTGCTGACCGGCGTGCAACTGGTCAAACACTCGGAACCGATCGTTCTGATCGGCATCCCCAACGCGCGCATGGTTGAACTGACCGAAGGCTATGCGGGTCTGGACCTGAAGGTCGAGGCCGAAACCGGCGGCGAGGGGCATGACCTTGACATCATCTCGGGCGCGACGGTCACCATCATGGTGATCGACGACAGCCTTGTGCGCGGTGGCATCAAGGTGGCGCGGGCGCTGGGTCTGGGCGGGTTGTCGCCGCTGCAGGCTGATGGCCCCAGGCGCGAAATCGATATGGCACAAGATGCGGTCTATGACTGGGCTACGCTTTCGGGCGACGGTTCGGTCCGGCGGCTGACGCTGGATATCGGGCAGGTCAATGCGGCATTCGAGGCCACAGGCGATCAGCGCGCCATCAAACGCCCCGAACCCGGCGAGCCGGATGACACGTTTATCGACATGCATATGGCACTTGTTTCGGTGCCTTCAATCGGCAAGTCCCTGCTGGGCGAGGCCGAGTATCAGAACCTGACCGCGTGGTTGGACGAAGGCGAACAAGCCATTCTGGTGCTGGGGCGCGGGGCCTACAGCTTTAAGGGCTCTGGTTACGTGCGGGGCGGGATTTTCGACCGCATTCAACTGATCCAGGGCGATAGCTCGGTCCGGTTCTTTGACAAGCAGCAACGGCGCCTGGGCACGGTCGCCGCGCCTGATGCGCCCAGCTTTACCGAGCTGGATATTTTCAAGATTCCGGCAGATGCCGAGTTCGACCCGGCGGAGCCGTTCCGCATGCAATTGCTGGTGCAGCGCGCCGTGGGCGCGGTGGAAAAGACATTCCTGACCTTCGATCTGGGCTACAAGCTGCCCGAGCAGTATCTGCTGCCGGTCGCGGCCCCCGCAATGGTCGATGATGCCACCGGCGAGGCCGCCGCCAAGGCCGCGCTGTGGAAACGCATCTGGAAGGACCGCACCGTCGAAATCGGCGTCCTTGGCGTCATGCTGCTGGTACTGACCGCGACCTTCTTTTTCCAGTTCCACGCCACCATGAATGCACGCGTCTTTTACTGGTTCCGCATCGGATACCTGACGATGACCCTGTTCTTCATCGGCTGGTACGCCAATGCACAGCTGAGCGTGGTGAACCTGATGGCGCTGGCCGGCAGCCTGCGCAGCGGTTTCACCTGGGACGCGTTTCTGATGGACCCGCTGGTGTTCATCCAGTGGTTTGCCGTGGCCGCCGCGCTGCTGTTCTGGGGGCGTGGGGCCTATTGCGGCTGGCTGTGCCCGTTTGGGGCCCTGCAGGAACTGACCAACAAGATTGCGCGGGCGCTGAAAGTGCCGCAATGGACGCTGCCATGGGGTCTGAATGAACGCCTGTGGCCCGCCAAATACATGATCTTCCTCGGTCTTTTCGGGCTCAGCTTTGTCTCGATCCCGCTGGCCGAGCAATATGCCGAGGTTGAACCGTTCAAGACCGCGATCATCCTGAAATTCATGCGCGACTGGCCCTTCGTGGTCTTTGCGGTGGGTCTGCTGGTGATCGGCCTGTTCATCGAACGGTTCTATTGCCGCTATCTCTGCCCGCTGGGCGGGGCGCTGGCGATCCCGGCCCGTATTCGCATGTTCGACTGGCTGCGCCGCTACAAGGATTGCGGCAGCCCCTGTCAGACCTGCGCCAATGAATGCCCCGTTCAGGCAATCCATCCCACCGGTGAGATCAATCCGAACGAGTGCGTCACCTGCCTGCATTGTCAGGTGCTTTACCAGTCCGAGGACAAATGTCCCGTCGTTATCCGCCAACTCAAACGGCGGGCCAAGACAGGGTCGGTCAACCTCAAGACCCCTCTCGGACAACCACCGGCGAACCATCCGAACGCCAAACCGCAAACCGTTTCCTAAAAGGAGGAACGAAAATGTCGGAACATGACAAGAAACTGAACATCACCCGCCGCGGGATGCTGGGGGCAACAGCCACCGGCGCCGTGCTGGCCGGGACCGGTCTGGGATCGACCCTGATGACCGCCAAAGAGGCCAGCGCCGCCGCCAAGCTGCACCTGGAGCCGGGCGAGTTGGACGAATATTACGGCTTCTGGTCTTCGGGCCAAACTGGCGAGCTGCGCATTCTGGGCGTGCCTTCGATGCGTGAACTGATGCGTGTTCCGGTGTTCAACCGGTGCTCGGCCACGGGCTGGGGTCAGACCAACGAATCGCTGAAAGTCCTGACCGAGGGCCTGCTGCCTGAAACCAAAGAGTTCCTGGCCGCAAATGGCAAGGTCACCTATGACAATGGCGACCTTCACCACCCCCACATGTCCTTTACAGACGGCACCTATGATGGCCGTTATCTGTTCATGAACGACAAGGCCAACACCCGCGTGGCCCGTGTGCGTTGCGATGTGATGAAATGCGACAAGATCATCGAAATCCCCAACGCGCATGATATCCACGGCCTGCGTCCTCAGAAATACCCCCGCACCGGCTATGTCTTTGCCAATGGTGAACATGAGGCACCTCTGGTCAATGACGGTCAGGTTCTCGACGACCCGTCGCAATATGTGAACATTTTCACCGCCATCGACGGCGACACGATGGAAGTCGCCTGGCAGGTGATCGTTTCGGGCAACCTCGACAACACCGATTGCGACTATCAGGGCAAATATGCCTTCTCGACCTCGTACAACTCGGAAATGGGTATGAACCTGGCCGAGATGACCGAGAACGAGCTGGACCATGTGGTCGTATTCAACCTCAAAGGCATCGAAGACGCGATTGCAGCAGGCAATTATCAAGAGCTGAACGGCGTCAAGGTCGTGGATGGCCGCAAAGAGGCAAGCGGCAACCTGACCCGCTATATCCCGATCCCCAACTCGCCGCACGGTGTGAACGCGGCACCCGACAAGAAACACATCATGATCAACGGCAAGCTGTCGCCGACCGTTTCCGTGATCGATGTGGAAAAAGTCGACGCGCTGTTTGCCGACAATGCCGATCCGCGCTCGGCCATCGTGGCGGAACCGCAGCTGGGTCTTGGCCCGCTTCACACCGCGTTTGACGGTAAGGGCAATGCCTACACCACCCTGTTCCTGGACAGTCAGGTGGTGAAATGGGACATCGCCAAGGCGATCGAAGCCTATGCCGGTGCAGATGTTGACCCGATCCTTGACAAGGTCGACGTACAGTACCAGCCGGGCCATAACTCGACCTCGATGGGTGAAACCGCCGAAGCCGACGGCAAGTGGCTGATTTCGATGAACAAGTTCTCGAAAGACCGCTTCCTGAATGTCGGGCCTCTCAAGCCGGAAAACGAGCAGTTGATCGACATCTCGGGCGACAAGATGAAGGTGGTCCATGACGGCCCGACCTTTGCGGAGCCTCATGACTCGATCATCGTGCACCGGTCCAAGGTCAACCCGGTCAATGTCTGGGATCGCAACGACCCGACATGGGAAGACGCACGTAAACAGGCCGAGGCCGATGGCGTGGACCTGGAATACGGCGCAGATGAGCCGATCCGGGATGGCAACAAGGTCCGGGTCTATATGACCTCGGTCGCGCCGACATTCAGCCTTGAGAAGTTCACCGTCAAGCAAGGTGACGAGGTCACGGTCTATGTCACCAACCTGGACGATGTGGATGACGTGACCCATGGCTTCTGCATGGCCAATTTCGGTGTCGCGATGGAAGTCGCACCGCAGGCCACCGCCTCGGTCACCTTCATTGCGGATCGCCCAGGCGTACACTGGTTCTATTGCCAGTGGTTCTGCCACGCGCTGCATATGGAGATGCGCGGCCGCATGTTTGTTGAACCACGGAGCGCGTAATCATGCGTTGGTCCCTGCTCATACCGCTCCTGCTCGGCTCGCCCCTTTGGGCGGCGGAATGGGATGTGCCCAACCGGGCGGGGGCCATCACTGAAATACTGGCGCAGGCGGCGGATGGGGACACTCTCCGCCTGCGCCCCGGAACGTATAACGAGCAGTTGGTACTGGACCGGCCTGTCACCATCGACGGGCAGGGCTTGGCCACCATTGACGGACAAGGTGAGGGCAGCGTCATCACCGTGATCGGGCCGGGCGTAACCGTACGCGGGCTTACGGTGATCGGTTCCGGCTCAAGCCATGACGGGATCGACAGCGGTATCCAGCTGAGCAAGACGGCCCATGCGCCGGTGGTCGAGGATAACGTGCTGCTGGGCAATCTTTACGGTGTCGACATCCATGGTGCCAAGGACAGCATCGTGCGGGGCAACCGGATCGAAGGGCGTCAGGATCAGCGGATGAATGACCGCGGCAATGGCGTTTATGTCTGGAACGCACCGGGTGCGCGGGTGGAAGACAACGACATCCGCTTTGGCCGCGACGGGATCTTTGTGAACTCGTCCAAAAAGAACAGCTTTACCGGCAACCTGTTCCGCGATCTGCGGTTTGCGGTGCATTACATGTATGCCGATGACTCGGTCGTCAGCGACAATGTCTCGATCGGCAATGATCTGGGTTATGCGGTGATGTTCACGACCAATGTGACCGTGGCCAACAATGTCTCGATCAATGACCGCGAACATGGCGTGATGCTGAACTATGCCAACAAGAGCGTGATCACCGGGAACGTGGTGAAAGGTGCCGAAGAGAAATGCACCTTCCTGTATAATTCGAACAAGAACGAATTCACCGACAACTGGTTCGAAGGATGCGGCATCGGCATCCACTTTACCGCCGGGTCCGAGCGTAACCGCATCGTTGGCAATTCCTTCATCGGGAACCGGACGCAGGTGAAATATGTCTCGACCAAATGGGTCGAGTGGTCCGAAGACGGGCGCGGCAATTACTGGTCCGACTTTGCCGCTTATGATGTGGATGGCAACGGCATTGCCGATGCTCCTTATCGCCCCAATGACAGTATGGACCATGTGCTGTGGACCCAACCCGCAGCCAAATTGTTGCTCGGCTCGCCTGCCGTGCAGCTGGTGCGCTGGTCGCAATCGGCCTTTCCGGCACTGCTGCCGGGCGGCGTGATGGACAGCAACCCATTGATGCAAGCCCCTGAACCCCCAGCTATGAAAAAGGTGCCTCATGACGGATAAGGCCCTGACGATAAACAACGTCTGCAAGGACCGTGGCAAGACCCGCGTTCTTGACGATATCACCCTGTCCCTTGCCCCCGGTCAGCGCGTTGCGCTGTTGGGCCATAACGGCGCGGGCAAGTCGACCCTGATCAAATCCATCCTCGGCCTGACACCGATCCAGGACGGCGCCATTCGGATCGGGCACGCCACCCCCGGCAGCGCACAGGCGCGGCGCGAGACCGCGTATCTGCCCGAGGCGGTGTCATTTCATCCCGCATTGACGGGCCGCGAGCAGTTGACCTTGTTTGCCAAGCTTTCAGGGGTCAAGGCCGATGTGACCGGCCTGTTGGAACGTGTCGGCCTCAGCGACGCGCTGGACCGCCGCATCGGGACCTATTCCAAAGGTATGCGACAACGTCTGGGTCTGGCGCAGGTGCTGCTGGGCCAGCCAAAAGTGGCGCTGCTGGATGAGCCTACATCGGGCTTGGACCCCATCTCGCGCCAGGATCTGTACGCCATCATCGACGAACTGGCCGGGCAGGGCACCGCTGTCCTGATTGCCAGCCACGCCCTGACCGAGGTCGAGGCCCGCACAGACCGCATCGCCATCATGCGCAAGGGCCGGATGGTCGCCAACGACACCCTAAACAGCCTGTCGGCACTGGCGGGTCTGCCGATCCGTCTGAAGGTGCGCGCCAGCGCCAACGCAGATGCCCTGGCCGCCGAACTGGGCGGCAACCGGATCAACGGCGCCTCGGTGGAACTGCTTTGTTCACCCGCCGACAAGATGGAGGCGCTGCGCCGTATTGCCGGGCTGGGCGACGCGGTGGCGGATGTGGAAATGACCCCGCCCAAGCTGGAAGACCTGTATCGCCACTATGCTCAGGAGGATATGCAATGACCCGCTTCCTCGCTATCACCCGCACCGAATTGCTGATCCTGCGCCGCAACCGCTGGCTGCTGGTCGCCACACTGATCATGGTGCTGTTTGCGCTTGCGCTGACCTTTGCGGGCAGTGCGCCCACGGGCACTTTGGGCGTCGATATGCTGACTGTCTCGGTCGCGTCGATGACCACATTGTCGGTCTACCTTGCGCCGCTTCTGGCGCTGATGATCGCCTTTGACGCCATCGCAGGCGACGTGGATCGCGGCAGCCTGTCGCTGCTGCTGTCCTATCCGGCGGGGCGCGGAGAAATCCTGCTGGGCAAGTTCACCGCCCATCTGGCGGCACTGGCGTTTGCCATGACGGTCGGTTTCGGCACCGCAGGCGCAGTTGCCGCATTCTTTGGCGGGGCGGGGCCCGAAAGCCTGATGGCGCTGGTCCGCCTCATCCTCACATCCATCCTGCTGGGCGCCGTGTTTCTGGCGCTGGGATACCTGCTGTCCGCCCTGGCAAAGGGGGCCACGGCAGCGGCAGGTCTGTCGGCCGGGCTCTGGCTGGTCTTTGTCGTCCTCTATGATCTGGGCCTGTTGGGGGCCGTCGTCATGGACAAGGGCGGCGCCTTCACCCAATCCGTCTTTCCATGGGTGATGGTGGCCAACCCGGCCGACGCTTTCCGTCTGTGGAACATCGCCGCGACCGAAGGTGTCGCGATGGCGTCGGGCATGACCGGCGCGGCGCAGGCGCTGCCGGTCTGGGCCGCGCCCGCCTCGCTGCTGATCTGGCCGGTGCTGGGCTTTGCCCTGGCCCGGCTGGCGTTCCGGAGGGTCGAGCCATGAAACGCCTGTGCCTGATCGCGCTGGTTGCGCTGGCGGCCTGCAAGGAAGACGTGGCCGAGGCCCCGGACCCGGTCGACCTGACCCCGGACGCGCTGAGTCACTTTTGCCAGATGAACATCGCCGAACATGGCGGGCCAAAAGGGCAGATCCACCTCAAGGGCCACCCCGCCCCGCTGTTCTTTGCTCAGGTGCGCGACATGGTGGCTTACCTCAAAAGCCCCGAGCGAGACGCCGATATTACCGCGATCTATGTCAGCGACATGGGGGCCGCCCCGAACTGGAGCCAACCCGGTATTTCCAACTGGATCAAGGCCGACGGTGCCATCTTTGTCGTTGGCTCGAACGTGGCGGGCGGTATGGGCGCGCCGGAAATCGTGCCCTTCGCGGATCGGGACGCTGCCTTGGTATTTTCTGAACGATACGGCGGAACGACCATGCCGCTGCCGGAAATCCCGGAAGACGAGGTTCTTGGCCCCGTCGATCTGGGCTTGAAACTGGAGACCCCCGAATGACCCGGATGAACCGCCGCCGTTTCCTGACAGTCTCTGCCGCCTGCGCGGCACTGCCCGCCGTCGCGTCATCCGCCCAGACGGCCCGGTGGCAGGGGACAGCGTTGGGCGCATCGGCAAGCTTGCGCCTCGAAGGTCTGACGGACGCCCGGGCCGCGCCAATCATTGCCGCGGTCGAGGCCGAGCTTGAGCGGTTGGAACTGATCTTCAGCCTGTACCGGCCAGAATCCGAGCTGACCCAGCTGAACAGCCATGGGGTTCTGAATGCCCCATCGCCGGAATTGTTGAGCGTATTGAGCCTGTGTTCAGCCCTGCATGATGCCACGGGCGGGGCCTTTGATCCGACTGTACAACCGCTGTGGATGGCCGCCGCAATGGGCGCAGGCAGCGCAGAGCTGCGAAAAGCGCGGTCGCTTGTCGGTTGGCGGACCGTGTCCGTTCGACCAGACCGGATTGCGTTGGGCGTGGCCGGGCAGTCGGCCCTGACCCTGAACGGCATCGCGCAGGGCGAAATTACCGACCGGATTGTTGCGCTGCTCAAAGGATATGGGCTGCGGGATATTCTTGTCGACATGGGCGAGGTGGCCGCGATGGGGCTGCGCGCCGATGGCATGAACTGGAAGGTCGGCCTGTCCAGCCCGGACGGGATTGTCCGCCAAAGGATCACGCTGCAAGACCGCGCGGTGGCTACGTCCGCGCCTGCGGGGACCATGCTGAGCGACAGCCAGGGCCACATCGTCGGCCCGATAGGGCAGGCGGCCCGGCATCAGCTCGTATCCGTGTCGGCACCCCGGGCGGCCGTCGCAGATGGGCTGTCGACGGCGCTGTGCCTGATGCAGCCTGACCAAATCGACCCGGCATTGGCGCATTTCGCCGGCGCGCGCCTGGAAATACTCATGTGACGGATCGTCTGGCCATTTCGTGAAAGCGCCCAGATTTGATGGGCTGGACCGGTGGTCGGGGCCTCGGTCCAGCCCGCCCGTCACCGTGGCCGGTCACTTGGGCGAGGGGGTCAGGCCTTTGGTCACCGGTTCAGCGGGTTGATCCGGGAAGGTCAGCGACGGGATAAGGTTTGTACCCGGCACACCCAGCGCCATCACGGGCGCTGCGAGGGCGGCAAACGAAAATGACAGTGCGATCATCAGGGGTTTCATGGGGATACTCCAAACTGAACTGTTCCGTTCAATTTAGGTGGGGCCAAAATGCGGTACATTCAATGCAAAAAGTGAACTATTCGGTTCACCAGATCGCATAGCCGGTATTCAAATTCGATTGGCAGTGCATTGATTGCCCACCCAAAGAATGCGCGCGCTGCCTGAACGTGAATTTCAGGGCCTTCGTTGCGTATGTCTGCCCGGTTCGGGATTGCCGGTCTTGCGACTGCGGCGGCAGACGGGTAAACGCCCTGCTTAAGCGTCTATGAGGTTTTCCGATGTCGATTGACCAAAGCACCGCCGCCAAGGTGGCCAAACTGGCCCGGATCAAGGTCGAGGATGAAGCGCTGCCCGCGCTGGCAGCCGAATTCAACACCATCCTAGGGTTTATCGAGCAACTGAACGAGGTCGATGTCGACGGGGTCGAGCCCATGGTTTCGGTGGAACCCATGCGCCTGAAGCGTCGCGAGGATGTGGTCACCGACGGAAACCAGCAGGACAAGGTTCTGGCCAACGCCCCCGACGCCCGCGAGGGCTTTTTCGCAGTCCCCAAAGTGGTGGAGTAAGACATGAGCGATCTGAACAAACTGGGCCTGGCCGAGGCCCGCGATGCGCTGCGTGCCGGTGACGTGACCTCGGTTGAGTTGACCGAAGCCTGCCTGAAGGCCATCGATGACGCCGATGCGCTGAACGCTTTCGTCCACAAAACGCCCGAAATCGCGCTGGAGCGCGCCAAGGCGGCGGACGTGCGGATCAAGGACGGCGACGCGCCTGCCATGTGCGGCCTGCCGATCGGCATCAAGGATCTGTTCTGCACCAAGGGCGTGCCCTCGCAGGCGGCCTCGAAGATTCTGGAAGGTTTCAAGCCCGAATACGAATCCACCGTGTCGCAGCAACTGGCCGATGCCGGTGCGGTGATGCTGGGCAAGCTGAACATGGACGAATTCGCCATGGGAAGCAGCAACGAAACATCCGTTTACGGCAACGCGGTCAGCCCGTGGCGCCGCGGCAATGACGACGCGCAGTTGACACCGGGCGGCTCGTCGGGTGGTTCGGCCTCGGCTGTGGCGGCTGACCTGTGCCTTGCGGCGACCGGCACCGACACCGGCGGCTCGATCCGTCAGCCTGCCGCGTTCACCGGCATCACCGGCATCAAGCCGACCTATGGCCGCTGCTCGCGCTGGGGCATCGTGGCGTTCGCGTCTTCGCTGGATCAGGCCGGTCCGATGACCAAGAATGTGCGCGACGCGGCGATCATGCTGGAAACCATGTGTGGCCACGATCCCAAGGATTCCACCAGTGCCGAACTGGCCGTGCCGGATTTTGAGGCGATGCTGACCGGCGATATCAAAGGCAAGAAAATCGGTATCCCCAAGGAATACCGCATGGACGGCATGCCCGCCGAGATCGAAAAGCTCTGGGCCGATGGGGCCGAGATGCTAAAGGCCGCGGGCGCCGAGATCGTCGACATCTCGCTGCCTCACACCAAATACGCGCTGCCTGCGTATTATGTGATTGCACCGGCCGAGGCGTCCTCGAACCTCGCCCGCTATGATGGTGTGCGTTATGGCCGCCGGGCGCAACTGGCGCAGGGTGATGGCATCACCGAGATGTACGAAAAGACCCGCGCCGAAGGGTTCGGTCACGAAGTGCAGCGTCGCGTCATGGTCGGTACCTATGTGCTGTCGGCGGGCTTCTACGATGCCTATTACAACCGCGCGCGCCGCGTCCGGACCCTGATCAAGAAAGATTTCGAAGATGTCTTTGCCGCAGGCGTCGACGCGATCCTGACCCCGGCCACACCGTCGGCGTCCTTTGGCCTGGGCGAGATGACCGAGGCCGATCCGGTTCAGATGTACCTGAACGACGTCTTCACCGTGACCGTGAACCTTGCCGGGCTTCCCGGTGTGTCCGTGCCTGCGGGCCTGGACGGGCAAGGTTTGCCGCTGGGGCTTCAGTTGATCGGGCGCCCCTGGCAAGAGGGCGATCTGCTCAACACCGCCTACGCGCTGGAAAACGCCGCGGGCTTTGTGGCAAAACCCGGTAAATGGTGGTAAGCCTCGCGGCAAGCAAGGCAAAGCAGAACGGAGCAGCGAAATGCGCAAAATGCTTGTGATTCCCGTGCTCGGATTGCTGGCGGCATGCGACACGGTCGCACCGGTTGCAGGAACAGGGTTCAACACACCCGCCTACCAGGCCCAACGCGAGGCGCAACTGGCAGGTCAGGGGGCGACAGGTGATCTGCTTTTGCCACCCGCCACGGTTTCGCAATCCCCGCTGTCGGCCACAGGCGATGGCGCGGCATCCGACATTGCCGACCAGACCGCCGCGGCGCTGGCCAGCACCTCGGCGCAGCCGACCGTTCCCGCACCGGTGCCCGGAACGCCGACCAATCCAGGGATATCCGACGAACAGGATTTCGCAGCGGTCTCGGAACGGCGCAGCATCGAAACAGATGCGCAGCGGATCGAACAGAACCGCCAGACCTACGAAGTTGTCGCGCCCACAGCCGTACCGCAGCGCGGCCAGGACGGTCAGCCCAACATCGTCCAGTATGCGCTGTCCACGACCAACCCCGTGGGCACGCAACTTTACAGCCGCGCGGGCTTCAACCTGCAGGCCAAGGCGCAACGAAATTGCGCCAAATACCCGTCCCCTGACCAGGCCCAGATCGCCTTCCTGACCAATGGCGGGCCGGACCGCGATCGCAAGGGGCTGGATCCCGACGGCGACGGTTTTGCCTGCGCCTGGGACCCCAGCCCGTTCCGAAGTGCCGTCAGCAACTGAACCCGTGACGCCGATCTGGCACCCGTCGCCCAATTTCGGCCCACGGCGGGACGGGCTGAAACCAACGCTGCTGGTCCTGCACTATACCGCCATGCGTGACGCGGCATCAGCGCTCAGGCGCCTGTGCGACCCCGCCGCCGAAGTGTCGGCCCATTACCTCATCGGAAATGACGGATGCCTGTGGCAGATGGTGCGCGAACAGGACCGTGCCTGGCACGCCGGCGCAGGCACATGGTGCGGGATGGAAGATATCAATTCCCGGTCCATCGGGATCGAGCTGGATAATACCGGGGCCCATCCCTTCACCGAACCACAAATGGCAACCCTGGAAGACCTGCTCGTGCCCCTCATGAACCGCTGGGCAATCCGCGCCGATGGCGTCATCGGCCATTCCGACATGGCACCGGGCCGAAAAATTGACCCCGGCTTGCGGTTTGACTGGCAAAGGCTCGAACGGCAGGGCCTGGCGGCCCCCCGTGGCACGCCTCCGGCCCAAGACCCCGAAACAATGGACAGGTTCCGCGCATTGGCGCAACAACGGGGTTATGGCATTGACGTGCCCGAGGACACCCTTCTGGCCGCAACGCGCGCGCGCTACCGGCCCTGGGGAAGGGGGCCGCTTGAACAGGCCGACCTGATCGCGATATCTGGCGGCTCGGGGCGAACCTGATCCGCTCTTCATCTGGCTGAAAATATCCCGGGGATGAATTGGCCAAAGGCCAAGAAGGGGCTGGCCCCTTTGCCTTTCCACCCTTGACGCGGCGCAGCACGACGCATACCCAAACCCGGCGCGGAGGGCCGGATGGCCGCTGGGGTCAAATGGCCCGAGAGGAAAGTCCGGACTCCACAAGACAACGGTGCCGGGTAACGCCCGGGCGGGGCAACCCGACGGAAAGCGCCACAGAAATCAGACCACCTGCGACCTTGGTCAAAGGTAAGGGTGAAACGGTGGGGTAAGAGCCCACCGCGCCCCTGGCAACAGGGGCGGCACGGCAAGCCCCACCGGGAGCAATGCCAAATAGGGTCCCCGCGCGGGTTGGTCGGCGCAAGCCGATACCACCGCTAAGCGCGTCTTGGCCGAGAGGGACCGGGTTGGCAGCTTGAGCCGCGCAGCAATGCGTGGCCTAGAGGAATGGTCATCAAAGGGGGCAACCCCGGAACAGGATCCGGCTTACAGGCCCTCCGCGCAGATACTTCCAGCTTCATCGCCCGGCGCCGAAAATCCCATGGTACCCGTGTATCGGTTCAAATGCTAAGCTGCCCCACAGAAACCTCAAACCCGGGAGGAGCGTTATGAGTTTCATGAAGGCATTGGCGTCGGTCGCCGTCGGTTTCGCAGCGGCGAAAGGTCTTGAGAAATACAAGGAAATGGGCGGGATGGCCGGATTGCAGGACATGATGCAGGGCTCGGGCGGCGGCATGGGATTGGATCAGCTTGGCAAGATGGCCGAACAGTTCGGGATGCCGGGCGGCGCGTCAGGTCTGCAGGACATGTTCGGGAAAATGGGGCTCGGCGGGGGCGCTGCCGGTGCCGCCGGTCTGGGCGGATTGCTGAACGCCATGCAGGGGGCCGCCAAAACTGGCAGCCAGCAAACCGCCGATATGATGGACACTGTTTTTCAGGGAACACCCGCCGGGGCTGCGATCGAAGAGCAGGCCAAACTGATGCTGCGCGCGATGATCCAGGCCGCCAAGTCGGATGGTGAACTGGACGAGCAAGAGAAACAGACCATCATCGGAGAGCTTGGCGATGACATCAGCGATGACGAGCGCGCCTTTGTGCTGGAACAGCTCGAAGCGCCGGTCGACGTGATGGGCCTGGCGGCCGAGGCCGGCGCACCTTTGAAGACCCAGGTCTATGCCACATCTCTGGCCGCGATTCGGTTGGACAACCAGCAAGAGGCAGCCTATCTGCTGCAACTGGCAACGGCTTTGGGCCTGTCCGACGCGGAACGCGACCAGATTCATACGTATATGGGCGCGCCCAAACTCTCGACCTAAGGAACGGGTCATTTCCCAAGGTCCTCGCGGCCGATTGGTCTTGACACGGGCCGTGCAGCGCGTAAAAGCGCACGCTCAAGAGGATTCAACCGAAAGGCCCCTGCCTTTTCGGACGCAGGAGATAACCATGGCGAAGCCGACGACAATCAAGATCCGTCTGAACTCGACCGCGGGCACGGGCCACTTCTACGTGACCAAGAAAAACGCACGCACCATGACCGAGAAAATGACCGTTCGTAAATACGACCCGGTCGCTCGCAAGCATGTCGAGTACAAGGAAGGCAAGATCAAGTAATCTGCTTTCAAGTTACAGACTTCGGGAAAAGGGTTCTGCCGGGCAGAGCCCTTTTTTCTTGCGCGCGCGCCGTTTCCCCTTGGTCTATTTCCCTGGGTCAACGGCATTCAAGCCGTTGCAGTGGCGCATCAGCCCCGCAGGCAATCTGCGCGCCTGTGGCTTGCATTTTCAGGCGGCCTGCCGCTACGCTTCAGCAACCCGATGCAAAATGTTGACCGCCATGAAAAAAATCTTGTTACCAGCAATCGCCGTTCTGACCCTTTCGGCCTGTGAAGATCCGTTCAACCGAGAAGGTGTCGGTTTCACCGGAATCGACGGCGAACCGCGCACGGTCTCGGATGTCAAAGGCGCGGTGGCCTTTGTACCGCCAGCCACCAATGTGCCCGCGGAACTGGCCGAACTGCCCACGGTTCACGTGCAGTCAGACAAGGTCGACTTTGAAAAGATCGCAGGCGTTGCCATAGACAATGGCGGTCGCAGCGATACCAGTGCGGTCCACCTGTCCGGCAGCAGCACCGATATGTTCCTGAGCACCGTCAGGGTCAACGGAACGCTGTTCGGTGTTCTGCGCACGCCGAACAACAGCGTCAAGGTCAGCAACTCTGTCGGCGCAACCTTTGGCAGTGAAACCGAACGGTTCACGGGATGCCTGCCGGCAGGCGACGTATATCGCAAGGGCGGGTCGTCCAGAAGTTCGGGATTTGCGGTGCCGCTGAACTGTAGCTGAAGCTGACGACAGTTCTTCAATCCAGCCCCTGCCAACCGGCGGGGGCTTTTTTGTTGTGCTCGTGTGACATGCGCCGCGCAGGGTCTGAACCTCGTGGGGGGCAGGAAGCCGCCAATAAAAAAGGGCGGCTCCGTCAGGAACCGCCCCCGGTCATTCAGTCGCGAAATCAGCGTTATTCGCGGTTTCCAAGCAGTTGCAGCAGGAACATGAACATGTTGATGAAGTCGAGATACAGGTTCAACGCCCCCATGATCGCAGCCTTGCCCAGCCATTCCTGATCACCGGAATGCGCCATTTGCAGGTAGGTCGTCTTGATCTTTTGCGTGTCATAGGCGGTCAGGCCCGCGAAAATCAGAACGCCAAGGATCGAGATTGCAAAGGCCATGCCCGGCATCGGCCAGATAAGGTTGATGATCGACGCCACGATCAGGCCGATCACGCCCATGATCAGGAAGCTGCCCCAGCCCGAAATGTCCTTTTTGGTGGTATACCCCCACAGCGACAGACCCGCAAATGCGATCGCGGTGATCAGGAACACCTGTATGATCGACTGACCGGTGAAGACCAGAAAGATCGAGCTGATCGACAGGCCCATCACGGCGGCAAACAGATAGAAAACCGTTTGTGCAGCTGCAGCCGACATTCTGTTGATTGCAGCGCTGAAGCCAAAAACAAAGGCCAGCGGGGCGAACATTATCACCCATTTCAGCGGCGAAGCGTAGATCGCATAGCCAGTCGAAGTTAGATACAGCCCCTCACGCAGTTGCGCGGACGCAGCAGAGGGATCGCTAGTAACAGCCAGGCCCGAGATCGCCCAAGCCGCAGCAAACGTGATCAGCATGCCGACCGACATCGTGCCGTAAACTTTGTTCATGTGGGCGCGAAGGCCCTCGTCGATCTCGGCGGCACGGGTTCCGGTTGCTGTCCGGATCGTGTCAAATTGTGCCATTAAGGGTCTCCCTTCGATATTCGCGATTCAGCCCGCACATGCGGGCGGATTTCCCTGTAAATATCGGAGAGAGTGGCAGGTGTTTCAAGGGTTTTAAGGCTAAAACTCGTGAAAACCTCGGGCATTCCCGACGGCCTTGGCAGGAAAGCCGCGGAAATGCCCGGTCGGGCCGATCAGGACGATGTGTTCAGCCAGGTGTCAGGTGCGTCCCAGAAGGGGCGGTTTGCCTCTGCATTGGCCTGGGCGCGGGTTACGCCGATGTCTTGCAGCGCACGGTCATCCAATTGAGCAAGGCGGCGCCGCTGTCGGGCGAGGCCCAGCAGGCTCAGCACGCGGGTCGCGGGAAATGCGGGTTTTGCGGCCAGCGGCCTTGAAACGGTAACTTGGGTCATTTGACGTTTCCTTCCATGGTTGGTGATGAAAACTGCGGGTTCAATCAACTTCCTTGATCTATATGGCGCGGCGTGGCATATTTTAAAAATGAATGTTTTTGCACAATGCCATCAGGAAATGTGAAGTATGAGAAATCTGGACATAACGACACTGCGATCCTTTGTTGCCGTCGCCGATCATGGCGGGGTAACCCGCGCGGCCGGTTTTCTTCATCTAACCCAGTCCGCCGTGTCGATGCAGCTCAAGCGGCTGGAAGAGTTGCTTGGGATTGATCTGCTGGATCGCAGCGGCAGGACAATCGCCCTGACCGCTTCGGGCGACCAGTTGCTGACCTATGCGCGGCGCATGATCGCCCTGAATGACGAGGTCATGTCCAAGCTGACAGACCAGGCCTTTGAGGGCGAGGTTGTGCTGGGCGTGCCGCATGACATCGTTTACCCCGCGATTCCGCGGGTGCTTCAGCGGTTCAACGCCGATTTCCCGCGTGTGCGGGTGCAGCTGGTATCGTCCTATTCGCTGCAGCTGAAGGATATGTTCAAAAAAGGCGATTGCGACCTGATCCTGACCACCGAACCGTCAACGGCCGATGGGGCGGAAACCGTGGCCGAGCTGCCGTTGCGCTGGATAGGGGCCCCTGGCGGGTCGGCGTGGCGCCGCCGCCCCATTCCGCTTGCGGTCGGAAGGCGCTGCATGTTCCGACCTCAGATCATTGCGGCATTGGATCAGGCTGGAATCCCGTGGGAACTGTCCGTGGAAACGGAAAATGACCGCACGATCGAGGCAACCGTCAGCGCCGACCTTGCCGTGCACGCGGTGCTGGAAGGGACTGAGGCGGCCCATCTCAAACAGATCGAATGCGGCGGTGTCCTGCCAGAGTTACCGGCCCATAAGATCAACCTTTATGGTGGTGACATTGGGCGCGGCCCGGTGGTCGAAGCTTTGGCGGACCTGGTCAGGCAGAACTTTCAGATGCTGGGCAGCCCGACCCTGCGTGCGGTTGCCGGGTAATGCCTTTCAGGGCGTAATCACGACTTTCCCGGTCGATTTCCGGTCTTTCAACAGCGCCATTCCCCGGGCCGTGTCGGTCAGGGGAAGGACATGGCTGACATGCGGTTTGATCAGGCCCTCTGCCAGCCAGCGGAAAAGCGTGTCGAAACTGTCCTGCACGATCTCGGGGCGGAACTTGAGATATCCGCCGATATAGACGCCGATAACGGTCAGGTTCTTGACCAAAAGGTGGTTGGCAGGGATTTGCGGGACATCGCCGCCTGCAAAACCTATGGGCAGCAACCGGCCCTCGGGGTTGGTCGCGCGAAAGGCCGCTTTGAATACATCCCCGCCGATCGCGTCATAGACGACATCTGCGCCCCCAAGGTCCCGAACCCGTTGGCGCAAATCCTCATCCGCATCTATCAGGTGATCCGCGCCAGCCGCACGGGCGACCTCCAGCTTGTCTTTGCCGCGGGCCTGGGCAATGACGGTTGCGCCCATCAACTTGCCGATTTCGACGGCGGTCAGACCAACGCCGCCTGCCGCGCCGGTCACCAAAAGGGTTTCGCCTTTTTGCAGCCGCGCGCGATGGCTCAGCGCAATATGGCTGGTTCCATAGGCAATCATGATGGCAGCGGCATCTTGAAAACTGACATTGTCCGGCAACAGAATCACCCGCTGCGCGTCAAAGATGCCAAACTCCGCCAATCCGCCCTGGCCCGAGTAGATCGCAACCCGGTCGCCCGGCTTCAATCCCGCAACACCCGGTCCGATTTCGTCGATGACGCCTGCGATTTCCATGCCCAGCGTAAACGGGGCAGGCGGGGTGTCCTGATAGGTTCCCTTTTGCATAAGCAGATCGGCAAAATTCAACGCACAGGCCCGAATGGCCACGCGAATCTGGCCCTTGCCCGGAACCGGCAGGTCGATATCGCACAAGGCCGCCGTGGCATTTTCCGACTGTATTCGATAGGCCAGCATTCTTTTTTCCTCTGTTCGGACGACATAGGCCACCGATAGGCAAGATGTGTCAATCACGCAGGTGAATTGGCTGTTGTCACGTCCGGCGATAGCTTTGTCGCCGGTCGCGAAACAATGCCGTAGTGTCTCAGCGCGATACAACCACAAACCATTGTGCGGTGCCGCAGATTCAACCTTCTTGAAAAATTTCCCAAAAAGCGCAATATTGTGCCATGGTGCCGTTTCGGGGGGCACGATCCGATTAAACAGTTCTTTAGAAGAGGTCCGATAAAGTCGGGCTCTCGGGTCCTGTCGCGTTTTCCCGGGCGGTTGTTTGAGTAACAGAGGAGAATACCAATGACCCATCACGTCGATGTCCATGTGGGCAAGCGCGTCCGGCATCGCCGCTGGCTGATTGGCATGACTCAGCAACAGCTGGCGCAGCAAGTTGGTATCAAGTTTCAACAGATTCAAAAGTATGAAACGGGTGCCAACCGGATCAGCGCATCGCGCCTTTGGGATATCGCCGAAGCGTTGGAGGTTCCGGTCAGTTTCTTCTTTGAGGGCCTGGAAGAATCGCAAAAGGAAGATGCCGGCAAGAAATCCGTTCCGGCAGACCTGATGGGCGACAAAGAGGCTTTGGATCTTGTGCGCTCCTACTACGCCATTCCGGAAAATCAGCGGCGCCGCCTGTTCGAACTTGCGCGTGTTCTCAGCGACGTCGCCTGAAACAACACCTTGACACCGCAGGATGTGTTCCGCACGGGTAGCCCATGCAAAACTCACATCTGAGCGATCTGGAAATAGCCGAGAAAATGGCCGACGCGGCGCGTGCGGCCATTTTGCCGTTTTTCAGGCAGACCAACCTGGAAACATCCAACAAGCTTCATTCCGGGTACGACCCGGTGACGGTTGCCGACCGCGAGGCCGAACAGGCCATGCGCGCGGTGCTTGCGGAATTCCGTCCCGATGATGGCGTTCTGGGCGAAGAGTTCGGCACCAGCAAAGGCAGTTCCGGGCGCATATGGGTGCTCGACCCCATCGACGGAACCCGCGGGTTTGTCAGCGGGACGCCGACCTGGGGTGTGTTGATCGCGCTCGGGCAGGGCAAAGGCCCCATGCTGGGGATCATCGACCAGCCCTATATCGGCGAAAGGTTCATCGGCAGCCCGGATGGCGCCTTCATGACTGGCCCCCTGGGCCGGACCGCGCTTGAAACGCGCGCGCCCCGTGGCCTTGATCAGGCGATCCTTTTCACCACTTTCCCCGAGGTTGGAACCGAAACAGAGGCGCGCGCCTTTCGGGCCGTCGCGGACAAGGTAAAGCTGACCCGGTACGGGATGGACTGCTATGCCTATGCCCTGTTGGCCGCCGGTCAGGTCGATCTGGTTATCGAGGCCGGGTTGAACGCCTATGACATCCAGGCCCCGATTGCGGTGATCGAGGCCGCAGGCGGTATCGTGACCGACTGGCAGGGCGGCCCCGCCCATGATGGCGGTCGTGCCCTGGCAGCCGCCAATCCCGAAATTCACGCCGCGGCGCTGGAAATCCTGCGCCAATACTGAATCCTGTTGTCGCGATGACCGGACCCGGCTAGCCTGTGGGCGGCCGGTTCTTATGCCCGTTTTCCACCGGCCAACGCACTCATGGCATGAGGCGGGCGGATGCAGGAGTGCACGCGATGACTGAAATTCTCATCAGGAACGCCCACACAATACTGACCATGGACGAAGACAGGCGCGAACTGACCGGCGCCGATCTTTTGATCCGGGACGGCGAAATCATTCGCATCGGCCACCAGCTTGAATGCGACGGCGAAACCCTGGACGCCTCAGGCTGCGTGGTCACGCCGGGGCTGGTGAACACCCATCACCACCTTTACCAGACGTTGACCCGCGCCGTGCCCGGCGGGCAGGATGCGCTGCTGTTCGGCTGGCTCAAGACGCTTTACCCGATCTGGGCACGATTCGGCCCGGACGAGATGTTTGTCTCGGCGCAGATCGGCCTGGCTGAACTGGCGCTGTCGGGATGCACGCTCAGCTCGGACCACCTGTACCTTTACCCAAACGGCGCGCGCCTGGATGACACTATTGCTGCGGCGGCCGAAATCGGCCTGCGCTTTCACCCGACCCGAGGCGCGATGAGCATCGGCGAAAGCGCCGGCGGGTTGCCACCCGACAGCCTGGTCGAGGCCGAACCCGCCATTCTCAAAGACATGATCCGCGTGGTGGACATGTTTCACGACCCGTCACCCGGTTCGATGTGCCGCGTCGGTCTGGCACCCTGTTCACCCTTTTCCGTCAGCCGTGACCTGATGCGTGACACCGCGCTTCTGGCGCGGGACAAGCGCGTGATGCTGCATACCCACCTGGCCGAAAACGACGAAGACATCTCTTATTCTCAATCTCAGTTCGGATGCCGCCCTGGGCAATATGCCGAAGACCTGGGATGGACCGGATCCGATGTCTGGCACGCGCATTGCGTCAAGCTGGACCAGAATGAAATCGACCTGTTTGCGCGGACAGGCACCGGTGTCGCGCATTGTCCGTGTTCCAACTGCCGGTTGGGGTCGGGCATCGCGCCCGTCCGCAAGATGCGCGACTGCGGTGTCCCGGTCGGGCTGGGCGTCGACGGTTCAGCCAGCAATGACAGCGGCAACATCGCGTCCGAGGCACGGCAGACCATGCTGCTGCAACGGGTTGCCTATGGCGCAGACGCCATGTCCGCGCGCGAGGCGCTTGAAATCGCGACAAGAGGCGGGGCCGATGTGCTCAACCGCCCCGATTGCGGACGTCTGATGCCGGGAAAGCGCGCGGATATTGCCATTTGGGATGTCGGCGGGATCGACAGTGCCGGCAGTTGGGACCCCGCCGCGCTGCTGCTGGCGGGCCCCACACGGGTCAAGCATCTGTTCGTCGAAGGACGCCAGATCGTGAATGACGGGCAAATCGCCACCATTGATCTGCCGCGCACCATAGAAACCCAAAACCGGTTGGCACGGCGTTTGATCACCTAGCGGGGTCCGCTTTTCACCTGGCCTGAAATATCCCCGCCGGAGGCATGCGCCGCAGGCGCATTTCAACCCGATTTACACAGGGCGACCGGCGATCCAAACCTCGGAAATCGCCCTGTCATCGCCCATCATGATGGTTGGAAATACCGCCTCCCAAATATCCTCTGCCCGGGCCGTGCGCTGGGCGATTGCGGGGGTCGAGCCCAGGTTCACCACGATCAGGTCGGCCTCCATGCCCGGTGCGATATTGCCAATGCAATTATCCAAGTGCAGGGATCTTGCCGACCCCACCGTGCCCAGCCAAAGCAACTGGGCCGGATGCAGCGGACGCCCCCGCAATTGGCCGATTTCATAGGCGGCTGCCATGGTACGCAGCATTGAGAAACTGGAGCCGCCGCCCGTATCTGTCGCCAACCCGATCCGGTGCCCGTCCCGCATCAGCCCGTTCATGTCAAACAGGCCCGAGCCGATAAAGGTGTTCGACGTGGGACAGTGGACCAGCGACGCGTCGACCTCGCGCAGGCGGTCGCGTTCGCGTGGCTCAAGGTGAATGACATGCCCGTAAACCCCGTTTTTCCCCAGCAGTCCGAACTTTTCGTAAGTGTCCAGGTAATCGCGCGCTTCGGGGAACAGGGATCGGACCCATTCGATCTCATCCGTCTGTTCGCTCAGATGCGTTTGCATCAGGCAATGCGGATGTTCCGCCCACAAGGCTCCCATCGCCTCAAGCTGATCCGGGGTCGAGGTGGGGGAAAACCGGGGCGTGATGGCATAGGACAGGCGATCGACCCCGTGCCACTTTTCCAACAATGCCGCCGATTGGTCATAGGCGGTCTGCGCCGTGTCCCGCAGCCCCTCGGGTGCGTTGCGATCCATGCAGGTCTTGCCCGCGACAACGCGCTGGCCCCGTTTCCGGGCTGCGGTGAAAAAGGCATCGACGCTTTCGGGGTGGATGGTGCAAAAACTGCACATGGTTGTCGTTCCATGGGCGGCGGTCAGGTCAAGATAGCGCTCGGCAATCTCGGCGGCATAGCCGGGGTCCGCGAACTTCATCTCTTCGGGGAAGGTATAGCTGTTCAACCAGTCGATCAGCCGTTTTCCCCAACTGGCGATCATGGCCGTTTGCGGGTAATGCACATGCGGATCGACAAAGCCGGCCATGACAAGCTTGTCGCCGACATCGCGGATTGACGCATCGGGGTGGCCGGTCTTCAGGTCGTCCGCCGCGCCCATTGCCACGACCTTGCCGTTCTCGACAAGGACGGCCTCGGACATGCTGGCAGCCTCGGTCGGGTCGCCGTCAAAGGGTGACCGATCAAAACTCAGCACCCGTCCCATAAGAAGCGTCTTTTGCGACATCAGCCCTGGTCTCCGCATGTTTGGAACCGCATTCCTGCATAAGCGGACAGCATAAGAGGACGAAAGATGCGGGTAAATCGGCCCATTGTCATTGTTTTCCGGTAGCTGCTTCTTCTATTTAGAAGCCAATCACCGATTGGAAGGGGGCAGCGCATGACGACAGGCACTGACGAGATCAGACCCGAACAGCCCCGTGAAGAAGATGCCTATGCGCTGGACCGGCGGACCGTCGCGGCCATTCTGTATGCGGTGGATGTCGATGATCGCGACAAGCTGACCGAGTTGATGGAGCCGCTGCACGCTGCGGATATCGCCGACCTTCTTGAGCAGATCAATCCCTATGACCGGGCCCGCCTGATCCGTCTGTACGACAAGGAATTCGACGGTGATATCCTGTCCGAACTGGACGAGGCCGTCCGGGAAGAGGTGATCGCCGTCCTGAAACCGGATGTTCTGGCCGAGGCCGTCCGAGAGATGGAAAGCGACGACGTCGTCGATCTGCTTGAGGATCTTGAAGAGCCGCAGCAGGAAACGATCCTTGATGCGCTGGAAGACGCCGAACGTCTGGCGGCGCAGCAGGCTTTGTCCTTCCCCGAGAATTCAGCCGGGCGCATGATGCAGCGCGAGGTGGTTATGTCGCCCGATCACTGGACGGTCGGGCAGGCCATCGACTTTATGCGCGCCAATGACGATCTGCCCGAACAATTCTATCACGTTGTTCTGGTTGACCCGCGCCTCAAGCCGGTTGCGCAGGTGACGCTGGGCAAGCTGATGGCAACCCGGCGCGACGTGCCGCTGAGGTCTATTTCAGAAGAAGAGTTTCACGTCATACCTGTCGACCAGGACGAAGAAGACGTGGCCTATGCCTTTAACCAATACCACCTGATTTCCGCGCCCGTCATCGACCCGGACGGGCGTCTGGTCGGGGTGATCACCATTGATGACGCCATGGTGGTTCTGGATGAGGAACACGAAGAAGACATCCTGCGCCTTGCAGGGGTAAGCGACGAAAGTTCGCTGTCCGACAGTGTCGCCGCGACCAGCAGGCGACGGCTGCCCTGGCTGGCGGTCAACCTGTGTACCGCCATCTGCGCATCGCTGGTGATTTCCCAGTTCGAAGCCGCGATTGATCAATTGGTCGCGCTTGCGATCCTGATGCCGATCGTCGCGTCGATGGGCGGCAATGCGGGGACGCAGTCGCTGACCGTTGCCGTGCGGGCCCTGGCCACACGCGACCTGACCGGCGCAAATGTTGCGCGCGTGATTCGCAGGGAATTGCTGGTGGGCATGCTGAACGGGCTGTGTTTCGCCATCGTTCTGGGAACTGTCGGCATGCTGTGGTTCGACTCTCCGCTGCTTGGGGTCGTGATCGGATCGGCATTGGTCGTGAACATGATCATCGCGGGTTTTGCAGGTACGGTAGTACCTGTCGTGCTGGACCGGCTGGGCGTGGACCCGGCGCTGGCATCGGGAACCTTTGTGACGACCACGACGGATGTCATGGGGTTCTTCATATTCCTTGGGCTTGCAAGCGTGGTGCTGCTGTGACTGACATTTCCGAATTGGCGGCGCGCAAATCCGCCGCGCGCAAAGCGGCCTTTGCGCGGCGCAAGGCGGCCTTTGATGCGCGCGGCCCCGGTCTGGCCGGGCGATTGTCCGAAGTTCTTGCGGGGTTCCGCGGGGTTCCGCTGTCGGGCTACATGCCCATCAGAACCGAGATAGACCCGCTGCCCGCCATGGCCGAAGCAGTCGCCTATGGTCCGGTCGGCGTGCCCGTCATCCAGCGTGCGGGCCACCCCTTGCGCTTTTCCAACTGGACACCGGAGGGGGCGTTGACAGAAGGTCCCTTTGGCGCGATGGTCCCGGTCGAGGATGACTTTTTCGATCCCGAAATACTGATCGTCCCGCTTGTCGCTTTTGATGCGAAAGGCGGGCGGCTGGGCTATGGCGGCGGTTTCTATGACCGGACCTTGCAGGGATTGCGGGCCAAGCGATCAACATTGGCCATCGGTTTCGCATTCGACGCGCAGCAAGACGATGCGCTGCCGCTGGAGCATACCGATCAACCGCTGGACATGGTCATCACCGAAAGCCGGATACTGACGTTCTGAGCGCTCAGTGGTCGAAATGCGCGCGCAGGTAATCCCAGGCGTCCACCTCGGTTCCATCGGTCAGAATGCAGACGCCGTATTGGCTGCCATCTGCGTTGGTGCGTAATTCGTAAGTGCCATCATTTTCGACGCAGAACGTGGCCGCGGGGTTGGCCATGGTTGTCTGTGTCGCGCCTTGCGCGCTGGCGGTTGCCGCGGCCAGCAGGCTGGCGAAAATCACAACTGTTGATCTCATCGGGCCATTCCCTCTTGGGTTGCGGGGCACTGATCCAGATTGGCACCCGCCCGCCGAATTGCAACCCCGCAGGTGGGCCTGAAAATTGCATGCTCCCGCCTTGTTATTGCCGCCCGCAGCCCCTAGGACCGCATATATGAGGATTTTGTTTCTGGGTGATGTCATGGGGCGTGCAGGTCGCGCCGCCGTACAGCAGCATTTGCCACGTCTGCGCGACGAATGGCGGTTGGATTTCGTTGTGATCAACGGTGAAAACGCGTCGAACGGGATGGGCCTGTCGGCCGATCATGCAAAGCTGTTGCTTGATTCCGGCGCCGATTGTCTGACGCTGGGCGATCATGCGTTCGACCAGAAAGACATGCTGCAATTCATCGAAAAAGAACCAAGGATCGTGCGCCCGCTGAACTTTGCCAAGGGCGCGCCGGGGCGGGGCCATCGCCTTTATACGGCACCGGGGGGGCGCAAGGTTCTGGTGGTTCAGGTGCTTGGCCAGGTCTTCATGAAACGCCCCTTTGACGATCCGTTTTCAGCGATTGAGCCGGTCCTGAAATCCCACCCTCGCGGCGGTCAGGCACAGGCCATCATCGTCGACATGCATTGCGAGGCCACCTCGGAGAAGATGGCCATGGGGCATTACTGCGACAAGCGAGCCAGCCTGGTTGTCGGCACCCATACCCATGTTCCGACGGCCGATGCGCAGGTCCTGCCCGGCGGCACCGCCTATCTGACCGATGCCGGAATGTGCGGCGATTATGATTCAGTCATCGGCATGGACAAGGTCGAACCGATGCGCCGGTTCATCACCGGCATGCCGAAATCGCGGTTTACCCCGGCAAATGGCGAGGCCACTCTTTCGGGTGTGTTCGTTGAAACCGACGACCGGGACGGGCAGGCCAAGGCGGTCCGTATGATCCGTGTGGGCGGGCGGCTGGAACCGGCTGCGCCATAAAAGCACGTCGGGCTTGCCCTGCGGCGTTCTATACGTGAAACTGTTCTGCAGGCGCTTGGGCCGGTATAGGGTTCGGATCGAATACCACGAATGCATTTCCTTCAACTGACAGAAACGGGCAGCGCAATTCTGGCGTTGATGGTCGTTGCGGGCATGTTCGTGATGTTCCTGCGCGAGGTTTATCCGACCGAGGTCGTGGCCATTGGCGGTGTTGCCCTGATGTTGGTCACCGGCATTCTGCCGTATCAAAGCGCGCTTGCTGTTCTGTCCAACCCCGCCCCCTGGACCATTGCCGCCATGTTTATCGTCATGGGCGCGCTTGTCCGTACCGGGGCGCTGGATGCCTTTACGTCGACGGCGCAGAAACAGGCCCAGGTCAACCCGAGGATGGCCATCGGGCTGTTGATCGGCTTTGTCATTCTGGCCTCTGCGGTGGTGTCGAATACGCCCGTCGTGGTGGTGATGATCCCCGTTTTCGTACAGATCGCCCGCACATTGAATGTTCCGGCGTCAAAATTGCTTATTCCACTTAGCTATGCCGCGATCCTGGGCGGGACGCTGACCCTGATCGGAACCTCGACCAACCTGCTGGTCGATGGCGTCGCCCGTTCGCAGGGTTTGCAGCCCTTCACCATCTTCGAAGTCACACCGCTGGGCATCGCGCTGGTCATCTATGGGATGGTTTATCTGCGATACGTAGCGCCTCGTCTGCTGCCAGATCGCGACAGCATGGCGACGATGCTCAGCGACCGTTCGAAAATGAAGTTCTTTACCGAGGCGGTCATCCCCCCTGAAAGCAACCTAATCGGGCGCGAAGTCACAGGCGTGCAGTTGTTCAAGCGTCCCGGCGTGCGGTTGATCGACGTGATCCGAGGGGATGAATCGCTGCGGCGAAACCTGAAGGGCGTGACCCTCAAGCTGGGTGACCGGGTGGTTCTGCGGACCGAAATGACCGAGTTGCTGAGCCTTCAGCGCAATCGCGAACTCAAGCGTGTCGACCAGGTTTCGGCCGTGGAAACCAAGACGGTCGAAGTTCTGATTACCCCCGGATGCCGTATGGTCGGGCGCACGCTGGGTGCGCTGCGGCTGCGCAGGCGTTATGGCGTCTACGTTCTGGCTGTTCATCGGCGGAACCAGAATATCGGTCGGCAGTTGGATGATCTTGTGGTGCGGGTCGGCGATACGCTTTTGCTGGAAGGCGCACCGGCGGATATCAAGAAACTGGCCGCCGATATGGACATGGTCGATGTCACCCAGCCCTCGGCCCGCGCCTATCGCCGCAGCCATGCGCCAATCGCCGTGGCCGCGCTGATCGGCATCGTCCTTTTGGCGGCGCTGGGTGTTGCACCGATTTTCCTTCTGTCGATCCTGGCGGTGGCCCTTGTGCTGGTGACCCGCTGCATCGACGCGGACGAGGCGTTTTCCTTTGTCGAAGGCCGGTTGTTGGCGCTGATCTTCTCGATGCTGGCAATCGGCGCCGCGCTGGACAGTTCCGGGGCGGTGTCCCTGATCGTCGATGCGGTCGCACCGGGGCTCAGCCAATTGCCGCCGTTCCTGATCATTTGGGCGGTGTATCTTTTGACATCGGTCCTGACCGAGCTTGTCTCGAACAATGCGGTGGCTGTGGTCGTAACCCCGATCGCCATTGGGTTGGCGCAGGCTGTCGGCGTCGATCCGCGCCCGTTGGTCGTGGCGGTGATGGTGGCTGCCTCGGCCTCTTTCGCCACGCCTATCGGGTATCAGACCAACATGATGGTTTACGGCCCCGGCGGGTATCGGTTCGTTGACTTCATGAAGGTTGGAATCCCGTTGAACCTGACAGTTGGTCTTTTGGCATCCCTGTTGATCCCGTTGATCTGGCCGCTCTGAAACCGGCGCGGTTTCGCCTGCTTGGCGGGCCGGGCTTGCAAACCAGCCAATCGATACGATCTTCTGGGTCAGAATGGCTGAACAACGGAGATCTGCCCATGCCCGGAATTCGACTTGTCCCAATCATCGGAGCGGCTCTTGGCGCCGTGCTGGGCGGCGTCGCGGCAGCAGGAACGGTGCAAGGGTCAGCCACCTATCGCGAGCGGATCGCTGTTCCCCCCGACGCGACGCTGGTGGTCGAGCTTCAGGATGTATCGCGCGCCGATGCCCCGGCGACGGTTCTGGCCGCACAGCGTTACGCGCTGAAGGGCGTGCCCGCGCAGTTTGAACTGACATATGATGATGCGCTGATCCGCGAAGGGATGCGCTATGTGCTGCGCGGGTCGATCTATCGGGGCGACAGCCTTTGGTTCACAACCGACACGGCCTATCCGGTTCTGACGCAGGGCGAAGGAAACGCTGCCGATTTGGTTTTGGTTCAGGTCGGATCTCAGGGGGCGGCGATGCTGGATAACACGAGTTGGACCGTTGCAGAGTTGGGCGGGGTTGTGCTGGATACCGAAAAGAAGCCTGAAATCGTGTTTGCAACCGACGGCGTCTTTGGCGGAACCGGCGGCTGCAACCGGTTTCGCGGCCAAGCGGAAATCTCGGGCAACAGCATCGATTTCCCGGACAATATGGCGGCCACTCTGATGGCCTGTCCGCCGCCGCTGGACGAGATCGAACGGCAGTTTTTCAAGGCGCTGCAGTCGGTGACGACCTTTGCGCGCAAGGATGACAGCCTGGCGTTGCTCGATGCCTCTGGCGCGCCGGTCATGCTGTTGGTCGGCAGCCCGTAACGCGGGTTATCAGGCGACGGCGCGCGACCGGCCGGCGTTGCGCCCCGAGAATATGCAGCCGCCCAGAAACGTGCCTTCCAAGGCGTTATAGCCGTGGTAGCCACCGCCGCCGAATCCCGCAACCTCGCCTGCGGCAAACAATCCGGGTACGATCTGGCCATCTGCGCCAAGCATCTGACTGTCCAGGTTGGTTTGCAGACCGCCCAGCGTTTTGCGGGTCAGAACGTGCAGTTTGACGGCGATAAGCGGACCGTTCGCGGGATCAAGAAACCGGTGCGGTTTGGCCGTGCGGATAAGCTTGTCGCCGCGATAGTTGCGCGCCGCAAGGATCGCCATCATCTGCGCGTCCTTCGAGAACGGATTGTCGACCTGCGAATCCCGCGCTTCGATCTGGGCGCGCAAATGGGCCTCGTCGATCAGGCCGCCGCCCAGGTGGTTCATGCCGTTGACCAACTCGGTCAGCGTATTGGCGACGACAAAGTCCTCGCCCTTTTCCTTGAACGCCTCGACGGGTCCCGTGGCCTTTGACCCGGACAGAACGCGTTGTCGGATGACCTCTTTCCAGCTGCCGGATGTAAAGTCGGGGTTCTGTTCCGACCCTGAAAGGGCGAATTCCTTTTTGATGATCTTTTGGGTCAGAACGAACCAGCTGTATTCATATCCTGTCTTCAGGATTTCGCGCAGCGTGCCCAGCGTGTCGAATCCGGGCAGGCAGGGCGGTTGCAGGCGGTTCCCGGTTGCATCAAACCACATCGAGCTTGGCCCCGGCAGGATGCGGATACCGTGGGCGGGCCAGATCGGGTCCCAGTTGCGGACGCCTTCGGTATAATGCCACATCCGGTCGCCGTTGATGACCTGGCCCCCCGCCTTTTCGCTGATCTCGATCATCCGCCCATCGACGTGAAAGGGAACGCCTGCCACCATGTCCTTGGGCGGCGCGCCCAGACGGTCGCGCGGCCAGTTCCTGCGCACCATCTCGAAATTGCCGCCAATCCCACCAGAGGTGACGATGACCGATGGCGCGTAAACCTCGAATTCGCCAACCTCGTCCCGGTTGGTTTTGCCGCCGCGTTGCGCGGCATCATCAGCCAGAACCTCGCCCGAAACGCCTTTGGCGCAGCCATTCTGCATGATGATGTGGCTGACCTGGTGACGGAACTTCAATTCGATCAACCCTGCGCTGACATGGGCGCGAACGCGGCGGATGAAATGTTCCAGAACACCCGGCCCGGTTCCCCAGGTGATATGGAAACGCGGCACCGAATTGCCGTGCCCATCTGCATAGGAACCGCCCCGTTCCGCCCAGCCGACAACCGGGAACCACCGCAGGCCCATTTCGTACAGCCAGGGCCGCATTTCACCAGCGGCAAATTCGACATAGGATGCGGCCCATTTGCGCGGCCAGGCATCCTCGGGGCGGTCGAACTGTGCGCTGCCCAGCCAGTCGCGCAGGGCCAGGTCGTGGCTGTCGCGGATGCCCATGCGCCGCTGTTCGGGGGTGTCGACCATGAACAGGCCCCCAAGGCTCCAGAATGCCTGGCCGCCAAGGAAATGTTCGGGCTCCTGATCGACGATGATCACCGATTTGCCCCGATCCCCCAATTCTGCGGCTGCCGCCAGACCGGCCAGACCCGCGCCGACAACGATTGCATCTGCGGTGTTATTGGTCATCTGTCGTCCTTTCAGCGGTTGCGAAACCAGGCCAGGAACGGGATCGCGACGGCGTACATGGTTATGCCATATACCGCCGACGGCAGCGCCAGCGGACTGAACCCGCTTTCGGTGCCGGTTATCAGCGCCGCCAGCGTGATCCCCAGGGTCGAGTTCTGAATACCCGTTTCGATCGAGATTGTCTTACTTTCCTTCCACGACAGATGCGCCGCGCGCGACAGCCCAAGACCGATCAGTAGCAGGCACAGGTTCAGGGTGATCAGCCCGGCACCCATCTGGCCAAGATTGTCCACGAACAACTGCCAGTTCCCGGCCAGCGCCGCGATCACGATCAACACGAACAGGACCGTTGCAATCCGCGACAAGGGCGCGTCGATCCGGTCGGCCAGTTGTTTGGCGAAATGGCGCAGGCTTACCCCGATGCAAACTGGCAGGGTGGTGATCAGAAACATCGCGACGGCAAGGCCGCCAATGGATACTTCGGGCGCGGCCTCGCCCATGAAATGCCGGATCGACCACGCCGCCAGGATTGGGACCGTCGCAATGGACAAAAGGCTAATCACCGCGGTCAGGCTGACCGACAGGGCCACATCCGCCTTGGCCAGTTTCGACAGGATGTTGCTGGTGACGCCGCCCGGGCAAAAGCTGAGCAACATGAAACCGACCGCGATTTCGGGCGGCAGCGCGAATATCTTTACGGTCGCAAAGGCGGCCACCGGCAGCAGGACAACCTGGCAAAGTGCGCCGATGGCGAACGGGTATCGCCTGTTCAGTACCCGGCGAAAATCGGCAATCTCCAGTCCGATCCCCAGGGACAGCATGATGATGGCCAGCGATACCGGCAACCCGACATTTATTAGCAGATCCAAAACAACCCCTCCCAAAGTCATTTCGTATCAACCTAGGCGAGGGCGAACCGCGCAGGCAACAGCGCCGTTAGGTCACCCGTATCGCCGGGCAAAGCGCCGGAGAATTTCGCCGGGTTGCGTCACGTCGGCCGCGTGGCACATTTCGATCAGGCGCTGCGCATCCTGGGGCGGAAAATACCCGTGGTGCTTGTAAATATTGATCCGTTGTTCAAAGTCCAGCGCGTCCGCCTCGGGGTGAAACTGGGTGGCATAGACGTTTTGCCCCCAACGGATCATCTGGAACGGGCAGGGGTCCGAGGCCACCAGATGCACACAATCCCTGGGCAGGTCCTGCACCGCTTCTTTATGCCCGACGAATGCCTGAAAGACCGGGTTCAGACCGGCGGTTATCGGGTCGGTTTCGCCGTCCGGTGTCAGCCGGCAGGTCGACGGCCCAACAGGTTCGCCAAACCGTTTCTTGCTGACATTCCCGTCAAGATGGGCCGCCAGGATGCCCAGCCCATAGCAGCACCCCATAAAGGGATGATCCCGCGCGGTGATCTGGGGCATCAGCCCCATGATCGCGTTTTCGATGCGGGTATCGACCTCGGATTTGGTGGCCGGGTCGTCGCTGACGCAACCGGGGCCGCCGCCGACAATGACACCGGCATAGTCGGTCACATCCAGCCCTTGCGGCAGGTCTTCGCAATCAAGCCTGATGCGGTGGGCGCGGTCGGGGGTCAGCCCGGCCTTGTCCAGGATCGAGGCATACTCGGCGTCGGAAGCATCCGCTTCGGGGCGCAATTGCAGGATGAGAAATTGTTTCATACCGGGCCTTTACCTGTCAAAGCGGCCAAAACACAAGAATGGCAGGGACCGAAACGGCTATGATCAGGATCTCAAGCGGCAAACCCATGCGCCAATAGTCACCAAACCGATACCCGCCCGGCCCAAGCACCAGCGTATTGTTCTTGTGCCCGATGGGCGTGAGAAACGCGGCGGAGGCCGCAACGGCCACCGTCATCAGAAACGGATCAGGAGAGACCTCCAGCGTGCGGGCCATCTGAATGCCAACCGGGGCGGCGACAATGGCCGTTGCCGTATTGTTAAGGACGTCCGACAGGGTCATCGTGACCACCATCAGCACCGTCAGAATGGCCCAGGCGGGCAGGCCATCGGTCAGCCTGATCAACCCCGCCGCAATCAGTTCCGTCCCGCCCGAGGTTTCCAGCGCGCTGCCCAGCGGAATCATCGAGCCAAGCAGCACGACAACCGGCCATTCGATATGGGTGTAAATCTCGGCAATGGGCAGAATCTTTGTCAGCACATAGGCTATTGCCACCAGACCAAGCGCAACGGGCAGATACACCAGACCGATGCTTGCCGCCAGAACGGCCGCCGCAAACAGACCGATGGCCAGCCACGCCTTTTCGTTGGCGGTGACATTCAACCCGCGTGCAGCCAGCGGCAGGCAGCCCAACCATTCGGTCACATCCGGGCCCTTGTCGCGTTGGCACAGCAGCAACAGGATATCGCCCGGCTCAACCTCGGTCTTTCGGACTTGTTTCGTGATCCGGCGGCCCTGGCGTGAAATGCCCATCAAAACGGTGCTTTGCCGCCATGCAAGGCCGATGCCCTGGGCCGTGCGCCCGTTGATGCGGGCGCTTTCGGGGACGACGACCTCGAACACTTCCAGCCCCTCACCGGCGGCGGTCAGCAATTCCTGACGCCGGGTATCCGAAAAATCCAGGTTTAGTGCCGCGCGAAATTCGTCCAGGGCTTCGGGCCGGGCCTCAAGCACCAGCGCATCGCCTTCGCGCAGGCTGGCATTGGCGGCGCGGCCGTAACGCCGCTTGCCGTCGCGGATCAGCCCGATTATGGCAACGTCCGACTTTTCGGCGGCTTCGTCCAGCTCTCCGACCCGTTTGCCAATCAGCGCCGAGTCGGGCGGGACGGTCAGTTCGGCGATGTATTCGGCCAGCGCTTCGGATGTATCCGTTTGCTGGCCGCGATTTGGTATCAGCCGCCAGCCGATCAGCGAGACGAAAGCCAGTCCGGCAATGGCCGCGATTCCGCCAACGGGCGCGAAGTCGAACATCCTGAACGGTTCGCCCAAGGTCTCGGCCCGGATCGAGGCGATGATGATGTTCGGCGGTGTCCCGATCAGCGTCGCCATGCCGCCCAGGATGGTGGCAAAGCTGAGCGGCATCAGCGTCAGGCCGACCGACCGCCCCGCCTTGCGCGCGGTCTGAATATCCACCGGCATCAGCAGCGCCAGCGCGGCAACATTGTTCATGAAGGCAGACAGAACCGCTCCGATCCCGCCCATCAGCGCGATATGGGCGCCAAGGCCGCGCGAAGCGTCGACCAGTGTTCGGGTGATCAGGAATACGGCCCCCGACCGGACCAACCCGGCAGAAACCACAAGCACCAGCGCCACGATGATGGTGGCAGGGTGGCCAAAGCCTGCAAAGGCGTTGTCGACGGGCACCACGCCCAGAACGACGCCGATCATCAACGCGGCAAAGGCCACCAGATCATACCGGAACCGCCCCCACAGCAGCATTCCGAAAACCGCAAGGAAGAGCGTAAATAGAATGATCTGATCCGTCGTCATCCCGCCACCATACCCGTCCGGTCGTGGCGGGCAAGCCGATCCCTTGATCCCCGACCCCGCAACCGTCTATATGTGCGCGAAACACGCAATTACTATCACGAGGACGCATTATGGCAGGCCACTCCAAATGGGCCAATATCCAGCACCGCAAGGGACGTCAGGACGCCGCGCGGTCCAAGCTGTTTTCCAAGCTGTCGAAAGAGATCACCGTCGCCGCCAAGATGGGCGACCCCGATCCCGACAAGAACCCGCGCCTGCGTCTGGCTGTAAAAGAGGCCAAGTCGAATTCGGTCCCCAAGGACGTAATCGACCGCGCGATCAAGAAATCCGTGGCGGGCGAGGGCGACGAATACGAAGAAATCCGGTACGAGGGTTATGGCCCCAACGGTGTGGCCGTGATCGTCGAGACCATGACGGATAACCGCAACCGGACCGCATCGACCGTGCGCTCGACCTTTTCCAAGAACGGTGGAAACCTGGGCGAGACCGGCTCGGTCGGGTTCATGTTCGAACGCAAGGGCGAGGTGGTCTACCCGGCAACTGCGGGCGATGCCGATACGATCTTCGAAGCTGCCATCGAAGCGGGTGCCGAGGATGTCGAAAGCTCGGAAGACGGCCATATCATCTGGTGCGCCGATACCGACCTGAACGAAGTGTCGAACGCTTTGGAAGGGAATTTGGGCGAATCCGATTCCACCAAGCTGGTCTGGAAACCCACCACGACGACCGAGTTGGGTCTGGAAGATATGCAAAAGTTGATGAAGCTGGTGGATGCGCTGGAAGATGACGATGACGTTCAGCGCGTGACCACGAATTTCGAGGCCACGGACGAGGTTATGGCCCAGCTCTGACGCCCCGCGACGGGAATGACGGATTGAAGCCCGGCCAACGCGGCCGGGCTTTTTTGTCTGCCATCCCGGTCGCTTTTCTGGTCGAAGGTGGCCAGCCCGTCTGCCTGTTGGCGTTTCAGAAAAACGACGAGATCTCTTCCAACGGTTTTTTCAGCTTGGCGACGGACGGCACGGTGGCGTTTTTGGCTGGATGCCCGACCGCGATGATCATGGTCGGCTTTTCCGAGGCCGGCCGATCAAGCGCCGTGTTCAGAAACCGCATCGGGTTCGGCGTGTGCGTCAGAGTGCACAGCCCGGCATTGTGCAGGGCGGCCAGCAGAAAACCGGTCGCGATATTCACGCTTTCGGGCACATAATAGTTCTTGTAGCGCGTGCCGTCTTCGAACTGGCCCCAGCGCTGGGCGAAGACCACGATCAGCCAGGGGGCGATGGTCAGGTGTTCCTTGACCGCGTTGGTCCCGATGGGTTCCAGCGCCTTGATCCACTCGTCACCCGCGCCGCCTTCATAGAACTTTTTCTCTTCTTCTTCCGCTTCGGCCCGTATCCGCTGCTTGAGCCCTGGATTTGAAATCGCGGCAAAGTGCCAGGGCTGATGGTTGGCGCCCGAGGGCGCAGTGCCAGCCGTGCGGATACAGGTTTCGATCACCTCGCGGGGCACCGGGCGGTCGCAATAGTCGCGCACCGAATGTCTGCGGCGCATCAGGTCAAGAAACCCCGACGCGGCGTTGACCATCTGTGTATCGGTCAGGTCGCTGCGGTCGGGCAGGGGGATCGGGTCATAGTTGAGCGTATCGCGGGAAAACATAGCATCACTCCGGGTGTTTCCCCTGTTATCCGGCTGGATCAACCCTGGATCAAGCCCTGTTTGGCGGCTTGCCTGACGGCCTGGGTCAGGGGGCGCAATGCCGGGGACAGCACGCGCCCGACCTGCCAGGTCAAGGCAACATCAAGCTGCGTGTTTGCGCGTATCTCGCGCAGCCTTCCGTCTTGGATTGCCGGTGCGGCCAGCGTTTCCGGGTTCATGCCCCAGCCCAGGCCCGCGGATGCGGCAAAGATAAACCCGTGGGTGGACGGAATGAAATGCGATGGCGGCGATAGCCTGCGGTCGGTCTGCGTGCTGATCCAAAGCTTTTGCAGGTTGTCCTTGTTGTTGAACGTCAAACAGGGGGCCTTGGCCAATGCGGCCGAGGTAACGCCGCCTGGAAACCAACGCTGAATGAAATCGGGGCTGGCCACCGCCAAATAGCGCATGGCGCCCAGCGGTATTGCATCGCAGCCGGGGATGGCCTGCCCGCCGACTGTCACGGCCGCGCTGACCTCGCCCCGTTTTAGCCAGTTCGCCGAATGGTCCTGATCGTCGATCACCAGTTCGAACAGCAAGCTGTCGACCCGCGCCATGGCGTCCACGAACCAGGTTGCCAGGACATCGGCAGGGACGGCGATCTTGACCCGCGCGGGCCCTGCGGGTTGGCCAAGCGTCAAATCCCGCCCAAGCTGTGCCTCAAGAAGACCGACATCTTCGGCATGCCGGGCAATCCGCAGACCGGCCGGTGTCCCCGTGCAGGGCGCGCCGCGTTGCACAAGCGCGACCCCGACCCGATCCTCAAGCGCCTTGATCCGTTGCGAAATCGCCGATGGGGTTACAGACAGCTCATCAGCGGCAGCCTCGAAACTGCCATGCCGCAAAATGGCGGACAGGGCGTTCAGGTGATGAGGGTCCAATGACATTAGAAGTGCTTAATCCGGTACAGACTGTTTAATTTGATAAAGGTTCGCCCGCAGGCTAGTCAATCAGGCAATTCGAAGGAGTTCCCATGTCTTCATCCGCCTTTGCCGGTTTTGCGCTTGGCTTCAGCCTGATCCTCGCCATCGGGGCGCAGAACGCCTTTGTGCTGCGCCAGGGGCTGCGGCGCGAACATGTCTTTGCGCTGTGCATGACATGTGCGGTATCCGACGCCATCCTGATCGTAGTGGGGGTGGCCGGTTTCGGGTCCCTTGCACAGGCGGCCCCATGGTTCGAACCGGTCATGCGATACGGTGGCTCAGCATTTCTGGTCTGGTATGCCTTGCGCAGTTTCCGGTCGGCCTGGCAGGGCGGCGATGCGATGTCGGTCGACCGGGGGCCGCGCAGCAGCCTGCGCACGGCGCTGCTGACCGTGCTGGCCTTTACCTGGCTGAACCCGCATGTCTATCTGGACACCGTGGTTCTGATCGGATCGATCTCGGCGCAATATGACGACCGGTTGGGTTTCGCGCTGGGCGCTATCCTGTCCAGCTTTGTTTTCTTCTTTTCCCTGGGCTACGGGGCGGCGGTGCTTTCGCCGATTTTTGCGCGCCGAAAAGCGTGGCAGATTTTGGATATCGTGATCGGGGTCGTCATGTTGGGCATCGCGGCAAAACTAGTTGTCATGTGAAGGGTTGTCCCCCGCATCTTTTGTGTGTTCAAACCAATCCATGACTACACTCGCCGCCCAAACGCGCCCGTTTGCCGGGATGTTCTGGATGTTTGCCGCCGGGTTGTCCTTTGTTGCCATGACAGCATTGGTCAAGTCCCTGGGCACATCCATGGACCCGATTCAGGCCGCGTTCCTGCGATATGCGCTGGGCCTGGTCTTTTTGCTGCCCGCCATGCGCGCGATCCTGACCGCGCATCTGACACGGCGGCACGTGGCCCTTTTTGGTCTGCGCGGCGTTATACACGCAATCGGGGTCATGTTGTGGTTCTTTGCGATGACCCAGATACCGCTGGCCGAAGTCACGGCGATGAATTACCTGACACCGGTCTACGTGACGTTGGGGGCCGCGCTGTTTCTGGGTGAAAAGCTGGCCTTGCGCAGGATCGCCGCGGTCCTGGTCGCACTGATCGGCACCGCAATCATCCTCAGGCCCGGTTTCCGCGAGGTGTCGCCCGGACATTTGGCAATGCTGGGGACCTCGTTGATGCTGGGCGGTTCGTACTTGCTGGCCAAGGCCATGGTTCAGGATGTCAGGCCCTCGGTCGTGGTGGCGCATCTGTCCATCTGGACCACCCTGGCCCTGATCCCATTTGCGGTGGCCGTGTGGTCCCCGCCCACGTTCAGGGACATCTGCGTCTTGTTTGCGGTGGCCTGTTTCGCCACCACAGGCCACTATTTCATGACACTGGCGCTTCAGGCGGCGCCGGTTGCGGTGACGCAGCCGGTTACCTTTCTTCAACTGATCTGGGCCACCCTGCTGGGCGCAACCGTGTTTCACGAGGGGATAGACATCTGGGTTGTCTTCGGGGGGACACTGATCCTGGCCGCGGTCAGCTTTATCACCTGGCGCGAAGCGGTCCTGAACCGACGGCAACTGACCCCGCCCAGCATCGCGCCCAAGCTGTAGGACGGCTCTCTGTTATTGATTGACGAGTCAATAAAATCTCCGTAGCGTCTTCGGGATACTTGTGCTGTGGGAGCAGAGATGCCGAAACTCGGAATGGAACCGATCCGGCGTGACGCAATTGTAAGGGCAACGATTGCCGAACTGGGTTCGAAAAAATCCCTGGACGTGACGGTCAGCCAGATCGCCAAACGGGCAGGTATGTCCAGCGCGCTGGCACATCACTATTTCGGGGGCAAAGACCAGATTTTCCTGGCCGCAATGCGCCGTATCCTGTCCGATTTCGGGGCCGAGGCCCGGGCCGAGCTGAAAGGCGCCAGCCCCCATGAAAGGGCGCAGGCCATTATCCGGGCCTGTTTCGCACCCTCTTGCTTTACACCGGATGTCATTGCCGCCTGGATGACGTTCTACGTCTTGGCCCAAACCAACAATGACGCGCTGCGGTTGTGGCAGATATACCAGGCGCGGATCCGGTCGAACCTGGTCGACGCCCTGCGTCCCCACCTGAGTGACCCGACCGAAGCGGCCGAGAACATGATTGCGCTGATCGACGGGCTGTATATCCGCGCCGCACTGAGCGCCCCGGAAGAGCCGCAGCTGGCCGTCAGCCATGCGCTGCGCGTTCTCGATACCTTGCTCGAGGCTGAGAAATGACAAAACCGAATGTTCTGATCCTGATGGTGGATCAGTTGAACGGAACCCTTTTCCCTGACGGTCCCGTAGACTGGCTCCATACGCCAAACCTCAGGAAGCTGGCCGACCGGTCCACCCGATTTGCAAACGCTTATACGGCCTCGCCGCTTTGCGCGCCGGGCCGGGCAAGCTTTATGTCGGGTCAGTTACCGTCACGGACAGGTGTCTATGACAACGCGGCCGAATTCCGCAGTGATATCCCCACCTATGCCCACCATCTGCGCCGGGCCGGGTATTACACCTGCCTGTCGGGCAAGATGCATTTTGTCGGCCCCGACCAGATGCACGGGTTCGAAGACCGCCTGACCACCGACATCTATCCAGCCGACTTTGGCTGGACACCCGATTACCGAAAGCCCGGCGAGCGGATCGATTGGTGGTACCACAACATGGGGTCGGTCACCGGCGCCGGCGTAGCCGAAATCTCCAACCAGATGGAATACGACGACGAGGTCGCCTATAACGCCAAGGCCAAGCTGTACGATCTGGCCCGGGGCAAGGACGATCGCCCATGGTGCCTGACCGTCAGCTTCACACACCCGCACGACCCCTACGTGGCGCGCCGAAAATACTGGGACCTCTACGAGGATTGCGAACATCTGCTGCCCGAGGTCCCCGACCTCGGATACGAAAACCAGGACCCGCATTCCAAGCGCATATTCGATGCCAATGACTGGCGCAGCTTCGACATAACCGAGGAAGATATCCGCAAGTCCCGCCGGGCCTATTTTGCCAACATCTCGTACCTGGACGACAAGATCGGCGAGATATTGGAGGTCCTGGAAACCACCCGGCAAGAGGCGATCATCCTCTTCGTTTCCGATCACGGCGACATGCTTGGCGAGCGGGGGCTGTGGTTCAAGATGAACTTCTTCGAGGGCTCGGCGCGTGTGCCCCTCATGATCAGCGCCCCCAACTTGCCCGCGACGCGCATCGACGCGCCGGTCTCGACAATCGACGTGACCCCCACGCTTGGGGCTCTTGCAGGTGTCGACATGGCCGAGATCGCCCCCTGGACCGACGGCGAAGACCTGGTGCCGCTTGCCGGGGGCGGGGAACGCTCGGCGCCTGTCAGGATGGAATACGCCGCCGAGGCATCTTATGCGCCGCTCGTTTCCTTGCGGTATGGCAAGTGGAAATACACCCGCTGCGCCCTGGACCCCGATCAGCTGTTCAACCTGGAAACCGATCCGCAAGAGCTGCACAATCTCGCCGAAAGGCCCGAACACGCGGGCACGCTGCAAACCTTGCGAGCCAAGTCCCAGGCGTTTTGGAACCTGGATGATCTGGATGCGGATATCCGCGCCAGCCAGGCCCGCCGATGGGTCGTATACGAGGCGCTGAGGCAGGGCGGGTATTACCCCTGGGACTACCAGCCCCTGCAAAAAGCATCAGAGCGTTACATGCGCAACCATATGGACCTGAACACGGTCGAGGAAAGCCAACGCTACCCGCGCGGGGAATGACCGTTTCATCTTTTCAAAAATACTCTCGCCGAAGGCTGTTCTTGCACGCCCGGCGGGCCAGGGGGTCGTAACCATGGAAGCAGATTTTGTCATCGTCGGCGCAGGGTCCGCCGGTTGTGCGATGGCCTACCGGCTAAGCGAGGCAGGCGCCTCGGTTCTGGTGGTGGAACATGGCGGTACGGATGCCGGGCCGTTCATCCAGATGCCGGCGGCGCTCAGCTATCCGATGAACATGTCCCGCTATGACTGGGGGTATTCGTCCGAACCCGAACCGCACCTGAATAACCGTCGTCTGGCCTGTCCGCGGGGCAAGGTGATCGGCGGGTCTTCGTCGATCAACGGCATGGTCTATGTCCGGGGCCACGCGCGTGATTTCGATACATGGGCCGAGATGGGCGCCGACGGCTGGGCCTATGCCGACGTGCTGCCCTATTTCAAACGCATGGAGACTTGGCATGACGGCGGCCATGGTGGCGATCCGGCCTGGCGCGGCACGGATGGGCCGCTCCATGTGTCGCGCGGCCCCCGCGCCAACCCCCTGTTCCAGGCCTTTGTCGATGCAGGTCGCCAGGCAGGTTACCAGGTGACCGATGATTACAATGGCCAAAAGCAAGAAGGTTTTGGCCCCATGGAACAGACCGTCTGGAAGGGCAGGCGCTGGTCCGCGGCCAATGCCTATCTCAAGCCCGCGCTAAAGCGGCAAAACTGTGAAATCATCCGCGGACTGGCCGCGCGCGTGGTGATCGAAGATGGCCGGGCCACCGGTGTCGAGGTGATCCGGGGCGGCCAGCGTCAGATTGTCCGTGCCCGGCGGGAAGTGGTCCTTGCCGCGTCTTCGATCAATTCGCCAAAGCTGCTGATGCTGTCCGGCATCGGACCTGCCGCGCATCTGGCCGAGCACGGCGTCAAGGTGGTCGCCGACCGGCCCGGCGTCGGTGCCAACCTCCAGGACCATCTTGAACTTTACATTCAGCAGGCATCGCTGCAGCCGATCACGCTCTATAAACACTGGAACCTGGTCAGCAAGGGGCTGATCGGGGCGCAATGGCTGTTTACCAAGACCGGTCTTGGCGCGTCCAACCAGTTTGAAAGCGCGGCCTTCATCCGGTCAAAGGCGGGTGTCGAATATCCCGATATTCAATACCATTTCCTGCCCATCGCGGTACGCTATGATGGCAAGGTCGCAGCCGAAGGCCACGGGTTCCAGGCCCATGTCGGACCGATGCGGTCGCCGTCGCGCGGGTCGGTGACCCTGCGATCAGCGGATGCCGCCGAGGCGCCGGTCATCCGGTTCAATTATATGAGCCATGATGAGGACTGGGCGGATTTTCGCACTTGTATTCGCCTGACCCGCGAGATTTTCGGGCAGGATGCTTTTGCCCCGTTTGCCGGTGCCGAAATTCAACCGGGTGCGGAGGTGCAATCGGATTCCGAGCTGGACGCGTTCATCGCCGAGCACGCCGAAAGTGCATTTCACCCCTGTGGGACCTGCCGAATGGGGCGTGCGGACGATCCTGCCGCTGTCGTGGACCCCAAGGCCCGGGTGATTGGTGTGGACGGGTTGCGGGTCGCCGACAGCTCGATCTTTCCGCAGATAACAAACGGCAACTTGAACGCCCCGTCGATCATGGTTGGGGAAAAAGTGTCCGACCTGCTGTTGGACCGGGGCGAATTGCCACCGGCGAATGATCGCCCCTGGATACATCCGGATTGGGCGACTGCGCAGCGGTGAAATCGCGATGATCCTGTCTGATTTTGATCGTGGTCAAGGCGGTCTTGGGGCCGGGCAGGTATGGTTGGGGTGCATTCACCAATAAGGAGCGAACAGGAATGTCCCATACCCCGCACGAGCTGGCCGAAGAATTCCCGGACAAGGTGGAATTGATGAGCCAGCTCAAGCAAACCGATGCTCACTTTGCCCGGCTTGCGGACGAGTATCACGACATCAACCGCATCGTACACCGTGCGGAAACCAATGTTGAACCGATGGAAGAATTGGCCGAGGGCGAGATGCGCAAGAAACGCGCCGTGCTCAAGGATGAAATCTGGGCGATTCTGTCCAGGGCCTGACAATGACAAGCGGGGGCTCTGCCCCCGTCGCGGCCAGCCGCGACTCCCCCGGGATATTTGCGGGCCAGGTGAAGATCAGGTGACTTCGTAGGGAAGCGTGCCGCGTTTATGCGCGTCGATGGTCAATCGACGCTCGAGCGGCGGGACCGAGCGTTGGTGGCAGTTTTGGCGCTCGCATATCCGGCAGGAAATGCCGATCGGTTCGTAGGCGCTGGCGTTGTTTATGTCGAGATTGTCGGCATAGATCAGTGCATCGGCGTGACGGATCTCGCACCCCAAGGCGATGGCATAGCGGCGCACCGGCGCGCCGAACGAGCCGCCGGATTTCGATATGTCGCGCGCCAGAGAGATATAGCGCACCCCGTCGGGGGTCTCGGCCAGTTGCCGCAGGAAATGCCCGGGCGTTTCAAAGGCCCGGTGGACGTTCCACAAGGGGCAGGCCCCGCCGAACCGGGCGAATTGCAGCCGCGTGGCCGAGTGGCGTTTGGTAATTGTGCCGGCCTGGTCGACCCGCACGAAGAAAAAGGGAACACCCTTGGCGCCGGGGCGTTGCAGGGTCGAGAGGCGATGCGCGACCTGTTCGACCGAGGCCCCGAACCGGTTGCTGAGCACTTCGAGGTCGTGGCGGGCGTCCTGTGCCGCGGCCAGGAACGCGGAATAGGGCATGAGCGATGCCCCGGCAAAATAGTTTGCGAGGCCGATCTTGGCGATTGCGCGGGCCTCGTCACTTTGGAACCTGGCAAAGTCCAGGGTTGCCTCTAGCAGTTTGTCCTGACTGATCAGGGCAACCTGCAGCAACATCTGAAAAACCTGTGTTTGCGGTGCGGCGCGTGACGAAAGCTGCAACATGCGCCCCGATGCGTCGAAACTGCGCATCGTTTCGACGTCGGCAAAGGTGACGTTTACCCCCCGCTCGGACAGGCTGTTGAGTGCGGCCTGGCGGATGCCTCCGGGGCCTTCGGCGCGTGCGGCAAACCGTTCTGCGGCGCGGTCGACCGCGTCGATATAGTTGTCGCAATAGTGGAAAAAATCGCGCACCTCTTCCCAGGGGCTGGCCTGAATGCGGGCATCTTCGCGCCCGAGCGCCTCGTCAAGCGAAGCCAGGCGTTCATGGGTTTGGCGATAGGCCTTGTGTAGTTCGATAAAGGCCCGTGCCAGCGCCGGTGCGTTTGATGCGGTGAGCCGCAGATCAGCCAGCGGCGGGGTTGCGTCGGCGAATACCGGGTCGGCCAACGCCTCGCGCATGTCTGATATCAATCGCTCGCTGTCACCGGTGCTGAGCTCGGTGACATCCATCCCGAATTCCTGCGCCAATGCCAGCACAACCGTCGTTGATATGGGACGGTTGTTGTTTTCCATCTGGTTGAGGTACGGAAGCGAAACGCCGAGTTTTGTTGCGAAATCCTTTTGCGTCAGCGACAGACGGGTGCGCATTTCGCGCAGTTTCGCACCGGCATAGAGTTTCTGGGTTGGCATCGCGATTCTTTGCAGCTTTCCTGTTGCGGTAGGCTAACTTTGCAAATCGCGTTGCGCAAGGCGGCCTATAGGCCGAGCCGACGTTCCCGCCGGATCACGCCGCTTATGGCGAAAATCGCAAGGACCGCTGTTGTCAGCATCAACCAAAGCAAGGGCATCGCGCCGGTTTCGCGGGTCAAAAGAGCGCCTGCAAGCGCGCTCAGGGCAGCGCCGCCGCCCAGCATGATCGCACCGCTCAGCCCAGAGGCCGTGGCCGCCAGGTGTGGGCGTACCGACAGCGACCCCGCCGTGGCGTTTGGTATCGACATGCCGTTGCCCAGGCCAACGAATGTCATGAAGCCGAAAAAGATGAACTCGGTGCCCAATCCGGCAAGAAACAAGATTGCCGAAAGCCCGATGCCAATTGCGTTCAGCCAGCACCCCCACAGCACCATCCGGTTGACGCCGAACCGGACCGAATAGCGCCCGCTGATGAAGTTGCCAAAGAAATACCCGACCGCAGGTGCGCCGAAATAGATGCCGACCTCGGCTGCGGACAGCCCAAAAACCTCGGTTCCGATAAAGGGGGCGCCGCCGAGATAGGCAAAAAACGCCCCCGACGACAGGGCCGACGACAGAGCGTATCCCCAAAACCGCGGTGAGGTAAGCAGCTCGGGGTATTCGCGGAATTGTTGCATCAGGGTCTTGCCGCTTTTGGCCGATGTTTCCCCGAAATCAAGATAGGTGAGTGCAAAGGCAAAGGCGGCCAATCCGAAGGGCAGCCAGAAATTGGCCTTCCACCCAAAGGCCTCTTCGAGCAATCCGCCAATGGCCGGGCCGATCATCGGGACCACGGCCATGCCCATCGTGACATAACCGATCATCGACGCGGCCTGGTCCTGGTCGTACATGTCCCTGACAGCAGCCCGGCTGAGAACCATGCCGACGACCACGACGGCCTGGCACATGCGAAAGACCAGAAACGCCTGGACGCTGGGCGCATAGATGCAGCCTAGTGTTGCCAGCAGGAACAGCCCGAGCCCCCACAACAGCACGGGCCTGCGCCCGGCTTTGTCGGCGATGGGTCCGATCAGAATTTGCAGGACGGCATTGACCATCAGATAGAGCGCGATGGACAATTGCATTAGCTTGTAGTCGGCCTCGAAATAGAGCGCCATGAAGGGCAGGCTGGGCAGGAACAGGTTCATGCTCAGCGCGGATAGCCCTGACAACAGGACGAGTGTTGCAAGCGTCGGCGGTGTGCGACTGATAGTAGGTGAACTGAACTGCATGGTTCACTCTTAGTGCGGGCAATCGGGAAATGCCATGCACATTGTTCGGCGGTGAAGAAATTTGCTGATTTGCACTTTATCATTGGAGTGTTTTCAAAGTTTTGCAAATTTGCCGAAAAAGGCTTTGGTCCGCCGCTGTGCCCCGGTATTGTCCAGCCAGATTTCACAGGGGACTATCGTGATGAAGGACATCCTTTCCGAGCTGGAAAGCCGCCGCGAGAATGCGCGGCTGGGAGGCGGCCAAAAACGGATCGACGCACAGCATGCGCGCGGCAAGCTGACGGCGCGCGAGCGGATCGACCTGTTGGTGGACGAGGGTAGCTTTGAAGAATTTGACATGTTCGTCAGTCACCGCTGCACCGATTTCGGGATGGAAAAACAAAAGCCTGCCGGTGACGGCGTCGTAACCGGGTGGGGTACGATCAACGGGCGGATGGTTTATGTTTTCAGCCAGGATTTCACCGTGTTCGGCGGGTCTCTTTCGGAAACGCATGCGCAGAAGATTTGCAAGATCATGGATATGGCCATGCAGAACGGTGCGCCCGTCATCGGGATCAACGACTCGGGCGGTGCGCGAATTCAGGAAGGCGTGGCCTCGCTGGCGGGATATGCCGAGGTGTTTCAGCGCAACATCATGGCCTCTGGGGTCGTGCCGCAGATCAGTGTGATCATGGGCCCCTGCGCGGGTGGCGCCGTATACAGCCCCGCGATGACCGACTTTATCTTCATGGTCAAGGACACGTCCTATATGTTCGTGACAGGCCCGGACGTGGTCAAGACGGTGACAAACGAAGTGGTCACGGCCGAAGAACTGGGCGGTGCGTCAACCCATACGCGCAAATCCTCTGTTGCCGACGGCGCGTTTGAGAATGACGTCGAAGCGCTGGCCGAGGTTCGCCGGCTGGTCGATTTCTTGCCGCTGAACAACAAGGAAAAGCCGCCGGTGCGCCCATTCTTTGACGAGCCTGATCGGATCGAGGCCTCGCTGGACACGCTGGTTCCTGAAAACCCCAATACCCCCTATGACATGAAAGAACTGATCACCAAGGTGGCGGATGAAGGGGATTTCTACGAAATTCAGGAAGATTACGCCAAGAATATCATAACCGGGTTCATCCGGCTTGAGGGTCAGACCGTGGGCGTTGTTGCCAATCAGCCGATGGTGCTGGCCGGGTGTCTGGATATCGACAGCAGCCGCAAGGCCGCGCGCTTTGTCCGGTTCTGCGACTGTTTCGAGATCCCGATCCTGACCTTTGTCGACGTTCCGGGATTTCTGCCGGGTACCAGCCAGGAATATGGCGGCGTGATCAAGCACGGCGCAAAGCTGTTGTTTGCCTACGGAGAGGCCACGGTGCCAAAGGTAACCGTGATCACGCGCAAGGCCTATGGTGGGGCCTATGACGTCATGGCGTCCAAGCATTTGCGGGGCGATTTCAACTATGCCTGGCCAACGGCGGAAATCGCGGTGATGGGGGCCAAGGGCGCGACCGAAATCATCCATCGCGCCGATCTGGGCGATGCCGAGAAGATCGCGCAGCATACACAGGATTACGAAGACCGTTTCGCCAACCCGTTTGTTGCAGCCGAGCGCGGCTTTATCGACGAGGTGATCATGCCGCAATCGACCCGGCGCCGGGTGTCGCGGGCCTTTGCCAGCCTGCGGAACAAGCAGCTCAAGAACCCGTGGAAGAAGCACGACAATATCCCGCTGTAAGCCGGACTTGCCCCGGTGACCGGGGCGTTCGCAAAGCGCAGGTTGGACAATTGACATAAAACTGTTACATGCTCAGGCCGGATAGACATAGAACAGCGCAGGCAAAGATCGCCGCGCCCGCGACCCCGGATGGAGGAGCCCGCTTCTGGTGGGTCCGGGGTCGCGCCCTGTCTTTTGCTTTTTGGCTGTGTTCCGCGCCCGGTTTTGCGACGGCGGGCAACCTGTTGCCGGTGCCGTCGGGTCAGGATGTGGAACTGAGCGATGTTCTGCTGGACAACAATCCCGGCGAATTATGGGTCAGGTTTCGTTTCGTCGCGCCGAAAATCGGGGCTGCCGTCGGGCGGATCGGGTATGATGTCGCGTCGATAGATATGGCGCATCTGTGCGAGACATTGGCGGTTCCCTATGTGGCCCAGCATCAGTTAGAGCCCGCACTGGTCGTGATATCGATGTCGGACCGCGCGATTGAATTTGGCCGCACAGCGCCCGATACCACGCAGTTTTTCGAAGCCTATCGCCTGGAACAGGCCCGGTGCATCTGGGAGGGGCTTTGACCATGCCCGCCAAGCCTTGTAACGCACGATCCGGTTCGGTGACACGAACCCGCTTCGCGGCACGGCGGTCGGCAGGGTCTGACCGGTGCAATTTGAATGCATGTACCGCAGGTCCGGTACAAGAGGTAAAACCATGTTGAAACATCGCGGGTTTCCCGGTCGTCTGCCCGGAACCGATTTTCAGTTTACGATCCGACGGGCAAACCCCAAAGGGGTCACGCCTTTGACTGTGCGCGAACGGTTTCGCGACCGAAAGCCGGCCGACAAGCGCGCTGATGTCGGGTTTCTTGAGGCGTTGTGGAAACAGTTCGGGGACCAGCCGTTTGAACGCGGCAACCTGGATGCCGGGCGCCTGAGCTGGCTTTTTGGGCGCGAAGTCGTGCCCGCCGAAGATCCGTTTGATCCGGCAAGCTATGACGCCCTTTTGGTGATCGACCTGCCCGCGGCGCGGCAATCCTTTCCGGATCTTTTCAGGGATGAGCCGTGAACATGACCGGTCCGGTTGGGCATAAACTGTTGCGCGAAAACCCGGATTCCGGGGCGTGCCTAGGCGCAAACCTGCGCGGGTTTTTGCCATATGGGCAGAATTCAGCCGGAATCCCGGATGGAAACAATCATGTGTTGGCGGGCGAAATTGTGCCGTGCAAGGTGGCTGGGCTGTGCGGCTCTGTTTTGCCTGCGTCGCATGTGCACCTACTATTCCGTACCCCTTCCTTCCGCGGGCAGGCATGTGTTCCCCACGTTGTCCTGCCCGCGTTTTTCTTTGCCCCGGACATAGGCGAAAAGCAGCAAAAACCTGCGCATAATGCGGTTGGTTTGCATCGTTTCTTGCGCGCCGGGGCGTCCTGCGTGCATCTGGTTCCAAAGCAGTTAAAAAACTCAAAGGGGCAGAAAACATGCAACTCTCACGAGCTTTCCTTGCACTGGCAACCTGTGCGGGCCTTGCAGCCTGCGGTGATACAACCGGCGAACAGGCGTTGCTTGGCGGTGGCGCGGGCGCGGTCGGCGCGGCGGTTCTCAGCGCGGACCCGATATTCGGTGCCGCTGTGGGCGCGGCAGGCAACGTCTTGTACTGCAAGACGCAGGGCACCTGTAACTAACCCAGATTTTTCGGGGCGCACCTTGCCCCGGTCGTTATTGCGCAAAGCGCCGTTTCGGGGTTGCCGCCCCGTGACGGCGTTTTTGCGTTTCCCGAGCTTCAAGACAAAGGACGTAGCATGTTCAACAAGATCCTGATCGCCAACCGGGGCGAGATCGCCTGCCGTGTTATCAAGACCGCCCGGAAGATGGGCATCGGAACGGTTGCCATCTATTCGGATGCGGACAAGAACGCCCTGCATGTCGAGATGGCGGACGAGGCGGTTCATATCGGCCCGCCACCGGCCAATCAGTCCTATATCGTGATCGACAACGTCATGGAGGCCATCCGCCAAACCGGTGCACAAGCCGTGCATCCCGGTTATGGGTTTCTGTCTGAAAACGCCAAATTCGCCGAGGCGCTCGAGGCGGAGGGCATTGCCTTTGTTGGCCCGCCCAAAGGTGCGATCGAGGCGATGGGCGACAAAATCACGTCGAAGAAAATCGCGCAGGATGCCGATGTCAGCACGGTTCCGGGATATATGGGTCTGATCGAGGACGCGGACGAGGCGGTTCGTATCAGCCAGCAGATCGGTTACCCGGTGATGATCAAGGCAAGTGCCGGTGGCGGCGGCAAGGGCATGCGCATTGCCTGGAGCGACGAAGAGGCGCGCGAAGGGTTCCAGTCATCCAAGAACGAGGCGGCGAATTCATTCGGTGATGACCGGATCTTTATCGAGAAATTCGTCACCCAGCCCCGGCATATCGAAATCCAGGTTCTGTGCGACGGTCACGGCAATGGCATCTACCTGGGCGAACGGGAATGTTCGATCCAGCGGCGCAATCAGAAAGTGGTCGAGGAAGCGCCGTCGCCATTTCTGGACGAGGCGACCCGGCGCGCGATGGGGGAACAGGCCGTGGCCCTGGCCAAAGCCGTGGGCTATTCCAGCGCGGGCACTGTCGAATTCATCGTCGATGGCGACAAGAACTTCTATTTCCTGGAAATGAACACACGTCTTCAGGTCGAACACCCGGTTACCGAGCTGATTACCGGTGTTGATCTGGTCGAACAGATGATCCGGGTCGCCGCGGGCGAGCCGCTTTCGATCACGCAGGACGACGTGCGTCTGACCGGATGGGCCATCGAAAACCGGTTGTATGCAGAAGACCCCTATCGTGGGTTCCTGCCGTCGATTGGCCGCCTGACCCGGTATCGCCCGCCGCAGGAAACCGCAGCGGGTCCGATGCTGACCAATGGCAAATGGCAGGGCGAGGCGCCTCAGGGCAAAGCGGCCGTGCGCAATGATACCGGTGTCTTTGAGGGCGGCGAGATCAGCATGTACTATGACCCGATGATCGCCAAACTGTGTACCTGGGCCCCGACCCGGGATGAGGCGATCGAGGCGATGCGCGTCGCGCTGGACAGCTTCGAAGTCGAAGGCATTGGGCATAACCTGCCGTTCCTGTCGGCGGTTATGGACCATCCGAAGTTTATCAGCGGCGACATGACAACCGCCTTTATCGCCGAAGAATACCCCGACGGGTTCGAAGGCGTGACCCTGCCCGAGGCTGATCTGCGCCGAATCGCTGCCTCTTGCGCGGCGATGCACCGGGTCGCAGAAATTCGCCGGACGCGGGTTTCGGGCCGGATGGACAATCACGAACGCAGGGTTGGCGTTCACTGGAACGTGGCACTTCAGGGCCAGGAATTCGCGGTCAAGGTTCAGGCCGACAAGCAAGGGGCGACCGTCGTGTTCGACGACGGCGCGGAGTTGCGCGTCGCCTCGGACTGGACGCCGGGCGACCAACTGGCCGTTCTGGACGTCGATGGCAGCGCGCTGGTTTTGAAGGTGGGCAAGATCTCGGGTGGATTCCGTATTCGCAACCGTGGGGCCGACATCAAGGTGCATGTGCGCCGGCCAAGGCAGGCGGAACTGGCCAAGTTGATGCCCGAGAAACTGCCGCCGGACACGTCGAAAATGTTGCTGTGCCCGATGCCCGGACTGATCGTGAAGGTCGATGTCGAGGTCGGACAAGAAGTCCAGGAAGGGCAGGCGCTGTGCACCGTCGAAGCCATGAAGATGGAAAACATCTTGCGGGCCGAGAAAAAGGGCGTTGTTTCCAAGATCAATGCAGGCCCCGGCGACAGCCTGGCCGTTGACGACGTGATCCTGGAGTTCGAATAAGCCCGATGTCGCGCGGTCTGGGTATCATCGGTTCTGCAGTGCTTGCAGCGCTTTGCGTCCTTGGCGCAAAGAGCCCGATGCTGCCCGAACCCGTGACCTGGATGCTGTGGGCGGTGCCGGTTCTGATGGGGCTGGCCTGGCTCTATTTCTACCTCGCCGGGGTGTCGGTCCTGGCGGTTTTTCTGCGGGCGTTCCTGGCGCTGTTTCCGGTCGGGTTCGTCGCCGCGGGCCTGATTTTCCTGGTGACTCAGATCGAAGGTCTGGCCGACGCCGAGGTGCGGGCCATCATTGCGGCGACGGTTGTTGCTGCGGGTTGGGTCGTGGGGTTTGTCACCACGGAATGGCGCGCTGCGACCCAGGAACAGGAACGCCGCCGCGACATCGTCAAGGCCGCGCTGACCGAGATCGAGCTGATCGTGACCCATGGTGACAGCGCCAACTGGCCCGACGTCATCCAGGAAACACAGGACGCATTCTTCAAGGACCGCCGTTACCACGTATTCGTCTATTACGGGCATCAGTTCGGCACCTTGCGGCGACTGGTCGGGCAGATCGAAATCCTGCGCGAAGACCAGATCCGCCCCGTCATGGACTTTTTCCAGCTGCTTGATCGTTTGGAGCGTATGGAGTTGCGTATGGCCACGGCAGAATTCGCGACGCTTCCCAGCGAAAGGCGCGAGGCTGGCGTGGTGCGGTATCTCAATATGCAAAGCGCCGTGCCAAAAGTGGGGCGCAAGGCTGCGGATGCGCTAAGGGCGCAGACGTTTCAGGGTTGGTTGAGGCATTTCAAATGAACCGGGTCAACATCAAGGATGTCCGGTTCAGATCAGCGGGTTTTCCTCACCGCCGACCGGGCTACGTGGCTGATCTGGTACGCGAAGCTTGTCCATCACAGGTTTCCCTTTGTTTGCGTATCTACAATATAGGGCCGGCGGGGCCAAAGCGCAAGCAGGCGGCGTTGCGCCGCAGCATAGGTCACCCGCCCTGGCGCCGTTCGCGGATTTCGCGTTCGCGCAGCGGCGTCTTGTCGATTGATCGGCTGATTTCGCGCACGCTCCAGGGCGCGGGTTTGCGCAGTTTGACGACGCCGTCCTTGTCGACAAAAACCATCTGGAACCCGCGTGGCCGCAGCTTGGCCCGTACGGCCGAGCGGGCCTGTGGATTGGTGTCGGTCAGCACGATGACATCGCGGTCGCGCATCATGTCTTCGCCTTCCAGCAACATGTCGATCTGCTGTTGGAACCGAGGGTCGGCCGGCGTGTCGGCAAAGACGACAATGGGGCGGTGGGTCCAGAGAAAATCTTTCAGGTCGCTGTCACCGGCTGCGCGGATAAATGGCCCCTCATCAGGTGTGCTGCCGTCCGCAGCCAGGGCGGCAAGCGGCATAAACACAAAGAAAACAAAGGCAAACATGCGTATCATGAGGTCTCCTGTCAGGGTGAATATAAACCCTGTTCGGGCGAATGCGACCTGCGAAATGCGTATGACGATCAAAAAGTTGCGGGCCCAAGCCCGCGCGGATCGGCCGATTTCATTCAATCCGGGGATCACGATGCAACGCAGCGATGCATGCGCCGTGATCCGATTTGACAAGAGGAAAACCAGATGACCGACACGAAAGACTGGCGCGCGCTGGCCGAAAAAGAGCTGCGCGGGCGCCCCTTGGATGAGCTGACCAAGGAAACGCTGGAAGGGATCGACGTCAAGCCGCTGTATACGCAGGACGACACGGATGGGTTGCCGCATATGGGCTCTTTGCCGGGCTTTGGGCCGTTTACACGCGGGGTCAAGGCCACGATGTATGCAGGCCGCCCCTGGACCATCCGCCAATATGCGGGGTTTTCGACGGCAGAGGAATCGAATGCCTTTTACCGGCGCAACCTGGCCGCAGGCCAGCAAGGTGTCTCGGTTGCGTTCGATCTGGCGACGCATCGCGGCTATGACAGCGATCATCCCCGCGTGGTGGGCGATGTCGGCAAGGCAGGCGTGGCCATCGACAGTGTCGAGGATATGAAAATCCTGTTCGACGGCATCCCGCTGGACAAGGTCTCGGTCTCGATGACCATGAACGGCGCGGTTATCCCGGTTCTGGCCAGTTTCATTGTCGCGGGCGAAGAGCAGGGCCATGACAAGGCCGTGCTGTCAGGCACCATTCAGAATGACATTCTGAAAGAGTTCATGGTGCGCAACACCTATATCTATCCGCCCGATCCGTCGATGAAGATCATTTCGGACATCATCGAGTACACCTCGAATGAGATGCCCAAGTTCAACTCGATCTCGATCTCGGGCTATCACATGCAAGAGGCTGGGGCGAACCTGGTGCAGGAATTGGCCTATACGCTGGCTGACGGGCGCGAATATGTGCGCGCCGCGACCGAGGCCGGGATGGATGTGGACAAGTTCGCAGGCCGCCTGTCGTTCTTTTTTGCCATCGGCATGAATTTCTTTATGGAGATCGCCAAACTGCGCGCCGCCCGCACCCTGTGGCATCGCGTGATGACCGAGTTCGGGGCGAAATCCGAACGCTCGAAAATGCTGCGTACCCATTGCCAGACATCCGGCGTGTCGCTGCAGGAACAGGACCCCTATAACAACGTGATCCGCACCGCATACGAGGCGATGAGCGCGGTCCTGGGCGGTACACAGTCGCTGCATACCAATGCGCTGGACGAGGCGATTGCGCTGCCAACTGATTTCTCGGCCCGCATTGCGCGCAACACGCAGCTTGTGTTGCAGGAAGAGACCGGCGTGACCAATGTGGTCGATCCTCTGGCCGGTTCCTATTACGTCGAAAGCCTGACCAATGAGCTGGTCGAAAAGGCCTGGGCCCTGATGGAAGAGGTCGAGGAGATGGGCGGCATGACCAAGGCCGTGGCCAGCGGCATGCCCAAGCTGCGCATCGAAGAAAGCGCGGCGCGCCGTCAGGCGATGATTGACCGGGGCGACGAGGTGATCGTCGGCGTCAACAAGTACCGCAAGGAACAGGAAGACCCGATCGACATTCTGGACGTCGATAATGTCGCCGTGCGCGAGGCGCAGGTGGCCCGTCTGGAACGTATCCGCGCGACCCGCGACGAGGCCGCCTGTCAGCAGGCGCTGGAGGCGCTGACCAAAACTGCCCGCGAGGGTGGCAACCTTTTGGCCGCTGCGGTTGAGGCCGCCCGCGCCCGTGCATCCGTAGGAGAGATCAGCATGGCAATGGAGAAACAGTTTGGCCGTCACCGCGCCGAGGTGAAAACGCTGGCCGGTGTCTATGGTGCCGCCTATGAAGGCGACGAAGGCTTTGCCGCCATCCAGAAATCGATCGAGGAATTTGCCGAGGCCGAAGGCCGTCGTCCGCGTTTGCTGGTCGTCAAGATGGGGCAGGACGGGCATGACCGCGGTGCCAAGGTCATCGCCACGGCCTTTGCCGATATCGGGTTTGACGTGGATGTCGGCCCGCTGTTCCAGACCCCGGCCGAGGCTGCGCAGGATGCGGTGGACAATGATGTGCATGTGGTCGGAATTTCGTCGCAGGCTGCCGGACACAAAACCTTGGCGCCTCAGTTGGTCGAGGAGCTGAAAAAGGCGGGGGCTGAGGATATCATCGTCATCTGCGGTGGCGTGATCCCTCAGCAGGATTACCAGTTCCTTTACGATCACGGCGTCAAGGCGATATTTGGGCCGGGAACGAATATTCCCGAGGCGGCGCAGGATATCCTGAAACTGATTGGCGCCGCGCGGGGGTGAAGCCGTCAAAAGGGGGCTTTCTGCCCCCTCTTGGCCCATTGGGCCAATTCACCCCCGAGGATATTTTTGGCCAGATGAAGCTGCGGGCCGGTTTTCGATTGGGCTTGTGCCCGCATGCCGGTGGTCTAGGCTTTGCGTGATGGAGGGATCGTCATGAAACTGGATCACATCGCGGTTGCGGGGGAAACGCTTGAAGAGGCTGCGGCCCATGTCGAGGAGGCATTGGGTGTAAAGCTGGAGAGCGGCGGCAAGCATGCCAAGTTCGGAACGCATAACCGTTTGGTAGGGTTGGCGGATGGGTTGTACCTGGAGGCAATTGCGGTCGATCCTGCTGCGCCCGACAGGGCGTTTCCGCGTTGGTTCGATCTGGATCGGTTTGTCGGCGAACCACGGCTGACCAATTGGATTTGCAGCGTCGATGATATTGTCGCCGACCTGGCGGATCTTGCGGTGGATGCCGGGCACCCGGTCGACCTTGAGCGCGGGGCTTTCCGGTGGCGCATGGCTGTTCCTGGCTCGGGGCGACTGCCATTCGACAACCTGTTTCCCGCGCTGATCGAGTGGCAGGGCGATTTGCATCCGGCCCGGATGCTGCCGCAAAGCGGTTGCCGCCTGAGGCGCCTGGTTGTCTGCCACCCGGATGCGCAGGACCTGATGACAATTCTGGGGCCTATTGACGGGGTTGAATTCGAAAGCGGCGCGGTGGCGTTGCAGGGGGAATTTGATACACCAAGTGGTCGGCGCGTGTTGCAATGAACCTGCGGCAGGCCAGGGAAGGTGATGCCGCAGAGATTGCGGCTATTTCCAACGCGATAATCAGCGACAGTTTGATCACTTTCACCACTGATGAGCGCAGCGTTGCGAGCGTGGCAGGTGATATCAGCGAGCGCGGTCCGCGTTATCTGGTGGCAGAGCGTCAGGGTCGGGTTGCCGGATTCGCGACCTATGGCCCGTTTCGCCGGGGGGTGGGCTATGCGCGATGTTGCGAGCATACGATCCAGCTTGCGCCTCATGCCCGTGGGCAGGGGCTGGGGCGTGGTCTGATGGCGGCGCTGGAGGCGCGCGCGGTGGCCGATGGGATTCATGTGATGATCGCGGGGATTTCGTCAGCCAACCCGGATGGGGTGGCGTTTCACGCGGCCCTTGGGTTTTCCCAGGTCGGGCGCATGCCCGAGGTGGGGCGCAAATGGGGGCGGTGGCTGGATCTTGTTCTGATGCAGAAAATTCTCCCCCCGCAATGATTGGTCGCACCTGACAGTCGCGGCGGGGCGGGTTAGGGTGTCGTCATGTCGATCTGGACCAGAATATCCGATGCGCTGAGCGCGCTTGCCCAGGGCGAAAGCCTGACCGAGGTTTTCGAAAAGCTGCGCACCCCGCCGGAACGCTCGGTGGCATTTGCCATTGCCGTCATCGCGCTGGGGGCGAAAATGGCCAAGGCTGACGGGCAGGTGACCAGGGACGAAGTGACGGCCTTTCGTGAAGTGTTTCAGATTGCGCGCGATGACGAGGCAGGGGCCGCGCGCGTTTTCAACATGGCGCGGACGGATGTTGCCGGGTACCAGGATTATGCCAGGCGGATCGCGCGGATGTTCGGCGATGACAGCTCGACCTTGTGCGACCTGATGGAGGGGCTGTTCCATATCGCGATGGCGGACGGGTTCTATCACCCAAGCGAGAACGAGTTCCTGGAAGAGGTCAGCCGGATATTTGGCCAGTCCGATGCGCAGTTTTCCGCGCTGCGCACCCGGTTTGTGCCTGATGCGCCCAAAGATCCCTATGTCGTGCTGGGCGTGCCGCGGAACATGCCCGTGTCAGAGATCCGCAAGACATGGCGTCAGTTGGTTCGTGACACCCACCCGGACGCCATGATCGCGCGCGGCGTGCCGGAAGAGGCCATCCGTCTGGCCGAGAAAAAGATGATAGATATCAACCGGGCCTGGGACGAGATCAACGGCGCGCGGGTCTGATCCGATGCGCCTGGCGACTTATAACGTCGAATGGTTCGCCAATCTTTTTGATCGCGACGACAGGGTGCAGGTGGACGACACATGGTCCGGTCGGCATGACGTTACCAAGGCGCAGCAGGTCGAAGCGATTGCCAAGGTTCTGACCGCAATCGACGCGGATGCGGTGCTGATTGTTGAGGCTCCGAATACCGGCAAGTCTCAGAACACTGTCCGCGCGTTGCAGGGGTATGCCGAAATATTCGACCTGCGGACAACGCATGCGGTCATGGGGTTTGCCAATGATACGCACCAGGAACTTGCCCTGCTGTTTGACCCGGCGGTCCTGGCTGTGCGTCACGATCCGGTGGGGCAGGCTACCAAGGAAGCAGGCAGCCGCGATGCGCCGCGTTTTGATGGTGCGTTTCGAATTGACCTCGACATAGACGCAACCGAAGATCTGGTTCGGTTTTCGAAACCGCCGATGGAACTTGCGGTGACATTGCCGTCGGGTGCGGCCTTTCGCATGATCGGGGCGCATCTCAAGTCAAAGGCCCCGCATGGGGCCGAAACCCGTGACGAAGCCATCCGCATCTCGATTGCCAACCGACGCAAGCAATTGGCCCAGGCCGTTTGGCTGGCGCGACGGGTCGAACAGCACCTTGGCCGGGGGGATGCGGTTGTGCTTTTGGGCGATCTCAACGATGGGCCCGGGCTTGATGAATTCGAGCATCTGTTCGGGCGTTCGTCGGTGGAAATCCTGTTGCAGGCGGGGCTTTATGATCCTCATGCGGCCCGTGCCCATGGGCCGCGGCCGGGGTCGATACCCTCGACCGCGCGGTTTGCGCGCCCCAGCGAGGGCCGGTTTCTTGAGGCGCTACTGGATTACATCATGATCAGCGAAGACCTTCGGTCAAAACGCCCGGAATGGAGGATTTGGCACCCCTTTCGCGACGCCGCGTGCTGGTCGCGACCGGACCTGCGCGACGCGCTTTTGACGGCATCGGACCATTTCCCGGTGACGTTGGACATTGACCTGTGACCTTTCAAGCGCGGCCCGTGCAACCTATATTCGACACATGAAACGGATTTCTCTGATCTGCGCCTTTTCCTTGCTGACGGTTTTGCCTGTGCATGCGCAGGACGACGGTGAGGGCCAATCCCTGATGGAAAGGGGGGCAGAACTGTTCCTGGAAGGGCTGCGCAAGGAAATGGAGCCCGCAATAGACGACCTGATGGGAATGGCCGAGCAATTTGGCCCGGCCATGCAGTCCTTTCTTCAGGAGATGGGCCCGGCTTTGGCCGAGATGGCCGAACAGGTGCAGGATTGGAGCAAGTACGAAGCGCCCGAGATCTTGCCGAATGGTGACATCATCATTCGCAGAAAACCCGACCAGCCCGCACCGGAACCCAATGCGACCCCCGAGGTGCCGCAGGGCGAAATAGATATCTGATCGTTGCGTTACTGCCGCGTGATTACACGGGTCTGCGATTTCAGAGCGTTGGCAAGCGAATTCAGGCGGGCCTCGGCGACTTCGGTGAACAGGGGCTTGGCCGCAGCCGGAAGAAGCAGCTCAAGTTCGCGCTTTTTGGGATAGAATCTGAGACGGCCCATCGCGGTGTCGTTCTGCATCCACAGCATTGCGCCAAATCGCATCGCCTTGCCAAGAATTTCGGCTTGCTTCTGGTCGCGCTCGTCCAGCAATTCGTAAAGCGGTGCAAACCGGTTGCCTTCGCGCTTGTTCCGGTATCGGTGTTGCAGCGCCAGCCCGATATAGACCCGTTCAGAATGTTTCAGCCCGCCAAGGTTGGCGCGGGTTACATTGTCGAAACAGACCTCGGCGCGGTAATCGGGATGCGCGCGCCAACTGACGTCGTGCAACAGGCAGGCGGCCTTGATCAGCCGCACGCGCGCTGGCGGGGCCGAGCGGAACAGGGGCATCACAAAGTCAAACAGATGCCGGCCGAAACCGGGCAGGCGGGCATCCTTGGCTTCGGAAAAGCGGCTTGCCTCGATCAGGGGGTCGCGGTCCCGCAGGATCTGCGGCATTTGTTCGTACAGCAACCCTTCGCGAATTCCATAGCTTGAAATTGCGATATCCTTTGGCTTGAAGGTGCGGACCAGCCTTGCCAGAACATCCATCGCGTATGGGATCAGGGCCATGCGGGAACTGGAAACACCAGCCTGGCCGCGCAGCTTTTCCATGTCGTTCTTTTCAATGAACTTGATCGTTTCGCGGACCTGTTTGGTGGTCATCCGGTATTCGTGAAGGACGTTCAGAGGATACCCGCGCCGCAACATGTCCAGGCGGGCAAAGGCGCGCCAGCTGCCTCCGACCAGAAACAGGCGGTCGCGCTGCGGCCCCATCTGGTCGCGCAGGGTTTCGATCGTGTGCTTGATATGGGCCTTCCGAGCCCGCCGTCCGCCCTTGATATCCCGCAGCTTTAGCGGCCCCAGCGGGGAGGTGACACAGGCGCCGACATCGCCGTCCCCGATTTCGGCCAGTTCCATGGACGAGCCGCCGATATCGCAGATCAACCCATAGGCACCGGGCCAGCCCAGCAATACGCCCTGTGCTGACAGGCGCGCCTCTTCCGCGCCGTCGATCACGGAAATCGAAAGGCCGGTTTCCGCCTTGACCTGTTCGCAGAACTCGGGGCCGTCCTCGGCCTCGCGCACTGCGGCTGTTGCCACGGCGTGCAATCCCGGCAGCCCAAGGTCCGTGGCCAGATGCTGAAACCGCCGCAATGCCGCCAATGCGCGTATGCGGCCGCTTGGGTTCAGGCGGCCGGTCTCGGACAGCCCCGCGCCAAGTTCACACATGACCTTTTCGTTGAAAAAGTAAGCGGGCGACCGTGCGGCACCATCGAAAATGACCATCCTGACCGAGTTCGATCCGATGTCCACGACGCCGACGCGCGACAGGTCGCGGGTTTCCGGATCGTTGATCAACGGTTTGCCGAAGGTCCCCCAACTGGGAATATTCGAGGCGACGTTTTGATTCATGTCCATCCCAGCGTTTCCATCCGCAGGATGCGAAATCGACGGTTTCGGGTCAATCGTCTGCATCGGGATCATTGTCGCATGCGGCCAGTACGCGCATGGCCAGCTTTCGCGTGATTTCGCGCTTTTCCGCAAGCGCAAGCCTGTCCAGCTGCTCGACGACCTCGGCGGCGCGTTCGAACCGCCGGTCCATATGCCGCACCAGATATGTCAGAACATCCGGTCCAGGCGTCAATTGACGGTCCAGGAACAGTTTGGCCAGGACCGCGCCCAAAAGCGCGTCATCGGGCAGTTCGAGCGCGGCGTGGTGCGCCCCCTCGACCCGGCTTTGCAGGTCCGGCAGGTCAAGCTGCCAGAACCGGGGCGCCAGCCTGCCGGTCATCAAAATCGCGTTTCCTTCGGCCAGGACCAGATTGTGCAGGTGAAACAAAGCGTTTTGCTGATTGGCGTCTTGCGAGATCAGCGGGACGTCCTCGACCACCACAGGCGTCCGGGCCAGTTCGGGGATATCCGCCTCGTCAATATCCTTGGCCTGAACGATCCGCGCCCCGCTTGCGGCGGCCCAGACATGTGCAAGATGGGTCTTGCCCGATTTGGCGGGGCCCGTCAGGACAAGCTTGTTGCCGGGCCAGGAATTGGCCGAAATCATCGCGACGGCCAGCGCGTTCGCGGGGGATACGAAAAAGTCCTCGCGCCCCAGCGCGGTCTTGGCTGGAAGATCAAAGCTCAGCTGCGTCGCCATTCAGTCGTCTTTCAGTTCCGTCGCTTCCAGCCCGGTATAAAGGCGGCTGGCGAAATATTGCGCGGCACCAAACCGCGCAAGAACGCCCAGGGCTGCGGCAACGGGGACGGCAACAAGCATCCCGACAAAGCCGAAAAGGGCGCCGAAAACCGACAAGGCCAGCAGCAGCCAAACGGGGTGCAATCCCACCGAGCTTCCGACCAGCTTGGGCGTCAGAAAATTGCCCTCGGTCACCTGGCCCAACGCAAAGATCCCGGCCACAAGTCCGATGGACGTCCAGTCGCCCCAGAACTGGAACATGGCAAGCCCAATGGCCAGTGTTCCCCCGATCAGCGCGCCCAGATAGGGAATAAAGGTGACAAGCCCGGCGATGAACCCGACCACAAGCCCGAATTGAAGCCCCACCGCCATAAGCGCCACCGCATAATAGGTGCCCAGGATCAGGCAGACGGTTCCCATACCGCGCACGAACGAGGCCAGGACATTGTCGATGTCACCCGCCAGCCGCCGGATGACCGGGGCGTGATCGCGCGGCAGCAATTCGTCGATCCGTTCGATCATGCGGTCCCAGTCCAGTAGCAGATAGACAGACACCACGGGTACGATGACCAGCAGGACAACCACGTTGATCGCCGACCCCAACGAGGCCACGACGGTTTGCAGCACGTCCCCGGTCTTTGCCTTGAGCGATTCGCCGAACGAAACCAGGAACTGGTGGGTGTTGGATTCGGCGTCCAGGATTGCCGGGAACTGCCGCTCGATGAATGATCGCAGTTCCTTGAACAGGCTTGGCAGGACATCGACCAGGTCGATCAATTGCGTGATCAGGGTTGGAACAACCATCACGATCATCATCACGAACAGCAAGACGCCAATGACGGTGATTATCGCGGTCGCGGCCACGCGCGTCAGCCCGAGTTTTTCCAGCCGGTCGGCAACAGGGTCCAGGAAATAGGCAATGGCCCCGCCGATCACAAACGGCAGCAAGACATCCCCCAGCAACCACAAAACAAGGACGAATATCGCCGTGGCCAGCCCCCAATACCTTAGCTGGTCCTTTACGGGCAATGCCATCGATCCGTTCCTCACTGCGGTTCTTGACCATGTTCTTGGCGCATGCCGTCGCATGATGCAAGCCATTCATGGGGTGTTTTCGTCGGCAGATCAATGGGCTGACCCGCCGGGGCAGAGGCGGGCGAACCCTTGTGGCCGGCACAAGGTCACCGGTCGCGGCCGGACGGGCCCGCCCATGCGTAGCGCTGCCGCTTCGGTATCGGTGCAAATGGAACACGGACAGGTCGCGGCGCACAAAACAGGCAAAGGCTGATTGCCCCCGGCGGGGCTTTGTCATAATCACCTTTCAGTGACTTTTACCGCTCAGGGAACAACAATGCGTCTCAGCCGTTACTTTCTGCCCGTTCTCAAAGAGAACCCGTCCGAGGCCCAGATCGTCAGCCATCGCCTGATGTTGCGCGCCGGAATGATCAAGCAGGCAGCCGCCGGGATCTATTCATGGTTGCCGCTGGGCTTCAAGGTGCTGCGCAAGCTGGAAAACATCGTACATGAAGAGCAGGCGCGGGCCGGGCACATCGCGATCCAGATGCCTATCCTGCAATCGGCGGACCTGTGGCGGGAATCGGGGCGCTATGATGATTACGGCCAGGAAATGCTGCGCATGCAGGACCGCCACGGGCGCGACATGCTGTTTACGCCCACGGCCGAGGAATTGGTGACCGATATCTTCCGCGGTCACATCAGCAGCTACAAGGACCTGCCGCTGACGCTTTACCAGATCCAGTGGAAATTCCGCGATGAAATCCGCCCGCGCTTTGGCGTGATGCGGGGCCGCGAATTCTACATGAAGGACGGCTATAATTTCGATCTGACCAAAGAAGACGCGCTGCACGCGTATAACCGCCATCTGGTCAGCTATCTGCGCACCTATGAGCGTATGGGCCTGCAAGCCATTCCGATGCGCGCGGATTCAGGGCCCATTGGCGGCGATGACACGCATGAATTCCTGGTGCTGGCCGAAACCGGCGAGTCCGAGGTGTTCTATGACAGCGCCGTTACCGACCTGACCTTTGGCGACCGCGACATCGACTATGACAATCGCGACCAGTGCCAGGCGATCCTTGAAGAGTTCACCTCGAAATACGCCCGGACCGATGAAACCCACGATGAGGCGCTGTTCAACCAGATCCCGGACGAGCGCCGCCGCGTAGCGCGCGGGATCGAAGTCGGCCAGATTTTCTATTTCGGCACCAAGTATTCCGAAGCCATGGGCGCGACCGTTCAAGGCCCCGATGGCAAGCCGGTTCCGGTGCATATGGGCAGCCACGGGATCGGTGTCAGCCGCCTGATCGGCGCAATCATCGAGGCCAGCCATGATGACAAGGGCATCATCTGGCCCGAAGGCGTGACACCGTTCCATTGCGGGATCGTGAACCTCAAACAGGGGGACGACCAAGCCGATGCGGCCTGCGAAAGCCTGTATGCGGCGCTGACCGCACTTGGCCTTGAACCGCTTTATGATGACCGCAACGAAAGGGCAGGCGGCAAGTTTGCCACGATGGACCTGATCGGTCTTCCCTGGCGGATCACCGTTGGCCCGCGTGGCTTGAAAAACGGTGTTGTCGAACTGACCAGCCGCCGTACCGGTGAAAGCGAGGAGCTGAGCCCCGAAGCGGCTGTCGCCAGGATTGCCGAAATTTACCAACTGACCGTTAGCACCTGATATGGTCGCCTGCGACAGCAACCTTCCTACGGTTTCTATTGTTACCGTGACGCGCAACCTCATTGACGACGGGCGAACCGAAGCAATTCGGGTCGCGCTGGAGGCGGCTCAAGCGCAAGGCGATGCAATAGTCGAACACGTCATCTGGGACGGGGCGTCGACCGATGGAACCGTTGCGCTGCTCAAAGGGCTGATCGCAGAAATCGAGGCGCGCCCAAGCTTTGTGCCAATCCGGTTTCAAAGCTTGCCGGACAAAAACCTGTACGACGCCATGAACCGGGCGGTCGCGATTTGTTCGGGCGATTACGTGATCTTCCTGAACTCGGATGATTCCCTGGTGTCGCCGGACTGTGTACAGAAAGCACGGGAAGAGATCGGGACAGGGCGGCCGGATTTTTGTTTCGGGCGCACTATTTTTGTTGAAAAAGACGGAACCCGGCGTCTTTCGAGACAACGAACGGTGCATTCAATTTTGCAGCGCATCCCCTTCAGCCACAACTCGACCCTGCTTCGGCGAGACGTGTTCGAACGTTTTGGGGGTCACGACGTGGAGCTCCGCATCGTGGCCGATTACGATCTGGTTCTTCGCATGCTGTTTTCGGATTGCAGGTATCAGATGCTGTCCGTTCCAATTTCGGTATTTCATCACGGCGGCGTATCAGCAGACCAGGTCAAGGCGGCCCATGAAATGGCCAAGAGCTGGCAGAAAAACTATGCGCCGTATTTTGGCGGGAAAACATATACCGAAAGTGAGATGCTGAACTGGTTTAGGACAGGTCAGCTTCCGCTGGGTTTCTGCCTATCCCTGTTGCGAAAGTCCTGGCACCGGCCGCAGTTGCGGAAGGCGGCCATGCATAGTTTGAAAGTGACCTTGCGACGCAAGCTTCAGCCTTGGCGCACCTGGGATTACTTTTCGGACTAGGTCGGGCATCTGGCCGGACGACAAGGCCCGTGTCCTTGAAGCGGGTTCACGGGCAAAGCGAACCGTCGGGCAAGGGATCAACAAGACCCAAGCCACCGTCCGCCCCGCAAGGTTTCCTACTGTGGGCTTGGACGTTCCGCCAGGATGTCGCCATCGGCGTTGTTGCCGCGCGCCACCACGATCGGACGACCCAGTCGGCGAACCAGATCCCTGAATTCAAAGCCCAGAAAGTTCAACCCGCAAACCCTTGCATCGGTTGTGCGATCCGTGACGCACAGACGTCCGCTTCGGAATGCCAGGCGATATCCCTTTCCTTTCAGGATTTCAGCCAGGTTCGACCAGCTTGCTGCGCCGGAAAAAATGGGGCGCATTGCAGCCCGCAACAAAGCGGCTGTTTCGCAATCCAGTTCGGTTGTCTTGATTGGGGCCCAGCTTAATGCTGATCCTTCCATTTCCTTTTGAATACCCATGAGCGGCCTCCGCCCTAACTCTTAACAATGTGTTCCCCCATCAACAGGGTGCCAAAGTTTCTGAAAATAATCAAAATACGAAATAAAATTATCCCAGATGCGTTGCAATTTGAGTTCAGTTCTGGCTGGAACACTCACATTGACTTGATATAGGAAACAATTCCCGCTGTCTGTGAAGGGCTTCACAACCAAGGGTATAGGCCGTTGTCCGGGTTCGCGCCTTGGCATCCCGGCAATGATACCCCTGTAAAGGGTTGTGATTCGACAAACGGGTTGACCATTTTGGCAAATGCCGAAACTGTCGCGCGAAACAAAAAGCCGGAGCAGGAATGGCCAGAACACCCCCACCATTTGCCCCATTCGAATGGAAAATCGCCTGGCGCTATTTGCGTGCCCGCCGTGCCGAGGGCGGCGTCAGTGTTATGACTTGGATTTCCCTGATCGGGATTACGCTTGCTGTGTTTGCGCTGATTGCGACGCTGGCCGTTCGTTCGGGTTTTCGGTCCGAATTCGTCGGGACCATCCTGGGTGCCAATGCGCATGTGACGGTCTACTCGGCCGGAGAGGTGGATGCAGGGGGCAATCTGGATCGCAAGATCACCGCCTTTGATGCCATGGCAGGCAATATCGCGCAGGTCCCCGGCGTGGTACGTGCGGCGCCGTTGGTCAAAGGGCAGGTGTTGCTGACCAACCGTGACCGAAGCACCGGCGTCGAGGTGTTCGGTATCCGGCCACAGGACCTGTTCGATTTGCCGGGAATCGCCGACAGCGAACAGGCCTATGGGGACATTGCGCAATTCGAAGAGGGTATCGCCATTGGGTCGGGCGTTGCCCGTGCAATTGGTGCGACGGTCGGGGACACGGTCAAGGTGACCTCGCCAAACGGGGTCAAAACCGCATTTGGAACCTCGCCGCGGGTGAATGCCTATCGGATTGTCTATGTCTTTTCGGCGGGGCGGTATGACATAGACAGAACCCGCGTCTACATGCCTTTTTCCGAAGCCCAGAGCTTTTTCAACCGGGAAGGTGCGGCTGACGAGATCGAGGTTATGGTGGAAAATCCCGAAAATATCGGGCCGGTTCTGATCCCGATCCTTGAGGCCGCAGGCGAGCGGGCGCAGATCTGGACATGGCAGGATGCCTCGGGCGGGTTTCTGCGCGCGCTTGAGGTCGAAGACAACGTGATGTTCATCATCCTGTCCATCCTTGTGCTGATAGCAGCCATGAACATCGTTTCGGGCCTGATCATGCTGGTCAAGAACAAGGGGCGCGACATCGGCATTCTGCGCACGATCGGGTTGAGCGAAGGATCGGTTCTGCGGGTCTTCTTTATCTGCGGGGCGTTTACCGGGATCATCGGAACCGCGCTGGGCGTCATTCTGGGATGCTTGTTCGCCCTTTACATCGACCCGATTTTTTCATTCGTGAATTTCGTCATGGGCGGCGGTGTCTGGGACCCTGCCATTCGCGGGATCTATGCGCTTCCGGCCGAGTTGCACTTGTCGGACGTGCTTAAGGCTGTTGCCCTGTCATTGGGGTTGTCCTTTCTGGTCACCTATTTTCCTGCCCGCCGCGCGGCGCGCCTGAACCCCGTTGAGGCTTTGCGATATGAGTGATGTGACACTTCGGTTGCAGGGGCTGACCAAGACTTATCTTCAGGGCACGCCGGGCGAGGTTCAGGTGTTGCGCGGCGTCGACCTGGAACTGCGCGCGGGCGAGGCGGTGGCACTGGTTGCGCCTTCGGGGGCCGGTAAGTCGACCCTGCTGCACATTGCGGGCCTGCTGGATACGCCCGATGCGGGGGCGGTGGAACTCGGCGGACAGAACGTAACCGGCAAGGGAGACCGGACCCGGACGGCGATCCGGCGTCAGGACGTGGGGTTCGTCTATCAGTTTCACCACCTGTTGCCCGAGTTCACGGCCCTTGAAAACGTGGTTCTGCCGCAATTGGCCAACGGGGCTTCGGCAAGCGCGGCGCAGGACAGGGCCCTGTCGCTGCTGGATCGCGTCGGCGTGGCCGCGCGTGCGGGGCACCGTCCGGCGGCCTTGTCCGGCGGCGAACAGCAGCGGGTGGCGTTCTGCCGTGCATTGGCAAATGCGCCGCGTGTGCTGCTGGCGGACGAGCCGACGGGAAACCTTGATCCCGACACGTCGGATCAGGTCTTTGCCGCGCTGATGGCGCTGGTGCGCGAGGCGGGATTGTCCGCGTTGATTGCGACCCATAACTTGGATCTTGCCGCCCGAATGGATCGGATGGTGCGTCTGGACGGAGGCGTTCTCAGGCCAGTTGCGTAATGGCCACGCCAACGGCCATGACCGCGATGCCGCCGGCCCGTATCCAGGTCAGCGGCGTCACCTGCGCCCCGAACAGCCCAAAATGGTCGATTGCCGCGGTGCTGATCAATTGCCCCAGCAACACGAAGAACACCGCATTTCCGACGCCGAAATGCGGGGCCACATGGGTGATGGACAACACATAAAACGCGATAAGGACACCGGCCAAAAGCAGGTGTTTCGGGGCCTGCCCCAACCGTGCAATCGCCTCGGTTCCGGGGCCGGTCAGCATGACCAGCGCGGATGACGCGAACGCGATGGCAAACAGGATGACCGCGGCAACCGTCGGAGACCCGATCACCTTGCCCAACGCAGCGTTCAGCGCCGCAAGGACCGGCACCCCGATTCCGGCGGCCAACATGATGGCTGCGTATTGTGTCATCGCCGCGCCCCCTCGAACCATTAGCGTTGATCTGGATCATTGCGCCTGAGCCCGCCTCGGGCAACCCTGTTTCTGACCTGCAGGAAGGAGCGAAGCAATGATCCAATCGATACTTGCCACGGTCATGTGTACAGGCGTCATGCTTGCCACTTCGGTGCAGGCACAGGACGCCCGGCGCGGGGCGGAATTGTACCTGCATCACTGCGCAACGTGCCACGGACTGGATGCAAAAGGCCACGGGCCGATGGCCGGGGTCCTTGTGATCCAGCCGACAAACCTGACAGCGCTGTCCGGTCAGGACGGCACATTCCCGACCGCCCGCGTGGTTGCCCGGATTGACGGGCGCGACCCGTTGGTCAGCCATGGCAGCCCCATGCCCGTCTATGGCCCGTATTTCGAAGGTCAGGATACGGCCATCAAGGCACCGACGGGTCAGCCGATCCTGACCAGCATGCCGATCGCCGATCTGGTCGCCTATCTTGAAACCTTGCAGGCAAGCTGAAGGTCAGCTGCAGATCCCGTTCACCTTTGCGCCGCTCCAGGGGATCACGACATCGCTTTCGCGGCGGGTGCCGGGCAGGGATGACAGGTCGAAATGCGGGCTGAGCATCCTGTGCAATCGCCGTGTGCGCGCGGCATCCGGGTCCAGGGCCCGGCAACAGACATATTCTTCGACAATCGCGCCTTGCTGTTCAAAACCGTAGGCAAGGAAATCGGGTGAGGTATCGAGGTCGAACAGGTAGGGGTCTTTTTGCCCGCCATGTTCGGCCGCCGCGCGCAGCGGATGATAGCCGGTAGTCTTGCGGTTCTGCCACTGCCAGACATGCGTCAATTCATGCGCCAGCAACATCGCCGCAATCAGGTGCATCTGCTCGGGGTACTGGGGCATGTAGTCGTCCAGATACCAGTCCTTGGTGAAATAGATGCGGTTGAACAGGGCAACGGCTGCTGGTTTGCCGGTCACGATCTCTTCTTTGACCGGGGGCAGGATACGCTCGCGGCAGGCAAGACGCGGCCGGGTTTCGCGTTTGTAGGTTATGGCGGCGACCGGCGCCCCTTCGACCAGGCGGACCCGGTCCAGGGCCAGGGTGTCGCCGTGTATGTTTCCGGCAAAGGCTTGCTCTTGCGGGGTCAAGGGGCGACCGCAGGAAGCAAAGACCAAAACAAACAAGACCAAAACGAACCGGACCATGCAAGCAAGCCTAAGCGGCTGTGAAATGGCCGCAAGCGAAATTCACAGGCTCATGGCAAGAACACGGCTGATTTCGGTCAGGGATCGGCCGGACTGATCCATCCAGGTGTTGAATGCTGACTGCACGGCGGCCAAGGCCTTTTTCGAGGTTGCGGGTTTGTCGATCACGCCCTCGGCAATCAGGCGGGCGGTCACGTCGCGTGACAGGATGAAACTGTCACGCCCGGCAAAACGCATTGCATATTGTGCCGAGGCGCCGCCCAGACGCGACCCGCGTTGGGCCAGCAGCGCCAGAAGGCCGATGAAATCGGTCGAAGGCCACCCGCCCAGCACCTGACCCGCGCCGCCTTCGTCGCGCAACTCCAGCAAAAAGGCTGCATTCTCGCGGACCGAGGCGATCTTGGTGCCATTGCGCACGATGCGCCTGTCCTGCAGCAAGGCGTCGAACGTTTCGTCATCCATGAAGGCGCACCGCCCGACATCGAACCCGTCAAAGGCGGTTTCGAAACCGTCCCATTTGGATTCGATGACCTTCCAGTTGAATCCGGCCTGAAACACGCATTTCGTAATGATCGACAGCCAGCGATCTTCGGGCGTGTTCACCAGGTCAGCCGTGGGTTTCGGTCTGCTCAGTTTGGCCTCCAAAGCCTCGGCCCCGCCATGGCGGGCGGCGGCAATTCCGTAAATGCTGTCAAAATGCTGCATGGCTGGTCCTCGCTGGCACCAAGTGTTGCCTTTTTGTTCCTATCTGACAAGGCAAATTTCCTGCGCGGCACCAAGGAAAGATGATTTATAATTGACTGGTCAATCAACATCCGGCACCTTGCGGCGTCAATGATGTAGGGGTCATGGCGCGATGGTCGGCAAAGGCGCGGGGTGCGAAGCACCCGGGCTGTTCTGGAATTTGGGTGCGGATGAACTGTTCCCTTTCCATTCCTGCCCGAAATTGTGCATGTTGGCGCTCGACACCTTTGTCAGGGACCGCCCGAGGCAGTTAACGGCTGACACGCGGGCTGTAAAAACAGAACAGGGAGAAAGACAAATGAAAAAACTCAGCGTAAGCCTGCTGGCCATTGCCGTTGCCGGGGCGGCCCAGTCCGCCGAAATGGGCGCTGTGGATGAGCCGATCAAGCTGGCGATCAACGAATGGACCGGTCAGCATGTCACGACCCATGTGGCGGCAGAGATGCTGAAAGCTGCGGGGTACCAGGTCGAATTCGTAACCGCCGGGATGTTGAACCAGTTCCAGGCGCTGGCCGACGGGGATATTGATGCAACGCTTGAGATCTGGTCGTCGAACGTGTCGGACGAGTATGCCAAGAAAGTCGACGAGGGCACCGTGGTCGAGATCGGTGATCTGGGCCTTGATGCCAAGGAAGGCATTGCCTATCCCGCGCATGTGGCCGATCTGTGCCCGGGCCTGCCTGCCTGGGAAGCTTTGAAAGATTGCGCGCAGGTTTTCGCCACCGCGGAAACCTTGCCCGGCGGCCGTCTGGTCGATTACCCGGCCGATTGGGGCACGCCCGGCGCGGATCGCATGACCGGGCTTGATCTGCCGTTCAAGGCCATCCCTGCAGGTTCCGAAGGTGCGCTGATCGCGGAACTGCGCGCGTCGACCGAACGCAAGTCGCCGCTGCTGATCACCTTCTGGCAACCGCATTGGGCAATGTCCGCCTATGACGTGCAATTCGTCGATCTGCCCGCAGGCGAAGAGGCGTGTTTTACCGATCCCGCATGGGGCCCGAACCCGAACGCGGTAAACGATTGTGACTTTGCCCCGTCGCGCATCTTCAAAGCCGGTTGGAGCGGCATGGAAGACAAATGGCCGGCCGCTTATGAAATCCTGTCCAACTATCAGTTGGCGGTCGAAGACCAGCAGCCGATGATGGGTGCGATCGACGTCGATGGCGGCGCGGTCGAAGAGGTCGTCGCGGCGTGGATGGCCGACAACGAGGACAAATGGCGCCCGGTTGTCGACGCGGCCACTCAGTGAGCGGGCATCCGTGACCGAAGCGAAAACGCCAGCCATCGCCTGCCGGAATCTCTGGCAGGTGTTTGGCCAAGGCGCAGACAAAGCCCTGACCGACGCGTTGTCTCGGTCAGGGAATGACGCCGACGCAGCCGCCACCGACTTGCGGGAAAACGGGTTCATCCCCGCCGTGCAGGACGCCAATTTCGAAGTTCACGAGGGCGAGCTGTTCGTCATCATGGGGCTTTCGGGGTCGGGCAAGTCCACTCTGATCCGCTGTATCTCGCAATTGCTGCCCGGAACGGGCGGTGAAATCCGTGTGGCTGGCGAGAACGTCATGGGTGCGTCCAAGAAAGCCCTGACCGACCTGCGCCGCAAAAAGCTGGGCATGGTGTTCCAGCATTTCGGGCTGTTCCCGCATATGACCGTGGCCGAAAACGTGGCCTATCCGCTGCGCGTGCAGGGTGTGGGCAAAAAGGAACGTCTGGCGCGGGCGCAAGAGGTGATCTCGCTGGTTGGTCTTGAGGGGCGCGAAGACAGTTTTCCCCGGCAATTGTCCGGCGGTCAGCGTCAGCGCGTCGGCATCGCCCGCAGCCTTGCCGTGAACCCCGATATCTGGTTCCTGGACGAGCCGTTCAGCGCGCTTGACCCGTTGATCCGCCGCCAGTTGCAGGATGAGTTCCTGCGTATTCAGGCGACGTTGAAGAAATCCATCGTGTTCATCACCCACGACATTCAAGAGGCGCTGAAGCTGGCCGACCGTATCGCCATCATGCGCGACGGCAAGATTGTGCAGATCGGCACACCTACGGAAATCGTGCTGCGTCCGGTCGACGACTATGTGCGCGAGTTTTCCAAGGACGTGGCCAAAGGCCAGCACGCCAAGGTTGCCTCGGTCATGCGGGACGAGGCCGAATGCGGCCCCGATGACCCCGGCCTGACCACGGGCATGACGCTGGATGCCGCGCTGGCGCATTGCATGGAACTGTACGAACCCGTGCCTGTGCGCGATGCCAGTGGCAAGGTTGTCGGCACCGTTCACCCGTCCGATCTGGCGGCGGCGTTGCAGGTGGATGAGGCATGACGGCCGTGGCGGACATCCCCGCGCACCAGGCGCGCCTGACCGCAGGCGCGCAGGCGGCGTTGATCACGGTGATCGTTGGTGCGGTGTGCCTGGCGCTGGAAGGTGTGGCCCCGTGGCTGATCAAATGGCCCGCCGCGTGGGAACTGCCCGCAACCCAGTGGGTCGGGGCGTTTCTGGACTGGTTTCTGAACGGCATCAAACCGGTGATGCGGTTGTTTTCCGACCTTATGACCTATCCGATGGACTGGGCCAATTTTGTGCTGGGCAAAACACCCTGGCCGATCCTGATTGGAATTGTCACCGCTTTGGGGTGGTACCTGGGCGGGTTGCCGATGGCTGCGCTTGGGTTCCTGGGGCTCGGCTTTGTGCTGGCCTCGGGCTATTGGGCCGAAAGCATGAATACGCTGGCGCTGGTGGCTGTATCGGTCCCCGTGGCGCTGATCATGGGCGGAGCGATAGGCATTTTGGCCAACGAGGTGCCGCGGGTGAAGGCCTTTGTGCAGGCGCTGCTGGACGTGATGCAGACGGTGCCGACCTTTGCCTATCTGACGCCCTTGCTGCTGCTCTTTGGCTTTGGTCCTGTGGTGGGTCTGATTGCCTCGGCCATCTACGCCGCACCGCCAATGGCGCGCAACGTGATGCTGGGGCTTGAGCGGGTCGAGCCCGAGATCAAAGAAGCCGCAATCATGTCCGGCGGCACCCGGTTCCAGCAACTGTTTCAGGTAGAAATCCCCGCCGCCACGACGCAGATCATGGTCGGTGTGAACCAATGCCTGATGGCTGCGCTGTCGATGGTGATCATCGCCGCCGTCATCGGCGGGTTCAATGATATCGGGTGGGAGGTCCTGCTGACCATGCGCAAGGCGCAGTTCGGGGAATCGCTGACAGCCGGGCTGGTCATTGTCGTTTTTGCTGTCGTCATCGACCGGATGAGCGGCACGCTGGCGACCGAGCGCAAACGTTATGATCGTCGGGTCGTCTGGGCGATTCTGGGGTTTGCTGTCCTGTTCACCCTTGCCTTTTGGGCGCTGTTGCCCAACCCGTCAGAGCTGACCCTGCTGGACCCGATGACCGACGCGATTGACAGCGGCCTGACCGCGTTCACGCAGGCCAACGGGCCGTGGCTGGATGCGCTCAAGAACAACTCGTTGTTCTATGTGCTGCTGCCGCTGCGGATTGGTCTGGATCAGGCGGTGCTGCCGTTTACATGGGGTTTCCAGTGGACGCCTGGCATGAGCTATGGCCTGTTTGCCGCTGGCGCCGTGATTGCCCTGCTGATGGCCTGGCGCGGGCATCTGACCGGGGGGCTGATCGTGCTGATCCTGATCGGCATGCTGGAAACCGGTATCGCCAACCTGCCATGGCCCTTTGTTCTGACCGGAGCTGCCGCACTGGGCTGGGTCGCAGGCGGCTGGCGTCTGGCGGCGCTGTCTGTGGGCCTGCTGTGCACCATCCTGGTCTCGGGGCTGTGGGAACGCGCCTTGCTGTCGCTGTACCTCAGCGGTGCGGCGGTGTTTTCCTGCGCGGTGGTTGGCGGGCTGATCGGTCTGGCCAGCGCGGTTTGGTCGCCGGTCTGGAAAGTGGTGCGCCCGATCTGCGACATGCTGCAGACGATCCCGCTGTTCGTGTTCCTGATCCCGGTGCTGATGGTGTTCCAGATTGGCGAATTCTCGGCCTTTCTGGCGATCTGCGCCTATGCCGTCGTCCCGATGATCCGCTATACGCGGCACGGGCTGGTGAACACGCCGGACGAGATGATGGAGGCCGCCATATCCAGCGGCGCGACCGAATGGCAGATCATGCGCGACGTGCGCGCGCCCTATGCCGCGCCCACGATCCTGCTGGGGTTGAACCAGACCATCCTCTATGCCTTTGCGATGCTGGTGATCGCGGCGCTGATCGGCACCACCGGTCTGGGCCAGTCGATCTATCTGGCACTGGGACAGGCGGATGTGGGGCTTGGCATCTCGGCAGGCGCTGCGATGGCCATTCTGGCGCTGATCGCCGATCGCATGGTGCAGGGCTTTGCCGAGGAACGGCGCAAGGCGCTGGGCCTTTGAAACCGGGCAGGGGCGGTGCATCCGCCCCCATGCCCCCACTTGATTTCGGACAAAGACCGGCGCATCGGGCCGCATTAGACCGGGTGCAACTTTTTCGGAGATCATCATGACCGGTTGGGGCTTGTTCCTTGCTGCACTTGCAACCTTTATGCTCAGCCACATGATCCCGGCGCGCCCGGCAGTGCGGGGATGGCTGATCGGCACGCTGGGGCGTCGGGGGTATTTTGCGGCCTATTCGCTGATCTCGCTCGCGGTTCTGGGGTGGCTGATCGTCGCCGCAGCCAACGCGCCCTATGTCGAGGTCATCCCGCCGCTGCCTCTGTTGCGCTGGGTGCCGGTGCTGATCATGCCGGTGGTCTGCTGGCTGGCGATTGCCGGGCTTGCAATCCAGAACCCGTTTTCGTTTGGCGGGTTGGGACAGAAACCCTTTGATCCCGAAAACCCCGGTATCCTGCGCGCTACCCGCCACCCGATCCTTGTGGCACTGATGCTGTGGGCGGTGGCACATCTGCTGGCCAATGGCAGCCTTTCGCATGTCATCCTGTTCGGGTTGTTTGCCGGTTTCGCACTGATGGGGATGGCCCTGATCGACCGGCGCAATGCCCGTCTGATGGGGTCTGAATGGCGCCGCCTGACCCGCAACACCGCGCGCCTGTCCTTGCGCGCACCGCGCCCCTGGCCGCCCCTTTGGGTCTGGATCGCCGCAGCCGCGGCGTTTGCGGGGCTATTGCACCTTCACTTGCCCGTCATCGGGCTCTCGCCGTTACCGTGACAACCGAGAGTAGCCGGGCAAACCAATGCGTGTTATCTGAAACGTCACGAACTTCTCATGAGGGGTCTTTCGATGAACTTGGCCTATGTAACCACGACCGACCGCGGAGCAACCGACAGGCTGCTCAGCCAGGTTGCCGAGCGTCTGCTGGCCAAAGGCGCCAAGCTGGCCGGGGTCGTGCAAACCAATACCGACTGCGTGGACAGCGCCAAATGTGACATGGACCTGCGCGTTTTGCCCGATGGTGAAACGATCCGGATATCGCAATCCCTTGGCGAACACGCGCGGGGCTGCCGGTTGGACCCGGCCGCGCTGGAGCAGGCGGTTGGATATGTCAGCGCCTCGTTGGAGGACGCGCCGCAGTTGCTGATCATCAACAAGTTCGGCAAGCACGAGGCGGACGGGCGTGGATTTCGCCCGGTGATCGGCGATGCGCTGGCCCTTGATATCCCGGTGCTTGTCGGGGTGAACGGCCTGAACCACGAAAAGTTCGAAACCTTCACCGATAATGCTGCGCAGGCGCTGGAACCGGAACTGGATGCGATTGTCGAATGGGTCGAACGTGTGACGGCACAGCGATCCGCGGCGGCTTAAACCCACCTCACCCCACGTAAGGCACTGAATACCGGGCTTGTTCCACTGGCTTTGGGCTGCAATCCTGATCCCAAAGGCTTTGGGGGCAGAAACATGTGGAGCAACTGGGCAGGTAACGAAACATCGCCCCTGCAAGCTGCGCGCCCGGCAACGCTGGCCGGTTTGCAGCAAACGGTCGCTGGGGCACGGTCCCTCAGGGTTGTCGGGGCTGGGCATTCCTTTTCGCCGCTCGTAACCGGCAATGACCAAATCCTTGACCTGACGGCCTTGGACGCGCCTGCCGTATCCAGTGTCGAAGACGGGCGTGCATGGGTCAACCCGAACGCGCGTCTGGCCGCGCTTTCGCCCGCGCTGGCAAGCCATGACGTGGCTTTTCGAAACCTTGGTGACATCAATGCGCAAACGCTGGCGGGCGCGATCTCGACGGCGACACATGGAACCGGGCAGTCGCTGCCATGCCTGTCGGCCGAGGTGACGGCGGCCCGGTTGATCGGCCCGGCGGGGCAGGTTCTGACAACCGATGACATACCATTGGACATGGTGCAGGTTTCGCTGGGGCTGCTTGGTATCCTGACCGAGGCGCAGATCAACGTGGTCCCGCGATACAACCTGCGGCGGCGCGTACGGCTTTCGCCGCTGTCCGAAACCCTGGACAGCATGCACGAAAGCTGGGCCGATGCCCGGAATTTCGAGTTCTTTTTTATTCCCTTTACCGGGAAGGCCGTCGAAATCACACATGAAATGACCGGGGCAAAAGAAACCAAAGCCCCGCGCGACCTGGATATGGTCGCTGTCAAAGTGCTGAAGCTGGCGCGCAATGCCGGGCGGGTCAGCCCCGGACTGCGGCGGTTCTTGCTGAACCTGCTGACATTGGCCCAAAGCGACGAAGATTTTGTCGGTGAAAGCTGGCGTGTCTTGTGCAGCGACCGGCGTATCCGGTTCAAAGAGATGGAATACCACCTGCCGCCCGAGGCGGCACATGAGGTTCTGAAACAGGTCATCGACCGCCTGCATAATGACCACGCGGATATCTATTTTCCGATCGAGGTGCGCCAGACGGCGGGGGACGATGCCTGTCTCTCTCCGTTTTCGGGCGGCGCGCGGGTTTCGGTGGCAATCCACACGGACGCAAATGAGGATCATCAGGCCTTTTTCAACGCGATCGAGCCGATTTTCATCGAGGCCGGTGGCCGCCCGCATTGGGGCAAGATGCACAGCCTGACGTTCCGGGAATTGTCCGCCCTGTATCCGGGGTTCGAACGGTTTTGCGCCCTGCGGCAGGACATTGACCCCAAAGGCAAGTTCCTGTCGCCGGCACTGGCGCGGATGTTCAGGCCATGACGGCGGCGTATCTGGCGCGTTTGTCCGAAACCTTGCGCGATTTCGGGGTGGATCAACCGGTGGCCGTCGTTGATCTGGACCGGGTGGATGCAAATTGCCGGACAGCGCTTGCGGGATCGGATCAGGCGCTGGGGCACCGGTTGGTCGCCAAGTCCCTGCCGTGCTTGCCGTTGCTGGATCACATTCGGGGGCAGGTGCCGACATCAGGGTTGATGACCTTCTCGGAAACGATGCTGCAATCCCTGCTGTTGCAAGAACCGGACACAGACCATTTGCTGGGCAAGCCCTTGCCGGTCTCGTCCGCGGCGCGGGTTCTCGACCGGTGCCCGGATGCGGGCAGGCGGGTACAGTGGCTGATCGATACGCAGGCCCGCTTGTCGCAATATTTGGCGCTGGCGGTTGAGCGGGGCACCCCTGTTCGCCTGTCGCTGGAAATTGACGTTGGCCTGCATCGCGGCGGAATGACCGCGGCAGAGGTTGCCCGCGCGGTAAAGGAAATCGCCGCGCATCCCCTGGCAGAGCTGTCAGGTGTCATGGGATACGAGGCCCATCTGGCCAAGATGCCGCGTATTTTGCGCGGGCGGTCGAAACGGAGTTGCGCGCAAGCCTATCGCGATGCGGTTGCGGCGCTGGGGGCAGATGCCCAGGGGCTGTGCCGCAACACGGGCGGCAGCCTGACATTCCAGGATTATGCCGCCGGGGGCGCCGCAAATGAGGTCGCCTTTGGCTCGGTCCTGGTCAAGCCGTCGGATTTCGACCACAGCTCGACCCTTGGGTTTTCGGCGGCGCTGTTCATCGCAACGCCCATCCTGAAGGTCATGGACGGCAACCCATGGCCGGCGCTGGAATTTCTGAACCTGCGGCGCAGGACGGACCTGGCCATTCTGGGTGGGCATTACCTGGCCAAACCGGTTTACCCATCCGGGTTTTCCTATTCCGGCGTTTTCGGCCGTTCCAGCAACCAGGAGGTTTGGTCGGGCCCGGCCCAAGCGGAGGTTCAACCCGATGACGTGGCCTTGCTGCGCCCCAGCCAAAGCGAGGCCGTGTTGAACCAGTTCGGAACCGTTCTGGCCGTGCGCAATGACGCAGTGATCACGGAATGGCCGACCTTGCCAACCTGACAATACAAAACCGAGGGCGGCGCGGGCCGCGGAAACGAAAAAGACCGGGCCAAACGCGGCCCGGCCTGGTGTCAACATCCGCACTACTGGTCAGATCGCCAGGTATTCTTCCCGCAGCTTGTCATTCTCAAGAACCTCATTGGCGGTTCCGTCAAAAACGATGCCGCCCGTGTCCAGAATGATGGCGCGGTCGGCAAGTTCCAGGGCGCGGACGGCGTTCTGCTCGACAATTATGGTTGTCATGCCCTGTTGCTTGATGTGAATCAGGGTCTTTTCGATCTCGTCCACGATGACGGGTGCCAGCCCCTCGTAGGGTTCGTCCAGCAACAGCACCTTGATGTCGCGCGCCAGCGCGCGTGCAATTGCCAGCATCTGCTGTTCGCCACCCGACAGGGTTATGCCTTCTTGCTTGCGGCGTTCGCCAAGGCGGGGAAACAGCTCGTAGAGCCTGTCTAGCGACCAGCCGATGGGCGGGGCGATTTGCGCCAGTTGCAGGTTCTCTTCGACCGTCAGGCCGGGGATGATCCGCCGGTCTTCGGGGACCAGGCCAAGCCCCGCCGCGGCGGCCTCGTAGCTGGTCATGTTGTGCAACGGCTTGTGATCAAGCCAGATCTCGCCGTGACGCACCTCGGGCTCGCCCGTGCGGGCGATTGACCGCAGGGTCGAGGTCTTGCCCGCGCCGTTACGCCCCAGCAGCGCAAGGATCTCGCCTTCGTGGACGTTAAAGCTGACGCCCTGCACGATGTAGCTTTCGCCATAATACGAATGCATGTCCCAGACCGACAGAAATGCCGGGGCGGTGCTGGCCATGTTCGCGTTCTTTGAAAAATCCGGTTTGTGGTTCATGGTTTTTCCTTACGCTGCCTCGCCCAGATAGGCTTCTCTGACCTTGGGGTTGCCCCGGATGTTCTCGGGAGTGTCCTCGACCAGCGGTGTCCCCTGCGCCAGAACGGTGATCCGCTCGGCCAGGCTGAACACCACATGCATGTCATGTTCGATAATGGCGATGGTGATGTCGCGCTCGTCCTTGATCTGCTTCAGCAGGTCGATCGTGTTGTTGGTGTCCGCACGGGCCATGCCTGCCGTCGGTTCATCCAACAGCAACAGGCGGGGCTTCTGGCTCAGGCACATGCCGATTTCCAGGCGCCGTTTGTCGCCGCGGGACATGGCGGCCGCGTGCATGTCGCGTTTGTCCGCCATGTTCATTTCTTCCAACATGGCCTCGGCCTGCTCGACGATTTCCTTTTCATTGGCAATGGTTTCATAGGCGTGCATACGGAACGCCCCGTCCCGCATCGCGAAGATGGGGATCAGCATGTTTTCCATCACGGTAAGTTCGCCAAAGATTTCGGGGGTCTGGAACACCCGGCTGATGCCCATCTGATTGATCTGGAACGGCTCGCGCCCCAGCACCGAATTATTGTCGAACAAAACGGACCCGGTGTCGGGGATCAGCTTGCCGACCAGGCAGTTCAGCAAGGTCGACTTGCCCGCCCCATTGGGGCCGATGATCGCATGGACCGAGTTTTCCTCGACGCTGAGGTTCACATCGCTCAGCGCCTGGAGCCCACCGAAACGCTTGCTTACATCTTTTACTTTGAGGATAGCCATTGTTGCGTTTCCTTATTCTGCGGGCTCGGTTTCGCCGGATTTCGGGCCGTCGGACCCGTTCCGCCTGCGACGCACCCACCCCATGAGGCGCTGACCGCCTTCGACAAGTCCACCCGGCAGGTAGATGACCACCAGCATGAACAGGATGCCCAGCGTCAGGTGCCAGCCCTTGCCTATGAACGGATGGATGATGAACACAACCGCATCTTCAAGCCCGTCGGGCAGGAACGCGAACCAGCCATGCAGCACGTTGTCGTTGATCTTCGAGAAGATGTTCTCGAAATACTTGATGAAACCCGCGCCCAGCACCGGGCCGATCAGGGTGCCGGTGCCGCCCAGGATGGTCATCAGCACAACCTCGCCCGATGCGGTCCACTGCATCCGCTCGGCGCCTGCCAGCGGGTCCATCGCAGCCATCAGGCCGCCCGCCAGCCCGGCATACATGCCCGAGATCACAAAGGCCGCCAGCGTATAGGGCTTTGAGTTCAGGCCGGTATAGTTCATCCGCTGCTGGTTCGACTTCACCGCCCGCAGCATCATGCCGAAGGGTGACCGGAAAATGCGGATCGCCAGGTAGAACACGGCCATCATCACGACCGCGCACAGGTAATATCCCGCGTTGAAGTCAAAACTCCACCCGCCAACATCCATCGTATAGGTGGCGCGCATCGGCAGGCCGAACAGATGGGGCAGGTCGGGGGCATTGGCTCCCTGCAGGATCTGCGGATCATCCGCATAGACCTGCAGGCCGGTTTCCCCGTTGGTCAGGTTGAACTTGGGGTTCGACAGTACTGAATAGGCCAAGGCAAAGCTCATCTGTGCGAAGGCCAGCGTCAGGATCGAGAAATAGATGCCGGACCGTCGCAGACTGACAAAACCGATCAGAAGCGAGAACAGCCCCGCCACGACGACGCTTAGCGCGATGGCCGGAATGACGTTGTAGCTGAGCAGCTTGAACATCCACACGGCCGAATAGGACCCCACGCCCAGAAAGGCCGCATGGCCAAAGGAAAGGTAACCGGTCAGGCCAAACAGGATGTTGAACCCGATCGCGAAGATGCCAAAGATCACGAACCTTTGCATCAGGTCCGGATAACCGGCGTTGAATTGCGCCATGGCGCTGTTGGTGGGGAAGGGGTTCAGGATGAAGGGTGCCAGCAACGTCAGAATGGCGACGATGATCAGCAGGCTGGTATCTTTCTTGTTCAGTCCCAACATGGATTATTCCTCCATCACGCCTTTGCGGCCCATCAGACCGCGCGGGCGGGTCAGAAGAACGATGATGGCGACAAGGTAAATGATGATCTGGTTGATGCCCGGGATCGTGGTGGTGGCCCAGGTTGTCGAGGCAAAGCTTTCAAGGATGCCCAGCAGGAACCCTGCCAGGACAGCGCCGGGCAGCGACCCCATGCCGCCGACAACCACGACGACAAAGCTGAGAACCAGGAAATCCATCCCCATGTGATAATTCGGCGGGTTCAGCGGGCCGTACATCACGCCGGCCAAACCGGCCACGGCGGCGGCGATACCGAACATGATGGTGAACCGCCGGTCGATATTGATGCCCAGCAGCCCCACCGTTTCGCGATCGGCCATGCCGGCGCGGACAACCATGCCGAAGGTGGTGAATTGCAGGAACGAGAATACCCCGCCGATGATCACGACAGCGAACAGGAAATAGACCAACCGCCAGATCGGGTAGATGATGGCGTTGGGGTCGAACCCGAAGGCCACGCCAAGGTCGACAGACCCGCTCAGCGCATCAGGCGGCGGGGTCTGGATGGGGTTGGCGCCAAAGAAATACTTGATGACTTCCTGCAGCACGATTGCAAGGCCAAAGGTCACAAGGATCTGGTCGGCATGCGGACGCTTGTAAAAGTGTTTGATCAGCCCGCGTTCCATCACGTAGCCGACCAGCAGCATGATGGGAATGGCGAACAAAACGGCCAGTGGAACCGACCAGTCGATGATGGCTGCTCCTGTCTCGGGCCCGAACCAGCTTTCGACATAGGGTGTTTTTACTTTCAACGGGTTCCCCAAAAAGTCCGTCTGGGTCTCGTCGATCGTCTCAAAGCTCAGGTTCAGGATCTTTTGCAGCGTGACCGCGCAAAAAGCCCCGATCATGAACAATGCGCCATGGGCAAAGTTCACGACACCGAGCGTGCCGAAAATCAGCGTCAGGCCCAACGCGATAAGCGCATAGGCAGAGCCCTTGTCGAGCCCGTTCAGAATTTGCAGGAGGATTGCGTCCATCGTCCCTACCTTTGACTGGTTCCGCAAACTCTCTCCGCCCCGGAGGCCGGAGAGAGCTCGGTCTTGATGTCAGAGAGTTTTCTCAGGAAATCTCTCGGTCGCGGATCAGGCGCCCGGGTTGCACTTGCCCAGATCGCCACCAGCAAACATCGGGTGCTCGGGGTCGTACTCGACCTGCGCGCGCGGGGTGATCTCGACGATCTCCAGCGTGTCATAGGCGTTGGTCGGGTTCTGGTTGCCCCGCACGACCAGCACGTCCTTAAAGCACTGGTGGTCCGCGCCGCGATACCAGGTCGGGCCATTGCCCAGGCCGTCGAACTCGAAATCTTCCAGGGCTTCGGCCACACCGCACGGGTTGAAGGTTCCGGCACGTTCACACGCATCTGCGTAAAGCAGCGTCTGCGCATAGCAGGTCTGGGCCGAGTTGGACGGCGGCTTGCCGTATTTCTCGCCGAACGATTTGACAAAGGCCTTGGTGCCTTCGTCCTGCAATTGCCAGTTCCAGTTCATCGAACCCAGAACACCTTTGATGTTCTCACCGGCACCGGCAGCCATCAGTTCCGAATAGAGCGGAACGACGATTGCAAAGTCCTTGCCGTTCACCTGCTTGTCCAGCAGGCCGAACTGAATCGCGTTGGTCAGCGAGTTGACCATGTTGCCGCCATAGTGGTTCAGGACAAGCACATCGGCGCCCGAATTCAGAACCGGCGCGATATAGGACGAGAAGTCCGTCGATGCCAGCGGGGTCTTGACGGTGTTGACCGTTTCCCAACCCAGCGCCTCGGTCGAGGCCACGATCGACTCTTCCTGGGTCCAGCCCCAGTTGTAATCGGCGGTCAGGTGATAGGCCCGGCGTTCATTGCCATATTCCTTGGCCAGCACCGGCGCCAGAGCGGCACCCGACATGTAGGCGTTGAAGAAGTGGCGGAACCCGTTTGCTTTCTTGTCCTTGCCGGTGGTGTCGTTGGCATGGGTCAGACCGGCCATAAAGATGACGCCCGCCTCTTGGCAGAGGCCCTGAACCGCAACGGCCACACCGGATGACGATCCGCCGTTGATCATGATCGCGCCGTCTTTTTCGATCATCGACTTTGCCGACGCGCGCGCCGCGTCCGATTTGGTTTGCGTGTCGCCCGTGACGAACTCGACCTTCTTGCCCAGGATGCCATTGCCCTGCAGCGCCTTGGACGAGAACGTGTTCAGGCAACCACCGTCGCCTTCGCCGTTCAGGTGCTCGACCGCCAGTTGCTGCGCCAGAAGTTCATCATTGCCTTCTTCGGCATAGGGGCCGGTCTGGGGCACGTTGAAGCCCAGCACGACCGACGAGCCGGTCGGCTCGTTGGTATAGGCCGCTGCAGACGAGGCTGTGAAGATCGTCGGCAGAGCCAGTCCGGCGCTTGTAACGGCACCCGACTTGAGCACGCCGCGACGCGTGACAGTTCTTTTAGTCATGTATTCCTCCCATTTTGCACTTTGCGTTTTTTCGCTCTCTGGCTCCTCTTCCAGCGGGCGAAAACGCAGCTTTGCGCAAAACGAGTATGAGGGGCTGAATGAAAATTCCCCAACAAGTCGCTAATATTGAAATATTATTTTGTAAATTTCTCAACACGAATTGGTGAATTTTGTAAATTCTTGGGGCTTCGGGGGCGCAATATGGTTGATTTAATATGTGAAAACAGAAAATCCGCCGCCGCGCTCGGTGGGGCAGGCGCCGGCGTGGGGCTGCGAACCGGATGTGCGCAAAAGCCAATGCAAGCGAAGCCGCAGTCAGCCCGTCAACGAAAGCTTGCGCGCGCACCAAGAATCGGCCCGGCGCAATTCTCAAGGTGATACTTCTGCATGGGTGCTGTGACTTGCCCCACACCGACGGTTCGACGCGCGGCCATTTTCAGGGTTCAGCGCAGCTGAGCCAACCCGGAACTGTCTTGCACATGAGGAAATGGTGGGCGACCCTGGAATCGAACCAGGCGTGCGTCTCCGCGAGGGAGTTACAGTCCCCTGCCACACCTTGCGGCCTGTCGCCCACTGTCAGGCGTTGCACCTGACGTGGAGGCGTGATTACTAGCGCTCCAAAGGAGCGTCAACAGGAAAATACGGCGTTGGCGCAGGAAACATGTTCCCCGGCCCGGAGGCCAGCAAAATGAAGAAACCCAAGTGGGTCGTTGAAAAAGAGCAGGCCCGGAAATCGGCGGCTGCCGAGACCGTCTGGCTGTTTGGTTTGCATGCGGTGCGTGATGCGCTGATGAACCCCGACAGGCAAAAGCTGCGTTTGATCGTCACCCGGAACGCACGGGACAAGCTGGCCGAGGCGATCTCGTTTTCCGGGATCGAACCCGAAGACGCCGACGCGCGGAAGTTTTCGGCCCCAATCGACCCCGGCTCAGTTCATCAGGGCGCGGCGCTTGAGGTCAAGCCGCTGGCCTGGGGCGGGTTGGCAGAAAACTGCATCGGGCGCGAACATCCGCGCGTGCTGCTGCTTGACCGCGTGACCGACCCCCATAACGTGGGTGCGATCCTGCGGTCGGCCGAGGTTCTGGGGGCCAGCGCGGTGATCGGAACCCGGCATCATTCGGCGCCTGAAACCGGCGCCTTGGCGAAAACCGCCAGCGGCGCGCTGGAGCGGCAGCCCTATTTGAGGGTTCGCAACCTGGCCGACGCAATTGTCGAGTTGCAGCGGATGGGATTTCTTGTGCTGGGCCTGGACGGCGAGGCGCAGGACACGATCGAAACCGCGCTTGAAGGCAACCTGGCGCGGCCTGTTGCCCTGGTTCTGGGGGCCGAGGGGCCGGGATTGCGGCAAAAGACCAAGGAAACCGTTGACCGCCTTGTGAAAATTGACGCAGCCGGTGGTTTCGGGTCATTGAACGTTTCCAATGCCGCCGCCATATCCTTGTACGCATCCCGGTACCGCTGACAGGAGGCGACCATTTCCCACCACCCACCGAAAATTGCCACATGCTGTTACTGTGGAACCCGTGCGGCGCTGGTGCTGAAGGGGAGCCTCAGGCACGAGCTGAGCTGTTCCAGTTGTGGCGCGCCATTGCATGATCTCAAAAAGCTACCCAAATCCGCCGGGACGCCGCGCCCGACCCCAGAGCGCCACGCGCCAACCCGCCGTCCCGTCAAGGCCAAGAAGAAGAAAAAGCAGCGGGGCCTGTTTTCACGAGTATTGGAAGAGGCGCTGGATGTGATCGAGGACGTCTTTGATTGACTGCGTCCAGAAGGCAAAAGCGTTCACATCCCTGTCATCGGGGGTTACGCGCGGGTGAAAAAGCTGCATTTTTATGCCTTCTTGACCCTTAACGACAAGCAAGTACTGAAATCGCGATGGCAATTCTGAGCAGACGATCCCTGATAGCCGGTCTTTCGGTAATGGTGTTGCCGCATGTCGCGTGGGCGCAAAAAAAGCCGGCATATTTTGCGACAGAGGGGGCCGCCATTCACGGGTATGACGCGGTGTCCTATTTCGCCGCCGAGGCGCCTGTGCGTGGGCAGGCAAACATCGCGGTCACGTGGAAGGGCGCGCAATGGTTCTTTGCGTCGCAGCAAAACCGTGAGCGTTTCGAAAGCAACCCGCGGGCCTATGCGCCCCAATTCGGCGGGTATTGCGCCTATGCAATGGCGCATGGGGCGCTCAGCAGTACGGACCCGAAAGCCTGGAAAATCGTTGACGGGCGGCTGTACCTGACGCATTCGCCGGAAATCGAGCGGCTTTGGCAGGGGAATGCCGCGGAAAACATTCGGCTGGCCGAAGAATACTGGCCGGCCATCCTGTATCGCTGACGGGCCAATTTCCGCTTACTGCGAATTGTCATCACAAAATTTGGCGCGCCCTCTTTTTTTCCGAAAACTCATGCTTAAATGTCACAGTGACCGCGGAACGGAACTGCCGCGGGTCATTTCACTGTCCCTCGTTCCAACAACTTGCGCCCAGGTCACCCTGGGCGCTTTTTTCTTGTGGGGCCCGCGGTTAGGGTGCCGCCATGTCTGACTATTCCGATGCATTCCTGAAAACGGTCCTGCAACGCACCAAGGTTGTCGCGGTTGTGGGCGTATCAATGAACCCGGTGCGCCCCAGCTTCTATGTGGCGCGGTACCTGGCGTTGAAGGGATACAAAGTGATCCCGGTCAATCCGGGCCACGCGGGCAAAACTCTGTTCGGTGAAACGGTTCGGGCATCGCTGTCAGAGATATCAGAGCCGGTGGATATGGTGGACATTTTCCGCCGTTCCGAGGCCGTTCCGCCCATCGTCGACGCGGCGTTGGCCGCATTTCCCGACCTGCGCACGATCTGGATGCAGATCGGGGTCGAGCATGAGCAGGCCGCCTCCAAGGCGCGGGCGCAGGGCGTGGACGTCGTGATGAACCGTTGCCCAAAGATCGAATATCAACGTCTTTTCGGCGAGCTGCGCATGGGCGGGTTTGCGACCGGGGTGATCTCGTCCAAGCTCTGACCGTTATTGCGCGGGCGTCGCCTGCAACCGGGCGACCTGTTGCTGGCGCCGTTTTTCCAGCACGACGGCGCGTGGAACCCAGTCATAGCGCGTATCTTGGGGCAAAGGGGCCCAGTACAGAATGCCGCCATATCGCCAGGGGTCCAGAACCACGCCCTGATACATCGTTTCGCCCTTGCGGCTGATGATTGCGGTGCTGTGGTCGATCCGGAACGGGTTGTCGGCATTGGCGATTGCGCGGTGCATGGTCAGGGTTTTGAAATTCTCCTGGTTCAGGCGCTTTTCGATATCCTCGGCCCAGTGCCAGCACAGCCCGCGCGGGCGCAGCCCCTTGTTGACCTTGGCGTTGTGAATAAGCGGCGGATCGGTGATTTCGTATTCGCGGGCCAACTGTGCCGTATAGGAATAGGCGATATTGGCCGCGCGCTGCGCTTCGGCAGGGTCAACATCCGGGCCAAGGCTTTGGATCTGGGCCGCAAGGCGGTGGACATCGTCGTCACTGGAGGGGGGAGCGGCGGCGCAAGCCCCGAGAAAGGCAAAAGCGATCAACGCCATCACACAGGCCACGCGCTGGATCATTCCGTCGTCCTTTGATTGCAGCGCCTGGGCGCGTCAACGCGAGAGTATAAATGGCCAATCCCGCAGACGAAACCCGTGTTCAGTTGCCCGGGCGCGCAGCCTTTTCGGCGATGCCGCTAGTGCCCTGCCGGCGGGCAAGTTCGTCAAGCACATCATCCAGCGCAACGTCCCGTGCGGCCAGCATCACCAATAGGTGGTACAGCACATCGCCGGCCTCGGCGGTCAGTTTGGCCCGATCGCCTTTGACGGCTTCGATGATGGCCTCGACAGCCTCTTCCCCGAATTTTTCAGCGCATTTCTCGGGGCCCTTGGCCAGCAGCTTGGCGGTCCAGCTCGATTCGGGGTCGGCAGTTTTGCGCGCCTCGATTGTCGCGGCGAGATCATGCAGAATGCTCATGTCAGCCTCATCGGTATTCCTGCGGCGGCCATGTGGTCCTTGGCCTCGCGGATCGTGAATTCGCCAAAGTGAAAGATCGAGGCCGCCAGAACGGCGCTGGCCCCGCCTTTGGTCACGCCTTCGACAAGGTGGGCCAGCGTGCCTACGCCGCCACTGGCGATGACCGGCACGTCGACCGCATCGGATATCGCGCGGGTCAGCGGCAGGTTGAACCCGGCCTTGGTTCCGTCGCGGTCCATGGATGTCAAAAGGATCTCTCCGGCGCCCTTGGCGACAACGGTCTTGGCGAATTCCACCGCGTCGATGCCGGTGGGTTTGCGGCCGCCATGGGTGAAAATCTCCCATTTGCCGGGGCTGACGGTCTTGGCATCTATGGCGCAGACGATGCACTGGCTGCCGAACTGGTCCGCGGCCTCGGCTATGACGTCCGGGTTGGCCACAGCGGCCGAGTTGAAGCTGACTTTGTCGGCACCGGCCAGCAACAGGGCACGCACATCGTCTCTGGTGCGCACGCCGCCGCCCACGGTCAGGGGGACAAAGCACTGTTCGGCGGTGCGCTGCACCACATCGAACATCGTACCGCGGTTTTCATGGGTGGCGTGAATGTCCAGAAAGCAAATCTCATCCGCACCGGCGGCGTCATAGGCCTTGGCCGATTCCACCGGGTCGCCTGCATCGCGCAGGCCAACGAAATTCACGCCCTTGACCACGCGGCCATCGGCGACATCAAGACAGGGGATGATACGGGTTTTCAGCATCGGCCTTCCTTTGTTGGCGCACCTCTACCGGCAAAGCCCCGCCGATGCCAGACTTGTGATTGCCACAATTTCCACAGCTGTGAACACTGGTCTCAGTTTCATCAGGAGATCGGTCAGATGCAAAACCTATTTTTGGCAACAGCACTTCTTTTGGCGGCACCGAACTGGGGGCTGGCGGACGAAATAATCAAGGTCAATACCGCCAAACCCGTGTCAGAGGCGATGGACGCGCTGGAAGCAGCGGTTGGAGGGGCCGGGGCCACGGTGTTCGCCCGTATCGATCATGCCGCGGGGGCGGAAAAGGTCGGCCTGACCATACCGGCCAACCAGGTTCTGATCTTTGGCAATCCCGCGCTGGGAACTCCGGCGATGCAGATCGACCCGCGCGCGGGGCTTTTCCTGCCGCTCAAGGTTCAGGTTTACGAAGATGCGGACGGTCAGGTCTGGCTGGCCTACGAAGACCCCAAGGAAACCATGGATGACCTTGACGATGTCGAAAAGTCGCCGGTTGTCGAGAAGATGCGCGGCGCGCTTGATAAGCTGACATCGGTCGCGGCGCAGTAAGGCGGAAACTCAGCGGCTTGCGCGCCTGACGCGCGCAAGCGCGTTTCGCGCGATCAAAATGTGAAAGGGCAGGATGGCGGCCAGGTAAAGCCGCCCGCCCAGATTGTGGCGGTGCACCCAGGTCGCAAGCGAAACGCGACCGTTTTCGGAATAGACCGAGACCCTGAAATCAAGGTGCCGATCATCAAACCCCGCGATCACTTCGGTATCACCGTCATGTTCGACCGGGAACAAGCCGACCTTGTCCTTGGCCTCGGGCCCGGTCCCGCTCAGCCCGAACGGGGCGACAAGTATGCCGCGCAGCCGGACCAGCACCGTCGCCCAGGCCGGGAAATCGGTGATGATTTCGGCCGCCTGGCGCGGTGGAATGTCGGATGCAACGCTGAAGCAGTCCAGAAAATCGCCGCTTTGCAGTCTTTCCCGCAACCGGCTGCCATCCGGCAATCTGGATCTGTGCACTCGCGTTTTCGGCAATGGGCTATTCTCTGAGCGCTGCCAGAGCCTCTTTCAGATCAATCGCCCCATCATAGAGCGCCCGCCCCGAGATCGCACCATCCAACGCTGCGCCACAATCGCGCAGGGCGATAAGGTCGGCGACCGAGGATACACCGCCCGAGGCGATCACCGGGATTGCGACCGCGCGGGCCAGGGCAGCCGTGGCGTCAATATTGGGCCCCTGCATGGCGCCGTCGCGGTTGATGTCGGTGTATATGATGGCCGCCACGCCCGCGTCTTCGAAGCTGCGCGCCAGATCGGTGACCTGTACGTCGGTCTCTTCGGCCCATCCCTTGGTGGCAACCATGCCGTTGCGCGCGTCGATGCCCACGGCGACCTTGCCGGGGAATTCACGCGCGGCCTGACGCACCAGGTCGGGGTTCTCAACCGCGACCGTCCCCAGAATCACCCGCGCCAGCCCCTTGTCGATCCAGGTTTCGATGGTGGCCATGTCGCGGATGCCACCGCCCAGCTGGGCGGGGACGTCACATTGCTTCAGTATCGCCTCGACCGGGGCGGCGTTGACAGGTTCACCGGCAAAAGCGCCGTTCAGGTCAACCAGGTGCAGCCAATCGCACCCGGCTTCGACAAAAGCACGGGCCTGGGCCGCCGGGTCATCGTTAAAGACCGTGGCCTTGTCCATTTCGCCGCGCAGCAGGCGCACGGCCTGGCCGTCTTTGAGGTCGATAGCGGGGTAAAGGATCATGTCGGGCGGCCCTGTTTCACTGTTGCTTGCGCGGGATATCGCACAGGCAGGGCAGGGGATGCAACGCGACGCCAAGTCAATCTTGCTGGAATGGCTCTTGCGGGTCAGACTGGCCGGAAAACAGGGAGGACATCATGAAAAGACTAACACTTGCCGCAGGCTTTGCGGTTCTGGCAACCGGCGCATTCGCAGCCGACCCGATTGACGGATTGTGGAAAACACAGCCCGGCGACACAGGTGGGTACCTGCACGTGACAATCGGATCTTGCGGCAGCGCCATTTGCGGCACGATCGACTCGGCCTTTGATGCGCAGGGCAATGAACAACTGTCCTATGAGAACCTGGGCAAGCAGATCATCTGGGACATGATCCCCGAAGGCGGCGGCAAATACGACGACGGCAAGATCTGGGCACCGGACCGGGACAAGACCTATGGTTCGAAAATGACCCTTGATGGCCAGAATACGCTGACGGTCAAAGGCTGTGTTGCCGGTGGTCTGGTCTGCCGGGGGCAAACCTGGACACGGGTTCAGTAACCCGTCAGGGCGCCCAGGTCAGGAAATTCCCGATCATGCGCAGGCCGACATCCTGGCTTTTCTCGGGGTGGAACTGCATGCCAAGCATCGTGTCGCGGCCAATCACGGCCGTGACTTCTTGCCCGTAATCGACATAGGCCAACCGTTGCGCGGGATCGCTCACGCGGAAATGGTAGGAATGGACGAAATAGGTGTGATCGCCGGATGCCACGCCGGCAAAGACCGGGTGGTCGCTTTCCAACACCAGGTTGTTCCAGCCCATATGGGGGACTTTCAGCGCCCGGTCTGACGGGTCGATCCGAACCACGTCGCCCGCAACCCAGCCCAGCCCATCTGTCTCGGTATACTCGTGGCCCGCGGTGGCCATAAGCTGCATTCCAACGCAAATACCCAGAAACGGGCGGCCCTTCTGCTCGACCGCCTCGACCATCGCGTCGTAAATGCCCTTGTGGCCACGCAGCTCGGCGGCACAGGCCGGAAAGGCTCCGTCACCGGGCAGAACAAGGCGATCCGCCCGCGCGACCACATCCGCGTCCGAGGTCACAACGACCTCGCCTGCATTTACCTCTTGCGCCATGCGTTGAAACGCCTTTTCGGCAGAGTGCAGGTTGCCGCTCTCGTAGTCGATGATGGCTGTCAGCATCATGTATCTCCGTGAGGAAGAGTTCTGGTGGTCGGTCCAAGGACCCACCCAATTGCCAGGCTACAGCGCGCCCTTGGTCGACGGAATCGCATCGGCCTTGCGCGGATCGGTCTCGACCGCGCAGCGCAGGGCGCGCGCGACGGCCTTAAAGGCCGCCTCGGCGATGTGGTGGCTGTTGAACCCGTGCAACTGGTCGACATGCAGCGTGATACCGCCATGGGTGCTGAGCGCCTGAAAGAACTCGCGTACCAGTTCGGTGTCAAACGTGCCGATCTTGGGCGTCGGCAGGTCCAGGTTCCAGATCAGGAACGGACGCGCGGACAGGTCCAGCGCACAGCGCACCTGCGCATCATCCATGGGCAGGTGGCATTCGCCATAGCGACAGATGCCTTTCTTGTCCCCCAGCGCCTGCGTCAGGGCCTGGCCCAATGCAATTCCGGTATCCTCGACCGTGTGATGGTCGTCGATATGCGTGTCGCCCGAGGCGCGGATCGTCATGTCGATCAGAGAATGGCGCGCAAGCTGATCCAGCATGTGATCAAAGAAACCGACGCCGGTCTGAATGTCATAGGTGCCTGTGCCGTCCAGATTGACCTCGACCGAGATGTCGGTCTCGGCGGTCTTGCGGCTGATCTTGGCTGTGCGCATGGCGAATTCCTTTTGCTACAGGCGCGCTTATAGACGTGGTTGGTCTGTTTGATCCAGACCGTATGCGGCAAACATCGTCAAACTGTTGCAGGGGATTGCACCGCGGCGCGGCCCGTGCCAGCCTGCCTGCACTTCAATCAACAAGAGACGGCCCATGTCCACCTGCGTTTTCATCCAGATCCGCTGTAAACCCGGCTTGACCTACAAGGTGGCCGAGGAAATCGCCCTGCGGGAAATCCATTCCGAGCTTTACTCGACCAGCGGCGAATACGACCTGATGTTGAAACTCTATATCCCCGAGGCCGAGGATGTTGGCCATTTCATCAACGAGCATCTGCTGGTGATACCGGGGATCGAGCGGTCGTTGACAACGATAACGTTCAAGGCGTTCTGACGTCAGCCCAGCTCAAAGGTGGTGACACCGAAAACCCGCCCAAGGTCGATATCCGGCGGGTGACTGGAATACATGCGCGCGGTCTCAAAGACTTTTGCCAAACCAAGCCGCTTGGCCAGGGCCATGGCGGCGGCGTTGGGTTGCGGTATGTCGATGAAAACCTCTTGTGTGCCATGTTCGGCGGGAATTGCGGACAAAAGGCTGGCCAACAGCGCCTGTGCAATTCCGGCGTCATCGGCGAACAGGGGGCCGACCTTGTACCCCGCCACACAAGGCCGCAGGGTCGCATACCCCTTTATCTGCCCATCCTCGGTATAGGCGCGTGATACATGACCTGCCGCACTCAGCCAGCTTTGCAGGAAAGCGTCCCGCTGGGTTGGAAACATCTCGTTGTCATAGGCCTTTAATTCTGTGGTCGTGCCGCCAAGCTGAATGATCCCGTTGCCTATCACCTGACCGAGTTTGGGGACGATTTCCGAAATCTTGGCGCTGAAACGATTGTTGTTATAGGCAAAGGAAAACCCGGATTTCCGGTAATTGTCCTGCTGTTCGACCACGCCATCCAGCCCGATGTTGCGGGTTTCGCAATGGGCAAGGGCGTGCCGCCAGATCTTTAACCCGTGGCCCGCATGCCGGTATTCGGGGCGGACAATATAGAACCCCAGAAACGAGAACCTGTCGTCGTAATTGATCGCCGAAACCGAGGCGACCATTTTGTCGCCCAGAAAGCCGCCCAAAAACCCGTCTGGGTCCGTCACGCGAAAACAGGCAGCATCACGCAGGCCGGGGTTCCAGCCTTCGCGGTCAGCCCAATCCACGGCGTCCTGCACTTCGTCAGCCGTCAGGGCGCGAATGGTGTAATCCGTCATGGTGCGGTCCTGTTTCCCGAAGCAGGACCAGAATGGCGCAACATCCGCCGGGAAACCAGAAATGATTGAAAACTCGTGTATCTGGAGCGGGCGAGGCGATTCGAACGCCCGACCCTAACCTTGGCAAGGTTATGCTCTACCCCTGAGCTACGCCCGCATCAGATACATCTTTTTCGGTCCTGAGACCTCTCAATGGAGCGGGCGAGGCGATTCGAACGCCCGACCCTAACCTTGGCAAGGTTATGCTCTACCCCTGAGCTACGCCCGCGCCGTTGAGTGAGGCGTGAAGTATTAATTCTGGCGCAAAGCTGCAAGAGGAAAATAACACAAAGCGGAAAAAATCTTTGCGACGGAAATCCGGTGCCCGCGCGTTCTAACCATTGAACAGGGCGTTCCGGCACAGAAGGAGACAGCAAGTGGCACGGTTGGAATTCATCAAGATTGCAGGGCTGGTGACTTTGATGGTTCTGGCCGCGATGGTCACCGAGTCCGATATCCGTGCAGAAGGCCATGCGCAGCCCTTTTTGCGGCCAGCGCCGCATGTCACCTCAGAGGTGCTGAACGGCTGACGGGCAGGGTGACGCACACCCTGCCCACCGCGTCGTTTCATTATTCAAATTCGACCAACAGGTCCTTTGCGTCGATCTGGCCCGCGGGCTGAACATGGACGGCCTTGATGACCGCATCCCGTTCGGCGTGGATGCCGGTTTCCATTTTCATGGCTTCGATCGTCAGCAACAGATCGCCTTCCTTGACCTCTTGACCGGCCGCGACTGCGACGGTGGCAACGACGCCAGGCATCGGCGCGCCGATGTGATTGGGGTTGCCGACCTCGGCCTTGGGACGCTGCGCCGTCGAAGCCTTGACCATGCGGTTTGGCACCCGGATCACACGGGGCTGGCCGTTGAGTTCGAAGAACACTTTGACCTCGCCCTTTTCATCGGTTTCGCCAATGGCCTGGCACCGGATTTCCAGCGTCTTGCCCGGGTCGATCTCGGCTGTGATCTCTTCGCCCGGCTCCATGCCGTAGAAGAAGGTGCGCGTGGGCAGGGTGCGGACCGGACCATAGGTGCGGTGACGGCCCATATAATCCAGGAACACCTTGGGATACATCAGGTAACCGTTCAGGTCTTCGTCGTCGACGGGCATACCCTCAAGCTGCTTGGACAGGTCGGCGCGTGTGGCTTCCAGGTCGACCGCATCGACATTCTTGCCGGGGCGTTCGGTGTTGGGGGCTTCGTCCTTCAGGACCTTCTGAAGAATGGCGTCGGGGAACCCGCCCGGAGGCTGCCCCAGATTGCCGCGCATCATGTCGATGACGGAATCAGGAAAGGCCACATCCGTGCCGGGATTTTCCACTTCATCTCGGGTCAGGCCCTGGCTGACCATCATCAGCGCCATGTCACCAACCACCTTGGACGAGGGCGTCACCTTGACGATATCGCCAAACATCTGGTTCACGTCCGCATACATCTGCGCCACCTCGTGCCAGCGTTCTTCCAGCCCAAGCGAGCGCGCCTGCGCCTTGAGGTTGGTGAACTGGCCGCCCGGCATCTCGTGCAGATAGACCTCGGATGCGGGGGCCTGCAGGCCGGATTCAAAGGCTGCGTACTGGCCGCGTACCGCTTCGAAATAATCGCTGATCTCGCGGATGGCTTTGATGTCCAGGCCGGTGTCACGCTCGGTGTGGCGCAGCGCTTCGACCACGGTGCCCAGCGTCGCCTGCGATGTGTTGCCCGAGAAGCTGTCCATCGCGCAATCCACCGCGTCCACCCCAGCTTCAGAAGCCGCCAGAATGGTCGCGCTGGCGATGCCTGCGGTGTCATGGGTGTGGAAGTGGATCGGCAGACCAACCTCTTCCTTCAGCGCCCGGATCAGAATCTTGGCCGAGGCCGGTTTCAGCAGACCCGCCATGTCTTTCAGGCCAAGCACATGCGCCCCAGCATCGCGCAGCTCTTTCGCCATGCCGACATAGTATTTCAGGTCATACTTGGCGCGATCAGGGTCCAGAATATCTCCGGTATAGCAAACGGTGCCTTCACAGATCTTGCCGCTCTCGACAACCGCATCCATTGCAACGCGCATATTTTCGACCCAGTTCAGCGAGTCGAACACGCGGAACACGTCGATGTTCTTCGATGCCTGACGCACGAATTCCTGCACGACGTTGTCGGGGTAGTTGGTATAGCCAACCCCGTTTGCGCCGCGCAGCAGCATCTGAGTCATCAGGTTCGGCATCGCCTCGCGCAGATCGCGCAGGCGTTGCCACGGGCATTCCTGCAGGAAGCGGTAGGCCACATCAAAGGTCGCACCGCCCCAGCATTCAACCGAGAACAATTGCGGCAGGTTGGCCGCATAGGTCGGGGCCACCTTGATCATGTCGATTGACCGCATCCGGGTCGCCAACAGCGACTGATGTCCGTCCCGCATGGTGGTGTCGGTGATCAGCAACTGCCGCTGCGCCTTCATCCAGTCGGCGACGGCCTGCGGGCCTTTCTGCTCCAGCAGGTTGCGGGTGCCCATCTGCGGCTCGGCCTTGGGCACAGGGGCCTTGGCCTCTTTCAGATCGGCGCGCGGCAAGGGGCGATCCTTGGTCTCGGGATGCCCGTTGACGGAAATGTCCGCGATATAGGTCAGAACCTTGGTGCCCCGGTCGCGGCGTTTCTTGAACTGGAACAGGTCCGGTGTCTCGTCGATGAACTTGGTGGTGTATTCATTCGACAAGAAGGTCGGGTGCTTCAGCAGGTTCTCGACAAATGCGATGTTGGTGCTGACACCGCGCACGCGGAATTCACGCAGGGCGCGGTCCATCCGGGCGATTGCCTTTTCCGGTGTCGGGGCCCAGGCAGTGACCTTGGTCAGCAGAGAGTCGTAGTACCGCGTGATCACCCCGCCCGCATAGGCCGTACCGCCATCCAGACGGATGCCCATGCCGGTGGCCGAGCGATAGGCGGTGATGCGCCCATAGTCCGGGATGAAGTTGTTCAGCGGGTCTTCGGTGGTCACACGGGTCTGCAAGGCGTGGCCGTTCAGGCGGATCTCATCCTGGTTTGCCTTGCCCGTGGCCTCGGCCAGGGTCTTGCCCTCGGCAATCAGGATCTGCGACTGGACGATGTCGATGCCCGTGACCTCTTCGGTGACGGTATGTTCGACCTGCACGCGGGGGTTCACCTCGATGAAGTAGAACTTGCCCGTGTTCATATCCATCAGGAATTCGACGGTGCCCGCGCATTCATAGTTCACATGCGCACAGATGCGGCGGCCCAGCTCGCAAATCTCGGCACGCTGTTCTTCGGACAGATACGGGGCAGGGGCGCGTTCCACGACCTTCTGGTTGCGGCGCTGGACCGAGCAGTCACGTTCGTACAGGTGGTAGATCTCACCATGCTTGTCGCCAAGGATCTGAACCTCGACGTGGCGGGCGCGGGTGATCATCTTTTCCAGATAGCCCTCGCCATTGCCAAATGCGGCCTCGGCCTCGCGGCGGCCTTCCAGAACTTTCTCTTCCAGCTCGTCCTCGGACAGGATCGGGCGCATGCCGCGCCCGCCGCCGCCCCAGCTGGCCTTGAGCATCAGCGGATACCCGATCTCGGCCGCTTCCTTGCGGATCGCGTCCATGTCATCGCCCAGAACTTCGGTCGCCGGGATCACCGGCACGTCAGCGGCAACCGCAACCTTGCGGGCGCTGGCCTTGTCGCCAAGCGCGCGCATGGTTTCGGCTTTGGGACCGATGAAGGTGATACCATTCTGAACACAGGCATCCACGAAATCGGGGTTTTCCGACAGCAGACCGTAACCGGGGTGGATCGCATCCGCGCCGCTTTCCTTGGCCACGCGGATGATCTCGTCAATCGACAGATATGCCGCGACCGGCCCCATGCCCTCGCCAATGCGATAGGCCTCGTCGGCCTTGAAACGGTGCAGGCCAAGCTTGTCCTCCTCGGCAAAGACCGCGACGGTGCGCTTGCCCATCTCGTTGGCGGCCCGCATAACGCGAATGGCAATCTCGCCGCGATTGGCAATCAGGATTTTCTTGAAGTCGGTCATTTCAGGTCCCGGTCTTGGTCAGGTTTGGCCTAGTGGATAGGCGGACAATACGGTCACGTATATCTGTAGTTCTGGGTAGAACCGGCATGTTAACGCTCGCAAACGCCCTCTGGTCGTGCATTTCTTTTACACATGCTGCGGCGCAGCATCAAATGTTGCATCTTTGTTGCGCAAATTATGGTGGCGCTAACAGGAGTGTAATACAGAGATTTGCCGCGTTGTGCAGCCACAGATTGCTGATTTTTCGGGATTTTGTCTGTGGCAGTGCCGGATATCCGGCACGCGGTTAAATTACCTATGGCCCGGTCGGTTTATACTGTGGCCCAGGGGCTGATCCTCCGAAATCGATTCGGTAGGGATATGCCAAGGCGTTCCCAACGGGTCTCGGGGCCGACATGCCATTGATGCGGCCATCGCCCAATTCGGGGCAATGATTGCGCAAGTCAGGCAAAAACCTTGTGAACAAGCCGTGAACAAACCCTTTCCCTTCGCGCCCATCCGGCGTAGTTTGAAACCATGAGCAGTTTTGACGAAATGGACGCCTTTGAGGGCGCATCGCTGTCCCGGAGGGCGATGGCGGCAGTTAGGCGAGAGAGCGATTACCTTGACGGCCTCAATCCCGCGCAGCGCGAAGCGGTTGAGCAGCTGGACGGCCCGGTGCTAATGCTGGCCGGGGCTGGGACGGGCAAGACCAAGGCGTTGACCGCGCGGATCACACATCTGCTCAGAACCCACCGCGTGCGCGAGAACGAGATCCTCGCCGTGACCTTCACCAACAAAGCCGCGCGTGAAATGAAGGAGCGTGTGGGGCGTATGTTGGGCCGTCCTGCCGAAGGGATGCCGTGGCTGGGCACGTTCCACGCGATTTGCGTCAAGCTGTTGCGCCGCCATGCGGAACTGGTTGGGTTGAAGTCGAATTTTACGATTCTGGATACCGACGACCAGAAGCGGTTGCTAAAACAACTCACCCAAGCCGCCAACATTGACGACAAACGCTGGCCTGCACGGATGCTGGCCGGCATCATTGATGACTGGAAAAACCGCGCATTAACGCCTGACAAGGTGCCGGCAGCAGATGCCGGGGCGTACAACAACAAGGGTATTGAGCTTTATGCCCAGTACCAAACCCGTTTGCGCGAATTGAACGCTGTGGATTTCGGTGACCTGCTGCTGCACATGGTCACGATTTTTCAGACCCATCCGGATGTGCTGGAGCAATACCAGCGCTGGTTCCGCTATATCCTTGTGGACGAGTATCAGGATACCAACGTGGCCCAGTACCTTTGGCTGCGTCTGCTGGCCGGGGGGCACAAGAATATCTGCTGCGTGGGCGATGACGATCAGTCGATCTATGGCTGGCGCGGGGCCGAGGTGGGCAACATCCTGCGGTTCGAAAAGGACTTTCCCGGAGCCTTTGTCGTTCGACTGGAACAAAACTATCGCTCAACCCCGCATATTCTGGCGGCTGCGTCTAATGTGATCAGGGGCAACGAGAACCGGCTGGGCAAGGAGCTTTGGACCGCTGCCAAAAACGGCGAAAAGGTCTGCCTGATCGGTCATTGGGATGGCGAGGAGGAAGCGCGTTGGATCGGAGAGAAGATCGAAGACCTCTCTATTGGCAATTCACCTCTTGCTAAACGAAGGCAAAACTCTCGGTCAGAGCAGATGCTGAGAGAAATGGAGCGGCTTGGCGAACTAGATGCGCTGACTGGGGTCAATAGCATCGAGCAAGTATTTGAACGGATGCGAAAGCATAAAAGCTTCTTGGCGGAAGAGAGCAATGAGGATCTCGTTTGGGAGTTGGCAATGAGACAACAGGAAGGCCTTTCGCTGGAAGCACCTTTCCAAAAGTTTGATCTCAACGAAATCGCCATCCTCGTGCGTGCTTCACACCAGATGCGCGCGTTTGAGGATCGGTTCCTGACGATTGGTTTGCCTTACAAGGTGATCGGCGGCCCTCGGTTCTATGAGCGGATGGAGATTCGCGATGCCATGGCCTATTTCCGGCTGGTGGTCAGCCCCGAGGATGATCTGGCGTTCGAGCGGATCGTGAACACGCCCAAGCGCGGCCTTGGCGACAAGGCGCAGCAGACGATTCAGGTGGTGGCGCGGGAAAACGGGGTGTCCTTGGTCGAAGGTGCCCGGATCGCGGTTGAAAATGGCCTGATCAAGGGCAAGGGCGGTAAGGCCCTGCGCGAATTGATCGACGGGTTGGCGCGGTGGAATGCGATGACGCATGGGCCGCGGATCGAGATGGATGACGACACGGTCATCGACGATGGCCTCTCGCCGATCCGCTATGGAGAGCCTGAGCATACGCATATCGAACTGGCGCAGATCATTCTGGACGAATCCGGCTATACCGCCCATTGGCAGAATGAAAAGACGCCCGAGGCGCCGGGGCGGTTGGAAAACCTCAAGGAACTGGTCAACCAGCTGGACAATTTCGAGAACCTGCAAGGGTTCCTGGAACATGTCAGCCTTGTGATGGACAATGAACAAGACGGCGACGGGGCCAAGGTTTCGATCATGACCCTGCACGCGGCCAAGGGGCTGGAGTTTCCCGCCGTGTTCCTGCCGGGGTGGGAAGATGGCCTGTTCCCCTCGCAACGCTCGATGGATGAAACCGGCCTCAAGGGCCTCGAAGAGGAGCGGCGGCTGGCCTATGTCGGCATTACGCGCGCCGAAGAGGTCTGTACGATCTCTTTCGCCGCCAACCGGCGGGTGTTCGGGCAGTGGCAGAATTCGATGCCGTCACGGTTCATCGACGAATTGCCCGAAGATCATGTAGAAGTGCTGACGCCTCCGGGACTTTATGGCGGCGGGCAGCAAACGGCTGGTATTGAAACCCGCGCGGCCGAGGTGAATGTCTATAACTCGCCGGGCTGGAAGCGGATGCAGGCGCGGCAGGGGCAACATGGCATGTCGCAACCGCGTGAAAGCCGCAATACGGTGATTGATGCAACCGCATTGGCCAGCTTTACGCTGGGCGAGCGGGTGTTTCATCAGAAATTCGGTTATGGCGCAGTGACAGGAATCGAGGGCGACAAGGTCGAGGTCGATTTCGACAAGGCGGGCCGCAAGAAGGTTGTTGCCCAGTTCCTGACTTCCAAGGACGACGTGCAGTTTTGAGGTTGGGGCGAGGCTCTGCCTCGCGCTCCGGGATATTTTGGGCCAGGTGAAGCAGGGGGCGTTCGCGCCCCTTTTTTTGTTCTGGGAAAAGAAAAACGGCGGTTCCCAGGGAGGAGGAGAGGGAACCGCCGTTCTTGCAACATCAAGGCAGGGAGGAGGAGAGCCCAGATGTTTTCGGACCCGGGTTTTATCCCGGTATGAGTAAGACGCGGTGACGTCAGGGAGGAGGAAGACGTCACCGCGCGCTTTCAACATCGAGGCAGGGAGGAGGAGAGCCCCGATGTATCGGTTTCCGGCGTCCAGGGCCGGTATAAGAGGCGGCGACATCAGGGAGGAGGAGAGATGCCGCCGCCGAAATACAGACCCAAAGGGAGGAGGAGGGTCTGATCTCGGAAATTCGTGCCGCCTTTAGCGGGCGAAGTGGTCTTCTACAGCCTGAAGAGCCAGGCCGCGGATCATCGAGCGATGCAGGCCCAGGTCTGCCAGTTCACGGTCCGACAGGCCCGACAGTTCGCTTACGGTTTCCCGGTACAGGCGAATTCGTGCGAACTTTGTTGCCGCCATCTCGATCAGAGAGGCGAAGCCGAATACTGGTGCACCTTTCAGTGCGGAGTTTGTGGTTGCTACTGCCATCTTCGTTACCCGTTCTTCTGTACGTTGCCGCCTGACGTTCGGCGCTGTGTTGAGATTGAAGATAAGGAAATGCTGCAATTGCACAATGGTTTTTGTGGTCAATGCTGCTATGCGGCAAGTGCATAGATCGAATGAGTTTTTTATCTTGTTGGTGGTTTTTCCCAAGAAAATATGGCTTTGAGAGTTGGGTTTGGCGGGGTGATTGGGCCTTGTCTGTGGCGGTGTTTTCCCTGTGCTGAATGTTTGGGCGCTAACGGATGGCGAATTTGGCATATTTGGGCGTGGCGAAAACTGCGGTTCGGTGGGGGGTAAGTAACCAGGGTCTGGGGTGTGGGGAATTATGGGAGTGGTTCGATCTGCGCCGACGACTCGGCTGAATGCGGGGAAAGGACCTGTCGGATGGGGTTGATTCGACGCGATGGGGCATTGCGAGAGGTTTGAGGGAAGGCTTTTGGGGTGGAGGGGAGAAAAATCTGGGAAATCGTGGGAAAACTTGGATTGCGATAGATGGGCGCGATATGTGGTGTTCTTGAGTTGAATTTTATCTAGTTGTTGTGTTTGCTGGCGCTGATGTGTCATCCAGCTCTTGACCAATTGCACTATTATTAGGGTGATCTGGAAAAATTCCTATTGATTTCCATGAATTCCCATGGCATCCCTTGTTCATCCGATGAGGACGAGGCAATGGGGCGCCAAACGACCCCGACCAAAAAAATCAGGTTTCATACAGGCATCTCGCTTTCATCAACAAGAGATCCGGCGCGCGGGCGAGCAGACATCCCCCCAGGTGGCGCGCGCAGCTGGACATCCCGCAAAGCGGGTCAATGCGGCGGGTTGATCAGTGGCAGCAGATCAACCCGCCGTTTTTCATCCGGGGGGTATGAGTTTTGAGGTGGGGCGCAAGCGAAAGGGACAGTCGTCTTGGCGCGCAGGTTTAGAGGTGAAAGCCACCATAAGGTGGACACGAAGGGCAGGGTCTCGATCCCGGCCTCGTTTCGCCGTGTGCTTGAAGCGTCCGACCCCAATTGGCAACCCGGTGACAGCCCCGAGCTTGTGATTGTCTACGGCGACCATCGCCGAAAGTTCCTTGAATGCTACACCATGCAGGCCATCGACGAGGTTGATGCCAAGATCGATGCGTTGCCGCGCGGTTCGATGCAGCGCAAGATGTTGCAGCGCCTGTTCCATGGTCAGTCCTTTCCGACCAATGTGGATGAAACCGGTCGGCTGGTCTTGCCCGCCAAGCTGCGCAACAAGATCGACCTGGACAAAGAGGCGTTCTTTATCGCCGCAGGTGACACGTTCCAGATTTGGAAGCCCGAGACATACGAAACCGAAGAGCTGGCCACGACCGAGGAATGGCTGGACGATCTGCCGGACGATTTCGATCCGATGCAGTATCTCGACGGCATCGGGGATGGGTGACGGCATGGCCGGCGCTCAGACCTTTTCGGACAAACCTCACATCCCAGTTCTGTTGCGCCCGTTGCTGGCCGCTGTCGCGCCGGTGTCGGGTGTCTGGCTGGATGGTACGTTTGGTGCGGGCGGTTATACACGCGGTTTGCTTGAGGCAGGGGCTGACAGAGTCATCGGCGTTGACCGCGACCCGCTGGCCTTTGAAATGGCCGCTGGGTGGGCCGGGGATTATGGCGACCGGCTGGTGATGCAGCAGGGCGTGTTCTCTTGCATGGATGACTATGCGCAGGACCTGGACGGGGTCGTGCTGGATCTGGGCGTGTCCTCGATGCAGTTGGACCAGGCCGAGCGCGGGTTCTCTTTTATGAAGGACGGGCCCCTGGACATGCGCATGAGCCAGGAGGGCGAAAGTGCGGCCGACCTGGTCAATTCTGCCACCGAGGCGCAATTGGCCGATATCCTGTTTCACTTTGGCGAAGAGCGCGCCAGCCGTCGTATCGCAAAGGCCATCGTCAAGGCGCGGGCCGAAGAGCCAGTGACGACGACCTTGCGTCTGGCCGACATCATTGAATCCTGTCTGCCGCGCGCCAAGCCTGGCCAATCTCATCCGGCAACGCGCAGTTTTCAGGGGCTTAGGATCGCCGTGAACGCCGAATACGAAGAGTTGTTTCAGGGGCTCATGGCCGCCGAGCGGGCATTGAAGCCGGGCGGGCAACTGGCCGTCGTCACCTTTCATTCGATCGAAGACCGGATGGTAAAGCGGTTTTTCCAGGCGCGGGCCGGGAAAACGGGGCGGGCGAACCGCTATGCCCCGGAAATACAGCAAGAACAGCCGCAATTCACACTGAAAACCCGCAAGGCCGTCGGCCCGGACGCCGACGAGCTTGCGGAAAACCCACGGTCACGGTCTGCCAAACTGCGGGTCGCGGTCCGCACCGAGGCACCGGCTGGCGATATTGACGCGCGCGCAATCGGGATGCCGCAACTGGGGGAAAGGTCGCGATGAAAAGTGTACTTTATGTCTTGACGGCCCTGGCCGTGTTCGGCCTGGCGCTGTGGGCCTATCAAGAGAACTATCGCACTCAGCAGGTGCTCAAGGAAACCCGGTCCCTGCAGCGTGAGATCGGATTGGCGCAAACCCGGCTGGCGGTGCTGAATGCCGAATGGGCCTATCTGAACCGGCCTGACCGCCTGCGGGAGCTTGCCGATCTGAACTTTGAACGTTTAGGGCTGTTGCCCCTGCGGTCCGAGCAGTTCGGCCGCGCGGACCAGATCGCGTTCGCAGAAGATCCCGACCTGCCGATTGTCGATCCGATCGAATTGCAGGCCATTACCGATGTTCAGGCGCTGGGCGAGGTACAGATCCCATGACCCGGACGCCGCTTCGCCCCCTGGCCCGTATCCTTGATGCGCGCGCACGCGGTGAAAACCCGCAAGCGATCGAGCGCGAGAACATCCGCAAGCGCCACGAAGACATGAAGGACCGGGCCCGCGCGCGGGCCGAAGGTCGTCTGTTGGTTCTGGGGGCGTTCTTCTTTGTTGCCTTTTCCGTGGTTGGCGTGCGTATGGGCCTGTTGGCCACGTCCGAGGCGCAAGAGCCACTGGCCAGTGCGCCGGGGGCGTCGATTGCCATGCAGCGCGGAAATATCGTCGATCGCGAAGGCCGGATTCTGGCAACCAACCTCGACACCTATTCGGTTTATGCCCAGCCACCGCTGATGATCGACCCGGCGGCCGCCGCAGAGCAGCTGGTCGCGATCTTTCCCGATCTGGATAAAGAGCGCCTGATCAAGGACTTTACCGGCAAACGCAAGTTTCTGTGGATCAAAAAGCGGATCTCGCCAGAGCAAAAGCAGGCGGTGCATGACATTGGCGATCCGGGTATTCTGTTCGGGCCCCGTGAGATGCGGCTTTATCCCAATGGTCGGCTGGCCGCGCATATTCTGGGCGGTGCGGGATTTGGCCGCGAAGGGGTAAATGCCGCCGAAGTGATCGGTGTTGCCGGTGTCGAAAAACAGTTCGACGCCTATCTGCGTGACCCGGCCAACGGCGCCAAGCCGCTGCAATTGTCTCTGGACCTGACAATCCAGGCCGCGGTCGAGCAGGTCTTGTATGGCGGTATGAAGATCATGAACGCCAAAGGCGCGTCGGCAGTTCTGATGAACGCGCATACGGGCGAGGTGATCTCGGCCGCGTCGCTGCCGTCTTTTGACCCCAACGATCGTCCGCGCCCGCCGACCTCGGGCTTTGATCCCTCGGATAGCCCGTTGTTCAACCGGTATGTGCAGGGCGTCTATGAACTTGGGTCGGTGTTCAAGATTTTTACGGCCGCTCAGGCGGTTCAGTTGGGGCTGGTCAATTCCGAGACGATCATCGACACGTCCGGGCCGATGAAGATCGGGCGGTATCCGATCGGTGAGTTCAATGGCAAGAACTATGGCAAGATCAGCGTCGCAGACGTCATAGTGCACAGTTCGAACCGGGGCACCGGGCGGTTGGCCCTGCAGATCGGCGCGCAGCGTCAGCAGGATTTCCTTGAAGCGTTGGGCATGTTCGCCCCCACGCCGTTCGAGATCGTCGAGGCAGCCGGGGGCGAGCCGCTGAAGCCCAAGAAGTGGGGCGAGCTGAGCACCGTCACCATTTCCTATGGCCATGGCCTGTCGACCAGCCCGATGCATCTGGCAGCCGGTTATGCCGCGATTGCCAATGGCGGTCATTATGTCAGCCCGACGATCCTGCGCAAAAGCGGGCCGCAATACGGCCCGCGCGTCATGTCGGCGAATGCCGCGAAACAGGCTCAGAAAATGCTGCGCAAGGTTGTGACCGATGGCACGGCCAGCTTTGGCGATGTGCCCGGCTATGGCGTAGCTGGCAAAACCGGTACGGCGGACAAACCCAAGCCGCGCGGCGGCTATTACGATGACAAGGTGATCGCGACTTTTGCGACGGTGTTTCCCGACTATGACCCCAAATACGTTTTGGTTGTCACGCTGGACGAGCCGTCGATCGTCGCCTACGGAGAAAAACGCCGGACCGCAGGCTGGACAGCCGTTCCCGTGACCGCAGAGCTGATCGGCCGTGTCGCGCCCTTGCTGGGCCTGCGGCCACGGCTTGAGCCTGAGGCGGGCGCTGCTATAACGCTGACCTCGAATTAGACGGTCCGGCAGAGGTGGGTCATGGGCACTAGGTCAAAAACACTCAGTCAACTGGCCCTCACCGCTCGGGGCGGGGTCAATCCGGTCATCACCGGCCTGGCCGTCGACAGCCGCGACGTGCAGGACGGCTACTTGTTCGCAGCCCTTCCGGGCACCCGCGTTCATGGTGGTGAGTTCATTCCATTCGCCCTGCGCATGGGCGCTGCGGCCATTCTGACTGACGCCAAAGGTGCCGAAATTGCCACCAGCGATCTGGCGGGGTCGGATGCGGCGCTGATCGTGGTCGAAGACCCGCGTCAGGCGCTGGCGGGATGCGCGGCCCTGTGGTTTGGCGCGCAGCCGCAGACAATCGTTGCGGTCACCGGGACCAATGGCAAAACCTCCGTGGCCACGTTCGTGCGCCAGATCTGGACAGAGCTGGGTCACGAGGCCGTCAATCTTGGCACCACCGGCGTCGAAGGCGCGTGGACCGCGCCGCTGGCGCACACAACGCCCGAACCCATCACCCTGCACCGGTGCCTGTCTCAGGCCGCTGAGCATGGTATCACCCATGCCGCGATGGAGGCCTCGTCGCACGGGTTGGAGCAGCGCCGCCTTGACGGAGTGCATCTGGCCGCTGCGGGGTTTTCCAATTTCACCCAGGACCACCTGGATTATCACGAAACCTTCGAGGCGTATTTCGCCGCCAAGGCCGGTCTGTTCGACCGCGTTCTGCCGCAGGATGGCACCGCGGTGATCAACCTGAGCGACCCAAAGGGCGCGCGCATCCGTCGGATCGCCGAAGATCGCGGCCAGGCGGTTCTGTCGGTTGGTCTTGGCGGGGCGGATCTGTGCCTGATGAACCAGCGGTTTGATGCGACCGGGCAGGATTTGCGTTTCTCGTGGATGGGCAAGACCCATATGGCCCGCCTGAACCTGATCGGCGGTTTCCAGGCCGAGAATGTTCTGTTGGCCTGCGGGCTGGTCATCGCGGCTGGCGACGACCCGGATCGCGTGTTTGAAACACTGCCGCATCTGACAACCGTGCGGGGCCGGATGCAACTGGCCGCAACCCGCGAGAACGGTGCCGCGGTCTTCGTCGATTACGCTCATACACCGGATGCGGTTGCGACGGCGCTCAAGGCGATGCGTCCGCATGTCATGGGGCGGCTGATTGCCATCGTGGGCGCTGGCGGTGACCGCGACGCGACCAAGCGGCCGCTGATGGGCAAGGCCGCCGCAGATCATGCCGATGTGGTTTTTGTAACCGATGACAACCCCCGCAGCGAAGACCCGGCCACCATCCGATCAGCAGTGCTGCTGGGCGCGCCCGAGGCAACCGAGGTCGGCGACCGGGCCGAGGCGATCCTGCGCGGCATTGACGCGCTGCAACCGGGCGACGCCTTGCTGATCGCCGGGAAAGGGCACGAAACCGGTCAGATCGTAGGTGATCAGGTCCTGCCATTCGACGACGTGGAACAGGCCAGCATCTCGGTCGCCGCGCTGGACGGGAGGGTCGCATGACGCTGTGGACGGCTGCCGACGCCGCCGAGGCGACGGGTGGGCGCGCGACGACCGACTGGGTTGCAAACGGCATTTCGATCGACACCCGCACCTTGCAGCCCGGCGACCTGTTTGTCGCGCTCAAGGCCGCGCGCGACGGCCATGACTTTGTGGCGCAGGCGTTGGCGAACGGCGCGGGCGCGGCGCTGGTTTCGCATATCCCCAATGATGTGCCCGACGGCGCACCACTTTTGCTTGTCGATGACGTGCAGGTCGCGCTTGAGGCGCTGGGGCAGGCGGCGCGCGCCAGAACGGCGGCGCGCGTGGTAGGCGTGACCGGTAGCGTCGGCAAGACCTCGACTAAGGAAATGCTGGTCAGCATTTTGGAAACACAAGGCAAAACGCATGCCAGTGTTGCAAGTTACAACAATCATTGGGGGGTGCCGCTGACATTGGCGCGCATGCCACGCGATACCGAATTTGCGGTGATCGAGATCGGCATGAACCATCCCGGTGAAATTGCTCCGCTGGCCCGGCAGGCGCAACCGCATGTGGCGCTGGTCACAACGGTGGCCGCCGTCCATCTTGAAGCCTTTGATTCGGTGGCGGGTATTGCGCGCGAAAAAGCCGCCATTTTCCAAGGCCTGTCCGAGGGCGGCGTCGCGGTCATCAACGCCGATATCGAACATGCCGATATCCTGCGCGACTGCGCGCGGGCGACGGGCGCAAGGGTGCTGGAGTTCGGCCGCACTGCGCAGGATTATGTACTGAACGACGTCACTCACCAGGGTGACGCGGTGCAGGCGCAGGCCTCGGTCGGGGGAAATGCGCTTGTGTTTTCGGTCGCATCCGCGGGCACCCATTTCGCGATGAACGCGCTGGGCGCGCTGGCAGCCTGTGCCCAGATGGGGGTTAATCTGGACCGGGCCGTGGCGGGCCTGCGCCGCTGGTCTCCGGTCACGGGGCGGGGCGCGCGCGAATTCATCGCCTTGCCGGGTGACGGCCGGATCGAACTGCTGGATGACAGCTATAACGCCAACCCAACCTCGGTCGAGGCCGCGCTGGATGTTCTGGCCAATGCGCAGGGGCAGCGAAAGATCGCCTTTCTGGGCGACATGAAGGAACTGGGCGATCAGGAAACGGAAATGCATGCGGGCATGGCGCTGGTCGCGGCGATGGCCGGTGTGGACCAGGTTCATTGCATCGGCCCGCTGATGCAGGCGTTGCACGAGGCGCTGCCCGATGGCAAGCGCGGGCTATGGGCCGAAAGCAGCGCCCAGATGGCCACGCACCTTCCTGAACTGATCCGCAATGGCGATACTGTTCTGGCCAAAGGGTCGCTGAGCATGGATCTGGCCCGGATTGTTGACGGTCTGCGGAAAATGGGGCAAGGGGGCGCGCTTGAGCCATGAGCACCCCTAACGCCGCTGTGAGAAAGGTTTTGAAATGCTGTATTGGTTGACCGCGCTGTCGGATGGCGGGGATTTCTGGAACCTTTTTCGCTATATCACTTTTCGCGCGGGCGGTGCCTTTCTGACGGCGCTGATATTCGGCTTTCTCTTTGGCAAGCCGCTGATCAACGTTTTGCGCCGGAAACAGGGCAAAGGTCAGCCCATCCGTGATGACGGGCCCGAGGGGCATCTGTCCAAGGCGGGCACACCGACCATGGGCGGGTTGCTTATCGTCGGTGCGCTGGTCACTTCGACGCTGATCTGGGCCCGCTGGGACAATCCGTTTGTCTGGATGGTTCTGTTTGTGACGCTGGGATATGCCGCCATCGGGTTTGCGGATGATTATGCCAAGGTGTCAAAGCAGAATACCAAGGGCGTGTCCGGCAAGATGCGTCTGGCGCTGGGGATCATCATTGCCGTGCTGGCCGCGCTTTGGGCGACACTGCATCATCCCGAAGGGCTGCAAAACCAATTGGCTATGCCTGTCTTCAAGGACACCTTGATCAATCTGGGCCTGTTTTATATTCCGTTTGCCATGGTGGTCATCGTCGGCGCGGCGAATGCGGTAAACCTGACTGATGGCCTGGATGGTCTGGCCATCATGCCGGCAATGATCGCGGCCTCGACCCTTGGTGTGATTGCCTATGCGGTCGGGCGGGTCGACTTTACAGAATACCTCGACGTGCATTACGTGCCCGGAACCGGTGAGATATTCATCTTTACGTCGGCCCTGTTCGGCGCGGGTCTCGGGTTCTTGTGGTACAATGCGCCTCCGGCTGCGGTGTTCATGGGCGATACGGGCTCGCTTGCTTTGGGCGGGGCGTTGGGCGCGATTGCGGTTGCCACCAAGCACGAGCTGGTTCTTGCCATTGTCGGCGGCCTGTTCGTGGTCGAGGCGCTGAGCGTGATCATCCAGGTGCTGTATTTCAAGCGCACCGGCAAAAGGGTGTTCCTGATGGCGCCGATCCACCACCACTATGAGAAAAAGGGCTGGGCGGAACCCACAATTGTTATCCGGTTCTGGATCATTTCGCTGATCCTGGCCATGATCGGCCTGGCGACGCTGAAAGTCCGGTAGTCCGCTTGCCGGGGTCGGCTGACCTGCGGCGCGCCTGCCGCCTGTTCGGTCCGGTCTGCGCTGCGGCGCGGGCCTGATACTGCCCTTGCCATCGGGAAAATCTTCGGTGCAGTGTGGCGGCCAGTTCGAAGTCAAAGGAAGGTGGGCGCGATGATCCCGGTCAAAGGGTTTACGGGTCAGAAGGTTGCGGTTCTGGGGCTGGGCCGGTCCGGGCTGGCGACGGCGCGCGCGCTGCGTGCAGGCGGGGCGCTGCCGGTGTGCTGGGATGACAACCCATCGGCCCGCAAAAAGGCCGAGGCCGAAGGCTTTGCCTGTACCGATCTGGGTCGTCCGGACGCGCTCACCGATATCGCTGTCCTGATCGTGTCGCCGGGTATTCCGCATCTGTATCCCGACCCCAACCCGGTTGTGGCCGCCGCGCTGGATGCGGGCGTGCCGGTGGACAATGATATCGGCCTGTTCTTCCGGTCCTTTGCGGGCGGCGAATGGGAAAAATTCGACATCGCGCCGCGCGTGGTCGCCGTGACTGGATCGAATGGCAAATCGACCACCGCAGCGCTGATCGACCATATCCTGGCCGAAGCGGGGCGCTCGGTTCAACTGGCGGGCAATATCGGGCGCGGCGTGCTGGACATCAACCCGGCCGAGGACGGATCGGTCGTCGTGCTTGAGCTGTCAAGCTATCAGACGGAACTGGCCCGCGCGCTGACGCCGGATGTGGCGGTATTCACCAACCTGTCACCCGATCACCTTGACCGCCACGGCGGGATGGGCGGCTATTTCGCAGCCAAACGCCGGCTGTTTTCCGAAGGCGGCCCGGACCGGGCAATCGTGGGCGTGGACGAGGCCGAGGGCATATTTCTAGCTGGACAGCTGACCGAAGGGCCATCTGATGACCGCGTGATCCGGGTGTCTGTCGGGCGTAAACTGACCGGACCGGGTTGGCAGGTTTTCGCGCGCAAAGGGTTTTTGTCCGAATATCGCAAGGGGCGACAGGCCGCGTCGATCGACCTGCGCGGCATTCGCGGGCTTCCGGGGGCGCATAACCATCAAAACGCCTGCGCGGCCTATGCCGCCTGCCGGTCACTGGGGTTGGCGCCACGGGTGATCGAGGCCGCATTGCACAGCTATCCGGGCTTGCCGCATCGCAGCCAGATCATCGCCGAGGCCGGTGGCGTTACTTATGTCAACGACTCCAAGGCGACCAATGTCGACAGCGCCCTCAAGGCGCTGAGCGCGTTTTCAAATGTGCGCTGGATTTGCGGCGGATTGGAAAAGGAAGGCGGAATTGCCGCCCTGAACGCCGCCGCGGACAAGGTGCGATGCGCCTATGTCATCGGGCGCGAGGCCGCCGGGTTTGCCATGCAGCTCAGTGCGGAAACCCGCGTGTGCACGACGATGGAACAGGCGGTTGAGCAGGCGATGCAGGACGCAGAACCCGGAGATACCGTGTTGCTTGCCCCGGCGGCGGCCAGCTTTGATCAATATGACAATTTCGAACAGCGCGGTGACGATTTCGTGGCCCAGGTCACCAAGCGGCTGTAGTCACCCGCAGTTGCAATAGATTGCCGGTTGCGCCAAGCTGGGGTGCTATCAGCTTGACGCGCCATGTTTTTTGATTTTGCTTCCGATGGAATTCAACACGAGGTTAAGACCATGCCGAACCGCAAACTCTCTTTGATCCTGCCTGCCATTCTGGCGGTCGGGGCCTGTACGAATGTTGGGGCGAATTACCAGCCAATCATTGATGGCCCGATTGGCCCGAACTACCAGTCTGATCTGGCCAATTGCCAGGCATTGGCCCGGTCGCGGCCGACTGTTGATGGCAACACCGCAGGTGCCGCCGCAATCGGTGCCGCCGGGGCTGCGGGCACCAAGGCCATCATCGATGACAGCGCCAGCGACCTGGGTCGCGCGGCCGTTGCCGGTGCGCTGGTCGGAGCGGGTGCAAGTGCCATCCAGAACACCCAGAACCAGGAAGTTATCGTGCGCAACTGCATGCGTGGCCGCGGTTACAACGTCGTCGGCTAAGGCCGCGCCGCTTAAAAGGCGGGTCAGGGTCGCGCCGCGATTGCGGAACCAGCCGCATGGCCCGAGGACCATGCCCACTGGAAATTGTACCCGCCAAGCCAGCCGGTGACATCAACCGCTTCGCCAATGACGTAGAGGCCGGGGACATCCCTGGCCTCCATCGTTTTGGATGACAGGGTATCGGTATCAATCCCGCCCAGGGTCACTTCGGCGGTCCGATACCCTTCGGTGCCCGTGGGGCGCAGGTGCCAATCCGAAAGCGCCGCAACCAGGTTGGAAAGCGCTGTATCCGATTGGTCGGCCAGATTGCCCGCCATCGGGATCGTCCGGTTCAGGAATTCCACCAGCCGCGCGGGCAGGTGCCGTGCCAGTTCGGTGGTCAGCGCCTTGCGCCCGCCAGCTTGCCTTTGGTCGCGCAGCACATCGAACAAGGGCAGGTCGGGGATCAGGTTTACCCGGATCGCCTCGCCTTCGCGCCAATAGGACGACAGTTGCAACACTGACGGGCCGCTCAGGCCGCGATGCGTGAACAGCAACGCCTCGTCAAAGCTGATGCGCGCGTTCGACAGGCGAACGGGCAGGGACACGCCTGACAGGTCCCGGAATTCGCCGTTGGAGAAAGTGAACGGTACCAGCGCCGCCCGCGTTTCCGTCACCCCCAGGCCGAATTGGCGGGCAATGTCATAGGCCAGCCCCGTCGCGCCCATCTTGGGGATCGACTTGCCGCCCGTCGCCAACACCAGGTTGGCGCATGTCAGGCTGAGGCGCTGCCCCTCGCGGTCAACATCCACCGCGAAACCGTCTTCGGTCTTGCGCAGGTCCTTCAGTTCGGTCCGAACCCATAAGTCGGCCCCCGCGCGTTGCATTTCGGCCAGCAACATCTGGATGATCTGTTTCGATGATCCGTCGCAGAACAACTGCCCCAATGTCTTTTCATGCCACGCGATGCCGTGGCGACCGACAAGGTCGATGAAATCCCACTGCGTATAGCGCGCCAACGCCGATTTGCAGAAATGCGGGTTGCCTGACAGAAAGTTCGACGGCCCTGCATCGAGGTTGGTAAAGTTGCAGCGTCCGCCGCCTGAAATACGGATTTTTTCGCCCGGGGCCTTGGCGTGGTCGATCACCAGCACACGCCCGCCGCACTGGGCGGCGCACATCATGCCGGCGGCACCGGCGCCTAGGATGATCGTGTCGAAACGCATGCCTCGCGCATGGCGCGGATTGGGGCCGATGACAAGAGGAAGAGGCTAGCCCAAACTGCAAAATCCCTGTAGAGTCTCAATCAGACCCCGAAAACGGGGCGTTAACGAGGCAGTAAGTGGCGGTATCTCATGACTGAGATGGTGTATGGCGCGGTCCAGGACCAGCGCGGTGAACCGATTCTTCCCAAGTGGTGGCGGACGATTGATCGCTGGACGATGTCCTGCGTTCTGATCCTGTTTGTCATCGGGCTTTTGCTGGGGCTGGCCTCATCGCCGCCGCTGGCGGGGCGCAACGGGTTCGACCCATTTCACTATGTCGAGCGGCAGGCAGTGTTCGGCGGCTTGGCTTTGCTGGCGATGATGCTGACGTCGATGATGTCGCCGACACTGGTTCGGCGATTGGCCGTGCTTGGATTTCTGGCCGCATTCGTGGCGTTGGTCTTTCTTCCCGTTTTCGGGACGGATTTCGGCAAGGGCGCGGTGCGCTGGTATTCGCTGGGCTTTGCCTCGATGCAACCGTCCGAGTTTCTCAAGCCGGGTTTCGTCGTCGTTGCCGCCTGGCTGCTGGCCTCGGCGCAAGAGATCAACGGCCCGCCGGGGCGGCTGTGGTCGTTTGCCCTGTGCATGGCGATTGTCGGTATGCTGGTGATGCAGCCCGATTTCGGGCAGGCCTGCCTGATCCTGTTTGGCTGGGGCGTGATGTATTTCGTGGCGGGCGCGCCGATGCTGCTGCTGGTCGGGATGGCCGGGTTCGTCGTGTTGGGCGGCATGTTGGCCTATTCCAATTCCGAACATTTCGCGCGGCGTATTGACGGGTTCCTGAACCAAGAGGTCGATCCGACCACCCAGCTTGGCTATGCCACCAATGCCATCCGCGAGGGCGGGCTGTTTGGTGTAGGCGTCGGTGAGGGGCAGGTGAAATGGTCGCTGCCCGATGCGCATACGGATTTCATCATCGCGGTCGCGGCCGAGGAATACGGGCTGGTCCTGGTGCTGATCGTCATCGCGCTTTACTCGATCATCGTGGTGCGGTCCTTGCTGCGCTTGATGCGTGAACGGGACATGTTCATCCGGCTGGCAGGAACAGGGCTTGCCTGCATGTTCGGGGTGCAGGCGATGATCAACATGGGCGTGGCCGTGCGTCTGCTGCCCGCCAAGGGGATGACGTTGCCCTTTGTCAGCTATGGCGGCTCGTCGCTGATTGCGGGTGGTATCGCCGTTGGCATGCTGCTGGCCTTTACACGAACCCGCCCACAGGGCGAACTTGGCGATATTTTGCGCGGACGAGGCTAATGGGCGTACCCTATCTGTTGATCGCGGCCGGAGGCACCGGCGGGCATATGTTCCCGGCACAGGCCCTGGCCGAGGCGATGCTGAACAAGGGCTGGCGCGTGCGCCTGTCCACTGACGCCCGCGGTGCGCGCTATACCGGCGGGTTTCCCCATACGACCGAGATCGTACAGGCCTCGTCGGCGACATTTGCGCGTGGCGGGTTGGCGGCCAAGGCAATGGCCGGGCCCAAGATCGCCGGGGGTGTCGCCGGTATGGCCTTTCAGATGCTGCGGGACCGGCCCGATGTCGTCGTGGGTTTTGGCGGTTATCCGTCGATCCCGGCGCTGGGTGCTGCGACCATGCTGGGTTTGCCGCGGATGATCCACGAACAAAACGGCGTGCTGGGCCGCGTGAACCAGGTGTTCGCCACGCGCGTCGCGCGGGTCGCCTGCGGCGTGTGGCCGACGGACCTGCCCGAAGGCGCAAACGGCATCCATACCGGCAATCCTGTGCGGGCCGCGGTGCTGGACCGCGCGGCGGCGGGCTATATCCCGCCCGGCGATTACCCGATGTCGGTTCTTGTCATGGGCGGATCGCAGGGCGCGCGCGTTCTCAGCGATGTCGTGCCCGGTGCAATCGCGGCCCTGCCCGCCGATCTGCGCCGCCATATCCGCGTGGCACACCAGGCGCGCGACGAAGACAATGACCGGGTAACCGCGTTTTACGAACAGCACGGTATCCTGGCGGATGTGCAGCCATTCTTTCAGGACGTCCCGCGCCGCATGTCCGAGGCGCAGCTGGTCATCTCGCGCTCGGGCGCGTCCAGCGTGGCCGACATATCGGTCATAGGCCGGCCTTCGATCCTGGTTCCCTTTGCCGCCGCAGCGGGCGACCACCAGACCGCCAATGCCCGTGGGCTGGTACAGGCGGGGGCCGCGATCATGATCCCTGAAAACGCGCTTGACGTTTCCGCGCTGACCGCGCAAATCACCGCCGTTCTGACCAACCCGGAAGCCGCGCAGAAAATGGCCCATGCCGCCCTTTCGGTCGGGGCCCCCGACGCCACCGAGCGCCTGACGGCCCTGGTCGAAGAACTGGCGCAGAAGGAGACCACATGACCCCAGCAACCAAACTGCCGCAGGACGTGGGCCCGATTCACTTTGTCGGGATCGGCGGGATCGGGATGTCCGGCATTGCCGAGGTGCTGTTGAACCTGGGCTACCGGGTGCAGGGGTCCGACCTGAAATCGTCAAAGATCACCGAGCGCCTGGCGGGGCTGGGGGCCGAGATTTTTGTTGGTCAAAAGGCGGAAAACCTTGAAGGCGCCGCAGTCGTTGTCGTTTCGACCGCGATCAAACCGGGCAACCCGGAACTGGACGAGGCGCGCGCGCGCGGGCTGCCCGTGGTGCGCCGCGCCGACATGCTGGCGGAACTGATGCGCCTGAAATCCAACATCGCCATTGCGGGAACCCACGGCAAGACCACCACGACCACCATGATGGCCGAGCTGATGGTGGCCGGTGATTTCGACCCGACCGTGATCAATGGCGGCATCATTCACGCCTATGGCAGCAACGCGCGGATGGGGCAGGGCGAATGGATGGTGGTCGAAGCGGATGAAAGCGACGGCTCGTTCAACCGTCTGCCCGCGACTATTGCCATCGTCACCAATATCGACCCCGAGCATATGGAACACTGGGGCGATTTCGATACGCTGCGCGATGGGTTCCACGAATTCCTGTCGAACCTTCCCTTTTATGGTCTGGCCGTATGCTGCACTGACCATGCCGAGGTTCAGGCGCTGGTGGGCCGCATCACCGACCGTCGCGTCCGTACCTATGGGTTCAATACACAAGCCGATGTCCGGGCCGTGAACCTGACCTATAAGGCGGGCGTCGCGCATTTCGACATCCATCTGCAATACGAAGACAAGGTCATCGAAGGCTGCACCCTGCCGATGCCGGGCGACCATAACGTGTCAAACGCGCTCAGCGCCGTGGCGGTGGCGCGCCACCTTGGGATGAAGGCTGCGGAAATCCGCGACGCGCTGGCCAATTTCGGCGGCGTCAACCGTCGCTTTACCAAGGTTGGCGAGGTCGATGGCGTCACCATCATCGACGATTACGGCCATCACCCGGTGGAAATTGCCGCCGTTCTGAAAGCGGCCCGGCAGGCAACCGAGGGACGTGTTATCGCCGTCCACCAACCGCACCGGTATTCGCGCCTGTCCAACCTGTTTGATGATTTCTGCACCTGTTTCAACGACGCCGACGTCGTGGCAATTGCCGAGATTTTCGCCGCTGGTGAAGACCCCATTCCGGGTGCCAGCCGGGATGATCTGGTCGAAGGGCTGATCCGCCACGGCCATCGCCACGCGCGTGCCCTGCTGAACGAGGACGACCTGGAGCGTCTGGTGCGCGAACAGGCCGGGCCAGGGGACATGGTCGTTTGCCTTGGGGCGGGTACGATCAGCACCTGGGCCAACGGTCTTCCGCAGAGATTGCAGCAAAAACAGTCTGTTTGACGGCGGTGCTCAATTGGCGCACAACCTGAAAGTGTGATAAACTAAAGGTCAGTACCGCGTTTCCTCGGAGGGGCGAATGGAGTTATCAGTGGTTTTTGCCGCGCTCTGGGTCATCAGCGCCACCATCGTCGCGCTGCTGCCGATGCGAATGCAATTCCCACCGGGTGTGGTGCTGCTGATTTGCGCGCCGGTTCTGGTTATCTGGCTGGGGCAGGATTTCGGATTGATCATTGCGACGCTGGCGATTGCCGCCTTTGTGTCCATGTTCCGAAAGCCGCTGCGCTTTTATTGGTGCAAATGGGTTGCGCGCGAGGTGGGCGAGTGAACTGGTCTATTGCTCTTGCCGGTCTCTGGGGGGTGGCCGCGAATGTGCTGGCGATGATCCCAAGCAAGGACAACCACTGGACCCGAGCCTATGTCCTGATAGCGGTCGGCATACCGATCCTTGGGTTTGTCACCTATCAGAATGGCCCCTGGGTCGGGCTGCTGGTCCTGGCGGCGGGCATGTCGGTCTTGCGCTGGCCGGTGATCTATCTTGGCCGGTGGATGCGCCGGATGTTCCGGTCGGCATCCTGACGGTTCCGGGTTGCTTTGACGGGGCAATTCCGCGATCTAGCATACATGACAACTCTTCCCACTCCTCGCGGCAGGCTTTCTGAAAACCGTGCCCTGAACGACCTGACCTGGCTGCGCGTCGGCGGTCCGGCGGACTATTTGTTTCAACCTGCCGACGTTAAGGATCTTCGGGATTTTCTGCGAGACCTGCCCCCAGAAATACCCGTCTTTCCGATGGGTGTCGGGTCCAACCTGATTGTGCGCGATGGCGGGCTGCGGGCCGTGGTGATCCGGCTTGGGCGCGGTTTCAACACGATTTCAACCGATGGCGGCATCGTGACCGCGGGTGCTGCGGCGCTGGATGCGCATGTTGCACGCCAGGCTGCGGATGCAGGGATCGACCTGACCTTTCTGCGCACCATTCCCGGCTCGGTCGGGGGGGCGGTGCGGATGAATGCGGGTTGCTATGGCAGCTACACCGCTGATGTGCTGCGCAAAGCCACCATTGTCACGCGCGCCGGAGACCTGGTGGAGCTTGCCCCCGATGATCTCAACTTCCGATACCGCCAAACCGACCTGCCCGAAGGCGCGGTCCTGATCTCGGCCACGTTCGATGGGCCGTCGGGCGACCCGGCCGAGCTGCACGCGCGCATGGAGGCCCAGCTGAAAAAGCGTGACGAGACGCAACCGACCAGGGACCGCAGTGCCGGTTCGACCTTTCGCAACCCTGCAGGGTTCTCGTCGACCGGGCGTGCTGATGACGTTCACGACCTGAAGGCGTGGAAGGTGATAGACGATGCAGGTATGCGCGGTGCCCGCCGGGGCGGTGCGCAAATGAGCGAAAAGCACTCGAATTTCCTGATCAATACCGGGGATGCCACCGCCGAAGACCTCGAATCGCTGGGCGAGCAGGTGCGAAAAAAGGTTTACGAAACAAGCGGTATCACGCTAGAGTGGGAAATCATGCGGGTCGGTGACCCGGTGAAAGATTAAAGCCCCATCCGTCAGACCAAAAACAGGCAAATTCAGGCGGCGGATCAAAGGCATAAACGCAGTACGGACCACGACATAAGGTCCGGGGACATTGAGGCGCACGAACGTGGGTAGGTCGAGCAGGACAAACCCCAAAGTGGCGGTATTGATGGGCGGCCCCTCGGCGGAACGCGAGGTGTCTCTCAGCTCTGGGCGCGAATGCGCAGCCGCCCTACGGGGAGAAGGCTTTGAAGTGGTCGAACTGGACGCAGGTCCCGACCTTTATGCACGCCTGCAGGACATCAAGCCCGATGTGATCTTTAACGCCCTGCACGGCCGCTGGGGCGAGGATGGCTGTGTGCAGGGCATTCTGGAATGGATGCGCATTCCCTACACCCATTCCGGTGTTCTGGCCTCGGCCCTGGCCATGGACAAACAGCGCAGCAAACAGGCGTTCCGCGTTGCCGGGTTGCCCGTCGCAGACAGCGTGATCGTGCCCAAGGCCGATGTCATGGCCAAACACGTCATGGAACCGCCTTACGTGGTCAAGCCAAACAATGAAGGGTCCAGCGTCGGTATCTATCTGGTCCACGAGGCGGCCAACGGCCCACCGCAGCTGTCCGACGACATGCCCGCGCAGGTCATGGTCGAACAATACGTGGCGGGGCGCGAACTGACCGTGACCGTAATGGGCGACCGCGCCCTGACCGTCACCGAGATCATGACGGACGGGTGGTATGACTATGACGCCAAGTACAAGCCGGGCGGGTCCTGGCATGTTCTTCCGGCGGAAATCCCGTCGGATATCGCCAAACTCTGCCTGGATCATGCGTTGCGCGCGCATCAGGTTCTGGGATGCCGGGGCGTCAGCCGGACGGATTTTCGCTGGGACGAAGCCCAGGGGGCGGATGGCCTGTTTCTGCTGGAAACCAATACCCAGCCCGGAATGACGCCGACATCGCTTGTTCCCGAACAGGCCGAGTATCGGGGGCAGACCTTTGGTCAGTTATGCGCCTGGATGGTGGAGGATGCCTCATGCGATCGATAGGTGCAGCCCGGGCTTTGGTCATTCATCGCAGCAAACTGCCTGGCGGCCCGGATGCCGGTTTTGAAGATGTGCAGCCAGAGGGTCTGGAGGTTCAGCCAAAAATGCGGCTGAGGGGCGCGCGGTTGTTTGGCCGGTCAGCGCGACCGTCGGACCCGGCACCGTCGCGGCTGAGCTATCGGTATCAGCGGTGGATGCTGACGCCGGGTATTCGGCTGGGTGTGCGGCTTGGCTTGCCTTTGGTTGTCCTGGCCGGTGTGCTGGGGATGTATTTTGCCGCCGAAGACCGCCGCGAGGCGGTTTCGGCCTATGTCGCGGATCTGCGCAGGTCTATTCAGGAACGCCCCGAATTCATGGTCAACCTCATGGCCATTGACGGCGCGGGAACCGGGCTGGCCCAGGATATCCGCGAGGTCGTGCCGCTGGATTTCCCGCTTAGTTCCTGGGACCTGGATGTCGAGCAGATCCGGGATCTGATCGCGGGGCTTGATCCGGTGAAATCGGCCACGGTGCGCATTCGTCCGGGCGGGATCTTGCAGGTCGACGTGGTCGAGCGTCAGCCGATCATCGTCTGGCGAACCCGAAATGGCATTGAACTGCTGGACGAAACGGGCGCGCATGTGGACACGATTGCCGCCCGGTCGGACCATGCGGACCTGCCCCTGATTGCAGGCGCAGGCGCCGACGCTCATGTCGGTGAGGCGCTTGAAATTCTGAAAACCTCTCGCAGCCTTGGCGAACGCGTGCGCGGTTTGGTCCGCATTGGCGAGCGGCGCTGGGACCTGGTCCTGGACCGGGGTCAGCGCATCATGCTGCCGGTGGACCGGCCAGTGCGCGCGCTGGAACGGGTGTTGGCCGTCAACGAGGTGCAGGACCTGTTGGAACGCGATGTCTCGGTCGTGGACATGCGCCTGGGCCAGCGTCCGACAATCAGGATGACCAAAGCCGCCAGCGAAGACTGGTGGAATACAAAAGTGACAGTGGGTAACGGGCAATAGTACAATGATGACCGATCTTTATCAGTCCCAGCGGGCGATGCGGCAAATGCGCAGGCAGGCGATGCAACGCGGTGTTGTTGCCATTCTTGACGTGGGCAGTTCCAAGATTGCCTGCCTTGTTTTGCGTTTTGATGGCACTGGGCGGCTTAGCGAAGATAACTCGATTGGGTCCATGGCCGGGCAGACCGGTTTCCGCGTCATTGGCGCGGCCACGACGCGGTCGCGCGGAGTTCAGTTCGGCGAGGTCACCGCCATGCAGGAAACCGAGCGGGCCATCCGCACGGCACTGCAGGCGGCGCAAAAGATGGCCGATATCCGTGTCGATCATGTCATCGCGTGTTTTTCCGGGGCGAACCCGCGGTCCTATGGTCTGGATGCGCAGGTGGACCTGGAGGGGCAACTGGTGACCGAGGCCGAAGTCGGCCGGGTCCTGAGCGCCTGCGATGTGCCCGACTACGGGGCAGGGCGCGAGGTCCTGCACGCACAGCCCGTGAACTTTGCCCTGGACAACCGGTCCGGCCTGATCGACCCGCGTGGGCAATTGGGTCAGTCTCTGGCGGTCGATATGCACATGCTGACCGTTGACGCCGTGGCGATCCAGAACATCGTGCGCTGTATCAAGCGCTGTGACCTGGAACTGGCCGGGATTGCGAACTCGGCCTATGTCTCCGGCGTGTCTGCCCTGGTCGAGGATGAACAGGAACTGGGTGCGGCCTGTATCGACATGGGCGGTGGAACGACCAGCGTGTCCATCTTTATGAAAAAGCACATGATCTATGCCGATTGCGTGCGCATGGGCGGCGATCATGTGACCAGCGACATTTCCATGGGGCTGGGGGTTCCGGCCTCGGTCGCGGAACGCATCAAGACATTCAACGGCGGCGTGCATGCCACCGGTGCCGATGATCGCGACATGATCGATATCGGTGGCGATACCGGCGATTGGGAACATGACCGGCGCACCGTCAGCAGGGCCGAGCTGATTGGCATCATGCGTCCGCGCGTCGAAGAAATCCTTGAAGAGGTCCGGTCGCGGCTGGATGCGGCCGGGTTCGAACATATGCCCAGCCAGCAGATTGTCCTGACCGGCGGAGGCAGCCAGATCATGGGGTTGGACGGTCTCGCCAGCCGTATCCTCGGACAAAGGGTCCGTCTTGGCCGCCCGCTTCGCGTGCACGGCCTGCCGCAATCGGCGACCGGACCGGGGTTTTCCTCGGCCGTTGGTCTCAGCTTGTTTGCCGCCCATCCGCAGGATGAGTGGTGGGATTTCGAAATTCCGGTCGACACCTACGCCGCGCGCCCCTTCAAGCGGGCGGTCCGGTGGTTCCGTGACAATTGGTAGGCCGTCCAGCCTTGCGCTTGCCGGTCTTGCCGCGCTCGGTTGGGGCGGTGGGGCCAGGGCGCAGACTGCCATAACGCCCGACGCCTTTCTGGATGCGGCAGCCGGAAATACGTTGACCTTTTATGAAATCCGAACCGGCGCCCTGGTCGGAACCGAGCAATTCCTCAGCCGAACGGTCTCGGTTTGGAAGGAAGAAGGCGAGGGGTGCGTATATGGCCAGATAACTACGCCCAACGGGCAGGTGTGTTTCCTGTATGACAACGATCCGGACGGCGTCCCGGTCTGTTGGTGGCCCTTCGAACACCAAGGCCGTCTGATGGTGCGTCTGGCCACAATTTTTGACGGCGAGATACAAGAGGTGCGCAGCATCACGGACAGGGATCTGAACTGCCCCGGCGCTCCGATCAGCTGAAGAAACCGGTTGCGGCGCGGCGATTTATCCCTAAAGATATCCACAAGGGCCACCAAGGCCCAGCGGCAGGACCTGAGCAGTTTTCCGCAAGTGAGTTAATGGTTGCACGGTTTGGTGCGCGCTGCAGGAACAGCCGCGTCGGCTTGGTGTGCCTAGTGGCCACATCGCACGGTTCCGCAATATCTGGCGGGGTGTGCGAAATGCCGCTGATATTCGCCATATTTCCTCCATATTTTGTGGTTTTCCGCGATTTTTGACGTGACGTTTGACGTCGAGAGCGGTAGAATCACAGGCGGATAGGTAAGAAAAACACCGCTTTGCGGGAACATAAATACAGGCGGACAGAGCATGACATTGAATCTTTCGATGCCCGGGCACGACGAACTTAAGCCTCGGATTACGGTATTTGGCGTTGGCGGCGCTGGCGGCAATGCCGTGAACAACATGATTGAAAAGCAGTTGGACGGTGTGGACTTCGTCGTGGCCAACACCGATGCGCAGGCGCTGCAGCAAAGCCATTCCTCGGCGCGGGTGCAACTGGGCGTCAAGGTCACCGAAGGGCTGGGCGCGGGCGCGCGTCCGTCGGTTGGGGCCTCTGCCGCCGAAGAAAGCATCGAACAGATCGTTGACCACCTTGCTGGTGCGCATATGTGCTTTATCACTGCAGGCATGGGCGGCGGCACCGGTACGGGCGCGGCTCCGATCATTGCGCAGGCGGCGCGTGAACTTGGCGTTTTGACCGTTGGTGTCGTGACCAAGCCGTTCCAGTTCGAAGGTGCCAAGCGCATGCGGCAGGCCGAAGACGGCGTTGAGGCGCTGCAAAAGGTTGTCGATACGCTGATCATCATCCCCAACCAGAACCTGTTCCGGCTGGCCAACGAAAAGACCACCTTTACCGAAGCGTTTTCGATGGCGGATGACGTTCTGCACCAGGGCGTCAAAGGCGTGACCGACCTGATGGTGCGTCCGGGTCTGATCAACCTCGATTTTGCCGACGTTCGCGCCGTGATGGACGAGATGGGTAAGGCGATGATGGGCACCGGCGAAGCGACTGGCGAAGATCGCGCCATTCAGGCCGCCGAAAAGGCGATTGCCAATCCCCTGCTGGACGAAATCAGCCTCAAGGGCGCCAAGGGCGTTCTGATCAACATCACCGGGTCGCATGACCTGACCCTGTTCGAACTGGACGAGGCGGCCAACCGCATCCGCGAGGAGGTCGACCCCGAGGCGAACATCATCGTGGGGTCTACGCTTGATACCGAAATGGAAGGCGCCATGCGCGTTTCCGTTGTCGCAACGGGTATCGATGCCAGCGACGTTCAGGCCGACGCGCCGATCGCTCGCCGCCCGATGGCGGCACCGCTGTCCCGCCCGGTCCCGACCGAAGAGCCGGTCCAGGAAGAGATGATCGCCGCTGACGAGGCTCCGGCCCCGAGCGAGCCGGTTCGCGAACCTTCGCTGTTCGAAGCGGCCGAAGAACAGGTGGCAGAGCCTGCGCCGCGGTATGAGCCGCATCAGGCACAGGTTCAGGATGACGACGGCCTGCCGCCGCCAGCCTATCAGCCGCGCGTGGCCGAGTTCGAGCCGCAGCCCGATCTGACAGAGGTTGCACCCGAGCAATATGCCGCCCCCGCAGAAGCAACGCCTGGAACCCCGTCGCCCGAAGCCCTGCAGCGCTTGCAGGCGGCCGTTCAGAACGTTCCGTCATCCAAGCAGCGGCTGACCGCATCACGCCCGCAAGAGCCGGTCGCCCAACCGCAGCCAGAAGCGGAAGACCGGCCACGTTTTGGCTTCAACCGCCTGATCGACCGGATGACCGGCCACGCGGCGGATACACCGGCTCAGCCGGTGCGACAGCAGCCGGAAATGCGCCAAACTGACGTTACGGCACCTGCCCATGAAGAGGCAGACCCGGACCACGACCGGATTGAAATCCCCGCCTTCCTGCGGCGCCAGGCCAACTGATCGCGGTAACAAAATCATCACAAAGAGCCGCCGTCTGGCGGCTCTTTTTTGTTTTTTTTCAATTATGTAAGCTTAGGTAAGCAGGGTTTTGCCGATCTGTCGCAGAACTGTTTCATTCAGTTACAAAGAGTGAGTTGAGCCTTTGCCTCGCCTCGCTTACCTCAGGGTGCAACACAGCCCGGAACAGGCTGGACACCACTCACTGAGGTTCGTTTTGCAACATACGCTCAATTCTCCGGTCACGTTCACAGGGTTCGGCCTGCACAGCGGCAAGCCTGCGAAAATGGTCCTGAGACCGGCGGCGGCTGGCCATGGTATCTGGTTCAAACGTACAGATATCGAGGTTGGCGACACGATGGTGCCTGCGGCCTATGACATGACCGAGCATGTTCCTTTGTGCACGCGTCTGGTCAACACCAGCGGCGTGTCGGTTTCGACCGTCGAACATATCATGGCGGCTTTGGCTGGCTGTGGCGTCCACAACGTTCTGATTGAAATCGACGGCCCCGAAGTGCCGGTGATGGATGGCTCGTCCGTATCGTTCGTCCGTACCATCATGGCAGCCGGTCTGCGTCGGCAGGCGGCCCCGGTTCTGGCCTTTGAGATACTCAAGCCGGTCAGCATCAGCCACAATGGCGGCACGGCCAGCCTGATCCCGTCGGAAAATTTCGAAATCGAATTCACGATTGATTTCGAGGACAAGATCATCGGCCGCCAGACCTATTGCCTGAATATGTCGAACGGGTCTTTTGCGCGCGAACTGAGTGATAGCCGCACTTTCTGCCGCAAGGCCGATGTGGATGCGATGCGCGAAAACGGTCTTGCCCAGGGCGGCACGCTGGACAACGCGGTGGTTGTCGACGGTGAAACTGTTTTGACACCGGGCGGTCTGCGCCACCAGAACGAGGCGGTCCGCCACAAGATGCTGGACGCGTTTGGCGATCTTTACCTGGCCGGTGGCCCGATTCTGGGCCGGTATGTGGGCGAACGTTCGGGGCACACCGCAACCAACAAGCTGCTGCGCAAGCTGTTTGAAACACCGGGGGCCGTGCGCCCGATCCTGTGTACGCCCGAACAGGCTGCCCGCTTGCCGGGGCAGGGGCTTGTCATGGATGAAATCCCGCAAGTCGCCTGATCGGAACACCGTTGGCAGACAATCGCATCTGCGCGCGGATAAGACGTTTTGCACCGGAATTTTATGTGCTAGACCAAAGCCCAATCCGGGGTTACCCCAAGAGACAATACGACTAGGATGGGCGGTATGGTTGGCAGCAAAGCGGCAGTCAGGCTTGCGGGTGCATTTCTTCTGGCAGCCACTCTGACGGCATGCGGTAACGCGGGTGGGCTGTTCGGCAACAAGGGTGCTGACCGCAGCCAGAACCTTGAAGGCTATACTCCGGAACAGATCTATACGCGCGGCGAATATGAGCTGGCGCAGAACCGGTCCGACGATGCCGCATGGTATTTTTCCGAGGTCGAACGGCTGTACCCTTATTCCGACTGGGCGAAACGGTCGCTGATCATGCAGGCGTTTTCCTTTCATGCCGACAAGAATTACGAGGAAAGCCGCGCCGCCGCGCAGCGTTATATCGATTTCTACCCAACCGACGAAGATGCGGCATATGCCCAGTATCTTTTGGCGCTCAGCTATTATGACCAAATCGACGAAGTTGGTCGCGACCAGGGCCTGACATTCCAGGCGCTGCAATCCCTGCGCACGGTGATCGAAGTCTATCCTGACAGCGAATATGCCACCTCGGCTGTGCTGAAGTTTGACCTGGCCTTTGATCACCTGGCAGGCAAAGAGATGGAAATCGGGCGCTATTACCTGCGTCAGGATCACTATACCGCTGCGATCAACCGGTTCCGCGTTGTTGTCGAAGATTTCCAGACCACATCCCATACAGCCGAGGCGCTGTATCGTCTGGTCGAAGCATATCTGTCGCTGGGTCTGGTGAACGAGGCACAGTCCGCCGGTGCGATTCTGGGTTACAACTATCAATCCTCGGAATGGTATGACAGCGCCTACAAGCTGTTGACCTCGCGTGGTCTGGACCTCAAGAGCCGGGGCGACAACTGGCTCAGCACGATCTACCGGCAGACCATCAAGGGTGAGTGGTTGTAATCGTCATGGCTGTTGGCTTGGGACGCTGGTAACCCGATGCTGCGCGCCCTCGATATCCGCGACATGCTGATCATCGACCGGCTGGACCTTGTGTTCCAGCCGGGCCTGAACGCTTTGACCGGCGAAACCGGGGCAGGCAAGTCGATCTTGCTGGATTCCCTTGGCTTTGTGCTGGGTTGGCGCGGGCGTGCGGAATTGGTGCGCCAGGGGGCCGCGCAGGGCGAGGTCGTGGCCGAGTTCGAGTTGGCCGACGACCACCCGGCCCATGCGGTTCTGGCCGAGGCGGGGCTGCCGGGTGGATCGGAACTGATCCTGCGCAGGATCAACACGGCCGAGGGGCGCAAGACCGCCTGGGTCAATGACCGCAGATGCTCGGGCGAGGTATTGCGCGCCTTGTCTGATACCCTGATCGAACTGCACGGCCAGCATGACGACCGCGGTCTTCTGAACCCGCGGGGGCATCGTGCGATGCTTGATGCCTATGCCGGAACAGCAGAGCAGATTGCAGCCGTGCGCGCCGCATGGGCCGAAATGGCCCGCGCGCGCAAGGCGCTTGAGGCAACCGAGGCCGCGTTGCAGGCGATGCAGGCCGAGGAAGAGTTCCTGCGCCATTCGGTTGCCGAACTCGACCAGCTTGACCCGCAACCCGGCGAGGATGCGGAACTTGATGCGCGCCGCCGCATGATGCAGGGCGCCGAACGTATTCGCGACGATGTCGCCCGCGCCTTTGCCCTGTTGGGCGGTGACGGTGCCGAAGGCGCGATGGCCGATGCGCTGCGATGGCTGGAAGGGGTGTCCGACAATGCCGGGGGCCAGTTGGAAGAGCCCATCACCGCCCTGGGCCGCGCGCTGATCGAGTTGGGCGAAGCGCAGGATGGCGTCAACGCCTGCCTGCAGGCGCTGGACGTCAACCCGGCAGAATTGGAGCAGGCCGAGGAGCGCCTTTTTGCAATTCGGGCCCTGGCCCGCAAGCACGACGTGACGCCTGATGAACTGGGCACGTTCGCCGAAACTCTGCGGGAACGGTTGCACCGCCTGGATGCGGGCGATGCCGATCTTTCCGACCGCCGCGCGGCCTTGTCCTCGGCACAGGGCGCATATGATAAGGCCGCCGAGGCCCTGAGCGTCATGCGCCACAAGGCGGCCGGACAGCTGGATGCCGCCGTCATGACCGAACTTGCGCCGCTCAAGATGGAGCGCGCTGTGTTTTGCACAGAAATCACCCCGGCCGAGGCTGGCCCCGAAGGGACCGACGCGGTTGCATTCACGGTTGCAACAAACCCCGGCGCACCGTCCGGGCCTTTGAACAAGATCGCCTCCGGCGGTGAACTGAGCCGGTTTCTTCTGGCTCTCAAGGTTTGTCTGACGGGCGAACGCAGCGCCCGCACGATGATCTTCGACGAAATCGACCGCGGTGTCGGCGGGGCCACGGCCGATGCGGTCGGACGGCGCCTGTCTGCGCTTGCGCAGGGCGGGCAGGTACTGGTTGTCACGCATTCTCCGCAGGTGGCGGCGCGTGCACAGCATCACTGGCGGGTGCAGAAACAGGTGGCGGATGGGCAGACCTTGTCATCGGTCGTCCCGCTGTCCGCAGATGACCGGGTTGACGAGATTGCCCGGATGGTCGCGGGAGACACCATAACCGACGAGGCACGCGCGGCCGCACGGGCGCTGTTGCATCCGTGATGCAATCTTGCCGCGCCTGGCCCCTTGCTGGGGTGCCATGCGGCTTTTCTATGGATCGAAGGTCATTTAGTAAGAACATTAAGACGTTCATGAACGCTGGATTCTCCGGTTCCGCGCAGTGGCTCGCCGCTGGCTGTGTGTTTTGTTCGGGGGCAGGCCGATCTGAACGGTAAAGGATGACCCGAGGGGGCAAATGACCCAGTCGACAGGCACCGTTCTTCGGAACCAGCTGAATCAGGCCATATCTGCCATCAAGGATGCCTGGCGTGTCATGCGCCGCAGGGGCCCCAGCCAGATCCAGTTTTGGTTCATCGCGCTGGCGATCGGTATTGCCGCGGGGTTCATGGCGCTTGGCTTTCGCAAGGCCATTCAGGCGTTGCAAGCCTATATCTACGATACCGAAGACATCCTGATGCTGCACAGCCATGTCGAGAAATTGCCGTGGCTGCTGATCCTGATCACGCCCATCATCGGCGGCCTGATCGTGGGGGTGATCCTGCACAGGTTCACAGATGACGGCCGGGTGCGGTCGGTTGCGGATGTGATCGAAGGGGCGGCCGTGACGGACGGTCGGGTGGAAACCAAGGCGGGGTTCGCGTCGCTTCTGGCATCCTTGATCACGCTCAGTTCTGGCGGGTCGACAGGCCGCGAAGGGCCGGTCGTCCATATGGCAGGGGTCATTTCAACCTGGGTCAGTGACCGGATACATGCAGATGGGATCACGGGCCGGGATCTTTTGGGATGTGCCGTTGCCGCCGCAGTCTCGGCCAGCTTCAATGCCCCGATTGCCGGGGCCTTGTTCGCGCTCGAGGTCGTCCTGCGCCACTTTGCCGTGCACGCCTTTGCGCCGATTGTCATTGCCTCGGTCGCGGGAACCGTCATCAACCGCCTGGCATATGGCGACGTTACCGAGTTTGCGCTGAACACGCCCGGGTCCTTGCAGTTCTACGTGGAACTTCCCGCATTCCTGATGCTGGGGCTGATCTGCGGGCTGGTATCCCTGTTGTTGATGCGGTCGATCTTTTTTGCCGAAGATATCGGAAACCATATCCAAAGCCGCCTGTCTTTGCCGGGGTGGTTGCGACCGGGTATTTCGGGGGCCATGCTGGGGCTTCTGGCGATTTGGTTCCCCCATATCATCGGGGTCGGCTATGAGACCACGATGCGCGCCCTGAGCGGGGACCTGGTCCTGACCACCGCCATCCTGTTCGCGGTGATCAAGACGATCGCGGTGGCCATTACCATGGGTGGCCGCATGGGCGGGGGGGTGTTTTCCCCATCCCTGATGATTGGCGCATTGACCGGGCTGGCATTCGGGCTGATCGCCACAGGCTTGTTGCCGCATGTGTCGGGCACGCATACCCTTTACGCCTTTGCCGGGATGGGGGCCGTTGCCGCGGCGGTGCTGGGTGCGCCAATTTCAACCACGCTGATCGTGTTCGAACTGACCGGAGACTGGCAAATCGGCCTGGCGGTGATGGTGTCGGTTTCCATGTCCACGGCGCTGGCGTCGCGGCTGGTGGACCGGTCCTTTTTCCTGACACAGCTGGAACGCCGGAACGTGCACCTGGCCGCAGGGCCGCAGGCCTATTTGCTGGCCATGTTGCGGGCGGGTTCGGTCATGCGCCCCCTTGAGGCCGACGGATCGCTTACCGCAGCCGAGGCACAGGCGCTGGTGGAACAGGGACTGTGTGTCCGGGCAAGCGACACCCTCGAAGCGGCCATGCCGTATTTTGACCGGGGCGACATTGCCAGCATTCCTGTTGTCGTTACGGACGACGATGGGCGTGAATGCCCCGTCGGGGCGTTGCTGCATGTCGATGCGCTAAAAGCTTATAACCGGGCGCTGGCAGCGACCGCCGCAGAAGAACATTCCTGATCCGGGACCGGGATTGCTCAAACCTTCTGTCGGCCAGTGCTATGGCTGGATATCACTAAGCAATGGTTTGCGATTCTTGACATGCCGGGCCACCAGGGCGCGCATTTGCTTGCCCGTGGGGGGCGTGGCACGGGCCAATGGCGGCGCATAGGATTGCGACTGGATTTCAGGGAACAACTCGGCAATTTCCGCCCGCGCCTCGGCGCCGACGCCTGCAAGGGCACCGGGTCCGGTAAACAGGCTTTCGCTGGGGGCGCTTTCTGCAAACACGACCTCATGCTGATCGAACAGCAAATGAAAATACGTAACAGAATGGACGTTTTCTTCGACTGTGATACCTGGAATCCCGACCAGTTTGTTGGCCGGCACCAGAACCTCTTCCGAAGAGAACATCCGTGCCGCGATCGGTGATCGAACCAGCATTCGGTGCTGCGGCGAAACGACAAGATCGCTTTCGGGCAGCCCATCCCCAAGCGCGCCCCTGGATATTCTGATCGGGCGCAGCTTTGGCTTTCTCGCCAGGTCGATCCGATCCAATGCGCGCGACCCGATCCAACGCACGGTTTGCGGTCCATGATCCAGCGTCATCACCGCATCACCGACCTGCAACATTTCAATCGGCCGCGGACCTTCAGGGGTGGCGATGCGGGTGCCAGCGGCAAAGCACGGGACCGTCGTGTCAATGTCGATGCTCGGGCCGTTGTCGACAATTCCATTGATCGTCAATGGTGTGTTCAATGGCGGCACGGCCCCGCCGAGAAAGGCCATGAAATAGCCATCCTCGCTGTCGATCCCGATCGAGTGGCCGTTGCCGTTTATGTCATAGTCAAACAGACCGATCTGATAGACGTTTGTGCCGTCTGTTACTTCGATCGTATAATCCCAGTAGATTATCTCGCCATTATAGGTCTGGGTCGGGTCGTTTGCGGTCTCGTTCGAGGCGCTGTCACCACTGAATACGGTACCGTCGGCGCCCTCTTCGATGGTGATCTGACTATAGGCGGAGATCTGAAACGTCGTTCCGGTCGCGTCGGTCGCGGCGCCTGTGTCGGACAACGTGGAATCGGTGCGAAATGCACCATAGATGGTAGTCGGCATGAAACCCGGCCCTTACTGGTAAACTATGCGTAACAAGACGCGTATAACGCCTGTTCCTGCGGCTCTACCAGTGAAATTCGACATTTATTGGGCGTGGTCAGGGTATCTTGCCCCACGCCCCGGCACATTGCCCCAAAGAGTGACCGAGCAAGCCGCCGGGTCAACAACCCGGCCCGCGCGGGGCGGGCGCCATACATCGCCCGTGACCGAACCGGCCCAACAAGGGTCAGATCTGTTCAACCTTGACGCTGTCGCTTGGGTAAAACGCCAGGTAGCCCTTGATCTCGGCAACCCCTGCAATCGGGTCCTCATAGCTCCAGGCGGCGTTTTCCGTGGTCGACGACTTGTTGACGATCGAAAAATGCATCGCATCCCCTTTGTGAGGGCAATGGGTCACCTTGTCCGTCCGGTCCAGAAACGCCATCGCGATATCTGAGCGGGGGAAATAGATCACAGGCGCCAGGTCGCCTTCGGCAAGCTCCAGCGCATTTGTCGTTTCGCCCAGAATTGCGCCACCTGACCGCACGCTCCATTTGCCGCTTGCTTTGCGGATCGTGATGAGTTCTGTCATCCCCGTTTCCTTCCCATTCTCATTCAGGGCCTCTCCTGTGCCCGGTCATTGTAACACTCCGGTGTCACACCGGAGCAGTTGCGGCATCCAGCCACAGTTGGGCATCTGCGCCCAGCCGGTGCCGCGTTTTCTCGGACACGGCGCGGTGATAAGCGTTCAGCCAGTCCCGCTCGGCCTGGCCAAGCAGGTTCACATCAATCAACCGCCGGTCGATCGGCACATAGGTCAGCGTGCGCCAATGCAGCATCGCGCGTTCGGCATCGCCGCCTGGCAGGGCCGGGGCCTCTTCGACGACCAACAGGTTTTCCAGCCGTATACCAAAGGCACCCTCGCGGTAATAGCCCGGCTCGTTCGAAAGGATCATACCCGGTTCCAGCGGCACATGGCTGACGCGCGACAGACGTTGCGGGCCTTCATGCACGCTCAGATACGCACCGACGCCGTGCCCAACCCCATGGTTGAAATCCAGCCCCGCCTGCCACAGGGGCACACGCGCCACGCATTCGATATCGCGCCCCGCCAGCCCGACAGGCCACCGCAGCATGGACATGACGATCATCCCCTTCAACACCCTGGTAAAACACGCCTTTTCGTCTGCCTGGGGGGTGCCAATCGCAATTGTACGCGTGATGTCCGTCGTGCCGTCCAGATATTGCCCGCCGCTGTCCAGAACCAGCAAGTGCCCGTCTTCCAACCTGCTGTCGGTCTCTTCGGTCACCCGGTAATGCATGATGGCCCCGTTGGGGCCGGTCCCTGCAATGGTATCGAACGAGATATCCTGCAGCGCGTTGTCCCTGCGCCGGGATATTTCAAGCTGGCTGACGACCTGCGTTTCGGTCACGCTGCCCGGCGGTTGCGCATCCAGCCAGCACAACAGCTCGATCACAGCCGCGGCATCGCGCAAATGCGCCTCGGCGCTGCCTTCGATCTCGGCCGCATTCTTCCTGGCCTTCGGCAGGGCGCAAGGATCCCCGCCATCCACGGCCCTGTCGCCCAGCACATCCACAACCGCCTGAGGAACCGTGCCCATGTCCACCTGAACCGCGCCGTCCAGCGCATCCAGGGCCTGCTCAAACTCTTGCGGCGCCCGCACAGCGACCTGCGGACCGATTGGTTCGTCCAAACCCTCAAGCTTTCGCGCGTCGATGAACAGATCGACACGTGCATCCGCATGCAAAACGGCAAATCCGTGGGCCACCGGGTTATAGGCGATATCCGATCCACGAATATTCAGCAGCCACATGATCGAATCCGGCAGGGTAATCACCGCCGCTGAACGTCCGGCCTTTCCCAGCGCTGCCGACAAACGCTCGATCTTGCTCTGCGCCGTTTCACCGGCAAACCTGATCGGGTGACGCTTGACCGGGCTTTTCGGCGGCTCTGGCTGATCCGGCCAGATCCGGTCCACCAGGTTTGCGCAGCGGACCAATTCAACCCCGCTGCCCTCCAGGTCCTGCGCGGCCTTGGCGATCTGGCCTGCCGCGTGCAACCACGGATCAAACCCCACCTTTCCGCCCTCTGGCAGGTTTTCCCTAAGCCATGCGCTCAGGCTGACCTCGGGCCAGGGAACCGGCGTGAAATCCGCCGCCACCTGGGCCTTGACCTGAGTGCGATACCGACCGTCGATGAAGACGCCCGCGATATCTTGCAACGCAACACAAAAACCCGCCGACCCGGTGAACCCGGTCAGCCAAGATAACCGTTCGTCCCTTGGTGCAACGTATTCGCCCTGATGCGCATCAGCCCGCGGAACCAGGAACCCATCCAGCCCGTCACGTTTCAATTCCTCGCGCAACGCGGCCAGCCTTGGCGGGCCCTGCTCGGGACGCGCGGTTACGTCAAAGGATTGAAACATCTCATACCTCATGCGCTCGGGCCTCTTGCAAGGGCAGTTCCCTTCACCTTTTGAAAAAATACTCCCGCCGGAGGCAAGGCCGGCTTCAGCTGGCCTTTTTCATCCCCATCACCCGGGCGCGCGCACGCGGATCACTATCGAACAGCGCAGCCAGTTGCTCGGTCATCGCACCGGCCAGCTGTTCCACATCCGTAATCGTCACGGCGCGGTCGTAATACCGCGTCACGTCATGCCCGATGCCGATCGCCAACAGCTCTACCATCTTGCGTTTTTCCACCATCGCGATCACGTCACGTAGGTGTTTTTCAAGATAATTCGCCGGGTTCACACTCAGCGTGGAATCGTCGACCGGCGCGCCATCAGAGATCACCATCAGGATCTTGCGTGCCTCGCGCCGGGCCAGCATCCGGCGATGCGCCCATTCCAGCGCCTCGCCGTCAATGTTTTCTTTCAGCAGGCCCTCTTTCATCATCAGACCCAGATTGGGCCGCGCGCGCCGCCACGGCGCATCCGCCCCCTTGTAGATGATGTGGCGCAGATCGTTCAGACGCCCCGGCTGTTGCGGGCGGCCGTCATTCAGCCACGCCTCACGCGCCAGGCCGCCTTTCCATGCCCGCGTGGTAAAGCCCAGAATCTCGACCTTCACATTGCAGCGTTCCAACGTACGCGCCAGAACATCGGCACAGATGGCAGCAATCGAGATCGGACGCCCCCGCATTGAACCCGAATTGTCCAAAAGCAGCGTCACCACCGTATCGCGGAACTCGGTATCCTTCTCGACCTTAAAGCTCAGCGGAGTGGTCGGGTTGGCCACAACCCGCGCAAGGCGGCCCGCGTCCAGAATGCCTTCCTCGCGGTCGAACTCCCAACTGCGGTTCTGCTGCGCCTGCAGGCGCCGCTGCAGCTTGTTGGCCAAACGGCTGACCGCGCCTTTCAGGGGCTCAAGTTGCTGATCCAGATAAGCGCGCAGGCGTTCCAATTCGGCCGGTTCCGCCAGATCTTCGGCGGCAATCTCTTCATCATGGGCGCTCAGATAGACCTTGTAATCCGGGTCGGCTTCGGATGCGGGCGGCGGGGCGGGCGGCTCCAGCGGGGCTTCGCCTTCGGGCATCTCGGCCTCATCGCCCATCTCATCCTCGGCCATCTCGTCCATCGAGACCTGGGCCTGAGACTGATCCTGCTGTTCTTCCTGGCTTTGCTCAGGCGTCGCGTCGGCATCCTGCTCGTCCTGATCATCCTGACCGGTGCTGTCCGGGTCGGGTTGTTCTTCGGCGCTTTCCTCGGCCTGTTCTTCCTGGTTCTCGTCGATCTCGTCAGGGTCATCCCCCAGCTGATCGCCATAACCAAGGTCCTTGATCATCTGCCGTGCGAACCTGGCAAAGGCGGCCTGGTCGGACAGAACCTCATCAAGGTTTTCAAGGACACCACCGGCCTGTTCTTCGATGAAACCGCGCCACAGCGACATGACGTTATCGGCGGCCGGCGGCAGGTCACGCCCGGTCGCAAGATGCCGGATCAGATATCCCGCGGCCACGGAAAGCGGCGCTTCGGCGGGTTGGCGGCATTGGTCATAGCCGCGCCGGATCGCCTCATGCCCGATCTTCACGTCGATATTTGATGCGGTTCCGGGCATGTCCCGTGCGCCCATCGCCTCGCATCGGGCGGTTTCCATCGCCTCATAGAGATCGCGCGCCATGTCACCGGGTGGTGCATAACGCGCGTGGGTCGCATCGTCATGATACTTGCGCTGCAGCGCCAATGCATCCGCCGTGCCACGGGCCAGCAGGACCTCTTCGCGGGTCATCCGGCGCGACACCTGCGGCAAACGCATCGACTCGCCGGACATGCCTGACGGATCGACCGTGTAAGTTACCGACAATTCGGGGTCATCGGCCATGACCTTGGTGGCCTCGGCAAGGGCCTTCTTGAACGGGTCGGCGGGGTTGTCGTTGGATTTGTTCATCGGCGGCGGGTCCGGGCTTGTTCTGTCCGGGCAACCTAGAACCATTCACTGGCCTTGGCCATAGGGCCAGGGGCGAATTCGCATCACACCAGCGCTGGCTTAAAGAAGGATGTCGCGGCAGACCGAGATTTTGCGGTTGAGCAGCCCCCGCAGGTGGTCAACCGTGGTTTGGTCCAGCCCATAGTCGATATTGGCCAAAAGATACGCGACCTCGGTCCATCCCCGATTCTGCCAGCGCCGGGCCTGAACCGCATCCACACCCTGGGATACGGCGTCAGGCAGAACCGCCTCAAGCAGGGCATCAAACTGGGTGTGAAGATGCGTCAGAGCTTCGGCGTTTTCTTCCTGAAACGAGCGTCGGCGCACGGCCAGCGCCTCTAGCCGCCCGGAACATACGGCAAAAAGCTCAGCACGTTCGGTAACCTTGACCGGCAAAGCGCCGGTTTGGGTGGCGGCAAAGGCGCAGGCGGCGAACAGGCAGGCTTTCAGCTGTGGGTATGTCATGCACATAGATATACCATGAATATGAAAAGTATAAAAACAGTATATACAAGTGATGCATGTTATCCTGCTGCACGTTGCTTTGATGCCCAAACGCTGCGCATCTGGTTCATATCGCGTTGGCGGCCCGCTTTCAGATTTCTGACGACGCCATCAATTGCCGGATGTTCAGATACGGCGGCGCAGTTAGAACACAGTCGGCACAGCAATTTACGCAGATGCCGGGAAACAGGGCCTTTGGGCGTGACATCCCGGTGTCGCGGCGCATAACAGGTAGGAAACCTGTACTGTGGTTCAGGGAAAAGCAAAGCGGGACTGTCGCCATGGGACTCAGAAGATCAATTCGCAAACTGCTGGGTATTGAAAAGCCCCGGTACCAGGAACCCAATGGCTGGTTGTCCGAGAATGTGTTTTGCCAGTCATCCAAAACTCAGCTAAGCGACATTCTGCATCTGTTTGACCCCAAATACACCGACCCGGACCCGGTTAACCTGGTGCATATCGTGAATATGTATCCGGTTGGCGGGCAGTTGGACAATGTCCAACACGCCACGCTGGACAGTATGCAAGCCGCGCGGTCAAATCCGCTGGCAGGCGAGGGCGACACGACCTTTGTTCAGGTGCCGCTGCGCGGGGATGAAGGGCTGTTGGATGGTCGCGACGGCGTAGAGCTCGCCCCGAGCCTCGAGCGGACGGTGTTGGATATTGCCGATTTCCAGGACCCCCGCCCGCTGCCATTGCTGTTTGATATTCTTGAAAACGGTGCCAGCCTTGCCGGGGCCGATGACTATCTGATCTACACCAATTCGGATATCTGCGTTCAGCCCTATTTCTATGGGGCGGTGCGACAACTAATTGCTGCGGGGTTCGATGCGATTTCCATCAACCGCAGAACCTTTGGCGATGAACGCATCACGGCACCCGATCCACTTGCGTTGGGTGAAACCGGACTTTGGCATCCTGGCCATGACTGTTTCATCTTCTCAAAGGCGGTTTTCCAGCGGTTTCTGCGGACCGATTCCTGCCTGGGCAAGGCGGGTGTCATGCAGCCGCTGCTGTTCAACATGGTCGCGCATTCCGATCGTATGCTGATGCTTAAAAACTGTCATTTTACCTTCCATTTTGGCAATGACGTTCCCTGGCGGTCCAAGGGAAATGCGGATTACGCGACGTTCAACTACAACGCGGCAGGTCAAAACCTGCAGGACCTGGTGCGCGACAAGAAAATAGAAAACCGGCTGCGCGATTACTGCGTGAACCACAATGGTATCTGGCGCGTGGCTGAAGACGGCAGCGTGGATATCGGAGCGTGGAAATTGCTGGAAGGCGACCATATCCAGCGCGACGCCTAGTCGCGAAACGATTGCCGGGCAGGCGCCAAGCGTCAGCCGCAATCAGCGATCCGAGCCCGAGCGCACCCCATCCGTTCTGAACCAGTTCAGGTCGCGGTCTGTGCGGCGGGGTTGTCGTATCCGTAGTCCCGGCAATATTCCGCAAGCATGTCCGATACCTGGGGGCTTAGATTGCCCCATACCGCGTGGTCAACCTTGGGCTTTTCATAGTGAACGCCCTTGTACAGCTTTTCGGCGTTTACCGGGCCCAAATCGGTTTCAGGTGCGGTCACGTCAAACCCCTTGGCGGCAAGAAACGCGATCAGCGCGTCGGCATCATGTTCGATCCGAAACACAAAGTCGGGGTTTTGCGCGCGTATGATGCGCGCCCACAGGCACAGCGAGGCGATGGCCCGCTCGATCTCGGTGCTGAAACCGTCCAGGTCAAAACCGGTTTCCTTTTGGATATGTTCACGGCGAAACGCGTAGGACGCCGGCGCGTGCTGGTTTTCGCGCATGATCGAGGGCACCGCCGTTGCCGGGTCGCGGACGGTTTGAACCATGACCTGCCAGTGCAGCGCGCGGCGCGTCTTGGCAACAGGGTCCAGCGCCCACGGGTTTTCAGGGGCATCAACGGCAAACATCCAGGAACTGATCCCGTCGGCGCCGCCCGCTTCATGGCCCACGTCCAACCCGGCCTCGGTGCACAGCTCGGCCACAAAACCCGTGCCGGTCCTTGGGTGGCCAACGCACAGGATGGGGCGATTAAAGACGCGCTGAACATGCTGCCGCATGCGCTGTTCATGTTCTTCGCGTTCAGAATCCATCTTGTGTTTCTTCAGGAATTCCAGCCGGTTTTCCTTGGGGTGGATATGCGAATCCACCGATCCTTCGGACCAGGACAACTCGGATGCCATGGGCGGATAGATCGACACTGAATCCGATTTGTCCGCAACCTGGTGATGCAGAAAAATGTCAGACGTCGTGTCGATCCGTGAAAACCGGTCCAGCAGCTTTTGCGCAAAGGCGGGGGTGATCGCATAGCACGGGTTGGCCTCGTGCACCTTTCGGACGGCACGGAACCTGCGGTACGGGCGGTGCCCGCGGGACTTTGCCCAGCCAAGGCGCAGCAGCATCGGTGTTTCCGGCTGAAAGGCAATCTTGCCCGCGTCAATTCTGGTGCGCAATTTGCGCGCCACCCGTGTTGCCCAGGGGTGCAGAACGATGTCGTCTTCCATGACCAGAACCCGTTCATCGGACTGGCTGGTGCGCCGCCAGATATCCAGATGGCTGGCAAAATTCGCCACCTGGGCCGGGATCAGAACATTGTTGGGGCAGTCGCAAGTTTCCTGACCACAGCGGAAACAGGGGGGGAAACTGGCCACCAGCCCCTGTTGATAGAGGTCCTGAACCTCGGGGTGATCTGGTCGGAACGCGTCATGCCATTCAAACCGGGTGATCCCGAAATCGGCCAGATGCGCGGGCAGGCGGCTGCGCCGCTCTTGCGCGTCATCAAGGCTGAGCACCAGTATCCTGTCGACGACACCTTCGAAAATTCCCAGTCCGGTTGCGGATCGTGTTGGGTCGACGGTCGGCATGCGGGCTTAGCCCAGGCTTGCGCTGGCCGCGCTTTCGGGCAGTTCTTCGTCAAAGCAACGCTGATAGAACTCGGCGACGGTCTGGCGCTCCAGCTCATCGCATTTGTTCAGGAAGGACAGGCGGAAGGCATAGCCCACGTCGCGGAAAATCTCGGCGTTTTGGGCCCAGTTGATCACGGTCCGCGGGCTCATGACGGTGGACAGGTCGCCATTCATGAAGGCGGTCCGGGTCAGGTCGGCGACGGTGACCATCTGGCTGACGGTTTTGCGGCCTTTTTCGGTGTTGTAATGTGGGGCCTTGGACAGCACGATCATCGTTTCGGCATCATGGCTGAGATAGTTCAGCGTCGAGACCAGCGACCAGCGGTCCATCTGCGCCTGGTTGATTTGCTGCGTGCCGTGATAGAGGCCGGTCGTGTCACCCAGACCCACGGTATTGGCGGTGGCGAACAGGCGGAAGTTCGGGTTCGGCGTGATGATCTCGTTCTGGTCCAGCAGGGTCAGCTTGCCGTCATGCTCCAGCACGCGCTGGATCACGAACATCACGTCAGCACGGCCCGCGTCATATTCGTCAAACACGATGGCAACGGGGTTGCGCAGGGCCCAGGGCAGGATGCCTTCGTGGAACTCGGTCACCTGCTTGCCGTCGCGCAGCTTGATCGCGTCCTTGCCGATCAGGTCGATCCGGCTGATATGGCTGTCGAGGTTCACGCGGACGGCGGGCCAGTTCAGACGCGCGGCGACCTGTTCGATATGGGTCGATTTACCCGTGCCGTGATAGCCCTGGATCATCACCCGGCGGTTATGTGCAAATCCGGCCAGAATCGCCAGCGTGGTTTCGGGATCGAACTTGTACGTATGGTCGATGGCCGGAACCCGGTCGCTGTGTTCGGCAAAACCTTTGACGGCCATGTCGGTATCAATTCCAAACACGTCCCGGACCGAGATTTCTTCGGTGGGTTTTGCGTTGATGTCGATCGCTCCGTCAGCCATGCGCCTGGTCCTTATCCTTTGCCCCGTTCGCCGGGTTTGAACCCGTGTGTGGTGCAACATATTGCAGGCAAGGGCAAGGGAAAGCCGCGCGCAGCTCGGCATGACCGGATGTTTCTTTTCATTTGCCCTTCGAGGCAGACAACCAAATCGACCGGGCGAACTGGGAAAATCCATTTGCCGGGACAACAGGCCCCTCGCCCTGCGCGCCCGATCGCGGGCCGACGCTGTGATCCACTCGATCCGCTGCAACACAGGTTTCCCTATGGTTGTGCGACAAACAGTCTTCTTCGAACGGTTTGGGATTGGGCACAGAATGGCAGGCCCGAGCCCGTATTTGCTTGCATGCGGGCTGTCAACGGACGCAAAAATTGCGCGACTTCAGAAAGCAGCACTACAGAATGACGTTTCTTGATTACATTGATCTTTACTGTGAACGAACAGCACCTGGGTTTTGGAACGAACCAATCAATGCGCTTAGCAATGTCGCTTTTTTGATCGCGGCCTGGGTTGCCTGGCGTGCGCTGAAGGCGTCTGATCAGCGTGGCATCATGGATTGCGTTCTCATCGGTCTGGCGGCCTGCATCGGATTGGGATCATTCCTGTTTCACACCCATGCCAATGGCGAGGCCGAGCTTGCCGACATAGTGCCAATCTGGACGTTTGTCGCATTATACGTTGCCACAACAATATTCCGCCTGAGTGACGGCAATCATATGAAAACCCTGCGGATAATGAGCATTGTTGTCGTTTGTGTCGGCGTCAGCCTCTGGGCAACGAGCGGAGATATCTCGACGCAGGACACCGAAAAGACTGCGGTCTTGAATGGGTCTTTGCAGTACCTTCCGGCGTTGGTGGCGCTTTGGGCTTTCTCAATCGTGACGGTCGTGCGTCGTCATCCAGCCAGGAAACTGGTGATTGTGGCGGCGGTCTGCTTTACCGTTTCCTTGGTCTTTCGCACAATCGACCTTCAGACATGCGGCGTGACGGGTGTGGGTACCCATTTCATGTGGCATGTTCTGAACGGTTCAATGGTCCTTGCACTTTTGTTGGCGCTGATCTGGTACGTCCCTCCGGTTGCAACGTCCAGGCGTGACGGAATTTAGGCCGGATCGGCCTTTGGCGTGGCGGCAGGTCTGATCGGCGGTTCACCAAAGGCAACAGACGGGGCAATTGGCCGCCGGGTGGGACCTTTGCGGCGCAATTTGCCCATCACCGATTGCCAATGGCCCGAAGTGCCCCGGTAATGCCGGAATTCTGCCGAAGCTGCGCTTGGACGCCTGCCTTACTTGAAGTTCCGGCTGTCCTTGATCTGATCCCAGGCCCAGACGACCTCTTGCAGCTGTTCTTCCTGGGACCGGTCACCGCCATTCATGTCGGGGTGCAGCACCTTGATCAGCTTCTTGTAGGCCTTGCGTACCTCGGCCTTTGACCAGCTGTCCTTTGCCTCAAGGATCTCGATCGCGCGGCGTTCGGTTGGCGGCAGGCGGCGTCCGCCGCCCCCTGACGTCCGACCCGGATTCTTGGTGGCGTTTTCGCCAAGGACCTGATGCGGGTCTTCAATGCCCAGACGGGCCCAGGCGCGCGCCTCGGGGTCGCCCATCGGTTTGGTCTCACGCTCCCAGACCTTGTCCTTGGACCGTTGCGCGTTCAACTCGGCCTCGGTCGTGCCGTCGAAGAAGTTCCATTTCTGGTTATATTCGCGCACATGCTGCTGACAGAACCAGAAAAAGTCATCCAACACGTCCGGTGCCTTGGGTGCGCGGAACTTGCCGGGTTCTTCACACCCAGGGTGGTCACAGATTCGCACCGAGGTCTCAGACGCCCCCGACATCCCCCGACGCCCGCGCGGGTTCTTTTTCTTTGCGCTGGAAACGGACATGTCAAATCCGAAAGGGTCTGATTTCGTCATGCTCTAATCCTCAGGAACACGTCTTTTCGACTCGGAGGCAGCAGTTTAGTCTAAGCAGCCGAAAGTAGAAGAGGGGGGCGGCAATTTATTTGCCGCAGAGCAAAAAAATGACCGTCACCGAAGAAATCCGCGCATGCCTTCAATCAGCCTTTGATCCGCATGAGCTTGACGTCGTGGATGACAGCGAAAGCCACCGTGGCCATGCAGGTTACCAGGAGGGTGGCCAAAGCCATTTCAACGTCCGTATCCGCGCCCGCGCCTTTGAAGGCCAGTCGCGGGTTGCCCGCCACCGAGCGGTTCACGCGGCGCTGGGCGACATTGTTTCGCGCATCCATGCATTGGCTTTGGATATCGGAACCTGACGGTTCGGACGGTCAGGTCTTGTCAGCGGTTTCCGGGGTGTCGTCCGCGTCCGTTGCATCATCGGGCGTGGCGGCATCCGCGGGTCTGAGCGACAGCGGAGGGTCCTGAGGTGCCTCGGCGATGGCGGCAGGGGCGGCAACCCCGGCGGGGCCGGGGATCGGTTGCGCCAGGGGGACGTCCTGCGGCGTATCATCCTGTTCTGCGGTGGCGGGGTCCGCGTCCGCTTGCAGCAGGCGACGGAAAACCAACACGTTCCGCCAGTTCACGGTCGAGCCTGTCAGCCCGGTCCGTTCCTCGCTGGGCAGAAGCTCGGCGCGCTGGTATTCCCAACCCTCTTGCCCCAGCTGATTCAGCAATTGTTCGATCGACACGGCAAAACGACCCTCGGGCGTTTTGACCCCCTTGGCCTTTGTGCCTTTCTGCGGGGCAGGGACAATTTTGTATTCGTAACGGGTCATGCGTCGCCTCGGTCAATTGTCTGCCCGTTATAGCAACGTCCAAAGCGTTGGCCAGTCAGCAGAGCGGCAGAGCGGGCCGCAAGGGACCCCATTCAGCCAGATTTGGCCGGGCAGGGGCACGAAAGACACAGCCGCGCCCGGAAATCGCGGCGACCAGGGGCCGCTGATTTGGCCCATCGGGGCCGTTTTTTTGATGTTGCGGGGAATCGATCTCGGCTACACAGGACGCGCAGCGCAGGACCGCACAGGAGATGTCCGATTTTCAAGAAGCTGGGGGTGTTCAATCGCCTTGGCCCCAAGGCACAGCGGACGGTAAAGACCCCGCAATCGGCGCAGGGTGACGGCGAAGGCTCTGCCGTGGCCAGGTTGGATGGCTGTGTCTATAACGACGACCCCAAGTTAAGCAGGGTCGTATTCATCTGTGGGCTTCACCGCAGCGGGACGACCTTGCTGGAACGGCTGATGGCAACCCGGTACGACGTGTCCTATCTGCGGGCGAACACACCCGAAAGCGAAGGCCAGCACATGCAGACCGTGTTTCCGATTGCCGCCAAATATGGCGGGCCGGGGCGGTTTGCGTTTTCCGACGCGATGGTCGCGGACCTGGAGACCCTGTCGGATCATGCGGCCTGCCACCAGGCCATCATGGAAAGCTGGTCGCGTTTCGTGGTCGGAACATCGGGTGTTTTGCTTGAAAAGTCGCCACCGAACCTGACCAAGATCGCCTGGTTGCGTGCGGTGTTCCCCGGCAGCAGGTTCGTGGTGCTGACCCGCGACCCCCGCGCCGTTGCAGGGGCAACCCAGAAATGGAGCAATACCTCGCTGGCCGAACTGGTGCTGCATTGGAACATCGCCCACGCCCGGGCATCAGCTGATCTGCGCGATGAAGATTGTATTACCTTGCGTTACGAGGATCTGACCCAGGACCCCAACGCCGCGCTTTCCCGCATCGCCCGCTTTTGCGCGCTTGAGGAGAAACCCGGCGCGCAGGATGTCGAAGACCGGTTTTCAGACATCCGAAACTCGAACGACAAATACCTGCCGGCCCATTCCGGGGTGTCCTATGGCCCCGGAATATGGTCGAAATTCGGATATGACCTTTGATGTAAGCCGGTCAGCGCCGGTCAGACCGCCAGTTTCTTGCTGACCAGCTCGTTCACGGCTTTGGGATTGGCCTTGCCGCCGGTGGCTTTCATCACCTGACCGACGAACCAACCTGCAAGTTTCGGGTTCACCTTGGCCTTTTCCACCTGCGCGGGGTTTGCAGCAATGATCTCATCCAGCGCGGCCTCGATCGCGCCGGTATCGGTGACCTGCTTCATCCCGCGTTCTTCGACGATCTGCGCCGGATCACCGCCATCGGTATAGACGATCTCGAACAGGTCCTTGGCGATCTTGCCCGAAATGGCGTCCGAGGAAATCAGATCGATGATTCCACCCAACTGCGCCGGAGAGACCGGGCTGTCGGTGATGTCGTGATCTTCTTTCTTCAGCCGGCCAAACAGCTCGTTGATGACCCAGTTGGCGGCCAGCTTGCCGTTGCGGCCTTGCGCGACCTCTTCGAAATAGGCGGCGCTTTCGACCTCGGCGGTCAGGACCGAGGCATCATAGTCGGTCAGGCCAAAGGCGCTGATGAACCGTGCCTTTTTGTCGTCGGGCAGTTCGGGCAGGCTGGCGGCGATGTCGTCGACCCATGCCTGCTCGATCTCAAGCGGCAGCAAGTCGGGGTCGGGGAAGTAGCGGTAATCATGCGCTTCTTCCTTGGACCGCATCGAGCGGGTCTCGCCCTTGTCCGGGTCGTACAGGCGGGTTTCCTGTTCGACCTTGCCACCGGCCTCGACAATGGCGATCTGACGGCGGGCTTCGACCTCAATCGCTTGCTGGATAAAGCGCATCGAGTTCATGTTCTTGATCTCGCAACGCGTGCCCAGATGCGAGAAATCCTGCGTTTCCTGATACTTTTCATACGCGCCCGGCAAACAGATTGAGACGTTCACGTCCGCCCGCAGATTTCCGTTCTGCATGTTGCCGTCGCAAGTGCCCAGATACCGCATGATCTGGCGCAGCTTGGCGATATAGGCGGCGGCCTCTTCGGGGCCACGGATGTCGGGGCGGCTGACGATCTCCATCAGGCAGACGCCGGTCCGGTTCAGATCGACAAAGGACATGTTCGGGTCCATGTCATGGATCGACTTGCCTGCGTCCTGCTCCATGTGGATGCGTTCGATGCGAACCATGCGCGCGGTGCCGTCGCCCAGTTCGACCAGCACTTCGCCTTCGCCCACGATGGGGTGATACAGCTGCGAGATCTGATAGCCCTGCGGCAGGTCGGGATAGAAATAGTTCTTGCGGTCAAAGGCCGACTTCAGGTTGATGCCCGCCTTCAGGCCCAGCCCGGTGCGCACCGCCTGTTCAACGCAATACTCGTTGATCACCGGCAGCATCCCCGGCATCGCTGCATCCACGAAGGCCACGTTTGCGTTGGGTTCGGCCCCAAAGCGGGTCGATGCACCCGAAAACAGCTTGGCATTCGATGAGACCTGCGCGTGCACCTCCATCCCGATTACCAGTTCCCAGTCGTGCTTGGCCCCGGCAATGGTTTTGGGTTTGGGCATTTCATAGGTCAGGTCGAGCATGGCGCGCCTCATATCCACAAGAAGTCTGAGCCAGCGTATTAGGCGCGCTGGGTCGAGGGGGCAAGGGGCAATGAAAAGTAACCCTTGATCTCAACCATGGTTTAGCTGGCACAAGCAATGTCGTGGACGGTCTGGTTCGGAGGATGACGTGAAGATATTTGTGCTGGGTGTCACGGGCCTGATCGGTTCGCATGTTGCGGCGGCGCTGGTGGCGCGCGGGCATGATGTCAGCGGCCTGTGCCGCTCGGATGCGGCCCAGGCGGCGGCAGAGCGAATCGGAGCGCAGGTCATCCGTGGCGACTTGCGAGCCCCTCTGGGCTGGGCAGATCACGCGGCCGCGTCTGATGTGGTCGTCCAGGTGGCCGCGACGTTTGACGCCGATATGGGGCAGGTCGACCGCATCGCCATGCACGCCCTGCAATCGGCCGCCCGGGTCAGGGCGACCAGGTTGCGCTGCGTCTATACCGGGGGCGTTTGGCTTTATGGCGACACCAGGGGGCAAATGGTTGACGAGCAGTCGCCGTTCGACCCTCTGCCTGCGTTTGCATGGATGGCCGCCAATGCAGATATGCTGGCACGGGGCGGGGGGCTGGACCTTGCGGTTCTTCACCCCGGGCTTGTTTATGACAGCCAGGCGGGCGGAATGTTCCGCTGCTTTGACGATGATATTCGGGCTGGACGACCGGTTTGCATTCCGGGGCACCCGGATGTGACCTGGCCGTTGGTTCATGTTCAAGACCTAGCCCGCGCCTATGTTTTGGCATGCGAAGACAACAGGTTGCGAGGGCATTTTAATGCGGTGGCCGAGGCGGGCGTCCCGGTTGGCGCGATTGTTCGCACGCTCAGCGCGCGGCGGAATGCCCCGTTTCGCCTGCACATGGCTTTGCCTGACGAAATGTCCTTGGGCGACGGGTTGTCCCGCGGTGTCGCATTTGGTCAGATTGTATCGGGCCAGAGGCTCTGTGCAGCCGGGTGGCAGCCGAGGTTTCCCGATTTCAGGGCGGCGCTTGATCCGGTCAATGCGCCCTGAGCTTGAGCCCGCTGGACGTGAAGGTGACGCTTTGGCCCTTGCCCAGCTCGTCACGGAACAGCCCCGAGATCGTGCGCAGCGCATCCCGGTGACCGCGCGCGGCAAAACGCTCGGGCGAGCTGATGCGGATGCTGTTGTTGAACCCGTCTGCTGCATGGGCCCAGATCATCGGGTGAAGTTCGGTCATGTGATCGCGGATCAGCCAATTGGCGGCATCGCAAATCTGGACACGCGCCAGGTCGGCCCTTTCGTCCAGGCCAAGCCCGTTTTGCAGGGTGATCGCGCAATACGCAGCCAACAGGTTGACCGTCTGCTGGTCGGGCCTGCGGCGCACGATGTCGCGCAATCCTTCCAGGAAGTATTCGACGTCGACACGGGCACAGGCCTCTTCGTCCAGGGCAATTGCATCGAACTGAACCCAAGTGTACCCGCCTGCGCCCCAGGTGTCCTGGGTCCGGGCGGCATTGCGCAGGGCCTGGACCTCTAGTTCGGCATAGCTTCCGAACCAGCGTGGCAGAAGGTGGCTGCCCATGGCCCGCATGTGGCGATGGTTGCGCGGATCAAGCGAGATCAACCGCTCGTACCGGTCGGCAACCCGCGCGCGGCTTTTGGTCTGGGCGGATAGCAGGGCGCAATCGGCGGCGGCGATTGCCGGGCTGTCCGGCGCCGCCTGGCGACAGGCTGGCAGGATGCTGGCCGCCCGGTCGAAATGCGCGGCACAGCGCGACCTGTTCAATGCGGGCAGGGTGGCGTCCCACCCGGTGCCGCGCCAGGCCCAGGCCAGATCGATATGGGTCAGCGCGACGATCAATGCGATCATCGCGTCACCGTCCTTGTCGCGCATTTCACCTTCCAGGTCGGCGACCCCGCCAAGCAGGTCCGTGTCGCCGGGCAATGATCCGTCGGACAGGGCGTGTTCGGCGGCAAGCACGACATCGGACCGGGCACCAAAGGCCAGAAGGTCGGCGATTGGCAGACCACCCGGCGCCATATCCCGCGCGGTATCGGCTGTGTGCATTTCGGCCGACAGCGTGTCCCATTGGTCTTGCCGGGCCAGAAACCGGCCACGCTCAATCGTTTTGCGACCGAGATAATCGCCCGCATCCATCCGAGCGACCGGAATATTGAGCCGCCCGGTTTCGGCATTCCGAAAGGCACTGTCAGGCGCGACGGAAGGGCGGGACATGGTCCCAGAGGGATTGGCAGGGGTGGAAAAACGGGCAGCAAATGCCCTGAAAGACCGGAACATGGTGAAACTCGAAACTGAACAAACGCGTAAACTGGCCTCGTATACTGTCGGCGATTTACGTCCAATTCAAGGCAACAGCAGGGAAACTTGATTAATTCAGATCAATGTAAAGCCCTAGTTCCGATCGTTTCGAAAACCGGTGAAATGGTGCCGCTCGACTTTGAAGCCACGGGACTGAAGCACCGCTTCGAACGCCCTGTGTGGGGGCGTGGCCTCGTCCGGAAGTCGAATCGTCTTGCCCGAAACCAGAATGACCCTGACATGGACGGCCATGTCCCACCCGGTATCAAATCTGAAAAACCGTATCTCTTTCAACAAAATGGCACCGCTGCGGCGCCCCGAATGCCATTGCAGGTCATCAGGGCCCAGGGACAGGCCGGCGGTCGTGTCACGCAGGATGTCCCAAAGCGCGGGGAGCGTGCACAGCGCCAACGGCGTGACAACCCACCAAACCGCGTCAAAGACCATGACCAGGGCGGCCAAGGCGGCGTACACGCAGGTCAGGGTCAGGATGGCGCGGAAAGACCGATTTCGCCGGGTAAACCTGTAAGCTGTCATTCTGGTCGGAATTGCACGGATACCAAACGCCTATCCCTTCAGGATTCGCGACACCATTTCGGTTGTGTCGCGTGACAGGTCCGGGGTTTCGGCGATGCGTGTCAATTGCGCTGCAATCTTGGCCTGACGGTCCTGATCATACCGTTTCCAGGTCTGGAAAGCGGTACACATCCGGGCGGTTGTCTGCGGATTGACGGGGTCCAGCCGGATGAGCCAGTCGGTCAACAGGGCATAGCCGCTGCCGTCGGCCCGGTGGAACCCGGCATGGTTTGCCGCCAAAGCGCCCAGCAAAGCGCGGAAACGGTTGGGGTTTTTCCAGTTGAACGCGGGGTTTTCCGTCAGGGACCGCGCGATTTCCGCTGCCGTTTCGGGTGCGGACATCGATACTTGCAGGCCGAACCATTTGTCCATGACTAACCGGTCATGCTGCCATTGATCGTGGAACGCGGTCAGCTCGGCCTCACCTTTGCGCGCGCGCAACAGGCAGCCCAACGCGGTCAGTTGCAGGGTCATGTTGTCGGCGCGGGCGTACACTCTGGCGGCCTCATCGCCGCCATCCAGACGTGATATCAAGGCCAGGGCCGCACCGCCAAGGGCGCGTTTTCCGGATTGTGCGGCGTCGGGGCGATAGGGCGCGTCGACCATGGATTCGCTCTGCAGGCGGGGCAGAAGGTCCTGCATGTGCTGGGCCGTTGCCTGGCGCAATGTTTCAACGGCGCTCCAGATGACTTGCGGGTCCGGCGTCTGACCGCGCTCATGCAGCGCGGCGGCCAGTTCCGACTGGGTTGGCAGCCCCAGCATCAACGCGCGATAAGCCGGGTCCAGTGAGCCATCGCGCAGGACCGCCGTCAGGCCATCCAGGTAATTCGCATCCGGCGTCGCATTGTCCGAAACCATGCGCAGCAAACAATCCTGCGCCAGAGACCGCCCGGCCTGCCAGCGGTTGAACGGGTCCGTGTCATGGGCCAGTAAAAAGGCGCGTTCGGCGTTCGACGGATCATGTTCAAGGACAACCGGGGCCGAGAATTCGCGCAGGATCGACGGCACTGGCTTGGCCGCCAGCCCCGAAAACGCAAAGCTTTGTTCGGCCTCGGTCAGTTCCAGAACCTCGGTGGCGCTGACTTCATCCCCATTCGGGCCAATCAGACCGACCGCGACGGGTATCACCTGCGGTTGTTTGTCGGGCTGTCCGGGTGTCGCCTCGGTGCGCTGAGCCAAGGTCAGTGTATATGTGCCGTCGGCCCAATCCTCGGAAACGGTCACACGCGGCGTACCTGACTGGCTGTACCAGCGCTTGAACTGGGTCAGATCGCGGCCCGTCGTATCCTCGAACACCTTGATCCAGTCTTCGATCGTGCAGGCCTGCCCGTCATGGCGGTCGAAATAAAGGTCCAGCGCCTTCGCATAGGCCTCATCCCCCACCAGCCGTTTCAGCATGCCGATCACCTCGGCGCCTTTCTCGTAAACCGTTGCGGTGTAGAAGTTGTTGATTTCCTGAAAGCTCTCGGGTCGAACTGGGTGCGAGAGCGGGCCGTTATCCTCGGGGAACTGGCGCGCGCGCAGGTCGATGGCGTCTTCGATCCGCTTGACCGGGGCCGAGCGCATGTCAGATGTGAACTGCGCGTCGCGGAATACGGTCAGGCCCTCTTTCAGGCACAATTGGAACCAGTCGCGGCAGGTGATGCGGTTACCGGTCCAATTGTGGAAATACTCATGCGCGATGATCGCCTCGATCCGTTCGAAATTGGCATCGGTTGAGGTTTCGGGGCTGGCCAGCACGGCCGAGGAGTTGAAGATGTTCAGCCCCTTGTTCTCCATCGCGCCCATGTTGAAATCGTCCACGGCGACGATGTTGAACACGTCCAGATCGTATTCGCGGCCATAGACGTCCTCGTCCCATTTCATCGACTTTTTCAGGGCCTCCATGCCAAAGGCGCATTTGCCCTCGTCACCGGGGCGGACCCAGAGGTTCAGGTCGACGTCGCGGCCGGACATGGTGGTGAACCGGTCGGGGTGCGCGATCAGGTCGCCCGCGACCAGCGCGAACAGATAGGCGGGCTTGGGCCAGGGATCGGTCCATTCGGCCCAGCCTTCGCCTTTGCCCGTGGGGTTGCCATTTGACAGCAGCACCGGCAGATCGCCATTGATGCGCACGGTAAAGGTGGACATCACGTCGGGGCGGTCGGGATAATAGGTGATCTTGCGAAACCCCTCGGCCTCGCATTGGGTGCAGTACATGCCGTTGGACATATACAGCCCTTCCAGCGCGGTATTGTTGCCCGGATCAATCTCGACCTCGGCTTGCCAGAGGAAAGGTGCATCAGGCGCGTCGACCGTCAGGCCCTTGTCGGTCACGTCGGGGGTGACTGGGGCCCCGTCGATGGTGGCGCCTATCAGCTTCAGGTCTTCGCCGTGCAGAAAGAACGTGCGGTCGCCGGCGTCGGGGTTGGGGCGAAACGCAATGCGCGAGGTGACGCGGGTTGCATGGGCCGCCAGATCAAAGGTCAGGTGCACGCTGTCCACCAGGTAGCCGAACGGGGTGTAATCCTTCAGGTGGATCGTGGTGGGGGCAGCGTCGCGCATCTGGGGCCTCGTTTCGGTTGCGTCCTGGCGCGACGTTAGGGGCTTCACCCGATGGCTGCAACCAACCCGCCATTACCTTGGGGTTTTTGAAGCAGCTTCGCCAATTTCCGAACGGCGTATACCCCGCCTTGGAAGTTGCCTATCGGAAACTTTGGGCCTAATTGATTGAAGGCATACAGTTGCACACAATCAAGGGAGCGCGTGAAGATGAGTAGCAGACAGACCCTGGGCGGGTTGCAGGTCGATCCGGTATTGGCAACGTTCATCGAAACACAGGCGCTGCCGGGGACAGGGGTGTCCGCACAGGATTTCTGGGCCGGTCTTGCCCGTCTGGTAAATGAGCTTGGGCCGAAGAACCGCGCCCTTTTGAACAAACGTGCTGAGATTCAAGCCCGCATTGACGGCTGGCATCTGGACCGCAAGGGGCAGGATTTCGACGCTGCCGACTATCAGGCCTTTCTGAAAGAGATCGGCTATCTGGTAGATGAAGGTGATGATTTCGTGATCGAGACGACGCAGGTCGATCCCGAGATCGCGCTGACACCCGGTCCGCAACTGGTTGTGCCGATCACCAATGCCCGTTTTGCCCTGAACGCCGCCAATGCCCGTTGGGGCAGCTTTTACGATGCGCTTTACGGGACGGATGCGATTGGCGATTTGCCAAAGGCAGGCGGGTATGACGCCGCCCGTGGCGCCCGCGTCGTGGCGCATGCCAAGGCGTTTCTGGACAAGGCCGTGCCGCTTGCATCGGGGTCCTGGGCCGATGTCTCGGGGCTGGGCGTGGCGGACGGCGCGCTGACCCCGGCGCTGGCCGATCCGGCGCAGTTTGCTGGTTTCGGTGGTGCCGCCGACAACCCGGAGTTTTTCCTGCTCAAAAACAACGGGCTGCATATCCAGATCATGATCGACCCGACCAGCAGTATCGGGTCGTCCGACCCGGCAGGTATCGCGGATGTCCGGCTTGAATCCGCCTTGTCGACGATCATGGATTGCGAAGATTCGGTTGCCTGCGTCGATGCCGAAGACAAGGTGGTGGCCTATGGCAATTGGCTGGGCCTGATGAAAGGCGACCTGACCGAACAGGTGACCAAGGGCGACAAGACCTTTACCCGAAAGCTGGCCGATGACGTTGCCTTTACCACTCCGGCGGGTGGGCGGGGCACGCTCAAGGGGCGGTCCCTGATGCTGGTGCGCAATGTGGGGCACCTGATGACCAACCCGGCCGTTCTGGATGCCGAAGGGCGCGAGATCGGCGAGGGGCTGATGGATGCGCTCTGCACCACGCTGATTGCCATGCATGACTTGGGCCGCGATGGCGGCAATTCGGTCGCGGGGTCGGTCTATGTGGTCAAACCCAAGATGCACGGCCCGCAAGAGGTGGCCTTTGCCGTCGAGATTTTCGATATGGTCGAAGACATCCTTGGCCTGCCGCGCAACACCGTGAAACTGGGTATCATGGATGAGGAACGCCGCACTTCGGCCAATCTCAGGGAATGTATCCGCGCCGCGAAATCGCGTGTGGCCTTCATCAACACAGGTTTCCTGGATCGGACCGGCGATGAAATCCATACCTCGATGGAAGCAGGCCCGATGTTGCCCAAGGGGGACATCAAGAACACGCCTTGGATCGCCTCGTACGAGGATCGCAATGTTGATATCGGCCTGGCTTGCGGCCTGAAGGGCAAGGCCCAGATCGGCAAGGGCATGTGGGCGATGCCCGACCGGATGGGCGAAATGCTTGAGGCCAAGATCGGTCACCCGATGGCGGGGGCGACTTGCGCCTGGGTTCCGTCGCCGACCGCCGCGACATTGCATGCAACGCATTATCACGCGGTCGATGTCTTGGCTCGCCAAGATGAAATCGCCGCTGGCGGCGCGCGCGGAACCCTTGCCGACCTGCTGACGATCCCGCTGTTGGGTGGGCGCAACCTTGGCGGCCAAGAAATCACCCGCGAAATCGAAAACAACGCGCAGGGCATCCTGGGCTATGTCGTGCGCTGGGTCGATCAGGGCGTGGGGTGTTCCAAGGTGCCCGACATCAACGATGTCGGCCTGATGGAAGATCGCGCAACCTGCCGGATTTCATCGCAGGCGCTGGCCAACTGGCTGCATCACGACGTGGTCAGCCCGGAACAGGTCATGGCCGCGCTCAGGAAGATGGCCGCCGTCGTCGATGGCCAGAACGCGGGCGATCCCTCCTATCGCGCGATGGCGCCCGGTTTCGACGGCATCGCCTTTCAGGCGGCGTGTGACCTTGTGTTCAAAGGGCGGGTGCAGCCGTCCGGCTATACCGAACCGGTTCTGCATGCCCGTCGCCTGGAACTGAAGGCCGGCGTTTGACGCCCCAAGACAACGAAAGGGACATGATATGGCAATTTCTCTCCGCAAGGCCCGCACGATCATCCGCAAGGCTCTGGAAAAAGGGCGCGCGCTTGAACTGAAACCGCTGTCAGTCGTTGTGCTGGATGCGGGCGGGCACGTAATCGCGTTCGAACGCGAAGATGGTGCCGCGCCGGGCCGTTTCGCGATCGCGCAGGGCAAGGCCTATGGCGCGGTCATGCTTGGGATGGCTGGCACCGCACAGATGCAGCGCGCCGAGGCGCAGGCCTATTTCATGGCTGCCGTGAACGGTGTCTATGGCGGCCAGGTCGTGCCGGTGCCGGGTGGCGTTCTGCTGCGTGACCGCAAGGGTGCGGTGATTGGTGCTGTCGGCGTCACCGGCGATACGTCGGACAATGATGCTGTGGCGGCGATGGCAGGCATTGAAGCAGCCGGGCTGACCGGAGAAATCTGACACCGCCGTTTTTGACAGCGGCGCCGTTTGGGGGGGGATTTCCCGAAATCCCCTTTTGTCGCGGGACCCTTTCCCGTCAAACGGGCCTTGCATGGAACAATGCGTGCGCTTGTGAACACGTCCTTGCGCTAAGGCGCAGGGCGTGTGCAGTTGCACCAAGGGCCGGGCGCGGATATCTAACTTGGCAACCAATTGAAAGTTGCAGGATAAACGCAATGTCTCGACCTGTTGTTGGCATCATCGGAAATTCCTACCTGATGAACGATCAATACCCCACCCATGCGGGCGGGACGATGAATTCGGACGCGGTAGCAAATGTGTCTGATTGCCTGCCGATGCTGATCCCGGCCGACCCGCGGTTTGTGTCAGTGGACGAGTTGCTGCATGTCTGTGACGGGTTCCTGCTGACGGGGGGGCGGCCCAATGTCCACCCCGAGGAATATGGCGAAGCGGCAACCGACGCTCATGGTGAGTTCGACAGGTCGCGCGACGCCATTACCCTGCCATTGGTGCGCGCCTGCGTCGAGCGCGGTCAGCCTTTCCTGGGGATCTGCCGGGGGTTCCAAGAGGTCAACGTGGCCATGGGCGGCACGCTTTACCCCGAGATACGTGATCTGCCGGGCCGGATGAACCATCGCATGCCGCCGGATGGCACGCTGCAAGAGAAATTCGCCCTGCGCCATGTCGTTACCCTGAACAAGGGCGGTGTTTTCGACCACCTGTTCGGCGCGTCCGAGGTCATGACCAACACCCTGCACGGACAGGGTATCAAATCCGTTGGGCAGCGCGTCGTCATTGACGGGCATGCGCCGGACGGAACGCCCGAGGCGATTTACATCAAGGACGCCCCCGGATTTACCCTGTCGGTCCAGTGGCACCCCGAATGGGACGCCGCCAACGATCCGGTATCCCGGCCCCTGTTCCAGGCGTTTGGCGCCGCGGCACGGGCCTGGGCCGAAAATGCACGGGCGACCCCGACGCAGATTCGGACCGCCTGATAGGCGCACTTGCGGCATCTGCGCATTCCCCGCGACCATTCGATGGCCGCAGAGTGCGGGTTTTCAGACCAGCAGGTTGAATTCGCTGTTCAGGGGCAGATTGCGGGCTCGGCGACCGGTCAGGTCGAACAGGGCATTTCCCAACGCGGGCATTGACGGGGGCGTTCCGGGCTCTCCTGCGCCACCCATGTGACGGTTGGTCTCAAGAACGCGCACCTCGACCTGGGGGGTCGTGTGCATGCGCAGCGCGTCATAATCCGGGAAATTGAATTGTTCCACTTCGCCGTCGGCAAAGGTGATCTGGCCATAGCAGGCCGCTGACAGGCCATAGATCATACCGCCAAACATCTGCGCCTTGACGTTTTCCGGGTCCAGCGCCAGCCCCATGTCGCAGGCGATCCAGGCCTTGTTGATGCGGATGGTTCCGTTTTCGTCGACGACCTCGATGACCTGTGCAACCGGGGTGCCAAAGCTGTAGGTGAACGCCACGCCCCGGCCTATGCCGTCTGGCGTCGTGCCGGTCCATCCGGACATCTCGCGCACCGCCTCAAGACAGCCCGCGCTGGGCACATGTTCGTTTTTCATCAGCTCCAGCCGGAAATCCAGCGGATCGCGCCCTGCCGCATGGGCCATTTCGTCCATGAAGGTTTCGTGGAAAAAGCCGTTATGGCTGTTCCCGACCGAACGCCAGAAGCCCACGGGAACCGACAGGTCCGCGATATGACCGCGCATCCGGTAATTTGGCACCGCATATGGCTGGTTAAAGAACCCTTCGACAAGAACCTTGTCGGGGCCGCCCGCAGGCAGGCCGGTATACCGCCCGACCGCCTGCTGCGTGCAGGATTGCGCGGCGACCTGTCCATCGATCAGCACGGCCGTGCCGTCCTTGATTGCGCCGCGCATCCGCGCCATCGCACCGGGGCGGTAATAGTCGTGCCGCATGTCTTCTTCGCGGCTCCAGGCGGTCTGGATGGGGGTTCCGGGCATGGCCATGGCGACACGGGTGGCGATGTCACCGAAATCCAGCTCGCCGCGCCGTCCGAACCCGCCGCCCAGGTAGGATGTGTGAATCTGCACCGCCTCGGTGTTCAGGCCAGCGGTCTTGGCAACCCGCATCCGGATCAGCGTCGGTGCCTGGTTGCCGCACCACAGTTCCAGCGCGTCACCGGAGTACAGCGCGGTTGCGTTCATCGGCTCCATCGTCGCATGGGCAAGATAGGGCACCTGGTATTCGGCGGTGATTTCGGTTGCGCCATCGGGCAGGGTGCCCACATCACCGTCGTCGCGCATTGTCGAGTTCGGCGCGTCGTCAAAAGCCGCCGCGATTGTTTCAAAAATACCGTCGGTATCGGTTGGATAGGGCGCTTGGCCCCAGTCGATCTCAATGGCTTCGACGGCCTGGTTGGCAAGCCAGGTGTTGCTGGCGATGACGGCGACACCGGTGCCCAGATCAACGATCTTTTCGACGCCGGGCATGGATTTCGCGACGCTGTCGTCAAAGCCGTTCATAGCGCCGCCCAGCCTGGGCGACATGCGAACACTGGCGAATTTCATTCCCGGCAGGCGCACGTCCAGGCCGAATTCGGCGGTGCCTGTGGCCTTGTCCACCATGTCGAGACGGGGCATGGACTTGCCGAGATACCGCCATTGCGACGGATCGCGCAGCGGCACGTCGACCGGCTCTAGCTTGGCGGCGTCTTGGGCCAGGTCCTGATACGTGATCTGGTCGCCATTGGGGGCAATCACTGTGCCCGACGCGGTCTGCAACTCGGTCGGGTCAAGGTTCAAGCGGTTTGCCGCCGCCCGTTTGAGCGTTTCCCGCGCCGAGGCGCCAGCCTGGCGCATCCGTTCAAACCCGTCTTTCATCGAGGTCGACCCGCCAGTGACCTGCAGGCTGAGCGTCCTGCCGATAACCCCAAGCGCTTCGCCCAGGTTGTGCTGAAAGTTCGTGATATCGTAGCCCTTGTTGGGCAGACCCTCACCAATAAGGGCCGAGTTGTAATAGGCCGCCGCCGCCGGGCCGTGCAGAACCGTGACCTGGTCCAGATCGACATCCAGTTCTTCGGCGATCAGCGCCGCCCAGGTTGTCCGCACGCCCTGTCCCATTTCGGCCCGTGGTGCGATCAGGGTCACGCCGTTCTGGTCGATCAGGACAAACGGGTTCAGGGCGGCCTCGCCAGCCTTGGGTTTCAGGGGGTTCGCCGCCGGGCGGCTGACGTAATAGGCGCCAAAAGCAACGCCGCCGACAATGGCCGCAGATCCGATCAGGAACGTTCTGCGCAGGATTTTTCCAACTCGGGCCATGATTACGCCTCCTGCAATCTTGCCGCGGCATCATGGATGGCGGCCCGGATGCGCGGATAGGTTCCGCATCGGCAGAGGTTGCCAAACATGGCCTCATCGATATCCGCATCGGATGGGGCCGGGTTTTCGGCCAGCAGGGCTGCGGCCTGCATGATCTGGCCCGACTGGCAATAGCCGCATTGCGCCACCTGGTGATCGACCCAGGCCTGCTGGATGGTTGCCATTGCCTGGGGTGTCCCCAGCCCTTCGATAGTGGTCACCTCGCCCCAGACATCGGAAAGCGGGACCTGACAGGATCGGACCGCCTCGCCGTCGATATGGACAGTGCAGGCCCCGCAGGCCGCGACGCCGCAGCCGAACTTGGTTCCGGTCAGCCCGATGTCATCCCGCAGGACCCACAAAAGGGGTACGTCGTCCGGAAGATCGACCTGATGTGTCTGTCCGTTGATCCTGAGTGTCGTGGCCATGGCGTACCTCGCTTGGCTGGGTTGCGTTCTGACATAATTATCGAAAAGTGTCAGCGCGTCAATTGACAAAATGAACAAAAACTGTCAGTGGTTCCCGCATGACCGATACACCCGAAGATCCACGGCACCAGGCGATCCTGAATTCGGCCTTTCAGGCGTTTTCGACCTATGGGTTTCGCAAGACCTCGATGGATGACATAGCGCGCGGGGCCGGAATGTCCCGGCCGGCGGTCTACCTGCATTACAAGAACAAGGATGCGATCGTGCGCAGCCTGACGCGGGCCTATTACCAGGACAAGACAGCCGCCGTGGCCGCGGCGCTGCGCCAGGGCGGGACCATCCGCGACCTGGTTTCAGGTGCGATCACGGCGCAAGCTGTGGGTATGGCCGCGATTCTGGCATCGCCTCACGGGGTGGAAATGCTGGATACCAGCAAATCCACCGCCGCCGACATCGTCGCCGAAGGCGAAGAGGCGTTGGCCCAGGTTTATGCCGAATGGCTGCGCCGCGAAGATGCGGGCGGCCGCGTGAACCTGCCCGACGGGGCCGAGGAAACGGCCCGGACGATCACGGCCTCGCTCAAGGGGATCAAGCTGACGTCCTCTGGCGCGGATGAGTTCGAAAAGCGCACCGCCCAACTGGCGGCGCTGATCGGCGCCGGGCTTGAGGTCAGGTAACCTTTTGCCGGATCTTGAATTCGGGCCGGTCCCATGCCCGGGTCTGCATGATTTCCGACACGATCGCCGCGGCCTGTCTTACGTCGTCTGCGTCGATATATAGCGGTGTAAACCCGAACCGCATGATGTCGGGGGCGCGGAAATCGCCGATCACGCCGCGCGCAATAAGGGCTTGCATGGCCGCGTAACCGTCTTCGAACCGAAAGGACACCTGGCTGCCGCGCCTGTAAGGGTCGCGTGGGCTGGCCAGTGTCAACTGCGGGCAGGTCTCTTCGATCAGCGCCACGAACATCTCGGTCAGTTCGATCGAACGGGCGCGGATATCCGCCATGGTCGTCATGTCCCAGATGTCGAGCGCGGCGGCAAGTGAAGCCATCTGAATTACCGGTGGCGTCCCGACCCGCATCCGTTCGATCCCCGCGCCGGGGCGATAGTTCAGATCAAAGGCAAACGGCGTTTCATGCCCAAGCCACCCCGACAGCGCCGGGCGCACCGAACTCGCCAGCCGTGGCGCGACATAGATAAAGGCCGGGGCACCAGGGCCTCCGTTCAGGTATTTGTAGGTGCAGCCAACGGCAAAATCCGCGTTGCATCCGGCCAGATCGACGGGAATGGCACCCGCCGAATGGGCCAGGTCCCACACGGTGATGACGCCATGCGCGCGGGCCTGCTGGCTCAGTTTTTTCATGTCGTGCATGCGCCCGGTCCGGTAATCAACCTCGGTCAGCATCAAGACGGCGATTTCGTCCGTTATGCTGTCGGCGACTGCTTCCGGTTCGACCACGCGCAGCTCGTAACCTGCGTTCAGCGACCGCAGCAAACCTTCGACCATATACAGGTCGGACGGAAAATTCCCTGTGTCGGACAACACGACCCGGCGCCCCTGTGACAAATCAAGGGCGGATGCCACCGCCTGGTAGACCTTGATCGAAAGGGTGTCGCCCACTACGACGCTGCCCGGTTCCGCCCCGATCAGCCCGCCGATACGGTCGCCCAGATTCGTGGGCATTCCCATCCAGCCCGCCTTGTTCCAGCCTGTGATCAACATCTCACCCCATTCCTGCCGCATCATGTCACCCACGCGGGCGACGGCGGCCTTGGGCAGGGGGCCCAGCGAGTTTCCGTCCAGGTAAAGAACCCCTGCGGGCAGGTCGAACATGGCCTTGGTGGCCGCGAAATCGGTCATGGTTTTGTCCGCTGATGGTGAACTTTGCTGTCCCTCTCGGCCTAGCGGATCGGGGCGAACCTGTCCATCGCGGGGCCACGCGTTTTCCTTGCGGCGGTCTGCCGCCAGGGGACTGTTGCGCCCAAGCCGCCGAATGCGCCGATTTCGGGCCGTAGGTCGATGCGACATCCTTAGGTTTTGCCATCCGTGCCGGAAAACGGTAGGACGTCACTCAGAAACGACACCTGCCGCCTTTTGGCGGCCTCTACCGGGAAGGTTCATGCGCCGGATAGATCTGCCACCCATCTGGCTTGCGGCCTTTGCGTGCCTTGCTTGGGTGCAGGCAAAATTCGCACCCTTTGGCCTGTCCCTCAAAAGCGGGTTTACCGATTTCCTGGCCGGAGTTCTGGTGGGTGGCGGCGTGCTGGCGGCCGTGCTTGCGATTGTCGAGTTCCGGCGCCACCGGACAACCGTTATTCCGCATGAAACCCCGTCGGCGCTGGTGCAATCGGGGATCTACAAACGCAGCCGCAACCCGATCTATGTTGGGGACGTGATGATCCTGGCCGGGCTTGTCCTGTGGTTTGACGCGGTTTTGTCCCTGGTCCTGATCCCGGTCTTCGTCTGGGTGCTGGAGCGGCGGTTTATCCTGCCCGAAGAGGACCGGATGCGGCGGAAATTCCGTGCGGATTTCGCACGGTATGAGCGGAAGACAAGGCGCTGGGTATGAGGTAGACCAATTCATGACACAGCGGAACGCATGCTGCACTTGCGAAATAATGTTGCGCAGGATACATCAATCTTAAACAAACAATACCGACCACCCGCTCGGACTGAGTGAAAATTAGGGGGACATGCCGGTGAAGATAGGCACGCCAAAGGAAATACTGGACGGTGAGAACCGGGTCGCGATGACACCGGATTCTGCCGTGCAATTGCAGAAACTGGGCTATGAATGCGCCATCGAAAAGGGGGCCGGTCAGGCCGCCGGGTTTTCGGATGCCGCATACGAAGCCGTAGGGGTCGAGATCATCAAGACCGCCGCGTCGCTGTGGAAGACATCGGATGTCGTGGCCAAGGTCCGCATCCCCACAGATACCGAGATGAAGCGGCTGACCAAGGGCAAGACGCTGATTTCCTTCTTCAATCCCGCCGGGAACGAAGAAGGGATGGAGATGGCCAAGTCCAAGGGTGCCAACGTTATCGCCATGGAAATGGTGCCTCGGATTTCGCGCGCCCAGAAGATGGATGCGCTGTCGTCTATGGCCAATATCGCCGGGTATCGCGCGGTGATCGAAGCGGGCAACAACTTTGGCCGGTTCTTCACCGGTCAGGTGACGGCGGCCGGCAAGGTGCCGCCTGCCAAGGTGCTGATCGTCGGCGCCGGTGTGGCCGGTCTGGCCGCGATCGGGACCTCGACTTCGCTGGGTGCGATCACCTATGCGTTCGACGTGCGCCCCGAAGTGGCCGAGCAGGTCGAATCGATGGGGGCCGAGTTCGTCTATCTGGATTTTGAAGAAGACCAGCAGGATGGCGCGGCCACCGGAGGATACGCCAGCGTGCAATCCGACGAGTTCCGCGAGGCGCAGCTGGCCAAGTTCCGCGAACTTGCTCCGGAAATGGATATCGTCATCACCACGGCCTTGATCCCGAACCGCGAAGCGCCCGAGCTTTGGACCAAGGACATGGTCGAGGCGATGAAGCCGGGCTCGGTGATCGTCGACCTTGCGGCTGAAAAGGGCGGCAACTGCAAACTGACCGTCCCGGATGAGAAGATCGTGACCGACAATGGCGTGACCATCATCGGCTATACCGACTTCCCCAGTCGGATGGCGGCGCAGTCCTCGTCTCTGTACGCGACCAACATTCGTCACATGATGACTGACCTGACGCCCGAGAAGGATGGTCAGATCAATCACGACATGGAAGATGACGTGATCCGCGGTGCAACCGTGACCCATGAGGGTGAGATCACCTTCCCGCCGCCACCGCCCAAGGTGCAAGCCATCGCGGCGCAGAAGAAACCCGAGGTCAAGGAACTGACCCCGGAAGAAAAGAAGGCGCAGGAAATCGCCGCCTTCAAGGCGCAGACCAAGCAGCAGTTCACCCTGCTGGGGATCGGCGGCGCGCTGATGCTGTTGGTGGGGCTTGTCGCCCCGGCCAGCTTTATGCAGCATTTCATCGTCTTTGTGCTGGCCATCTTCGTGGGCTTCCAGGTGATCTGGGGCGTGGCGCACAGCCTGCACACGCCGCTGATGGCGATCACCAATGCGATCTCGTCGATCATCATCGTCGGGGCCTTGATGCAGATCGGATCGGGGTCGTTCCTGGTCATCCTGCTGGCGGCGCTCAGCGTCTTCATGGCCGGGATCAACATCTTCGGTGGCTTCCTCGTAACCCGGCGCATGCTCGCCATGTTCCAGAAATCTTAAGGAGGCCGGGTAGATGATTGGCTTCACTACTGCCGCTTATGTCGTTGCGGCTGTTCTGTTCATACTTTCGCTCGGCGGCCTGTCGAACCAGGAAAGCGCCAAGCGCGCGGTCTGGTATGGCATCGTCGGTATGGCGCTGGCGGTTTTTGCCACGCTGGTCGGCCCCGGTTCGGGCCTGTGGCTGCTGTCGCTGCTGCTGATTGCGGGCGGCGGTCTGATCGGTCAATACGTGGCGCAGCGCGTCCAGATGACCGAGATGCCGCAGCTTGTGGCCGCGATGCACTCGCTGGTAGGTTTGGCGGCCGTCTTCGTCGGCTTCAACGCGCATTTCGAGATCGGCAACGTGGCTCAGGTCATGGCGATCAAGGATAGCGCGGGTCAGGCGGACCTGTCCGACCTTGGCGCCTTTGCCAAGCTGATCGCCAAGAAGACGCCTGCGGAACTGGCGATCCTGCATGTGGAACTGTTCCTGGGCATCTTTATCGGGGCGATTACGTTTACCGGCTCGGTCGTGGCTTACGGCAAGCTGGCGGGCAAAGTGACGTCTGCGGCAACCAAACTGCCCGGTGGTCATATGCTGAACGCGGCGGCAGCCGGTCTGTCGCTGATCTGCCTGATCTGGTACACCAGCTCGGGCGGTTTCTTCCCGCTGATCCTGATGACGCTGGCGGCGCTGTTCATCGGTTATCACCTGATCATGGGCATCGGCGGCGCCGATATGCCGGTGGTTGTGTCGATGCTGAACAGCTATTCGGGCTGGGCCGCCGCGGCGATTGGCTTTAGCCTTGGCAACGACCTGCTGATCGTGGTCGGTGCGCTGGTCGGCTCGTCAGGTGCGATCCTGTCTTACATCATGTGTAAGGCGATGAACCGGCACTTTGTCAGCGTAATCCTGGGCGGCTTTGGCGGCACATCGGGGCCGCAGATGGAAGTCGAGGGTGAACAGGTGGCCATCGAAGCCGATGGTGTAGCTGCCGCCCTGAACGACGCCGACAGTGTCATAATCATCCCCGGCTATGGTATGGCCGTGGCGCAGGCGCAGCAGTCGGTCAGCGAACTGGTCCGCAAGCTGCGTGCCAAGGGCAAAGAGGTGCGCTTTGCGATCCACCCTGTTGCGGGTCGTCTGCCGGGGCACATGAACGTGCTGCTGGCCGAAGCCAAGGTGCCGTATGACATCGTCCTGGAAATGGACGAGATCAACGACGACTTCCCCGAAACGGACGTGGCCATCGTCATCGGTTCGAACGACATCGTGAACCCTGCAGCGCAGGAAGATCCGAACAGCCCCATTGCCGGGATGCCGGTTCTGGAATGCTGGAAGGCCAAGCAGGTGTTCGTGTCCAAGCGCGGTCAGGGCACTGGCTATTCGGGCATCGAAAACCCGCTGTTCTTCAAGGAAAACACGCGCATGTTTTACGGCGACGCAAAACAGTCGCTGGACAAGCTGCTGCCCATGATCGAATGATCCAAGGGTCGAACGCAATTGCAAAGGGCGCCAATTGGCGCCCTTTTCTTTTTTGTCTTGCAGGAGGCTTTGCCTCCTGACCTCCAGGATATTTTTGGCCAGATGAAGCAGGCGGTCGGTGATAGGCTGATCAGAACCGAGAGATGAAAGGAGGGTGCGGATGGAAAAGGTAAATGGCATCGGCGGGGTATTCTTTCGTGCGCAGGACCCCGAGGCGCTGAGCAGGTGGTATGAGAGGCATCTGGGCGTCAGCCCCCATACCCGCGCGCCTTGGAAACAGCGTGAAGGCGACACGGTATTTGCCCCTTTTACGCAAGGGACGGGTTATTTCGGGCGGCCCGAGCAACAGTGGATGATCAATTTTCGCGTCGACGATTTGCAGGCCATGATCGCGCAGCTTCAGGCCGCCGGTATCACGGTGGAAACCAACCCCGAATGGGACAGCGCAATCGGAAAATTCGCCAGAATACACGACCCCGAAGGCAACCCGGTCGAGCTGTGGCAACCAAATCAATGAGATAGTGGTGTTGTATACCGTGGTATCCGTGTAAGTGTATGAAATAAAAAAGAGAATTGATGAATTTGCGAAGGCGGGTATAGTTTCCCGGATGAAACGGAGCCGAAAATGACACCGATCCAGGACCACCCCTTGCGTTACACGCTGGCAAATGAGTTGCATGCGCGCCCTTTTCCCGTGGCCAGCACCCCCTGCACGGTGATCTTTCTGGCGATCAAGAAATCAGAAACGGCGGTTGCCAGAAACCGAAGCGACGATATCGCTCATCTGACGGATCTTCTTGACCGGCATGGGGCACAGCATCCCCAACCGGATGCCACGCATTATGCAGGGCAGATCGGGCGTCACTGGTTGAAATGGGAACAACATACCGAATTCGTGACCTATACCGCCATTACCCAGAATGTCAGCGACCGCGCCTTCAACCCTGCAGATTTCGAGGTTTTTCCCCATGACTGGCTGTCCGTCAGCCCAGGTCAGCGGATTACTTCGGTGATGATGCGTGTGATTTCCCGGCCCGAGGATCAGGCAGTCCGGGCCGCGTTGTCGGACTGGTTCGAGCCGGAAAGCCTTGCCGTGTCCTGCGTCTTGGATGACGCGGCCATATGCGCCAGCGATTTCCGCATTGATCCGGCAGGGCACATGCGCTTTGCATTGTTTGTTTCCGACGGCACCGGGCGGCGCAGGACCGGGCGGATCATTCAGCGGCTGTGCGAGATCGAGACATACAAGGCCATGTCCATGTTGGGATTTGCCCGCGTCAAGGCCTTGATGCCTCGGATTGGCGCCCTGGACGGGAAACTGACCGACCTTATGGGACAGATGACCGACAATACGGCGCATCCCGACGCGTTGCTGCCCGACCTTTTGTCGACATCGACCGAGTTGGAAACCCTGTCGGCGCGCTGTTCGTTCCGATTTGGCGCGACCGGCGCCTACGAAGCGATCGTGAATCAGCGCATATCCGTTCTGCGGGAAGAACGGTTTCAAGGTGGGCAGACTTTTGCAGATTTCATGATGCGCCGTTATGACCCGGCGATCCGCACCGTGAAATCCACCGAGCGTCGCTTGCAGGCTCTGTCCGACCGGGCCATTCGCGCCGGTGAATTGTTGCGTACGCGCGTCGACGTCGAACGCAGCGCACAAAATCAGGCCTTGCTGGAAAGCATGGACCGCCGCGCCGATCTGGCGTTGCGGCTGCAGCACACGGTCGAGGGCCTGTCGGTCGTGGCAATCAGCTATTATGCCGTATCGCTGGCAAGCTACCTCCTTTACCCGGTGACCAAGGCCGGGATTAGCAAGGGCATGCTAACAGCGCTGCTGACCTTGCCCGTTGTCGCTCTTGTCTGGTGGTCTGTCCGGCGTATTCGCCACCGGTTGGAAACCCAGTCCGGTTAAAGGCGCCACAAAGGCAGAATGATCCCGGATCCCTGCTTCATCTGGCCATAAATATCCCGGAGCGCGAGGCAGAGCCTCGCTAAAAGAAAACAGCCGCCCGGAAGGGCGGCTGCAAGCCTAAGATATGATCATCAGCGCCCGCGAATACGCGGGTCCAGCGCGTCGCGCAGGCCGTCGCCCAGGTAATTCACGCTCAGCACGGTCAACGAGATTGCAAGCCCAGGCCAGAACACGCGCTCGGGGTACTGCTGCAGATAGTCGACGCCATCAAACAGCAGGCGGCCCCAGGTCGGGAAATCCGGCGGAAAGCCCAGCCCCAGAAACGACAGCGCGCTTTCGGTGATGATCGCTGTCGCAATCCCCAGCGTAGCCGACACCATGATCGGAGACAGCACGTTCGGCAGGATGTGCCGCGTGATGATCTGGCTGTTGCTGGTGCCGATGGACCGGGCGGCCAGAACAAACTCCCGTTCCTTGATGGCCAGAACGTCACCGCGCACGATCCGCGCGGTTGGCATCCACGATGTAATGCCGATGGCACAGACGATCAGGATGAAAATGCCGCGCTCCAGCCCGAAAGCGGCCGACAATGGCTCGCGGAACAGCAGCATCATGACCAGCAGCAGCGGCAGCAGCGGCAGCGCAAGGAACAGGTCGGTCAGGCGCATCAGCGGTCCGTCCAGCCGTCGGAAGAACCCAGCCAATACGCCGATGAACGAGCCCAGAAACAAGGCCAGCAACATGGCTGTGATGCCCACCGATACCGATGTCTGACCACCCGACATCATCCGGGCCAGGATATCGCGGCCCAGCTGGTCCGTTCCGAACGGATGCCCAAGGCTTGGCCCCTGGTTCCGGGCGCGGATGTCGATCTGGGTCGGATCGATGGTCCACACGAACGGCCCAAGATAGACCGCCGCCACGATAAAGATGAACAGGATCGCCCCGATCATCGCGCCCTTGTGCGTTTTGAACTGGTCCCACACATCGCGCCATTGGCTGCGGGGTGGGGTGGTCAGGTCGTCCATCACGCCTGCGGTCGGCAGTGCGGTCGAGGCGGGGGCCAGCCCTTCTTCGGGGACCAGCGTGTCTGATTTGTCGGTATCAGTCATAGCGAATCCTCGGGTCCAGAATGCCATAGAGAACATCGGCGATCAGGTTGAACAGCACGATCAGCACGGCAAAGATGAAGGTCAGCGTCTGCACCATCGGCAGATCGTTTGCCTGAATGGCGCCGATCAGCAACTGGCCAATGCCGTTCACCTTGAACACCTGCTCGGTTATGATCGCGCCGCCGAAGATGGCCGGGATACCCAGCGCGATCACGGTGACAACAGGGATCATCGAATTGCGCAGGACATGGACCATCACAACCGTGTATTCGCTCAGCCCCTTGGCGCGGGCGGTACGAACGTAGTCTTGGTTGAGGTTGTCCAGCATCGAGGCGCGCATGAACCGGCTTAGCTGCGCCGTAATCTGCAGCGCCAGAACCATGACCGGCATGATCATCTGTTTCAGCTGCAGCATGAAACTGTCCCAACTGTTCACCACAAGCGTGGTGTCATAGATCGACGGGAACCAGCCCAGCTGAACCGAAAAGATCACGATCACCAGCACGCCCGAGAAAAAAGGCGGGACCGAAAAGCCGACCATCGACACGAATGTCCCCATCTGGTCGAACCACGAATACTGGCGATAGGCGGAATAGATACCGATGGGCAGGGCGATCAGGATGGCGACCACATAGGCGGTGCCAACAACCCACAGGGTCTGCGGGATACGCTGAACGACGATGTCCATGACGGGCGAGCGGGTCTGCCACGAAATCACACGCAGGTCACCTTCGGAAAAGGTGGTGCCGAACATCGCGTCGACCAGCACCTGCGGTTCGATCCAGAAGAACTGCACGATCCATTTCCAGAACCGGATATGCATCGGCTGGCCAAGGCCAAGCGCCTCGCGCATCTTCTCTTTGACTTCGGGGGGGACGGTAAGCGGAACCTGCGCCATCGGGTCGCCGGGGGCAAGCTCGAGCAGCAGGAAGATGACGAGGCTGATGAACAACAGCGTGGGTACGGCCAACACCAGTCGTCGGATGGTAAAGTTGAGCATTAAGAGGCGCCTTTATATGCGTCTTCTTTTTGGGATGGTGCGCAAATGACCGCGCCCCGATACGGGTCGGGGCGCGGCATTGCAAGACTATCGCTTAGGAACCGGTTTTGCGGTACCAGTCCGCAATATTCCACAGCTCGCTGTCCCAAACGTTCAGGACAACACCACCCAGCGTGTTTGCGTGGGCCGACAGACGACCGCGGTGAACAAGCGGGATCATACCGCCGTTTTCAACCATGATGTCGTTCAGCTTTTTCGCAATCTCGGCACGGGCTTCCAGACCGGCGGTTTCGGCCAGCTGACCATGCAGCTTGTCGAATTCCTCGTTGCAGAAACGGCTGATGTTTTCGCCCTGCCACTGCGTGTCCGGACGCGGAGCTTTGTCGCAAAGGCCGTTGCCCAGATAGGATTGCGGGTCGGTGCCGTTGAAGGTGTTGGCGTACATTTCAACGTCGGCATAGAACTTCTGGAAGGTGTCGGGCGAGCCCGGGTCACCGCCAAAGAAGACGGACGCGTTGATGTTGCGCAGCTCGGATTCGATGCCGATCTGGCTCCACCATTCCTTGATCAGCGCCTGAAAGTCCTGACGGACGGCGTTGGTCGAGGTCTGGTAGACGATTTTCAGCGGAACACCGTCTTTTTCGCGGATGCCGTCGCCATTCGTGTCGACGATGCCGGCTTCGTCCAGCAGGGCGTTCGCGCCTGCGATGTCCTGCGTATCACAGGTCATCGAGGTCGAGTTGAAGGCCGCAGGTGCGGGAACCCAGTTACAGGTCACCTTGCCTGCCTGACCATAGCCGATCTCAACCAGCAGCGGCCGGTCGATAGCCATGGACATGGCCTTGTAAACCGCCGGGTCCTGCAGGAACGGGTGCGGATGCGCCGCGGTCGAACGCTCGCCTTCCGGCAGATCGGGCGACGGGTTGGTCTGGTTCAGCATGATGCGCTCGACCAGCGGGCCGAAGCCTGCGACCGGTACACCTTTGCCGCCTTCCTGCATCTGCGCGATCACTTCGGGCGCCAGCTGCAGGTTCCAGGCATAGTCGAACTCGCCTGTTTCCATCACTGCGCGGCCTGCGGCAGTCGCATCGCCGCCACCTTTGAAGGTCACGGTCGCAAAGGCCGGCTTGGCCGGATCACGATAGTTGTCATTGGCTGCAAAAGTGATCACGTCGTTTGGCTTGAACTCGGTGACGACAAACGGGCCGGTGCCGATGGGGTTAAAGTTCTGCTCGGTGCATTCGGGGGCTTTGGCGCCCATACAGTCGGCGAACTGCGCCGCTTGTATGATCGGGCTTTCGCCCCCGACAAGCGGGCCATAGGGGAACGGCGTGGGCGCGTCGAAAGAAATTTTGACTGTCAGATCATCGATCACATCGACGCTTGAGACGCCTTCAAAACGTGTCGCATAAGCGCAGCCGCCTTCCGGGTCCATGCAGTAATCCGCAGTGAATTTGACATCCGCCGAAGTGAAAGGCGTGCCATCCGACCATTTAATTCCCGGTGCAAGCTTCCACGTGATCGACGTAAGGTCTTCGGCGACGCCACCGTTTTCAACGGTTGGAATTTCGGCAGCCAAAAATGGAACCAGATTGCCGTCCTGGTCATAGCGCGCCAAGGGTTCGATCACCAAAGACGCTGCTTCGCTATCCTTGGTCCCGCCCGACAGGAACGGGTTCAGGATCGAAGGTGCCTGCCAATAGATGATGCTGACGTTGCCGTCCGATCCGCGCTCGGCAAAGGCCATCGGGGCCATAGCCGTGCTTGCGATCGCACCAAGTAAAAGGGCTTTGATTTTCATCATACACTCCATGTTGGACACTTACGTGTCTCGATTAACTCCGCAATGCCTGCGGATTGGGCGTTGCCGAATAGGGGCGCAAGGCGTTGTCAACAAACGCAAAATGATCAGCGATTCGTGGTTTCCGCGTTCTCCCCAGAACGGATACGCCTCGCATCGAAACAGAGTTTTGGAAAATTGCAAGCCTTGCCCTAGGGAAACGTATCAATGGGTTTGACTTTTCCCGCACTGCCGCAATAGCGTTTGGCATTCAATCAAATTTGCCGCCAAGGGGAGCGCGCGCGTGCTGGATCAACCTATCGCCCAGATCAGGAAATTGCGGGTCGAGTTTCAGACCAAGGATGGTCCGGTGATGGGGGTCGAAGATGTCTCGTTTGACGTACATCCAGGCGAAACCGTTTGTATCGTTGGCGAATCCGGGTCGGGCAAGTCGGTATCTTCGCTGTCTTTGATGCGCCTTGTCGAATTCGGCGGCGGTGAGATTGCGGGCGGCGAGTTGCTGTTCGACCGGCGTGACGGCGAAGAGATGGACCTGTCACATGCCGATCAGAATCTTATGAAAAAGATTCGTGGCAACGAGATCGGGATGATCTTCCAAGAGCCGATGACAGCCCTGAACCCGGTATTTACGGTAGGCCGCCAACTGACCGAAGGGCTGCGCATCCACAAGGACATGACCCGGGCCCAGGCCGAGGACCGCGCGCTGGAGCTGTTGCGCCAGGTTCGTATTCCGGAACCGGAACGCCGGTTGAAGCAATATCCGCACGAACTGTCGGGCGGCATGCGCCAGCGGGTCGTGATTGCCATGGCGATGGCCTGCGAACCGCGCCTGTTGATCGCGGATGAACCGACCACGGCGCTGGATGTCACCATCCAGGCCGAGATACTTGCACTGATGGATCGGCTAAAGCGGGAAACCGGCACGGCGGTGATGTTCATCACCCATGACATGGCGGTCGTGGCACAGATGGCCGACCGCGTGGTCGTCATGTTCCGGGGCAACAAGGTCGAAGAAGGTACGGTCAAGGAAATCTTTGAAAACCCTCAGCATGACTATACCAAGGCATTGCTGGCGGCGGTTCCCAAGCTGGGCGAAATGCGGGGCAAATCCGCCCCGGAACCGATGAAGCTGTTGGGTGTCGAAGGCCAGAACATTGCCCCCATTCCCGGAACGCAGGATGTCCTGCTGTCGGTCAAGAACCTGACGACGCGCTTTCCCGTCAAGGGCGGGCTGTTGCGCCGCACGATTTCAAATGTCCATGCGGTCGAGGACGTGTCGTTCACGTTGAACAGGGGGCAGACACTCAGCCTGGTGGGGGAATCCGGTTGCGGCAAGTCCTCGGCCGGTCGTTCGATCCTGCGTCTGGTCGAGCCGATGGCGGGCGAGGTCACGCTGGATGGCGTCGACATCATGAAGCTGAACCAATCCGGTCTGCGCAAGGCGCGGCTGGATATGCAGATGATCTTTCAGGACCCGTTTGCCTCGCTCAACCCGCAGATGCAGTTGGTCGACCAGGTGGCCGAGCCGATGCGCAACTACGGCGTGGCTACGGGGTCTGAGTTGCAGGACCGGGTGGCGCAGCTGTTTGACAAGGTGCAGCTGCCGCGCAGCTTTATGCGCCGTTTCCCGCACGAGATGTCGGGCGGGCAGCGCCAGCGTATTGCCATTGCCCGTGCCCTGGCCCTGAACCCCAAGCTGATCATCGCGGATGAGGCGGTTTCGGCGCTGGATGTCTCGGTGCAGGCGCAGGTGTTGAACCTGATGATGGACCTGCAATCGGAACTGGGCCTGAGCTATCTGTTCATCAGCCACGACATGGCCGTGGTCGAACGGGTCAGCCACCATGTCGGCGTCATGTATCTGGGCCGGATCGTCGAGATGGGCCCGCGTGAGCGGGTGTTTGAAAACCCGCAGCACCCCTATACGCAGGCCTTGATGAAAGCGGTGCCGATTGCGGACCCGAACCAGCGCAAGTCCGAGAAAGACCTGAATTTCAAGCCGATCCCGTCGCCGATCCACCCGACAAATTATCAGCCTGAACCATCGGAATACCGCGAGGTCGAACCGGGGCATTTCACCCTGACCACCGACAGCGGATATTGACCGAAATGACCGAAAGACTGTCGCCGCTTGAGATCATGACGCGTCTGATCTCGTTTCCGACGGTCAGCAGCGAAACGAACCTGCCTTTGGTGGACTGGGTCGCGGATTACCTGGACGGCCACGGTATTACGGCTCATCGCTGGATCGACCCGGAACAGCCGCACAAGGCGGCCCTTTTTGCCCATGTCGGCCCTGACCAAAATGGCGCTATCGTGCTGTCGGGTCACACAGATGTGGTTCCGATCGAGGGGCAACACTGGGACAGCGATCCGTTTTCCGTCGTTGAACGCGGCGGTAAATATTTCGGCCGCGGCACTTGCGACATGAAAGGGTTCGATGCGCTTGCCATTTGGGCCCTGGTCGAGGCCCGATATGCGGGTGTGACACGGCCGGTGCAACTGGCGCTGAGCTACGACGAAGAAATCGGATGTACCGGCGCACCCCCGATGATCGCGGCCATGCAGAAGGTGATGCCCAAAGGATCGGCGGCCATCGTGGGCGAGCCATCGATGATGCGGGCGGTAACGGGTCACAAGGGCGCATATGGGTACAACACTCATGTGATCGGCTTCGAGGTCCACAGCTCGCTCCTGCAGACCGGGGTCAATGCCATCATGGCGGCTGCGCCTCTGATTGACTGGGCCAATGTGCAGAACGCAAAGAACATGGCGGCCACCCCGTCGGAACTGGCGGCCGATTTCGCACCGCCCTGGACGACCTGCCATGTCGGGGAAATCAGCGGCGGTACGGCCCATAACATCACGGCAAAGGACTGTCGGTTCATGATGGATTTTCGCGTGGTGCCGGGTGAAGATGCCGCAGGTTGGAAGTCTGCCTATCTCGATCAGGTTAGGCAGGCCGAGGCCCGGATGCAGGCCATCAGGCCCGAGGCCCGCATTGACGTAACCGAAGCGTTTGCGGTTCCGGCGCTGGCACCCGAGCCAGACGGCGAGGCCGAAGCGTTGGTCCGGCGTCTGACAGGGGATAACGCGACGCATGTGGTCAGCTATGCCACCGAAGCCGGCCAGTTTCAGGAGGCCGGCTATTCCGCAGTTGTGTGCGGGCCGGGCGATATCGCACAGGCACATCAGCCGAACGAGTTCATAACGGTTGCGCAGTTCCGGCAAGGGCAGGATTTCATGGAACGGCTCGTCCGAACCTTGGTCGGTGGTGGCGCAGGATAGCTCTGGTTTTGCGGGGCAGTTAGGATCTAGGAGAATTCAGGAATGCCTGTAAAAAACAGACTGTCGGAAATGCATGACGAGATTACCGGGTGGCGCCGCCATCTGCATGCGCATCCTGAGCTGATGTATGATGTGCACGAAACGGCGGGTTTTGTGGCCAACCGCCTGAAAGAGTTCCAAGTTGATGACATAACCACCGGCATCGGTAAAACCGGTGTGGTCGGGGTCATCAGGGGCCGGACCGACACGCGCGGCCGCGTGATAGGGCTGCGGGCGGATATGGATGCGCTGCCGATCGAAGAGGCGACGGGGCTGGACTATGCCTCGACCGTGGCGGGCAAGATGCATGCATGCGGCCATGACGGGCACACGTCAATGTTGCTGGGTGCCGCGAAATACCTTGCCGAGACGCGCAATTTCGACGGGACCGTCGTGCTGATCTTTCAGCCCGCCGAAGAGGGTGGTGCCGGGGCTCTGGCCATGTGCCGGGATGGTCTGATGGACCGGTGGGGCGTTCAAGAGGTCTATGGATTGCACAACATGCCGGGGCTTGCGGTCGGAACATTTGCGATCAGGTCCGGGGCCTTGCTGGCCTCGTCGGATGATTTTGAGATCGTCGTAACGGGCAAGGGCGGTCACGCAGCGGCCCCGCATGAGGCGGTCGACACGACGCTGGTCGCGTCGCATATCGTCGTTGCGCTGCAATCGGTGGTCTCGCGCACGATTGATCCGATCAAGCGAGTCGTCCTGACGGTCGGCACGTTTGTAACCGACAGCGCGGCGTCCAACGTCATAGCCCACACCGTCCGCATGCAGGGAACCGTTCGTACGCTGGACCCGGAATGCCGTGCGCTGGCAGAAGAGCGGGTGCGCAGGATTGCCGAAGACACGGCCAGCGCCTTTGGGGCCTCGGCTGAGGTGAAGTGGGATGCCGGGTATCCGGTGACGGTAAACAGCGCGCAGGAAACGGCGCATGCCACGGCGGCGGCCGAGGCCGTGGCCGGCAGCGTCAACGCCAACACCGATCCGATCATGCCGTCGGAAGATTTTGCCTACATGCTTGAAGAACGGCCCGGAGCCTACATCTTTTTAGGGAACGGGGATACGGCGATGTGCCACCACCCGGAATACAATTTCGACGACGATGCGATACCCGCCGGCTGCAGCTGGTTTGTAGAGCTTGTCGAACGCAGAATGCCCGTCACATAGTCCACAGGGGAAGACATCATGCCGGTAAAGAACCGATTTGCAGAGCTGCAATCAGAAATCACGCAATGGCGCCGTGATATCCACGAGAACCCGGAAATCCTGTTCGAAACACACCGAACAAGTGCATTGGTTGCCGAAAAGCTGAAAGATTTCGGGTGCGATGAAATCGTGACCGGCATTGGCCGGACAGGCGTGGTGGGGGTCATCAGGGGCAAGGCCGACACCAAGGGCCGTGTGATCGGTTTGCGGGCAGACATGGACGCGCTGCCCATTCACGAGGCGACGGGGCTGGACTATGCGTCAAAGACACCGGGGGCCATGCATGCCTGCGGTCATGACGGGCACACCGCAATGCTGCTGGGGGCTGCCAAGTACCTGTCCGAGACGCGCAATTTTGATGGCACCGTCGTGGTGATTTTTCAGCCTGCCGAAGAAGGCGGCGGGGGCGGGCGCGAGATGTGCGAAGACGGCATGATGGAACGGTGGAACATCCAGGAAGTGTACGGGATGCACAATTGGCCCGGCCGCCCCGTTGGAAGTTTTGCAATCCGCCCCGGCGCGTTCTTTGCAGCCACGGACCAGTTTGACGTTACCTTCGAGGGTCTTGGCGGCCATGCGGCGAAACCGCATGAGACCGTGGACACCACGGTGATGGCGGCGCAGGCGGTCATGTCCCTGCAGACGATCGCGTCGCGCAATGCCGATCCGGTGGACCAGATCGTTGTTTCGGTCACGTCGTTTGAAACCTCGTCGAAAGCGTTCAACGTGATCCCGCAGACGGTCCGGATCAAGGGAACCGTACGCACCATGAGCCGCGAGATGCGTGACCTGGCGGAAAAGCGGATCGGTGAGGTCTGCGCCGGTGTCGCGGCCACGTTCGGCGGCAAAGCGAACGTCACCTATATGCGCGGGTATCCGGTCATGGTGAACAGTGACGAGCAGACGGAATTTGCCGCGCAGGTTGCCAGCGCCGTGGCAGGCGGCTGCGACGAAGCCCCCCTGGTCATGGGCGGCGAGGACTTCGCGTTCATGCTGGAAGAGCGTCCGGGCGCTTATATCCTTGTCGGCAATGGCGACACGGCGATGGTGCATCACCCCGAGTATAACTTTAACGATGAGGCCATCCCGGCCGGGTGCAGCTGGTGGGCCGAGATTGTCGAGCAAAGAATGCCTGCCGCCTGATGCGGCGGGTAGGGCGGGGGCGCTGCCCCCGTCGCGCCCTGGGCGCGACTCCCCCGGGATATTTTCAGCCAGATGAAGCGGGATCCGCTGGCTGATTCAGGTCGAGCTCTGAACACAGCGTTTCGATGACCGTATCCAGTGCGGATTTTTGCGATGTGACGCAGGCGCTGGCGGATTGGCGTGCCGCAGCAAGGGCCGCGCCGTCCGAAAGCCAGGTGGTGACGGCCTGCACAAGTTCTGCGGCTGAGTTCACCTGTACCGCGCCGCCGGATTGGACGAGGGGCGCGAAAGTTTCGGCGAAGTTGAAATAGCCGGGGCCGGTGATCACGGCGGCGCCAGCCTGCGCGGGTTCGAAGGGGTTATGGCCGCCGATCTCTTTCAGCGATCCGCCCAGAAAGACAATCGGACACAGCGCGTACCATGTGCCTGTTTCGCCCAATGTGTCGGCAAGATACACCTGCGTATCCGGGCGGAGCGGGTCGTTCGAACTGCGCTGTGCAAAGGTCAGGCCCGCGTCGCGCAGCAGACCCGCAATCTGGGCCCGGCGTTCGGGATGGCGTGGGATCAGCAGCAGCAGCAGGTCCGGCCATTGCTGCAAAAGTTGGCTATGGGCGGCCAGCACGATTTCTTCCTCGCCCGTATGGGTCGAGCTTGCAATCCAGACGGGACGGTGCCCGATCTGGGCGCGGATATCGGTCAGGGTTGCGTCATCGACCGGGAGGGGGTCAGACATGGCTTTCAGGTTGGTGCCGGGGCGAACCCGTTCGTTCGGCGCGCCCATTGCGATCAGGTTGGCCGCCGTCTGGTCGTTCTGCGTCAGGAACAGGCGAAAGCGATGCAGGATGAAACGCGCCGTGTCGGGGCGTTTGCGCCAGCCAGCCACGGAGCGTTCGGACAGGCGCGCGTTGAGCAGCGCCAGGGGTGTTCTACGTTTGTCGGTTTCGACAATGAGGCGCGGCCAGATTTCGCTTTCGACGAAAATGGCGGCATCGGGGTGCCACCCGTCCAGAAAGCGGCGCACGGGGGTGGCGCTGTCCAGGGGCGGGAATTGGTGGCGGGTGCGGGGCGGCAGGCGTTTTTCGATCAGTTCGGCCGAGGTCGGCGTGCCGGATGTGATCAGGAATTCTGCATCGGGCAGCCTGTCGGCCATTCGGTTGATCAGGCTGAGGACGGAAAGGCTTTCGCCGACGCTTGCGGCGTGAAACCAGATCAGCCGACCCTTGGGGCGTGTGGCATCGGTCAGGCCCAAGCGTTCGCGCTGTCGGGTTTCCGGCACACCGGCGGCTTGCAGTTTGCGTTTAACCGTTCGCCACGCAAGCGGCGCAACGATGGCCGTCAGGCCGCAGTACAATCGGTACAGCAGCGTGGGGTAACCTTGATCCCGGGGCATGTCAGCCGCCTGTGTGGCTCATGTGGCGGCTCATTTTTCCGTCAACCGCCTGGCGCGAATAGTCGAAATCGTGGCCCTTGGGTTTGAGGTTGATTGCGGCGCGGATGGCGTCTTCGAGCGGCTGGTTCGTATCGGGATTGTCACGCAGCGCAGCGCGCAGATCGGCCCGGTCTTCCTGGCCCAGGCACATGAACAGCTCGCCAGTGCAGGTCAGCCTGACGCGGTTGCAGCTTTCGCAGAAATTGTGGCTGAGCGGCGTAATGAACCCGATTTTCTGCCCCGTTTCCGCAAGCCGGACATAGCGCGCCGGTCCGCCGGTCCGTTCGACAAGATCGGTGACGTCATAATGGTTCTCGTATTCGGCCCGCACATCCTTGAGCGACCAGTACTGATCCAGCCGATCCTCGTTGCCGATATCGCCCATGGGCATGACTTCGATCCAGGTCAGGTCCATGTCACGTTCGGCGCACCATTGGGTGATGCGCGGCAGTTCTTCTTCGTTGAACCCCTTCAGGGCGACGGCGTTGATCTTGATCCGCAGGCCCGCTTTCTGGGCCGCGTCGATGCCGGTCAGCACCTGTTTCAGGCGGCCCCAGCGGGTTACCTGGCTGAACTTTTCGTCGTCCAATGTGTCGAGCGACACATTCACCCGGCGCACGCCCGCATCATAAAGGTCGTCGGAAAAGCGATGAAGCTGCGACCCGTTCGTCGTCAGCGTCAGTTCCTTTAGCGCGCCGCTGTCGAGATGGCGCGTCATGGAACGGAAAAAGCTCATGATATTGCGGCGCACCAACGGTTCGCCGCCGGTGATCCGCAGCTTTTCGACACCCATTTGGACAAAGGTCGTGCACATCCGGTCAAGTTCTTCGAGCGTCAGAAGGTCTTTCTTGGGCAGGAAGGACATGTTTTCCGACATGCAGTAAACGCACCGGAAATCGCAGCGATCCGTAACGGAAACGCGGAGATAGGTGATAGCGCGCGCGAATGGGTCAATAAGTGGGGCGGTCATGCCCCATAGGTAAAGCGCGCTCCCTGATGCGACAAGGGTGAACTGCGCTTTTGACTGGTACAGATGCGCGCAGGACGATAGGTTTTCGCCATGAAATACGCTCTGGTTCTTTTGTCGTTCCTTCTTGTCGGATGCGAACAGGTGCAATCGGCTTCGGGCCGGTTATTTGGCAATGCCGAACCGGTTGCGGATGCATCCGTACCCCCGCCCGAGCCGGAAGGCGATGTGCAGCCGGTTGCCCAGGTCACCCCCGGCTGGGAGGGCGCGAAGACGACGATCGCATCGTTGGGCGATCCGACCAAGCCGGGGCGGTGGCTGGAGACATCGCTGGTGTCGGTGGAAGTCAACGCAAGGATCGTTGTGCCGCGCACTGGCGCGCAGGCCTATGTCACTCTGGTTCCGGCGCCCGGGCCGGAAGGCGGCGGAAGCCGGTTGTCCCTGGATGCGATGCGGGCCCTGCTGGTGCCGTTCGATGAATTGGTCGAGCTTCAGGTGTATCTGAACTAGCGCGTCAGGTATTTCCCGGCTTCGCGGACTGCAAAGGGCTTCATCGCCTGCGCGTGACTGTTAAGGAAAGCATGCACCCTGTCGGGATCGTGTTTGGACAGTTCCCGCAACCACCATGCGACGGCTTTCTGGATGAACCAGTCCCGGTCAGGCACATAACCTGCCGCCCAGCCCAGTATCCTGTCGCGCCGTTCCAGGTCTTGGGGTTTGGGGTGGTTTTGCTTGGTCCAGGGTAGGGTGGCCACAAGGGCCGCACGCCGGGTCCACATGTGGTCGGATGCGGTCCAACGCGCAACCTGGCCCAACCTCTCTGGATCGGCGGTCAGACGTTTTTGCATCGCGATGCAGGCATGGTCAGCCACGGCCCAGGCGTCGAAATCGGGCAGCCAGCTGTGCAAAAGATCCCAGACGGGCTGATCTTCGCGAATGCGGGCCTGGGTCAGCAGCTTGGCCGCGGCAAGGCGGGCCTCGTGAATGTCAGTCTTCCAAAGACCCTGCGCCAGGGCGACGCGCCCTGCCACATCCAGATCCTGACGCCAGGATTTTGCCAGATCGTTCAGGACCGGGTTTCCGACGCCCAGGTAAATGCGCGGCACCTTGTGATATGCGGCCATCTGCGCGGCCCGTTCGGGGTCGGCATGACCTTTGATCTGGTCAAGATAGACATCGGTCTGCATGCGCTTACCTATACAGCCGGGAACGGCTGCGCCCAGCCGGGGCGCAGGGCCAGGCGCGTCGTTGCCGGAAAAGCCGCACCATGGCTCATTCCACCGTTACGGATTTCGCCAGGTTGCGCGGCTGATCCACATCCGTACCCTTGGCAACTGCCGTGTGATAGGCCAGCAATTGCGCCGGGACCGAATACAGGATCGGCGTAAGGTCCGGGTGGATATGGGGCATTCGGATCGTGCTCCAGACGCCGTCTTCTGCCTCGGCGATCCCGTCATCATCCGAGACCAGGATGACCTTGCCCTTGCGGGCCATCACCTCTTGCATGTTCGACACTGTCTTGTCGAAGACCGCATCACGCGGGGCCATGACGACAACCGGCATATGTTTGTCAATCAGCGCGATTGGCCCATGCTTCAACTCGCCCGACGCGTAACCTTCGGCGTGTATATAACTGATTTCCTTGAGCTTCAACGCGCCCTCCATGGCCAGCGGATACATCAGCCCGCGCCCTAGGAACAATACGTCGCGCGCCTCTGACAGGCGTTGGGCCGATTTCCGGATGGCCCGGTTCTGGTCCAGTGCCGCATTCAGCACCGAAGGCAACCCGCGCAGCGCGGCCGCATGATCGGCCAGGGCCTCGTCAGACAGGGTTCCCCGGTCTGCCGCCGCCTTGAGTGCCAGCATCAAAAGAACGCTGAGCTGGCAGGTGAACGCCTTGGTCGAGGCAACGCCAATTTCGACACCCGCGTGAATGGGCAGTGCGATGTCGCTTTCGCGCGCGATCGAGCTTTCGGGGACATTGACGACGGACACGATCTTGTCTGCCTTGCCCTCGCAATATCGCAGCGCCGCCAATGTGTCGGCGGTTTCACCCGACTGGCTGACGAACAGCGCCAGGGTTCGGTCGGTGATCGGCGGTTCACGATAGCGAAATTCGCTTGCGATATCGACCTCGACCGGCATCTGGGCAAGCTTTTCAAACCAATATTTGGCCGTCAGGCAGGCGTAGAAAGCCGTCCCGCAGGCGACCATTGTCAGGCGGTCAAGCTTGGTAAAGTCAAGATCGGCGCCCGGCAGCACGACCTTGTCGCCGCCGGTTGGCAGGTAAGAGCGGATCGCCTCGGCCACGACAACCGGCTGTTCGGCGATTTCCTTGGCCATGAAGTGCTTGTGCCCGCCTTTGTCAGCGCGCGCGTGGTCCAGCTTGATCTTGCGCATCTCGCGATTGGCCAGTTCGCCCTTTTCGTTGCGGATCTCCAACGAGGTGCGGGTCAGGACCGCGCGGTCACCCTCTTCCAGATAGGTGATCCGGTTGGTCAGGGGTGCCAATGCGATGGCATCCGAACCGACGAACATCTCTCCGTCGCCATGACCGATGGCAAGGGGCGATCCCTTGCGTGCCGCAACGATCAGGTCGTCCTGACCGTCGAACAGGAACGCCAGGGCAAACGCGCCTTGCAACCGGTCGATGGTCTTGTTTGCGGCCTCAACCGGGGACAGACCACCCCGCATCAGATGCTCGGCCATGAGCGCGACGGTTTCGGTATCGGTTTCGGTCTCGAACCCGATTCCATGCTCGGCCAGTTCGGCGCGCAGGTCCCGGTAGTTTTCGACGATGCCATTATGCACCACGGCGACCGGACCAGCCCGGTGCGGGTGGGCATTGGTGACCGAGGGCACCCCGTGCGTGGCCCAGCGTGTGTGACCGATCCCGGACTTTCCGGGAAGGGGGTCATGCACCAGAAGATCGCTGAGGTTGACCAGTTTGCCAACGGCCCGGCGGCGTCCCAGCGCGCCGTCATTCACCGTTGCGATGCCCGCGCTGTCATAGCCGCGGTATTCCAGCCGCTTCAGGGCCTCGACCAGGATGGGGGCCGCTTCGTGGTGCCCCAGAACTCCGACAATTCCACACATTTTTCAGGCTCCTTTGTCGCGGCGAGCCTTCTTCGCCTTCAACATGTCAAACAATTTGCGCGCATAACCCGGTTTGTTGTCCTGCCGTGAACGGGCGACCGCAAGGGCGTCGGGCTCGACGTCGCGCGTGACAACGGTTCCTGTCGCTGTCATCGCGCCGTCGCCCAGCCGGACCGGGGCCACAAGCATTGTGTTGGACCCGACAAAGACGTTTTCGCCGATTGTGGTGCGGTGCTTCATCACGCCGTCATAGTTGCAGGTGATCGTGCCCGCGCCAATATTGGACGCAGCCCCAACCGACGCATCACCGATATAGCTGAGGTGGTTGACCTTTGCGCCCTCGGCGATTTCGGCGTTCTTGATTTCAACAAAGTTGCCGATCTTGGTGTTTTCAGACAGTTCCGTTCCCGGTCGCAGCCGGGCATAGGGGCCCACGACCGCGCCGCGGCTGACGTGACAGCCTTCCAGATGGGAAAAGGCCCGGATGGTCGTGCCGCTTTCCACGGTGACACCGGGCCCAAAGACGACGTTGGGTTCAATCACCGTGTCGCGGCCGATCACGGTATCGGCGGACAGGTACACGGTGTCGGGGGCCATCAGGGTGACGCCCAGTTCCAACAGGTCGGCGCGGGCGCGTTGCTGAAACACCCGGTCGGCGGCGGCCAGGTCTGTGCGCGAGTTGACCCCAAGGGTTTGCGCTTCGTCGCAGGCAACGGCTGTTACGCTCAGCCCCCGGTCGCGCGCGATTTCGACCACATCCGGCAGGTAGTATTCGCCCGAGGCGTTGTCATTTCCGACCGCATCAATCAGCGAAAACAGGGTTTCAGCGTCACAGGCCAACAGCCCCGAGTTGCACAGGGTGATTGCCCGTTCGGCCTCGGTCGCGTCCTTGAACTCGACAATCCGCTCCAGGGTTTCGCCGTTCATGACAAGGCGGCCATAGCGGGCGGGGTCGGCGGCCTCGAAACCCAGAACCACAAGGTCGTTCTGCGCACGCGCGGCTATCATGCGCTCAAGCGTGTCGGGTTGCAGAAACGGCGTGTCGCCATAAAGGACCACCACATCCCCTGAAAACCCGTCAAGCGCCGTGCGGGCCTGTGCCACCGCGTGGGCGGTGCCCAGCTGCTCTTGCTGGACCGCGATCTGGGCCGCTTCGTCTTCGGTCAGGGCGACCTTGGCCACCGCCTCGGACCCGTGCCCGGTGACGATGACGGTACGTTCGGGGTTCAGAACCGAACCGGCACGCATCGCGTGAACGATCATCGGGGTTTGGGCAATGGGGTGCAGAACCTTTGGAATATCCGAATTCATCCTGGTGCCTTTTCCGGCGGCGAGGATGACAAGGGCAGTGGTCATGAAATCGATTTCTCTTTTGTTTTGTCGCTGACCGTTTTATCCGCTGACGGCAAAGGCGCAAGCGGTTCGGCCATCAAACAAGATTGCCGTTTGCAACACGACATGGCGAAATCCCGCCGAGGCAGGAGACAGAATGCACACGGTTATCTTTGATCTGGACGGGACTTTGGCGGACACGTCAGGCGATCTTCTGGCCGCGGCGAACCACTGTTTTCGGCAGATGGGGCATGGCGATGTGCTGGTCAACGGGCAGGACGCGGCGGTGGCCCTGCGGGGTGGCCGCAGGATGCTGACGCATGGGTTGGAACGGGTTGGCGCATATGACGAGGCCACGGTTGATGCGTTTTACCCCGTACTTCTTGAGGCTTACGCGGCTGAGATTGACACGCATACCCGGTTTTACCCCGGTGCGATGGGCGCGGTCGAGCGGTTGAAGGACGCAGGCTATGGCGTCGGGATCTGTACGAACAAACCCGAAGGTTTGGCCGATCTTCTGTTGACGCGGATGGGGGTGCGCGATGTTTTTGCATCGCTGGTGGGGGCCGATACGCTGCCGGTGCGCAAACCCGACCCCGCCCCCCTGCGCGAGGCCGCGCGGCGTGCAGGCGGTCACCCTGACAAATGTGTCCTGATCGGCGATTCAGATACCGACCGGAACACGGCCCTGGCGGCGGGCGTTCCATCGGTTCTTGTGACATTCGGACCATCGGGCGAGGATATGGCCGCGCTGCGCCCCGAGGCCCTGTTGCATCATTTCGATGATCTGCCCGAACTCGTACCGAACCTGATCGGGGCGGCGGCCCGAGGGGACAGTGGCCCTTGACCCCGGTGAAACGCGGCCTCAAAACGAGGGCATGACAGAGAAATTCACTGGTAGTTTTACCCAGCAGGAACCGATCCCCGATGACGCCATCGCGGCGGCGGTCGAAGTTCTGCGCCATGGCCGGTTGCATCGCTACAATGTCGCCCCGACCGAGTTGAGCGAGACCGCCTTGCTGGAACAGGAATTTGCCGCCCAGACCGGCGCCAAATACTGTCTGGCTGTCGCGTCGGGCGGCTATGCGCTGGCGACGGCATTGCGGGCGATCGGGGTGCAGCCCGGAGACCCGGTACTGACCAATGCCTTCACCCTTGCTCCGGTTCCGGGTGCGATTGCATCGGTCGGCGCACGGCCCGTGTTCGTCGGCGTGAACGAGGCGCTGACCATTGACCTGGATGATCTGGCCGGCAAGCTGGGACAGGCCCGCGTCCTGATGCTGAGCCATATGCGGGGACACCTGTGTGACATGGATCGTTTGATGCAGATGTGCGATGCGGCAGGCGTGACAGTGATCGAGGATTGCGCACACACGATGGGCGCGGCCTGGCGTGGGCAAAAATCGGGCCGACAGGGCGCCGTGGGCTGCTATTCCTGCCAGACATACAAACATGTGAATTCCGGCGAAGGCGGGTTGCTGGTCACCGATGATGCCGAACTGGCCGCGCGGGCTACGATCCTGTCGGGGTCCTATATGCTGTACGAGCGCCATCTGGCCGCTCCTGCCCCCGAGGTATTCGAGCGGGTCAAGTATACCACGCCCAATGTTTCGGGGCGCATGGACAATCTGCGCGCAGCGATTCTGCGCCCGCAATTGCGAGACCTGGAAAGACAGGTGGCCCGCTGGAACGAACGCTATCGCGAGATCGAGGCCGGGCTGGCAGGAACACCTGGGCTGCGCACGGTCGAACGCCCGGCCGAAGAGACCTATGTCGGGTCTTCGATCCAGTTTCTTCTGCTGGACTGGTCGCCCGAAGACATCGCCGAGGTGATCCGGCGATGTGCCGCCCGTGGGGTCGAGTTGAAGTGGTTCGGAGGGGCCGAGCCAAGCGGGTTCACCTCGCGCTATGACAGTTGGCGCTATGTCGAGGCGGAGCGGATGCCGGACAGCGACCGGATTCTTGCCGGAATACTGGACATGCGCGTACCGCTGACATTTTCACTGGATGACTGCCGGTTGATTGCGCGGATCATCCGCGCCGAAGTCGGGGCGGTTTATCAGTCGTGATTGGCACCGGCGCGCCGGGTTCACCCACTTTTGGTCTACGCAATGCGCCGCCCGCTGGGCGGCGTTTTGCTGTTGAATGTGCTGCAATCAATCGCAGTCGTTGACCCGTCGCGTTTTCGCTGCTAATTGGTTATTGAACACTTGTTCATTAACGCGATGGCTGGAGGAGAGCGCGGATGTTCATGGCAACAATGCAATTCGATCTGGGCGAAGAGGTGAACGCCCTGCGCGACATGGTGCATCGCTGGGCGCAGGAACGGGTCAAGCCGATGGCCGCCGAGATTGATCAGTCGAATGCCTTTCCAAACGCCTTGTGGAAGGAAATGGGCGAACTGGGGCTTTTGGGTGTGACTGTTCCCGAAGAATTCGGCGGCGCCGGAATGTCCTATCTGGCGCATACGATCGCGGTCGAGGAAATCGCCCGCGCCTCGGCCTCGGTTTCGTTGTCCTATGGGGCGCATTCAAACCTTTGCGTGAACCAGATCAAGCTGAACGGTACGCCAGAGCAAAAGCAGAAATACCTGCCGCGGCTTATCTCGGGCGACCATGTCGGCGCTTTGGCCATGTCCGAGGCCGGGGCAGGTTCGGACGTTGTCTCGATGACCTTGCGGGCCGAAAAGCGCAATGATCACTATCGCCTGAACGGAAACAAATACTGGATCACCAACGGCCCGGATGCCGACACGCTGGTCGTCTATGCAAAGACCGATCCCGAGGCGGGCTCCAGGGGGATCACCGCGTTTTTGATCGAAAAGGAAATGAAGGGGTTCTCGACCTCGCCGCATTTCGACAAGCTGGGGATGCGCGGGTCGAATACGGCCGAGCTGGTGTTCGAGGATGTCGAAGTGCCGTTCGAAAACGTCCTGGGGCAGGAAGGCAAGGGCGTCGCGGTGCTGATGTCCGGGCTGGATTATGAACGTGTGGTTCTTGCGGGCATCGGGACCGGCATCATGGCGGCCTGTCTTGATGAGGTGATGCCGTATCTTGCCGAACGCAAGCAGTTCGGCAAACCGATTGGCAGCTTTCAGTTGATGCAGGGCAAGATCGCCGACATGTACACGGCCATGAACGCCGCACGCGCCTATGTCTACGAAGTGGCAAAGGCGTGTGATCGCGGCGATGTAACCCGTCAGGACGCCGCCGCATGCTGTTTGTTCGCGTCCGAACAGGCGATGGTCCAGGCGCATCAGGCCGTGCAGGCGCTGGGTGGCGCCGGGTTTTTGGCGGATGCGCCGGTCAGCCGGATTTTCCGCGATGCCAAGTTGATGGAAATCGGGGCCGGCACCAGCGAAATTCGCCGGATGCTGATCGGGCGCGAACTGATGGGTGGAATGCTCTGAAACAGGGTGGTGCGCCCCGCCAGTTCGTGGTGCGGGGCGCAGTTTTTCGTGGGGGTCAGAACTGATGAACGTAGGAAACGCCGACAAGCCAGGGGTCGACCTCGGCCTTGCCGATATAGTTCCCGTTCAGGGTGACGTCCGAGTCGATGTCGAACCAGCGCACATTCAGGCGAACCGCGCCTTTTTCGGTGACCATGTAATCGACACCGGCTTGCAGCGAAACGCCGAACGAGTCGTCGATATTGAGGTCGCCCAGGGCCGAATCCTCGTCAAAGAAGATGGTATAGTTCAGGCCCGCGCCTACATAGGGTTTCCAGGCGCTGTTGGTCGCGAAGTGATAGTTGAGCGACAAGGTGGGCGGCAGCTGTTTGGTGCTGCCTGCGTCGACACTCCCGCCCAGGGTGATGTTGTGCTTGAACGGCGTCGCGGCCAGCAGTTCGATGCCCAGGTTGTCACGAATGAAGTATTCGGCGGTGAAGATCGGGCGCGTGTCCGAGTCGATTTCAGCGCTGAACCCGGCAAGAGTGCCGTTGTCGGACTTGGGATCAAGGTAACCGACACCGACACCGACGGTCCAATCGCCTTGCGATTGGGCAAAGGCCGGGGCGGCAAGCGCCACGAGAGCGGTGGAAAGAGTCAAGGCGGCGAGTTTCTTTGTCATCATTTGGCCTATGGTGTTGTGAACACGTCCGTTTTGAAACCGACGCGGGCAGCTCTCTCTGATCTGTGTCAAGAAACCGTGAAGTTTTCAGGTGCGCTCCCGGCCTCAAGGCTTTGTAAAACATGGGGAAATCACCATGCATCCCGCTAGGCGCATACCGGGGTTGCGTGACGGTGGTGGCTGGGATGTTCCGCCGCAGCTGAACATGGCGCAACAATGCCTGTCGCAGCCCGCGGGCCAAGTGGCGATCATCGAGTTGTCGCAGGGCGCCCGGCAGGACGTCACCCATGGCGAACTCAACCGCCTGACCGACGGCATTGCACGGGTCTTGTCCACGCGTGTGCAGCCGGGGGACAGGGTCGGCGTTTTGCTGAGCCAATCCAGATGGTGCGCGGCCGCCCATCTGGCAATCTGGAAAATCGGCGCGATTTCAGTGCCCTTGTTCAAGCTGTTCCAGCATGATGCGCTGGCCGCCCGCATTGGCGACGCGGGCGCGCAGATCGTTCTGACCGATGATGAGGGCGCGGCGTTGCTGGCAGGGCTGTCCCAGCCCATAATGGTCGAAGGGATTGCGCCGTCGGACGCCCCGGTGCCGTTTGCCCAAACTGGCCCCGATGACCCGGCGGTCCTGATCTATACCTCGGGCACCACGGGCAGCGCCAAGGGTGCGCTGCACGGGCACCGGGTGTTGACCGGTCACCTGCCGGGGGTTTCGATCAGCCACAACCACCTGCGCCAGGGCGACTGCCTGTGGACGCCCGCCGATTGGGCCTGGATCGGCGGCCTGTTCGACGTGTTGATGCCAGGTCTGGCGCTGGGCATTCCGGTTGTGGCGGCGCGGTTGGACAAGTTCACGCCCGAGGCCTGCGCCGATGTGATCGCGCGCGGCGGCGTACGCAATGTCTTTTTTCCGCCCACGGCGTTGCGGATGCTCAAGGCGGCAGATGTGGCGATCCCCGGTTTGCGATCGGTCGCCTCGGGCGGAGAGCCATTGGGAGCCGAGATGCTGGCGTGGGGCGAACAGGCATTTGGCCTGACGATCAACGAGTTCTACGGTCAGACTGAATGCAATATGGTGGTGTCTTCCTGCGCCCAGGATTTCCCGGTGCGACCTGGTTGCATCGGCAAGCCGGTGCCGGGGCATGAGGTGGCGGTGATCGACAAGGACGGCAACCCGACGAGCGACGAGGGCGACGTGGTCATCCGGCGCGGCTCGGCCTCGATGCTGCTGGAATACTGGAACCGACCGGAAGAGACCGCGCAGAAGTTTCGCGGCGACTGGCTGATCACTGGGGATCGCGGCGTGTGCGAGGGCGACTACCTGCGCTTTGTTGGGCGCGATGACGACGTGATTACATCCTCAGGTTATCGGATCGGCCCGGCCGAGATCGAGGATTGCCTGCTGACCCACCCGGCGGTGGCGACGGTGGGCGTGGTCGGCAAACCCGACAAGCTGCGGACCGAGATCGTCAAGGCCTATGTGGTGCTGAAACCAGATGTTGAGACAACGGAACGAGAGTTGCAGGAGTGGGTCAAGGACCGTCTGGCGCAGTATTCCTATCCGCGTGAAGTGACGTTTCTTGAGGCACTGCCGATGACGGTGACAGGGAAAGTGGTCCGCAAGGAATTGAAGGCGCGGGCGGCGGGGGAAGCGAGGGCTCAAAATTGAACCGACTATTGTTTGCTATTTTAATGGCGATCTTTGCGCTCGCGTCCACAGCCCACGCTGATGATCCTGATCCAAGTGGTTGGGTGGAAAGGTGTGTTGAAAACTCTGAGGGTCAGCTGAATTGGTTGAGCGAACGGGAAGAATGTCTGGCGGTGATACTAACCTATTGCGAGTTTGCCCAAGACCAGCGTGTGTGTTTTCTCAATCTCGAAACCAAATACGGAGATCTTGGTAGCAATCTACTTTCTGGGCTTCCCAAAACGATAGAAGCCGAGAGTCCGCAGGCGGAATTCTATATCTCCCGACTTGAAACGCTTCGCGAAATTGACACGAGTGTTGAGTGCAAAGATTACTCAAGCAAAGAGTACTGCTCAGCGCATGTGGCAATTCAGAAGTACTTAGCCGCTTCATCGCTAACGGCCTGGTTGGCTGAACTAGAAGGCGAACAACAATGAAACTCACATCCAAAGCCATGCCCGCCTCTGAGGGCTTTAAGGCAAACCGTACAGCCCATCTGGATGCGCTGGCGCAAATCTCAGCCGTGGCCGAGGCGGCCCGCATGGGCGGTGGCGAGAAATCCCGGGCGCGGCATGAATCTCGCGGCAAGATGCTGCCACGTCGTCGGGTGGCGAACCTTCTGGACCCGGGGTCTCCGTTTCTGGAAATCGGGGCGACGGCGGCGCATGGGATGTATGGCGATGCCGCGCCCTGCGCCGGGGTCATCGCGGGCATTGGCCGGGTGCAGGGGCGTGAGGTCATGGTGGTCTGCAACGACGCCACTGTGAAGGGCGGCACATACTATCCGATGACCGTCAAGAAACACCTCCGCGCGCAGGAGATTGCCGAGGAAAACCATCTGCCCTGTATCTACCTGGTGGATAGCGGCGGTGCGAATCTGCCCAATCAGGATGAGGTCTTTCCCGACCGCGACCACTTTGGCCGTATCTTCTATAACCAGGCGCGGATGAGCGCGAAGGGTATCCCGCAGATTGCCGTGGTGATGGGGTCCTGCACGGCGGGTGGGGCCTATGTGCCCGCGATGTCAGATGTGACGATCATCGTGAAGGAACAGGGGACGATCTTTCTGGCCGGGCCGCCTTTGGTCAAGGCCGCGACGGGCGAGGTTGTCAGCGCCGAGGATCTGGGCGGCGGCGATGTGCATACCCGTCTGTCTGGCGTCGCGGATTACCTGGCCGAGGATGACGCCCACGCACTGGCCTTGGCACGGCGGGCCGTTGGCTCGCTGAACCTGCGCAAACCGCAGACGGTGGATTGGGCCAGCCCCGAAGACCCGGCCTATGACCCCGAGGAAATCATGGGCGTTGTTCCCGCTGACCTGCGCACGCCCTATGACATCCGCGAGGTGATCGCGCGTCTGGTCGATGGCTCTCGGTTCGATGAGTTCAAGCCGCGCTTTGGCGAGACGCTGGTCACAGGTTTTGCCCATGTCAAAGGCTGCCCCGTCGGGATCATCGCCAACAATGGCGTGCTGTTTTCCGAGGCCGCCCAGAAGGGCGCGCATTTTGTCGAACTGTGCTCGCAGCGCCGTATCCCGTTGGTGTTCCTGCAGAACATCACCGGGTTCATGGTCGGTCGCAAATACGAAAACGAAGGCATCGCGCGGCACGGGGCCAAGATGGTGACGGCGGTGGCGACGACGAGCGTCCCGAAGGTCACGATGCTGGTCGGAGGATCATTCGGGGCCGGAAACTATGGCATGGCCGGTCGCGCCTATCAGCCGCGTTTCCTGTGGTCATGGCCGAATTCGCGGATTTCCGTGATGGGTGGCGAGCAGGCGGCGGGTGTTCTGGCCACGGTCAAACGCGACGGGATCGAACGGCAGGGCGGCACATGGTCGGCCGAAGAAGAGGCCGAATTCAAACGACCCACGCTGGATATGTTCGAAGAACAATCCCATCCGCTCTATGCCTCGGCCCGGTTGTGGGACGACGGTATCATCGACCCGCGCAAATCGCGCGACGTGCTGGCCCTGTCGCTGAGTGCCGCACTGAACGCCCCGATCGAGGAGACACGCTTCGGCGTGTTCAGGATGTGACGATGAGCGTTTCACTGAATGATGTCATAGCCCGCTATCCCGGTGCGCAGACCTTCAAATTTGGCGACAGCGCGGCGCTGAGTGCTGACCTGCTGGCATTGGTCCGGGCGGGTCGCAAAACGGCAACTTGCGGTGCATTGCGCGACTACCCGGAGGGCAGCGCTGACACTCCGGTCGTTGGGCGGCGCGATATTGCCCTGGAATGGGACGGACGCCCGGCTTTGGTGATCGAAACGGTCGCGGTCTCGACCTGTCGCTTCTGTGACATGACCGAGGGTTTCGCATTGGCCGAGGGTGAGAACGAAACGCTGGACGGCTGGCGCCAGGATCACCAGCGGTATTTCGAGCGTAACGGCGGCTTTGATCCCGAGATGGAACTGCTGTGCGAACGGTTCCGCCTTGTCGAAGATCTGGCGGTAAAGGGGTAAGCCATGTTCAATAAAATCCTGATTGCCAACCGAGGCGAGATTGCTTGCCGTGTGATGGAAACCGCTCAGAAAATGGGTGTTGCATGTGTGGCCGTCTATTCCGATGCGGATGCGGGGGCCAAGCATGTTCAGATGGCCGATGAGGCGGTGCATATCGGCGGCGCAGCCCCGGCGGACAGCTATCTGAAGGGTGATGTGATCATTCAGGCCGCGCTCGACTCTGGCGCGCAGGCGATCCATCCCGGCTATGGGTTTCTGTCCGAGAACCCGGATTTCGTGGATGCGGTCGAGGCTGCGGGTCTGACCTTTATCGGGCCATCGGCGGATGCAATCCGCAAGATGGGTCTGAAGGACGCAGCAAAGGTTCTGATGGAACAGGCAGGCGTCCCGGTGGTGCCCGGCTATCACGGCGACAATCAGGATGCGGGACATCTGTCGGGGGCCGCTGACACAATCGGCTACCCTGTTCTGATCAAGGCCGTTGCAGGGGGCGGGGGCAAAGGCATGCGGCTGGTCGAGCGGCCCGAGGATTTCGCGGCCGCCCTGGACAGTGCGCGTGGCGAGGCCAGGACCGCCTTTGGCAATGACGCCGTGCTGGTCGAAAAATTCGTCGCCAAACCGCGCCATATCGAGGTGCAGGTGTTTGGCGACGGCACCCATGCGGTACATCTGTTCGAACGCGATTGTTCGCTGCAACGGCGGCACCAGAAGGTGATAGAAGAGGCCCCGGCCCCCGGCATGACGCCCGAAATGCGTGAAGCGATGGGGCAGGCGGGTGTCCGTGCCGCCGAGGCCATCGGTTACAAGGGTGCAGGGACGGTTGAATTCATCGTCGATGCCTCGGACGGGCTGCGCCCGGATCGGTTCTGGTTCATGGAGATGAACACGCGTCTTCAGGTCGAACACCCGGTGACCGAGGCGATTACAGGCGTTGATCTGGTTGCGTGGCAATTGCGGGTCGCCGCCGGGGAAAGCCTGCCGATGCGGCAAGGGGACTTGTCGATCAACGGCCATGCGTTTGAGGCGCGGCTTTATGCCGAAGACGTGCCCAAGGGCTTTTTGCCGGCAACGGGCACCCTGACGCATCTGAACTTCCCCGAGCAAGCCCGCGCCGACAGCGGTGTGCGGGCCGGGGATACGATCAGCCCATGGTATGATCCGATGATCGCCAAGGTGGTCGTACATGGCCCGACGCGTGCGGTTGCATTGGAAACCCTGCATCGGGCCTTGCGCGGAACCGAGGTTGCAGGGACAGTAACGAACCTTGCGTTCTTGGGGGCGTTGACCCGGCATGCTGGGTTTGCCATGGGCGATGTCGACACCGGGTTGATCGGCCGCGATCTGGACGGGTTGGTGCAGGCCCCCGAGTTGCGCCCCGCCGCCTGTGTTGCGGCAGCCATGGTGGCACTTGGCCTCGACAAGGCCGAGGCGCATACCGGGTTCACATTGTGGGCCCCGCTGCATCGTGCGGTGCAGCTGATGTACGGGGACGAGGTTGTGGATCTGGATGTACAGGTCGAAGGCCCCGATCGGCAGATCTGGCAACTCGGTGAAACAGAGGTCACCGCTGAGCGTCAAAACACGGGTTGGGTCATTGATGGCGCACCGATGCCCCGGGTTGCCATGTCCGGCACGCAGATCACCGTGTTCGATCAATATGGGCTGGCATTTGATCTTGTCGATCCGCTTGACCGGGATGCCAGCGCCGCGGGCGATACCAATGTCATCGAAGCGCCGATGCCCGGTCTGGTCAAAGCGGTCTTTGCCGCGGCTGGCCAGACGGTGAAAGAGGGCGACCGGCTGGCCATTCTGGAAGCGATGAAGATGGAACACTCGCTATTGGCGGCGCGTGACGGCGTGGTGGCCGAGGTGTTGGCCGAGGCGGGTGCCCAGGTCGAGGCCGGGGCGGCCCTGGTCCGGTTGCACGAGGATTGATCTGTCACGGCGCGGAATTGCATGGCACAGTCGAGCCATCGGTATTTGAAACCAAAACATGTCAGGGAGGGGCGCCGGAATGAAAGAACGGGTCGAGATATTCGAGGTCGGGCCGCGCGACGGGTTGCAAAACGAACAGCGCGAGATTCCGGTGGCCGAGAAAGTGGCGCTGGTCGATTGCCTCAGCGGGGCCGGGTTCAAACGGATCGAGGTCGCCAGCTTTGTCTCTCGGAAATGGGTGCCGCAGATGGCGGGGTCGGCGCAGGTATTGGCTGGAATCGCGCGGGCCGATGGCGTGCGCTATGCGGCGCTGACGCCAAATATGCGCGGATATGAGGACGCGCTGGCCGCCAAGGCGGACGAGATTGCGGTATTCGCGTCGGCCTCGGAAGGGTTTTCAAAGGCGAATATCAACGCAACCATCGCGGAATCCATCGAACGGTTTGTGCCGATCCTCGAAGCGGCCCGGCATATTGATCTGCCGGTGCGGGGGTATGTCTCTTGCGTGACGGATTGCCCGTATGATGGTCCGACGCCGCCGGAAAAAGTGGCCGAGGTCGCGGATGCTCTGTTTGCCCACGGGTGCTATGAGATTTCGCTGGGTGATACGATCGGGCAGGCGACGCCGGACAAGATCGCGCATATGCTGCTGGCGGTTCGGGACAGGGTGCCGGTAACCCGTTTGGCGGGTCATTTCCATGACACCAACGGGCGGGCCATCGACAATATCGACGCGTCGCTGTCGTTGGGGGTGCGGGTGTTTGACGCCGCAGTCGGCGGCTTGGGCGGGTGTCCATACGCGCCGGGGGCTGCTGGCAACGTGGCGACCGAAGCAGTGGACGCGCATCTGACCCGGCTGGGATATGAAACCGGTCTGGATGCTGCGGTTCTGGAGCAGGCCGCGCACATGGCCCGCGCGATGCGGCCAGAGTAAGGAGCCATTATGTTCGAAACCATTGCACTGGACATCGACGCCCGAGGGGTTGCGACACTTACCCTGAACCGCGCAGAGAAACACAATGCCCTGTCGGCCCGCATGATTGCCGAACTGACCCAAGCTGCGGGCCAGTTGTCGGCCGATGACACGGTGCGCGCCGTTGTTCTGACCGGTGCAGGAAAGACCTTTTGCGCGGGGGGCGATCTGGGGTGGATGCAAGACCAGATGGCCGCAGACAGCGATACCAGGTTTGTCGAGGCCCGCAAGCTTGCCGAGATGTTGCAGGCAATGAACACGCTGACCAAGCCGCTGATCGGCGCCCTGCAAGGCAACGCCTTTGGCGGTGGCGTCGGCATGGCATCCGTTTGCGATGTGGCCATCGGGGTGGACACGCTGAAGATGGGGCTGACCGAAACGCGGCTGGGCCTGATCCCGGCGACGATCGGCCCCTATGTGATCGCCCGTATGGGCGAAGCGCAGGCCCGGCGTGTCTTTATGTCGGCGCGTCTGTTCGATGCATCCGAGGCCGCCGCCCTGGGGCTGTTGGCCCGCGTGGTCCCTGCTGCCGATCTTGCCCAGGCGGTCGAGGCCGAAATCGCCCCGTATCTGTCCTGCGCCCCTGGCGCAGTTGCCAGCGCCAAGGCCCTGGTCCGGCAATTGGGTCCGCGTATCGATGACAGTGTGATTGACCAGACCATTCGTGCGCTGGTCGACAGATGGGAAACCGACGAGGCCCAGGAGGGAATCACCGCCTTCTTCGAAAAACGAAAACCTGACTGGAAAACTCCAGTTTAGATTGGCGGTCCAAACGGATATTTGTTTAAAACCAAAACATTCAATGACGCAAAAATAGGGGGTAATTGGACCGGTGCGCGCCTGTGCTCGGTTGACCCTCTGACGCGGCGCGGATACAGAAAGTCCAGTCAACACGCCAATTGACGGCGCGTCCCGGTGATGGATGCGCAGGAAAGGAGCTATTCGTGGAAGACCTGCTGCGGGAATACCTCCCGATCCTGGTGTTTCTGGCCGTCGCCGTAGGGCTTGGAATCGTCTTGATTCTTGCCGCTGTGGTTCTGGCTGTCCGCAACCCCGACCCCGAAAAGGTCAGCGCGTATGAATGCGGCTTCAATGCCTTTGATGACGCGCGGATGAAGTTCGACGTCCGATTCTACCTGGTCTCGATTCTCTTCATCATCTTCGATCTGGAAATTGCATTCCTGTTCCCCTGGGCCGTCGGCTTCAAGGACATCAGCGATGTGGGGTTCTGGTCCATGATGGTGTTTTTGGGCGTTCTGACCATCGGCTTTGCCTATGAATGGAAGAAAGGGGCCCTGGAATGGGAGTGATGACGGGTGCAAACACCGCTGGCGTCGACAAAGAAGTCGCCACCCAGGCCCTGAACGCCGAATTGCAGGACAAGGGTTTCCTGCTGACATCGACCGAAGACATCATCAACTGGGCCCGTACCGGCAGTCTGCACTGGATGACCTTTGGTCTGGCCTGCTGCGCGGTCGAGATGATGCACACCTCGATGCCGCGGTATGATGCCGAACGGTTTGGCATCGCGCCGCGCGCCTCGCCGCGTCAGTCGGACGTGATGATCGTGGCCGGGACGCTGACCAACAAGATGGCCCCCGCGCTGCGCAAGGTTTATGACCAGATGCCCGAGCCGCGCTATGTGATCTCGATGGGGTCCTGCGCCAATGGCGGTGGTTATTACCACTATTCCTATTCCGTCGTGCGTGGATGCGACCGGGTTGTTCCGGTGGATATCTATGTGCCCGGCTGCCCGCCAACGGCTGAAGCGCTGCTGTACGGGCTGATGCAGTTGCAACGCAAAATACGCCGCACCGGCACCATCGTGCGCTGAGGAGAATTCGGATGAGCGAAGCACTCAAGGAACTTGGCGCACAGATCGAACTCAAGCGCGCGGATTGCGTTCTGGGCTGGGACGTCACGCATGGCGAGCTGAATATCGACGTCGCCCCGTCCAATCTGGTCGGGTTTGTCGAGTTTCTGACATCCGATCAGTCGTGCCGGTTTTCGACACTGGTCGATATCACCGGCGTCGACTATCCCGAACGCACCAAACGGTTCGACGTGGTCTATCACTTTCTGTCGATGTACCAGAACCAGCGTATCCGCCTGCGGGTTTCGATCCGCGAAGAGGACATGGTGCCCTCGATCACTGACATCCACCCGTCGGCCAACTGGTTCGAGCGCGAGGTGTTCGACATGTTCGGCATCCTGTTCTCGGGCCACCCGGACCTGCGGCGTATCCTGACCGACTATGGGTTCCGCGGCTATCCGCTGCGCAAGGATTTCCCGACCACCGGCTATACCGAGGTGCGGTATGACGAGGCGCAAAAGCGTGTGGTCTATGAACCTGTCAGCCTGGTGCAGGAATACCGGCAGTTCGATTTCATGTCCCCCTGGGAGGGCGCGAATTACATTCTGCCGGGGGATGAGAAACAGGAGACCGAGTAATGGGTGGCATCTGGTGGCTGATCCTTTCCGCGCTGACCATCATTCCGATGGTGAAGATTTTGCCGTTTTTCGGGATCAACAAATACTGGTGCCTGCTCTGTCTGGTTCCATTCGGCACGATAGCCCTGTTGTGGTGGGTCGGGCTGAAACTGCAAGAGTTGGAGCGCCGCTGAGATGCTGATGCTGCTGGGGGAACTGATCGCATTGGGTGCGCTGGGGGTCCTGCTGGCAGGGGCCGCGGCCAAGGCGCTTGAGGCGGAAAAGGTCCGGGTTCGGGCCGAAGCAAAGAAGAAACGAGGGCGTTGATGGACGGCTCAAGATATGATGACGGCAGCACGGACGCGCTGAGCGGAGAACAGAAGATCCGCAACTTCAACATCAACTTCGGCCCGCAACACCCTGCGGCGCACGGGGTTTTGCGTCTTGTGCTTGAGCTGGACGGCGAGATCGTTGAACGCTGCGACCCGCATATCGGCCTGCTGCACCGCGGTACTGAAAAGCTGATGGAAAGCCGGACGTATCTGCAGAACCTGCCGTATTTCGACCGTCTGGATTACGTGGCGCCGATGAACCAGGAACACGCCTGGTGTCTGGCCATTGAAAAGCTGACCGGCGTCGAGGTGCCGCGCCGTGGCTCGCTGATCCGGGTTCTGTATTCCGAGATCGGACGCATCCTGAACCACCTGCTGAACGTCACCACGCAGGCGATGGACGTGGGCGCGCTGACCCCGCCGCTTTGGGGCTTTGAAGAGCGTGAAAAGCTGATGGTGTTTTACGAGCGTGCCTGTGGTGCCCGCCTGCACGCCGCCTATTTCCGCCCCGGTGGTGTACACCAGGACCTGCCGCCCGAACTGCTGGATGATATCGAGGCCTGGAGCCACGAATTCCCCGCCGTTCTGGAAGACATCGACGGTCTGCTGACTGAAAACCGCATTTTCAAACAGCGCAACGCCGATATAGGCATCGTGACCGAAGATGACATTCAGAAATACGGATTTTCGGGCGTGATGGTCCGCGGGTCGGGTCTGGCCTGGGATTTGCGCCGTGCGCAGCCCTATGAATGCTATGACGAGTTCGAATTCCAGATCCCCGTCGGCAAGAACGGCGACTGTTACGACCGTTACCTTGTGCGCATGGAAGAGATGCGCCAGTCGCTGCTGATTATCCGCCAGGCCATCGCCAAGATCCGCGAATGCCCCGGCGACGTTCTGGCGCGCGGCAAGATCACCCCGCCGAAACGGTCCGACATGAAGACCTCGATGGAAAGCCTGATCCATCACTTCAAGCTTTATACCGAAGGTTTCCACGTCCCCGCAGGCGAGGTCTACGCCGCCGTCGAGGCCCCCAAAGGCGAATTCGGCGTCTATCTGGTCGCCGACGGCACTAACAAGCCTTACCGCGCCAAACTGCGCGCGCCCGGCTTTCTGCACCTGCAAGCCATGGACCACGTCGCCGGAGGACACCAACTGGCCGACGTCGCCGCCATCATTGGCACCATGGATGTCGTATTTGGAGAGATTGACCGCTAATGCTCCGCCGTCTTCATCCCGAACAACCCGAAAGCTTTGCCTTTACCGCTGCCAACCAGCAATGGGCCAAAGCGCAGATCACCAAATACCCCGAGGGCCGTCAGGCCAGCGCGGTCATCCCGCTGCTGTGGCGCGCGCAGGAACAAGAGGGCTGGCTGTCCCGCCCGGCGATTGAATCCGTCGCCGACATGCTGGGCATGGCCTATATCCGCGTGCTCGAGGTGGCCTCGTTCTATTTTATGTTCCAGCTGCAACCGGTTGGCTCGGTGGCGCATATTCAGGTCTGCGGCACGACGTCCTGCATGATCTGTGGTGCCGAAGACCTGATCGCGGTCTGCAAGGACAAGATTGCGGCGAAACCGCATGAGCTGTCCGCCGATGGCAAGCTGAGCTGGGAAGAGGTCGAATGCCTCGGGTCCTGCACCAATGCGCCGATGGCGCAGATCGGCAAGGATTATTACGAGGACCTGACCGCCGTGAGCTTTGGCAAGATCATTGATGATCTGTCCTCTGGCAAGGTGCCTGTCCCTGGTCCTCAGAATGGGCGCTATGCGGCGGAACCGCTGAAAGGTCTGACCAGCCTGTCCGAGCACGGGGCCGGCAAGCCCGAATACAATGCAAGCGTCGAATTGGCGACCGGGTTGGCGGATACCGTCAAGCGTATCGACGGGACCGAGGTGCCTGTCCTGACCCCGTGGCTGGGCAAGGATGGAAAGCAGGCCGGTGCGTCGGCCGCGGCGAAGCCGCCGAAGGTGCCGGAGCAGGGTAAACCAGCCGCCCGTCAGGCTGCGCCGAAGAAATCTGCCAAGGCCGAGCCATCTTCGCCCGAGGGCGCCGCGACCAAGGCGGAAACGGCTGAAGTACAGCCTGAAACGCTGAGCGGTGCGCGCGAGGGCAAGCCCGACGACCTCAAGCTGCTCAAGGGCGTCGGCCCCAAGCTTGAACAGACGTTGAACGAGCTGGGCTTTTATCATTTCGACCAGATCGCCGCCTGGACCCCTGAACAGGTGGCCTGGGTCGACGCACGGCTGAAATTCAAAGGCCGGATCGAACGTGATGGCTGGATCGAACAGGCGGCCAAGCTGGCCGCAGGAGAAGAGACCGAGTTTGCCAAGCGGGCAAAGTCGGAAGGCAAGTACGAAGACTAAGCAGGTGCCCGTCCGGGGCGCCAGGATAAGATGGACACGGACAAGGAACAGGCCATAGCCCGCAAGGGCCGACATATCGGCATGGTCATCGCTGCGACCATGGTGCTGTGGCTTGCCATGACAATGTTCGTCGGTCCCGCGCTGGGAATGCCGGGGCGATTTGCGCTGCTGTTTGATTTCGCCGCCCTGGCGGGATTCATCTATGCAGGCGTCAACATATTTCAACTCTGGCGCATGCGTCAGGACAGCTGAAGGTAACACGCGATGCTGAAGGATCAGGACCGGATCTTTACCAACATCTACGGGATGCATGAGCGCACATTGCGCGGCGCACAGGCCCGCGGGCATTGGGACGGCACTGCTGGCCTGATCGAAAAGGGGCGCGACTGGATCATCCAGACGATGAAGGACTCGGGCCTGCGTGGTCGCGGCGGTGCGGGCTTTCCGACCGGTCTGAAATGGTCGTTCATGCCCAAGGAAAGCGACGGGCGCCCTTCATATCTGGTCGTGAATGCGGATGAATCCGAGCCGGGCACCTGTAAAGATCGCGAGATCATGCGCCACGATCCGCATACGCTGATCGAAGGCTGCCTGATCGCGTCCTTCGCGATGAATGCGCATACCTGCTATATCTACCTGCGCGGCGAATATATCCGTGAACGCGAGGCGCTGCAGGCCGCGATTGACGAGGCGTATGACGCGGGCCTGCTGGGCAAAAACGCGGCCGGTTCGGGCTGGGATTTCGACCTGTTCCTGCATCACGGCGCGGGCGCCTATATCTGCGGCGAGGAAACCGCCCTGATCGAAAGCCTTGAGGGCAAGAAGGGCATGCCGCGGATGAAACCTCCGTTCCCGGCGGGGGCCGGTCTTTACGGCTGCCCGACCACGGTGAACAACGTGGAATCCATCGCTGTTGTGCCGACCATCCTGCGCCGTGGCGCGGATTGGTTCGCAGGCTTTGGCCGTCAAAACAACGCAGGCACCAAGCTGTTTGCGATCTCGGGCCATGTGAACAACCCCTGCGTCGTCGAAGAGGCGATGTCGATTTCCTTCGAGGAACTGATCGAAACCCATTGCGGCGGTATTCGCGGCGGCTGGGACAACCTGCTGGCCGTCATTCCGGGCGGATCGTCAGTGCCTTGCGTGCGCGGTGAGAACATGCGCGATGCGATCATGGATTTCGACTATTTGCGGGGCGAACTGGGCTCGGGTCTGGGCACCGCTGCGGTGATCGTGATGGACAAATCCACGGACATCATCAAGGCGATCTGGCGTCTGTCGAAATTCTACAAGCATGAAAGCTGCGGCCAGTGCACGCCGTGCCGCGAAGGCACCGGCTGGATGATGCGCGTGATGGATCGTCTGGTGCGCGGCGAGGCCGAACCGGAAGAGATCGACATGCTGTTTGACGTAACAAAACAGGTCGAAGGTCACACGATCTGTGCCCTTGGCGACGCGGCCGCCTGGCCGATCCAGGGCCTGATCCGCAATTTCCGTGATGAGATCGAAGACCGCATCAAGGCACAGAAAACGGGTCGCTCTTCGGCGATTGCGGCGGAGTAGACCGGATGGAGAGCTTTGCCGAATATTCCCATGCGATTGCCGCCCTGGTGATCTTTACCCTGATCGTGCTGTTGCTGGCGCCGTTTTCGGCGCTGTCCAAGGCGGGCAAGGGCTTGGCACCGGGGGCCACCCCCGAACAGGACTATTCGGACCGGGCGTATCGTTTGAACCGCGCCTACCTGAACGGGACAGAAACCCTGCCTGCGTTCCTGACGGTCACGATGGCGGCGATCCTGCTGGGGGTTGGCCCGGTTTGGGTAAATATGCTGGCGTCGGTGGCGTTGGTTGCGCGTGTTGCGATGCTGATCGTGCATCTGCGCGGGATTGGCCGCGCCCATAGCGGCCTGCGGTCGGTCCTGTATGTCATTGGCTGGGCCTGTATGGCGGTGATGGGCCTTCTGGCCCTGGCGGCGGCAGTTTCCTGAGGAACATTACGGTGAGAAACAAGATCGATCAGAAACAGCAAAACGCAGCGCGCGCCAGGGCGGTTTCCCTTGGGGTATTGGCCGCTGTTGCATTGCTGGCGGCATGTAGCGGTCGGTCATCCAGCGACCGGATCCTGTTCGATGGCCATGCATTCCGCGCAAGCGCCAAGGCCGTGGACAAAAAGGCCACGCCCACCGATTTCACCGTGACCGTCAATGGCGTGTCCGCGTCACTGGACGGCGCCCGCGAGGCCGGGCGGCATGAGGCCACGCGGTATTGCGTCCAGAATTTTGGCTCGTCCCGGATTGTCTGGAAGGTCGGCCCCGACAGCGAACCGCAGACCCTGCGTATCGACAATGACAAGCTGACATTTGCGGGATCGTGCCAAAGACCATGACCCGCGCTATCACATATCATGACCAGGGCCGGGGGCTGTTATTGCATAGCAGCTCGACCGGATGTCGTCTTGGGAAACCCAAGACGAAAGGAAATGGCATGTCTATTGTGAAACCCGCAGTTCTGTGCGCCGTGCTGGCGTTGCCGGCGATGGCCGAGGCCAAGCCGCCCTTGCGCGATGTCAAGGAGATCGACAACGAACTCTATTACATCGCCATTGCAAATGAGATTTCGGATTACTGCCCGTCGATCAGCGGGCGCCGGATGAAGGCGATCGGGGTGATGTGGGGGCTGCGGTCCAAGGCAAACAAGCTGGGCTATTCGGACAAGGAAATTCGCGCATATGTCGAATCCGATGCCGAAAAAGACCGGATGCGCAGCAAGGGCGAGGCTTACCTGGCGCAAAACGGGGTGAGCTATGACAAACCGAATACGTTCTGCAAGCTTGGGCGGGCGGAAATCGAAAGAAACAGCGCCATTGGCGTGTATTTGAGGGCGAACTAGACCATGTCTGACCTTCGCAAGGTGAATATCGACGGGCAGGAAATCGAAGTCGATGGTGCAATGACCCTGATCCAGGCCTGTGAACAGGCCGGGGTCGAAGTGCCGCGGTTCTGTTATCACGAGCGTCTGTCGATTGCAGGGAACTGCCGGATGTGCCTTGTCGAGGTTGTCGGCGGCCCTCCGAAACCTGCGGCGTCCTGCGCGATGCAGGTCCGTGACCTGCGCCCTGGCCCCGAGGGGCAGGCGCCTGTGGTCAAGACAAACTCGCCCATGGTCAAGAAGGCCCGCGAAGGGGTGATGGAGTTCCTACTCATCAATCACCCGCTGGATTGCCCGATCTGCGACCAGGGCGGTGAATGCGACCTGCAGGATCAGGCGATGGCCTATGGCCTGTCCGGGTCGCGGTTCAAGGAAGCCAAGCGCGCGGTTGATGATCTGGACCTGGGGCCGCTGGTTGGCACCGCCATGACCCGCTGTATCAGCTGCACCCGTTGTGTTCGCTTCACCACCGAGGTCGCCGGGATCACCCAGATGGGCCAGACCGGGCGTGGCGAAGATGCCGAAATCACGTCCTATCTGAACCAGACGCTTGCATCCAACATGCAGGGCAACATCATCGACCTGTGCCCCGTTGGTGCGCTGACGTCCAAGCCTTATGCGTTTACCGCGCGCCCCTGGGAACTGACCAAGACCGAAAGCATCGACGTGATGGACGCGCTTGGCGCGAACATCCGCGTGGATACCAAGGGTCGCGAAGTCATGCGTTTCCTGCCGCGCAACCATGACGGCGTGAACGAAGAGTGGATCAGCGACAAGACCCGCTTTGTCTGGGACGGGCTGCGTCGTCAGCGTCTGGACAAGCCGTATGTCCGTGAAAACGGGAAACTGCGTCCGGCCACATGGCCCGAGGCGCTGACCAAAGCGGCTGAAGCGCTGAAAGGGGCCGACAAACCCGCTGGTATCGTGGGCGATCTGGCCCCGGTCGAGGCCGCCTTTGCGTTGAAACAGATGATCGAAGGGCAGGGCGGCGTTGTGGAATGCCGCACCGACGGGGCCAAGCTGCCTGCGGGCAATCGCGGCGCATATGCCGGCACCGCCGCAATCGAAGACATCGACACGGCCGAACGTATCCTGCTGATCGGCACCAACCCGCGTGATGAGGCGCCGGTGCTGAACGCCCGTATCCGCAAGGCATGGGCCCATGGGGCCGAGGTTGCCCTGGTCGGCCCGGCGGTGGATCTGACCTTTGCCTATCACCACATGGGTGACGATCGCGCTGCGTTGCAAAAAGCCCTCGACATGGGCGGGGATGACGAGATCAAGGCCAAACGCTCGTTGGTCATCGTGGGCCAAGGCGCGCTGCAAGAGGCGGACGGAGCCGCCGTTCTGGCCGCGGCGCAAACCATTGCGGCCAATACGGAAAGCGGTCTGATTGTGCTGCACACTGCAGCGTCACGCGTGGGTGCGATGGATGTGGATGCCACGAACGAAGGCGGCATGGATGCGGTCAGCGCGGCGGATGTGATCTATAACCTCGGCGCGGATGAAGTTGAAATCGGTGACGGTGTCTTTGTGATCTATCAGGGCAGCCACGGTGACCGCGGTGCGCACCGCGCCGACGTGATCCTGCCGGGCGCGGCCTATACCGAAGAAAACGGCCTGTTCGTGAATACCGAAGGCCGTCCGCAACTGGCGATGCGCGCCGGATTTGCGCCGGGTGAGGCCAAGGAAAACTGGGCCATCCTGCGTGCACTGTCCGCCGAACTGGATGCAACGCTGCCCTTCGACTCGCTGGCGCAACTGCGCAGCGCGCTGATCGAGGCGGTTCCGCATCTGGCCCGCATCGACGAAGTGATCGAGAACGAGGTTCAGGCGCTGGCAGCAGGCCCGCTGGGCAAGGCCACATTCCGCAATTCGGTCAAGGATTTCTACCTGACCAACCCGATTGCGCGCGCCTCGCAACTGATGGCAGAGCTTTCCGCGCAGGCGCAGGCCCGCAAGGCTGAAAAGATCGCGGCGGAATGAACCAAAGCTGTTTCATATCACATGCAGACAGGGGCGATGCCGGGTGGCAGGTCGCCGCGTCTGATTTGTATGTGGAACCCAAGATTAAGGGTGGCGTATTGGCGGCAGATGCTGTTTACACCAACGCGCCGACCCAGCCGCTTTGTGCGCAGGCATCTGGCCTTTGCATCACGCGCGGTAAACGGAAATACCACGGTGTGAGGACCAATGGCTGAATTCTTTAACACCCCAGGCGGAATAGCCATCATCATTCTGGCGCAAGTGCTTGCTGTCGTTGCCTTTGTGATGATCTCGCTGTTGTTCCTTGTTTATGGCGACCGCAAGATCTGGGCTGCTGTCCAGATGCGGCGCGGCCCCAATGTGGTTGGCGTTTACGGTCTGCTGCAATCGGTGGCGGACGCGTTGAAATACGTGGTGAAAGAGGTCGTCATACCGGCCGGTGCGGACCGGACGGTGTTCATCCTTGCGCCGCTGACATCTTTTGTTCTGGCCATGATCGCCTGGGCCGTGATCCCGTTCAACGATGGCTGGGTCTTGTCGGATATCAACGTCGCCATCCTCTATGTCTTCGCCGTATCGTCGTTGGAAGTTTATGGCGTAATCATGGGCGGTTGGGCGTCGAACTCAAAGTACCCGTTCCTGGGGTCCCTGCGCTCGGCCGCGCAAATGATTTCCTACGAGGTGTCCATCGGGCTGATCATCATCGGCATCATCATCTCGACGGGGTCGATGAACTTTGGCGACATCGTGCGTGCGCAAGATGGCTCGTTCGGGTTCTTCAGCTGGTACTGGCTGCCGCATTTCCCGATGGTCTTCCTGTTCTTTATCTCGGCCCTGGCTGAAACCAACCGTCCGCCGTTTGACCTGCCCGAGGCGGAATCGGAACTGGTCGCAGGCTATCAGGTTGAATATTCGGCCACGCCGTTCCTGCTGTTCATGGCAGGCGAATATATCGCGATCTTCCTGATGTGCGCGCTGACAACGCTGCTGTTCTTCGGCGGTTGGCTGTCGCCGATCCCCGGTCTGCCTGACGGCGTGCTGTGGATGGTTGCCAAGATGGCGTTCTTTTTCTTCATCTTCGCGATGGTCAAGGCGATCACGCCGCGCTACCGCTATGACCAGCTGATGCGGCTGGGCTGGAAAGTGTTCCTGCCGTTCAGCCTTGTCTGGGTGGTGTTCGTATCCTTTGCGGCGAAATTCGACTGGTTCTGGGGCGCGTTCGCGCGTTGGAGCGTAGGAGGCTGATATGACCCAAATCGACTATTCCCGCGCTGCCAAGTATTTCCTGCTGCAGGACTTCTGGGTCGGCATGAAGCTGGGGCTGAAGTATTTCTTTGCACCCAAGGCCACCGTGAACTATCCGCATGAAAAGGGGCCTCTGTCCCCGCGTTTCCGCGGTGAGCATGCGCTGCGCCGTTATCCCAACGGCGAAGAACGTTGCATCGCGTGCAAACTGTGCGAGGCGGTCTGCCCGGCGCAGGCCATCACCATCGACGCTGAACCGCGCGAAGACGGCAGCCGCCGCACCACGCGTTATGATATCGACATGACCAAGTGCATCTATTGCGGCTTTTGCCAAGAGGCCTGCCCGGTCGATGCCATTGTCGAAGGTCCGAATTTCGAGTTTGCAACCGAAACCCGCGAAGAGCTGTTTTACGACAAGGAAAAGCTTCTGTCGAACGGCGAACGCTGGGAAGCCGAGATCGCCCGCAACCTGGAAATGGACGCGCCGTACCGATGACTGATAGCCCGACAAATCCGTTCGAGCTGATGATGCGGCAAGCTCAGGACATGGCCAAGGCCCTGAACCCGGCGATGGAAAGCTTTTCGCCCAAAGGGTTCGAAGCACTGTGGCCGACCATGCCCAAAGAGGTCATGGAGATGATGTTTGGCAATGCCGTCAACACCGACGGGCTGGATGCCAAGACCCGCCTGCTGCTGACGCTGGCGGGGCTGACCTGTCAGGGTGCGCAGGCGGATGCGGCGGTGCGTCAAACCGTGCGCCACGCGCTTGAGGCCGGGGCCAAGAAACAAGAGATCGTGGAAACGATCGGTCAGATGTCGGTTTTTGCCGGCATCCCGGCCATGACCCGCGCGCTGGATCTGGCGCAAGAGGTCCTGGGCGATAACGAGGATGAGGATCAATGACCGTCTTTGCCTTCTATCTGTTTGCCATCAGCGCCATCACCGGCGGGCTGTTCACGGTGATCAGCCGCCAGCCGGTGCATTCCGTGCTGTGGCTGATCCTGTCCTTCCTGTCGGCGGCAGGCTTGTTCGTGCTGCTGGGGGCCGAGTTCGTGGCGATGCTGCTGATCATCGTCTATGTCGGCGCGGTTGCGGTGCTGTTCCTGTTCGTGGTGATGATGCTGGACGTGGACTTTGCCGAGCTCAAGGCCGAGATGGCGCGCTATATGCCGTTGGCCCTGCTGATCGGCCTGGTTATCCTGATGCAGTTCGTCATGGCCTTTGGGGCCTGGGACAGCGCGCAAGGCGCCGCCGCCAACCTGGCGCAGCCGATCCCGGCGGACCGCCACAATACCGAGGCGCTGGGTGTCATTCTTTACGATCAATACTTCCTTCTGTTCCAACTGGCGGGCCTGATCCTGCTGGTGGCCATGATCGGTGCCATCGTTTTGACGCTGCGCCACCGTCAGGACATCAAGCGTCAGGACATCATCGCCCAGATGATGCGTGACCCGGCCAAAGCGATGGAGTTGAAGGACGTGAAACCGGGGCAGGGGTTGTAGCAGATGCCTGATTTTCCGGAAGTGAGTGACTTCACAAAAAACACGATAAAACTGGTGGACGACTTCGGTTGGGCTGCAACGAGTGTTTTTCCAACGAAAGACGATCCCGAAGAAACTCCGGAGTTCACTTATACGACGAACCTAGATGAATACTGCGGTTTGCCAGAGTTGATAGTATTCGGCCTCGCGAAGGAAACAGCTCATGGCATCCTTTCGGACATAGTGGATCGCGCGAAATCAGGCTGGACATGGAATGGCGGCAACGAGCAGCTTGTCGAAATCATCAAAAATTATCCCTTAGAGTTAAGGCCTGTTCACCCGTCAAATTTTGATAACCACTTCGGCGCGAGCATTACGTTTCGCGCGGCTACAAAACGCCCAGAACTCAAGACTGCGCTTCAAGTCTTCTGGCCGGACAGTGACGGCGCGATGCCTTGGGAAGTTGAGAAGGCGCCGTGGTACCAACCTCAGTTGGATCGACCTGACAATGAAAGCACTGAAAAAGGCTTAGGATCATGATCGGACTTGAACACTATCTTACGGTCGCGGCGACGCTGTTCGTCATCGGCATCTTCGGTCTCTTCCTGAACCGCAAGAATGTCATCATCCTGCTGATGAGCATCGAATTGATGCTGCTGGCGGTGAATATCAACCTTGTGGCGTTCTCCAGCTTTCTCGGCGATCTGGTCGGGCAGGTGTTTACACTGTTCGTGCTGACCGTAGCAGCGGCCGAGGCAGCCATCGGGCTGGCCATTCTGGTCTGCTTCTTCCGCAACCGCGGCACCATCGCGGTTGAAGACGTCAATATGATGAAGGGCTAAGAGAACTATGGAAACCACCATCCTCTTTGCCCCGCTTGTGGGCGCTTTGATCTGCGGGTTCGGCTGGCGATTCATCGGCGAGAAGGCCGCCATGTGGACCGCAACAGGTCTGCTGTTTCTGGCCTGCCTGCTGTCGTGGATTGTGTTCCTCACCTTCGACGGAGTAACCCAGCAGATCGAGGTCATGCGCTGGATCGAAAGCGGGTCGCTGTCGACCAGCTGGGCGGTTCGCCTGGATCGGCTGACCGCGATCATGCTGATCGTGGTGACGACGGTCTCGGCGCTGGTGCACCTCTATTCCTTTGGCTATATGGATCACGACCCGCAATGGCGCGAAGGCGAAAGCTATAAGCCGCGTTTCTTTGCGTATCTGTCCTTCTTCACCTTTGCGATGCTGATGCTGGTGACGGCCGACAACCTGGTTCAGATGTTCTTTGGCTGGGAAGGCGTGGGCGTCGCGTCCTACCTGCTGATCGGGTTTTACTATCGCAAGCCGTCGGCCAATGCGGCCGCGATGAAGGCCTTTATCGTCAACCGGGTGGGGGACTTTGGCTTTGCGCTGGGGATTTTCGCGATCTTCTTCCTGACTGACAGCATCAACTTTTCGGACGTGTTCGCCTCGGCCCCGACGCTGGCTGAAACACAGCTGCACTTCCTGTGGGGCGAGTGGAGCGCGATCGAAGTCATTTGTGTTCTTCTGTTCATCGGCGCGATGGGCAAATCGGCGCAGTTGATCCTGCACACATGGTTGCCTGACGCGATGGAAGGCCCGACCCCTGTTTCGGCACTGATCCACGCCGCAACCATGGTAACCGCGGGTGTATTCCTGGTTTGCCGCATGTCGCCGTTGATGGAGTTCGCGCCGGGTGCGACCGGGTTCATCACGGTCCTTGGGGCCTCAACCGCGTTCTTTGCGGCGACCGTGGGTCTGGTTCAGACCGATATCAAACGCGTCATCGCCTATTCGACCTGTTCGCAGCTGGGCTATATGTTCGTGGCCGCAGGTGTCGGTATGTATTCGGCGGCGATGTTCCACCTGCTGACGCATGCCTTTTTCAAGGCGCTGCTGTTCCTGGGCGCCGGATCGGTGATCCACGCGATGCATCACGAGCAGGAGATGACCGAGTATGGCGGCCTGCGCAAAAAGATCCCCTATACCTTCTGGGCGATGATGATCGGTACGCTGGCCATCACCGGCGTCGGTATCCCGCTGACCACATTCGGTTTCGCCGGGTTCCTGTCCAAGGATGCCATCATCGAGAGCGCCTATGCAGGCGGTTCAGGCTATGGGTTCTGGCTGTTGGTCATCGCGGCTGCGTTCACCTCGTTCTACAGCTGGCGCCTGATCTTCCTGACCTTCTATGGTGCGCCGCGCGGGGACAAGCACACGCATGACCACGCGCATGAAAGCCCGATGGTCATGCTGGTGCCGCTGGGCGTGCTGTCACTGGGCGCGGTCTTTGCCGGGATGATCTGGTACGGCAACTTCTTCGGTCACGCCGATCAAGTGGGCAAGTTCTATGGTATCCCCGTGGCCGAGGCCCATGCAGATGCCGGTGACCACGCCGCGACCGACGGGCATGCCGAGGCTGATCACGCCGATGACGGGCACGCCGAAGATGCCCATGCCGAAGATGCGCACGCCGCTGACGGCCACGCTGATGAGGGCCACGCCGATGCGGCCCACGCTGATACGGCCCACGCTGATGAGGGCCACGCTGATGCAGCAGCGCATGGCGGCGATCATCACTATGCTTTTGTGGGCAAGCCGGGTGAGGGTGCGCTTTATATGGCGCCGGACAACCATGTGCTGGACGACGCGCATGCCGCCCCGAAATGGGTCAAAGTCTCGCCCTTCGTCGCCATGCTGTTGGGCTTTGTCGTGGCCTACTGGTTCTATATCGTGAATACCTCGTTGCCGGCGCGTCTGGCGGCGAACCAGCGTCCGCTGTACCTGTTCTTGCTGAACAAATGGTACTTTGACGAAATCTACGACGCGATCTTTGTCAAACCCACCATGGCTTTGGGGCGGTTCCTGTGGAAACGCGGTGACGGCAACACAATCGACGGCTTCCTGAATGGGGTCGCGATGGGCGTTGTTCCCTTCTTTACCCGCCTCGCAGGCAAGGCGCAGACGGGCTACATCTTTACTTACGCCTTCTGGATGGTTTTGGGCATCGCCGCCCTTGTCACCTGGATGTCGATCGGCGGAGGCGCACACTAATGGACAATATCCTATCTATTGTCACCTTCATCCCCGCCATCGCAGCAGGAATTCTGGCCCTGTTCCTGCATGGTGAGGACGCTGCCGCGCAGCGCAACGCCAAATGGGTTGCGTTGGTGGCGACGACCGTGACCTTCCTGGTCTCGATCGGCATCTACACAGGCTTTGACCCGTCCAACACCGGCTTCCAGATGGTGGAAGAGGGTGAATGGCTGATGGGTCTGAAATACAAGATGGGTGTCGATGGCATCAGCGTCCTGTTCGTTCTGCTGACCACGTTCATCATGCCGCTGACCATTCTGGCCAGTTGGAACGTGACCGACCGGGTCAAGGAATACATGATCGCTTTCCTGCTGCTGGAAACGCTGATGCTGGGCGTCTTCATGGCGCTTGACCTGGTTCTTTTCTACCTGTTCTTCGAGGCGGGCCTGATCCCGATGTTCCTGATCATTGGTATCTGGGGCGGGGCGAACCGGATCTATGCCAGCTTCAAATTCTTCCTCTATACCTTCCTCGGGTCGGTTCTGATGCTGGTTGCCATGGTGGCCATGTATTCCGAGGCCAAGACAACCGATATCGCCCTGTTGATGACCCACCAGTTCCCGTTCGAGGGTTTCAACCTGCTGGGAATTCATATCGTTGGTGGCATGCAGACCCTGCTGTTCCTGGCGTTCTTTGCCTCATTCGCGGTCAAGATGCCGATGTGGCCGGTGCATACCTGGTTGCCCGATGCCCACGTTCAGGCCCCGACAGCCGGGTCGGTTGTTCTGGCCGCGATCCTGCTCAAGATGGGTGGCTATGGGTTCCTTCGGTTCAGCCTGCCCATGTTCCCCGTCGGGTCCGAAGTCATGACGGATGTGGTTCTGTGGATGTCGGCAATTGCCGTTGTTTACACCTCGTTGGTGGCGCTGGTGCAGGAAGACATGAAAAAGCTGATTGCTTATTCCTCGGTCGCGCATATGGGGTTCGTGACCATGGGGATTTTCGCCGCCACTCAACAGGGCGTGGACGGTGCGATTTTCCAGATGCTCAGCCACGGGTTCATTTCGGCGGCGCTGTTCCTGTGTGTCGGCGTGATCTACGACCGGATGCACACACGCGACATCGAAGCCTACGGAGGTCTGGTGATCCGGATGCCCGCTTATGCGCTGGTCTTCATGCTGTTCACGATGGCCAATGTCGGCCTGCCGGGCACCAGCGGGTTCATTGGTGAATTCCTGACGCTGATGGGCACATTCCAGGTCAATACCTGGGTGACTGCCGTGGCAGCCACGGGCGTGATCTTTTCGGCCGGGTATGCCTTGTGGCTGTATCGCCGGGTGGTCTTTGGCGATATGATCAAGGAAAGCCTCAAGTCCATTACCGACATGAGCTCGCGCGAGCGGCTGATCTTTGCGCCGCTGATCGTGATGACAATCTTGCTGGGGGTCTATCCTTCCCTGGTCACCGATGTGATCGGCAATTCCACCGCTGCGCTGATTTCGAACTATGACACGGCCCTGGCCGCGGCTGAGACCGCGTCCCAGGTTGCCACCTCGCATTAAGGGAGCTTTGGAGACATGATCCAGGCTGATCTGACTGTAATCCTGCCGGAAATCGTGCTGGCGATCTATGCGATGGCGGCGTTGATTGGGGCTGTCTACACGACCAAAGACGCCTTGGCGCCCATCCTGACCTGGGCGACGGCCGGTCTGATGGCGCTGCTGGCCTTTTGGATTGCCACCAATGGCGATGGTGTCAACGTGGCGTTCAAAGGCATGTTCGTCGACGATGGGTTCGCCCGGTTCGCCAAGGTGGCGATCCTGCTTTCTGCCGCCGCCGTTCTGCTGATGAGCCAGGACTACATGACCCGCCGCGGTCTGTTGCGGTTTGAATATCCGTTGTTGGTGGCGCTGGCCGCCGTCGGCATGATGATGATGGTCAGCGCGGGCGATCTGATGTCCCTGTATATGGGGCTGGAATTGCAGTCGCTGGCGCTGTACGTGGTGGCCGCATTGCGTCGCGACAGCGCCAAATCGACCGAGGCGGGGCTCAAGTATTTCGTGCTGGGCGCGCTCAGCTCGGGCCTGCTGCTGTATGGGGCGTCGCTTGTTTATGGCTTCAGCGGAACAACGCTGTTCTCGGGCATCATTCAAACCGTTCACCACGGTGAAGTGTCGCTTGGGCTGTTGTTCGGCCTGATCTTCCTGATCTCGGGCCTGGCGTTCAAGGTATCTGCCGTGCCCTTCCACATGTGGACGCCAGACGTCTATGAAGGGTCGCCGACACCGATCACGGCCTTCTTTGCAACCGCGCCAAAGGTTGCCGCGATGGCCCTGTTCGCGCGCGTTCTGCATGATGCCTTTGGCGGTGCGGTCAAGGATTGGCAGCAGGTGATCGTTTTGCTGTCGGTCCTGTCGATGCTGTTGGGCGCCGTGGCTGCAATCGGCCAGCGCGACATCAAGCGTCTGATGGCGTTCTCTTCGATCGCCCACATGGGATATGCGCTGATCGGTCTGGCCGCGGGTACGGTTCTGGGCGTCAAGGCGATGCTGATGTATCTGGCCATCTACGTGACGATGAATATCGGCACTTTTGCGTTCATCCTGATGATGGAACGGGACGGAAAGCCGATCACCGATATCGACGCGCTGCGCCAGTATTCCAAGCGGGATCCGGGCAAGGCCCTGGCCGTTCTGATCCTGATGTTCAGCCTGGCGGGCGTGCCGCCGATGCTTGGCTTTTTCGCCAAATTTGGCGTCTGGCAAGCCGGTGTTGACGCCGGGTTGACCGGTCTGGTCATCATATCGGCCATCGCGTCGGTCATCGGTGCGTTCTACTATCTGCGGATCGTCTTCTACATGTATTTCGGCGCCGAAAACGAAGAACCGATCGAGACACGCTCGTCGCCTGTCTTGTGGTGCGCGCTGATGGGGTCGGCTGCCCTGATGCTGATCGGTGTCTTTTACCAGTTCGGCATCGAAGGTGCGGCAGCCGCAGCGGCGTCGACACTTGTCAACTGATCCGGCCGTGATCGCAGACAAAGGGGCGGGGCTGGAAAGCCCGGCCTTTTATCCATGAGCTCCTGGCCTTCGGGATACGGTCTGCACGAGGTGCAGGAGGTGGACAGCACGCTGAACGAGGCCGCGCGTATCGCGCCAACGGCACAGGGGCCGGTTTGGATTCTGGCCCACCACCAAACAGCCGCACGCGGACGCAGGGGCCGCGCCTGGGCCAACCCAAAGGGCAATCTGGCCGCGACATTGCTGTTGCGGCCCCACGGCCCGCCCGAGCAATCGGCCTTGCGCAGCTTTGTTGCGGCGCTGGCCTTGTTTGACGCCTGCGTGGCAGTGACGGGGCGGTCTGCTGGCCTGTCGCTCAAATGGCCCAATGACGTTTTGCTGAACGGTGGCAAGCTGGCCGGAATCCTTTTGGAAAGCACCGGGCAGGGGCGCGCGGTTTCTCATCTGGCAATAGGGATCGGCGTTAACCTGTCCGAGGCACCGGGGGCCGACCTGGTGGAACCTGGCGCAGTACGCCCTGTTTCGCTTTTGTCCGAAACGGGTGCTCTGGTCACGCCTCAGGATTTTCTGACCGAACTTGCCGCGGCCTATGCCCGGTTTGAAAGCCAGTTTTCCAGCTTTGGGTTTGAACCGATCCGTACCGCGTGGCTGTCGCGCGCGGCCCGGTTGGGCACGGTCATCACTGCCCGCACAGCCGCGTCCGAGACGGTCGGAACTTTTGAAACAGTGGACGCGGGCGGCAACCTTGTCCTAAACACCGCCAAGGGTCGTGTCAGCATACCGGCGGCAGACGTGTATTTCTAAGGGGGGCCCGGATGCTTCTGGCCATCGATTGCGGCAACACAAACACCGTTTTCTCGATCTGGGACGGAGAAAAATTTCTCTGCACGCTCAGGACATCGACCCACCATGCCCGCACGGCGGATGCGTATTTCACCTGGTATTCCACGCTGGTGAAACATTACGGGATCGAGGCAGATATTACCGATGTAATCATCGCATCCACCGTCCCGCGCGTCGTATTCAACCTGCGTGTTTTTGCCGACCGCTTTTTTGGCTGCCGCCCGCTGGTTGTCGGCAAGCCCGAATGCCTGATGCCGCAACCGCCCCGGATTGACGAAGGCACTGTGCCGGGCCCTGACCGGCTGGCCAATGCGGCCGCCGCGTTCGACCGCCATGGCGGCAACGTGGTCGTGGTCGATTTCGGCACGGCCACGAATTTCGATGTCGTGGCAGCAGACGGTGCCTATGTTGGCGGCATCATCGCACCGGGTGTGAACCTGAGCCTTGAGGCATTGCACCAGGGTGCGGCCGCCTTGCCCCATATCGACATCACGCGCCCGGACAAGGTGATCGGAACAAATACGGTTGGCTGCATCCAGTCGGGCGTGTATTGGGGGTATTCCGGCCTGATCGAAGGGCTGATTTCGCGCATCAAGGCAGAATTCGGTATGCCGATGAAAGTCGTCGGAACCGGGGGATTGGCCCCGCTGTTTGACCAGGCCGATGTCGGGTTTGATGCGATCGAAGATGATTTGACGATGCACGGGCTGACCGTGATCCATCGCTATAACAAGGAAAATGGCTCGATATGAGCAGCGAGAGATTGATCTATCTGCCGCTGGGCGGCGCAGGCGAAATCGGCATGAACGCCTATGTCTACGGATATGGGAAACCCGGTCAGGAAAGGCTGATCCTTGTCGATCTGGGCGTCACTTTCCCGGATATGGACACAACCCCCGGCGTTGATCTTATCTATGCCGATATCACCTGGCTGAAAGAGCGGGCCGACCGCCTAGAGGCGATATTCATCACCCACGCGCATGAAGATCATATCGGCGCGGTCGCCCATTGTTATGAGGCCCTGGGCGCACCGGTTTACGCGCGGGCGTTCACCGCGAATATTGCGCGCAGAAAGATGGGCGAACACGGCCAGCCCGAAGATGCCGTGCGCACCGCTTCGGCCTGGCCCGAGCAGATCAAGGCGGGGCCCTTTACCATCGGTTTTCTGCCGGTGTCGCATTCTATTCCCGAAAGCGCCGCGCTTGTTATCGACACGCCTGCTGGAAGGGTCCTGCATTCGGGCGATTTCAAACTGGACGAAAACCCCGTCGTGGGCGAGGCGTTTGACCCCGAACTGTGGACCGAGATCGGCAAGTCCGGTGTCAAGGCTTTGGTCTGTGACAGCACGAATGTGTTTTCCGGCCATCCCGGACGTTCGGAATCAGAAGTCGGACCGGCGATCACCGAGCTTGTCTCGAACGCCAGCGGCATGGTGGTTGCCACCACCTTCGCGTCCAATGTCGCGCGTGTCAAAACGCTGGCCCAGGCGGGCGAGCGGGCTGGCCGGTCGGTGGTTTTGCTGGGGCGCGCTATGCGCCGGATGATCGAAGCCGCCACCGAGACCGGCATCCTGTCGGATTTCCCGCGCGTGGTCAGTGCCGAAGAGGCGCTGGACCTGCCGCGCCAGAACCTGATGCTGATCGTTACCGGCAGCCAGGGCGAACGCAGGGCCGCCAGCGCCCAACTGGCGCGCGGCAAATATCGCGGTATCGAACTGGCCGAAGGGGACTTGTTCCTGTTCTCGTCAAAGACCATTCCCGGAAATGAACGGGGTGTTATCCGCATCATGAACCAGCTCAGCGAAAAGGGTGTGGACATCGTGGATGACGGGTCGGGCCTGTACCACGTTTCCGGGCACGCCAACCGGCCAGACCTTGAACGTGTGCACGCGCTGATTGACCCGCAAATGGTCATTCCGATGCACGGCGAACACCGGCATCTTCGCGAACATGTGAAACTGGCCGAAGCGGGCGGGCGTACCGGTACGCTTGCCGTGAACGGAACCATGTTGGACCTGACCGAAGATACCGCACGGGTCGCTGATTTTGTTGAAACCGGTCGGACCTATCTGGACGGATCGGTCAAGATCGGCGCGATGGACGGGGTGGTCAGGGACCGTATCCGGATGGCGCTGAATGGGCATGTCGTGGTGACGGTCATTCTGGACGAGGATGACGAGCCGTTGGGCGAACCCTGGTGCGACACGATGGGGTTGCCGGAAATCGGTTCCTCGCGGGCCGCGTTGGTCGATGTGCTCGAAGAGGACCTCAACCAGTTCCTGATGCGCGCAGAGGTCAAGACGTTGCGCGACGATGCAAAACTGGAAGAATCGATGCGCAGGATTGTCCGTCAAAGCGCGCAGGTCGAAATCGGCAAAAAGCCCGAGGTTACGGTTGTCATCAGCCGAATGAAATGACCCGCCGGGTCAGTCCGTATGCGGCATCGGCCGTCCCTTGAGCCTTTGAAACAGGCTCGCTTCTTCGTTGTTGAGGAAGAAAGGCACCGATGCAGGCGGGGTCGGGTCATCGACCCGCGCGGCGATTTCGGCAAGAACCACTTCGGTGATGAACGGCAGGTCGAAATCGCGTGCCTCGCTCAGGCGGATCCATTGCAGGTGCGACAGCTCGTCCGAGGCGCGGCTGAAATCGTCCAGGTCGTTTTGAACCGCATCGGCATCTACCAGGAAGAATCGCGCATCGAAACGGCGCGGTCGCCCCGGAGGGGTCACGGCGCGGAATACGAATTGTAAGGCTTCTGCCGAGGGGCGAAACCCAAGCTCTGCAAACTCTTGCCAGTCAGCAGGAACCGGGCCGGGCCAATCGCCGGGGTGCCCCAGTATCAGACCGGTTTCCTCCCATAGCTCGCGAATGGCGGCCGCGGCCAATGGGTATTGAAGCCCGGGGTCGGCCTTTTCTGCTAGACGCTTGTGGCAGATATCCGGAAGACCCCGCATCAGAGGAACCCCGGCATCACCGGCATCGACCGCGCCGCCGGGAAAGACAAACTTGTTCGGCATAAAGGCCGCCGAAGCCCCCCGTTGGCCCATCAGGATTGACGGGTCGTCCTGTCGGTTGCGCAACACGACAACGGTCGCGGCATTGCGAATGGCGGATTTGTCCATCTTCAGCCCCCCGGCGAATTGATGTCGGCGCTTATTCGGATTTCTCGAACCCGTGCATCCGGCGCGCCCATTGATAGGCGACGATGGCACCCTTGAGCCGTGGCAGCAGAAAAAGCGACAGGCCGACACATCCGATCGAAAACGCGATCGCCATGGTCAGCGGGTCAGGGCGCCAATGCACGTATGATACATGCAGCGCGGGCGCCAGCAGGTGCCCGACGAACAGGATCGTCAGATATGCGGGCCCGTCATCGGCACGATGATGAAACAGTTCCTGGCCACAGCCGGGGCAGGTGTCGTTGACCTTAAGATAGCTGTGCAACAGCTTTCCTTCGCCGCATTTGGGGCATTTGCACCGAAATCCCTTTGCGATGGCGGGCCATGTGGGGCGGTCATTTTCGGTGTCATTGGTGATGGTCTGATCTGTCATCGTGATACTCGCGCGTTCAATCCTGGTGATAGTGGTGAACTTTGGGCGGACAGAAAAGGGGGGTGCGTCGCTATGAACCGCCGGCCCCGGAATTCGACTGCTGCATTGGAAGACTACAAAAAATCTGCCCCCCAGGCGACGGAAATCCCCAGATGCGGCGTTTGAAGAGGTATGAGCAGCGGCGCTAGGCCGCCCAAATAGGGGAAATAGACATGAAAAGCACCACTTTTATCTCGGCGATCGTGCTGGCGGCAGTTGCCGTGACAGGAACCACGGCACTGGCAAAGGGGCCGCGGGACCGGGCGCCGGTGACCTTTCAGGAGTTGGATGCAAATGGCGATGGCCAGATCACCAAGGAAGAAATGGAAGCGCATCGCGCGCAGAAATTCACCACTGCGGATGCCGATGGTGACGGCAAGCTGAGCCTGGAAGAGATGCAGGCATCGGCCCAGAAAAAGGCCAACGACCGGGTGTCGAAAATGTTCGAGAAGATCGACGCCGACAAGGATGGCTTCCTGTCGAAAGACGAGTTGCCGAAGCCGCGCAAGGGTGACAAGATGTTTGACCGGATCGACGCGGACGGAAACGGCTCTGTCTCGGAACAGGAATTCGCGGATGCCAAGGACAAGATGCACCGGCCGCACAAGAAACGCGGCCCGGCGGATAAAGACGACAACTAACCCGGAATGGAAGACCTGACCTCTCCGGAGCAGATCGTCCGCGGCAGCAAGGTTGCCGCGGATACCCTCAGCGACGATGCGTTGCTGAGGCGCTTTGCGGATGGCGACGCAATGGCATCGCGCCTGTTGACCGACAGGTTGGGTCCACGGTGTTATTCCGTCGCTTTGCGCATGCTGAACAACCGTGCCGAAGCCGAAGATGTTGCCCAGGATGCAATGATGCGCCTATGGCAAATGGCACCGTCATGGGTGCCGGGGCAGGCCAAAGTCACGACATGGCTGTATCGCGTTACATTGAACCTGTGTCTGGACCGCAGGCGTAAAAAGAAGCCCGACGCCCTGAGCGATGTGGCCGAACCCGAAGATGATGCCGCCAGCGTGGTGGACCGGATGCAGGATGATGCCCGCAAGGACGCACTGCAGATGGCCTTATCCAAGCTGCCGGACCGACAACGAGAGGCCGTGATCCTGCGGCATATCGAGGAACTGTCCAACCCGGAGATCGCCGGGGTCATGGGAATATCTGTCGAAGCCGTCGAAAGCCTGACGGCACGGGGAAAACGGGCGTTGACCGCGATATTGGCGGGGCGAAAAGATGAACTGGGGTATGGCGATGGCTGAAAACGAAACAGAACTGGATCTATTGTTTGCCCAGGCACGGAATGACAGGGCGTCCATGCCGGATGCTCTGGCTGTCCGGATGCAGACAGATGCCGAGGCCGTGCGCCTGGCCCGTCTTGCTCCGCCCAAGACCAAGCTGTCGCGGGGGCTTCTGGCTCGTCTGGTTGATGGGCTCGGCGGGTGGCAAGGCATGAGCGGATTGCTGGCCGCAAGTGTAACCGGCGTCTGGGTCGGGTTTGCCGCGCCGGACTTTCTGCCTGACCCGGCGAACTATCTGATGCGGCAGGACACGACCTACCTGGTTGCCGATCTTGGGCTGAGTTTCGACTATCTGGAGGAAACGGAATGAGCGAGAATTCCAAGCCAAAGCGCCGGTGGGTGCCTGTTCTTCTGGTGGCTTCGCTGGCATTGAACCTGTTGGTTGCAGGTGCCGTGTTCGGGACCGCGATGCGGTTCAAGGGCGAGGACGAGGCGCGCAAGCCACCAGGTTTTGGCCCGGCGCTGTTCCGGGCCCTGCCGAAACCGGAGCGAAAGGCGCTGAGGGCCGACCTGTCGGGGCTGCGCGACAAGGGGGCCGATGCACGCGACCGGGACTTCGACGCTCTGAACCTTGCGCTGCGTCAGGTGCCGTTCGATCCGGCTGCGGTCGAAACCCTGTTGCAGGAACAGGCGCAATCGATGGCCCGGATGCAGGCCGCGCTGCAGCAACAGTGGTTGGTGCGTATTTCGGCGATGACTGACAGCGAACGCCTGATCTATGCGGATCGGCTGGTTGACATAATCGAGCGGGGCCCGAAGGGGCGCAAATCAAGGGACTGACGCCCTCAGGCCGCGTCCTGGCCAAGCTGCACCCTGTTTCGTCCGGCCCGCTTGGCCGCATAAAGCGCGGCATCGGCGCATTTCATAAGCTCGCTGACCGGGGTGGCTTCGTCGAACCGGCGGGATTTTGACGAGTCGCTGGTTTTCAATCCGATACTGGTCGTGATCGAAACCGACCCTGTCCGGTCGGGCAGGTCATAGGGGGTGCTGCAGATGCAATTCCGAACCTCCAACGCCTTTTGCACAGCTTGAATGCGGGTCACATCCGGCAACCCGATCAGGAACTCTTCGCCGCCGATGCGGGCCGCAAAACCGGATGGCCCGATCACCTTTTGCAGCCGCCGTCCGGTTTCCATCAGCACGTGGTCACCCACCGGGTGCCCGTACCGGTCGTTGACGAATTTGAAGTGATCAAGATCGGCCAGCATGATCGCAAAGCCCTTGCCCATGGGCGCCGATCTCTGGGCGATCTGTTCCAATGCTGAAAAGGCATAGCGCCGGTTATACAGGCCGGTGAGGGGGTCAATCAGCGACTCTGCCAGGCCCTGTTGCATGGACGCCCTGATCCGGTCCTCGCGCGCCTTTCGGGCGACAAGGGTTTGAACCCGCAAACCGACTTCGGTGCTGCAGAACCCATCGGTGCAAATGGCATCGGCCCCACGATCCAGCGCTTCGGAGGCCGTTCTGGCGTCTTGGCCCGGCATAACGCCGATCAGCGCCGCGTGCCTTGTCCCGTTGCGTGACCTGAGATCGGCCAGCAATTCAAACGCGACACCATCGGCACCCAGTTCGAAAATGATCACGTCAGGGGGCGGTGCGGACAAGAGGTCATGCAGGTTCGATTGGGCATGTGCGGTCACGGAATGGTCAAGCCGGGTCGACAGTTCGTTTTGCCACGCCCTGCCGGTTTGCATCGTCTGCGCCACGATGGCGACCCGTGCCCTGGCAGGGGGCGCGATCAGGGCGACGCGCGGTTCGCCAAAGCCCATGGATTGCGGGTCATTGGTGGTTCTGATCTCTTGAATGTCGGCGCGTGCGCGCAAGAACCGGCGCACCCGCGCAAGCAGCAGCGTATCCCGGAAGGGATAGGTCAGAACATCATCCAAACCCGCCGACAGGGCCTGCAGGCGCGCGGCCTTGTCGTTTTGCGGCGTGATGGCCACGACAGGAACATCCTGCATGGCAGGGTCTTGCATCACCAGCGTTTTGGCATCCGCCGCAGTGCCATCACGAAGGGTCTGGGCGACCAGAATCAGGTCTGGTTGCGTCCTTTTCAGCATGGCGCCGAGACCTTGCAGCCTGTCACCTTGTACAACGTGATACCAAGCCGCGGTTAGCTGAACCTTCAGCATGATGCGATTGGTTGATACCCCGTCTAGGACAAGGATTGTTCCCTGTACGGACATGGACCCTCACCGTTAGATTGCATGCGGTGTCAAAGTGTTTATGACTCTGGTTAACAAACCCTTTCCAATGCAGTGGTCAGAGCCGGTTCATGCCAATTTCCGCCGAAAACGCCGAAACGCTTGCTCTTAAAGCTCTGACCTGGTTGGTCGGAAATGACGAGCTGTTACCCGTTTTTCTTGGCGCAACCGGCGCATCCGCCGAAGACTTGCGGAACAGGGCCGGCGATCCGGAATTTCTGGTCTCGGTTCTGGATTTCCTGGTGATGGACGATTCGTGGGTGATTGCGTTTTGCGATGCGGCCACGGTGCCCTATGACCTGCCGGGGCAGGCGCGCGCGGTAATGTCCGGCGGGGCGGACATGCATTGGACATGATCCGTTACAAACCAGAAAGAGGCTGACCATGCCCATTGACGCGTTGCTGTTCGACAAGGACGGAACCCTGTTTGACTTTGCCGCGACCTGGGGCGTGTTCGGCCGCGACCTGCTGTTGCAATTGGCCGGTGGGGACGCGGCGAGGGCCGCCGATCTGGGCCGGGTCATCGGGTTTGACATGGCGACGCAGGAATATGCACACGACAGTGTTGTTATCGCCGGAACCCTGAACGAGGTCGCCGCGGCCCTGACGCCCTATCTGGGTGAAATGCGCCGCGCAGAGCTGCTGAACATTCTGATTGCGCAATCCTCGGTCGCGCCGCAAATTCCCGCCGTTCCGCTGGCGCCGCTATTGGCCGAGCTTCGCAAGGGCGGCCGAAAGCTTGGCGTGGCGACAAATGACGGCGAGGAACCGGCCCTGCAACATCTGGAATCTGCCGGTATTCGTGATCTTTTTGATTTCGTCGCCGGATATGACAGCGGACACGGTTTCAAACCGGGGCCCGGTCAATTGCTGGCCTTTGCGGATGTGATTGGGATCGACCCCGCGCGGGTTGCGATGGTCGGCGACAGCCGTCACGATCTGGAGGCGGGACGCGCCGCCGGAATGATGACGATCGGTGTCCTGACCGGGCTTGCAACCGCCGATGTGCTGGCCCCCCTGGCTGATGTCGTCCTGCCGGATATCGGTCATATACCGGGATGGTTGGCTGTGGCCTGAGATGAATTTTTCCAAAAATCGGCGCTTGGCATCTGAAAACCGACAGAACCTGTCGCAGACAGACCGGCCATGACCCGTACCCTTGGTGCTTGCTTGGAATGATCTGGTTCCGCAGCGGAGGGGAAGATGGCCGACAATACGACTCGCAAACGTCGAAGTGGCGGGCGCGCCGGGGCGGCCGCGCGCCGCGGTGGGGCGGTTATCGACCAGATGCCGTTTAGCCCGCCGATCAACCGGGACGCGCCGGTTGAACCGTTGACCCCCGACGGCATCGCGGCAATTCACGACGGCGCAATGCGCATCCTCGAAGAGATCGGGATTGAATTCCTGAATGACGAGGCGATTGGCATCCTGCGCAAGGCCGGTTGCACCATTCAGGGGCAAAACGTTCGCATGGGGCGGGACTTTGTGATGGAAATGGTGGCCAAGGCCCCCGCCAAGTTCACCATCACGCCGCGAAACCCGGAGCGGAGCATTGAAATCGGCGGCCGGACGATGTTGTTCGGCAATGTCTCTTCGCCGCCGAATTACTGGGACATGGAGATCGGAAAAAAGGTCGCAGGCACCCGGGAAATGTGCCGGAACCTGTTGAAACTGACCCAGTATTTCAACTGCATCCATTTCGCAGGCGGCTATCCGGTAGAACCGGTCGATATTCATGCCAGTGTCAGGCACCTGGACGTTCTCTTTGACAAGCTCACCCTGACCGACAAGGCCATGCACGCCTATTCGCTGGGCAAGGAACGCGTCGAGGACGTGATGGAGATGGTGCGCATTGCCGGCGGGCTGAGCCATGAGGAATTCGAAGCCGCACCGCGCATGTACACCAATATCAACTCGACCTCGCCGCTTAAGCATGACCAGCCGATGATTGATGGCTGCCTGCGGCTGGCACGGCGGGGGCAGGCCATTGTCGTGACGCCGTTTACCCTGGCTGGGGCAATGGCACCGGTGACGATGGCCGGTGCGGTGGCCCAGTCCCTGGCCGAGGCGCTGTGCGCGATTGCCCTGTTTCAATATGTGCGCCCCGGCATTCCCTGCGTGCTCGGAACCTTCACGTCCAACGTGGATATGAAGTCGGGCGCGCCAGCCTTCGGAACCCCGGAATACATGCGTTCAACCCAGATGACCGGGCAGATGGCGCGGTATTACGGGTTGCCCATGCGCTCGTCCGGGGTCTGCTCGTCCAACGTTCCGGACGGTCAGGCGATGTGGGAAACCTCGAACTCTTTGTGGGCGGCGGTCCAGTCGGGTACGAACATGGTGTATCACGCCGCCGGATGGCTTGAGGGCGGGCTGATCGCCAGCCCCGAAAAATTCATCATGGATTGCGAAGTGCTGCAACAAATCCAGCGGTATATGGACCCGCAGATCTGTGCGACCGGACCGGATGAAATCGCGATCGAGGCGATACGGTCAGTCGGCAATGACGGGCATTTCTTTGGTATCCAGCACACCCAGGACCGATACACGACCGCCTTCTACCAACCCTTCCTGAGCGATTGGAAAAACTACGAGGCTTGGGAGGCCAATGGCGGCGTCTGGACGGCCGAGCGCGCGCATTACATGTTCAAGGAAATCGTCAGCAGTTTCGAAGCACCGCCGATGGATGCCGCAATTCGCGACGAACTGGCCGACTTTGTCGCGCGACGCAAGGCCGAAGGGGGCGCCCCTACGGATTTCTGACGCGATTTCGCGCCAAATACCGGTCGAAGGTGAGCAAATTCGGCATTTGTTAACAGATACCGGGTGAAGATGTGCATGATGGTGGATCGAGGCTAGTCATGCACGGGTTGATCAACAGGGCGATACAGTCATTTGTCTGTGCGACATACGGGCGCGCATGCTGGTTGCGCGCGACCGAGGTTGCCAAGCTTGGGTTTTCCGAGTTCGAGGCCATGCTGATCTACGACCGCGATCTGTCCATGAGCGTTCTGGATGCCCTGTGCGCGGACCTGAACCGATCGCAGGAGGATCTTCTCGAAGATATGGGGACATATCTTGTATCACACCCGAACATGGAAGGGCTGCGCCGGCTGCTTCGGTTCGGCGGGGTAAGTTATGTCGAGTTTCTGCATTCCCTGGACGATTTGTCCGACAGGGTGCGGTTGGCGGTGTCCGATCTGGAACTGCCCGCGCTGGAATTGCAGGAACACTCACCGGCCCAATATGAACTGCTGTGCCATCCGGGGTTGCCGGGATATTCCAGCGTCATGGTCGGCATCTTGCGGGCGATGGCCGATGATTATGGCGCTTTGGTTATCCTGTCGCATGAAGGCTGCAAGGAACAGGTTGCGTCCATATCCGTCACATTGGTCGAAAGCGCCTTTTCCGAGGGGCGGCAGTTTGATTTGGGTGCACGCAAGCCATGATCGATCCCGGTGAATTCTCGACCCTTCTGGAAACCCTGTGCCCTATGTTCGTCCTGCTGGACGACCGGGGGCGTATCCGGCAGGTCGGGCCGACGCTGCAAAAACTGCGTCCCGATCGCCAGATGGTGGGGAACGGGTTTCTGGACCTGTTCGAGCTTGTGAGACCGCGCGCCGTGACGACAGTTCCTGCGTTGATGTCCATGGCAGGGGCCAAGCTGCATCTGAAGTTTCACGATGAACCCAGAACCGCGCTGAAAGGCCTTGTTGCCCCCTTGCCCGGAAACAATGGCGCGGTGGTAAACCTGTCTTTTGGGATATCAATCCTGGATGCGGTCCGCGACTACGCCCTGACCAGCGCCGATTTTTCCGGCACGGATCTGGCAATTGAGCTGCTGTACCTGGTCGAGGCGAAATCAGCCGCGATGGAGGCGTCCCGGTCCCTGAACCTTCGGTTGCAGGGGGCAATGCTGGCCGCGGAAGAACAGGCCTATACCGACACGCTGACCGGATTGAAAAACAGGCGCGCACTGGAACATCTGCTGTCGCATCTGATCTCGTCAAAGGCCGATTTCGCGCTGATGCACTTGGACCTGGATTTCTTCAAATCTGTCAATGATCAGCTGGGCCATGCAGCCGGTGATCACGTCCTGAAACAATCCGCCCGCATCATGTTGGAAGAAACCCGTGGCGATGACACGGTCGCGCGCGTTGGCGGGGATGAGTTTGTCCTGATCTTCAAAGGCTTGATGGACAGGGACAAACTGTCCGGAATTGCCGCAAGGCTGATTGCTCGGATGCAGGAACCGATCGAATTCGAAGGGAACCCGTGCCGCATTTCAGCCAGCCTGGGCACCGCGCTTTCCACGCAATTCCAAAGCCCGAAAGCCGCCGAAATTCTGCATGCTGCCGACCTTGCGCTTTACGAAGCCAAGCGCAACGGACGGTCGGGCCACCGTTTCTATTCTGCCCTGTCCGGCGCACAGCACTAGGCCGCGCAGGTCACCGGACGGTTCAAATGGCCAATGTCTAAGCGTCGAAGGCGCGGTCGATCTGGGCTGCGATACGGGCCTGGATTTCCGGCAGCTCACCAATCACGGGCATGACATGGCCGGCAAAATCCGCGCGTTCCAATGCCTCTGGAACATCCATCAAAACATGTCCCCCCGTGCAGGCGAAAAACGGCAGGCAAAGAGATGTCCGCCCCATCCCCCTGGCGGCTTGATCAATACCGGGGTCTTCTTCGACAAACCCGACCCGGGCGTTTTGGAACGGCAATTGGGCACATAGCTGCGACAGGAATTCGGTTGCTACTTTCGAAGGGTTCCGGCTGCGGCCAGACCCATGCGCGGCAAGGACCAGATCGGTTTCCCCGGGCGTCCAGCCCAGATCGGCAATCTGGCTTTGGACACTTTGGGCAACCAGTTCGGGCAGCTTGGGGTCTGTGCCCAGCGGGTCAAGAACTCGGACGGGGCGCGCGCCGATGCGCTTGGGCAGGGCGCTGGTGGTGAACCATCCCTTTGCCATGAAAAGGGGGTAGATCACGCTGTTTTCCTGCAACCTGTCCAATGCCGCCTCGAACTTGCCGGGCGCGGCCAGGGTTGCGGAACCGACTGTTACCCGATCACACAACGCATTCACACGCGCGGCATAAGCGGCCAGCGCGGCTTCGGCCGGGTGGGGGTCAGACGGCTGACCATGGGCAACGATAATGGCCTGGGGCATGGCTTTTCCCTTGGTTTATCAAGCGATAGATGCGCCGTTGTGGCGCAATGTCAATGCGCGCGAGGCGCTGCCTAGCCCAGCAAGGTCAACCACATCCAGACGCTCAGGATCGAGACTGCCGTTCCAATCAGGACGGACGAGGCCGCGACGCGTTTCGCCCGGCCATACATGTTGGCAAAGATATAGGCATTGAAACCCGGCGCCATGGCCGCGTTCAACACGCCCGAGCGGAACAGGTCCTGCGGCAGGGCCGTGAATTTTCCAAATGTCCAAACCAGGCTTGGATGCAGGACCAGCGATACGCAGCACACGAACCCGATGGCGCGCAGATCGCCTTCGGGCCTGTATTTGACCAACACTCCGCCCAGGGCGAACAACGCGCCCGGCAGCGCCGCGCGTGTCACCAGCCCCAGCGCTTCGTCCGCAACGGCGGGGATCTTTATGCCTGAAAGGTTGACCAGGAACCCTAGTGCGATGCCTAGGATCAGTGCGTTTTTGAACATGGCCGAAAGGACCGACCTGGCCATATGCGCGCTGCCATTGCCCCGGTTGCGGATCACCTCCATCACGGTGATGCCGATGCCGTAACAAAACGGAGAGTGAAAGGCGATGATCGCGTAGTTGCCGGTAAGGTTTTCCGGGCCATAGGCGCGCTCGGTTATCGGCAGGCCCAGCAGGACCGAGTTGGAGAACAAACAGCAAAACCCGATGGCGACGCAGTCCTCCCAATCGCGTTTGAATATCAGCCGCGCGCCGAACACCCCGGCAATGAAACACAAGCCTGCCGCGGTATAGAAACTGCCGATCAATCGCGGGTCAAAGCTTGCGCTCAGGTCAAGATGGGCAATGGCCAGGAACAAAAGGCAAGGAATTGCAAAGCCTTGGGTGAATTTCATCAACCCGTCGATATGGGCTTCCTTGAAGTACCCAAGCCGCGTCGAAATATATCCCGCGCCAATAACCAGAAAGACCGGAAGAACGACATCAATCAGGTTTTGAAGCATTTTGCCCCCCGGATCTGGTGCTGTTCTGGCCGCAAAGGGCGCAGCGTTCGGGGTGCGGGCATCAGTACCACCTATATGGTTTGCCCGATGACCATGCCGTCATAGGCCGGTGTGACATTGTCGGGTGTTTCCGCATCTACGGTCGCGTAGTCGAGATCGATATGCATGTTGGTCAGCACCGCGCGCCGTGGCCTTAGCCGTTCGATCCAGCCCAGCGTTTTGTCCAGATGCGCATGGGTCGGATGCGGTGAGCGGCGCAGTGCGTCGATCACCAGGCAGTCGAGGTTTTCAAGAAATGGCCAGGCATCGTCATAGATGTCCGCCACATCCGGCAGGTAGACCAGATCATTCATACGAAACCCAAGGGAATCGATCGAACCGTGATTGACCTTGAAAGGTTGAAACGGGATTGGCCCGCCGGGGCCGTCCACTTTGAACGGGCCGTCGATGGATTTCAGGTCCAGAATGGGCGGATAGGGTGAGCCTTCGGGTTGGATGAACGCGTAACCGAAACGCCCCAGCAGCGCGTTTTGCGTATCGCCATCCGCCCAGACGGGAACCCGTGCGCGCATGTTGAACACGATCATTCGCAGGTCGTCGATTCCATGCATATGGTCCGCGTGCGAGTGGGTGTAGACCACACCGTCCAGGCGCCCGGTTCCGCTGTCCAGCAACTGGCTGCGCATATCGGGGGTTGTGTCGATCAGAACGGAGGTCGTGCCCTCGGGGCCGTCCCGTTCAACCAGCATCGAACAGCGGCGGCGCGTGTTGCGCGGATTATCCGGGTCGCAATCGCCCCAGTGGCCACCCAGCCGCGGCACGCCGCCGGATGACCCACAGCCCAGGATCGTGAACCGCAGATCGCTCATGCAGCCGCCCGGTATTCGGCGGCCTTGGTAAACAACCGTTCAAAATTGGCCTGCGTCCGGGCCGCGAATTCGGCGTAATCCACGCCATACACTTCGGCGCCTTTGCGGGCGGTATGCGCGGTAAAAGCTGGCTCATTGCGCTTTCCGCGATGCGGGGGCGGCGCCAGGTAAGGCGCGTCGGTTTCAACCAGGATCCGATCCAGCGGCGCGCTCGCAAAAATGTCGCGCAACTCCTGGCTTTTGGGAAAGGCTGCGATGCCGGACATCGACAGGTAAAACCCAAGATCCAGCGCGGCATGCGCAAGCTGCGCCGACGAGGAAAAACAATGCATTACGCAGGAAAACTTGGCGTTCTGATGCTCTTGGGTCAGGATTTGGGCGACGTCATCGTCCGCCGATCTTGCATGAATGATCAGTGGCAGACCGGTGCGCTGGGCGGCTTCGATATGAACGCGAAGCGACTGTTTCTGAACCTCGGCGCTGTCGGCGGTGTAGTGGTAATCCAGACCGGTTTCGCCGATGCCGACAAATTTGGGATGCGCGGCCAGCCGGACCAGCTCGTCCACGGTTGCCATCGGTTCTTCTGCGGCGCTCATCGGGTGGGTGCCTGCGGCATAGAATACCTGGTCATGGGCTTCGGCGATGGCCCGCACGTCGGGTTCGTTCCGCAATCGGGTGCAGATGGTGACCATGCGGGTCACGCCCGCCTGTGCCGCGCGGGCGATGACGTCGTCCAACTGTCCGTCAAAATCCGGGAAATCCAGATGGCAATGGCTGTCGGTGATTTCCGGGGTGATCGTGCTGTCGCTCATCTGCTTTGACCGGCGGTTTCCTGTATCTTGAATACCGTATCTAGGACCAGCGCAGCAGGGTCAAGGTTCACGGCCTGCCCGTGGCGCGCGCGGGCCGTGATCAAGGCGGATGCCTCGGCCCACAAACGCGCCTGATGGGGCGAGCCGGACAGCCGGGACAGGATTTCCGCCTCGTTCGGGGCGGCCTGGGGGCTGGGCGGATGTCCCGCTGCCCCTGTCAGCGCAAGACGCGCCAGGGCGATGTCCACGAGGTTCAGCATCAGGTCGAACCGCTCTGCGCTGCCGCGTTGGGCGGCGGATTGCGACAGGGCCAAGGCGCGTTGACGATCAAGGCGGGGCAGGGTGCCAAGAATGGCAATCAGTTCGGCATAGATTTCAAGCCCGCCAAGATTGATCAGCCTGACCGCATCCCCGACCGAGCCCGCCGCCAGCGCCGCCAGCTGCTCTGATTGCTCGGGCATATCGGTTCCGGCTTGTTCCAGGGCCGCACGCAGGTCGCTGCTTGCCAAGGGCGACAGGCGCAATGTGCGACACCGCGAACGGATCGTCGGAAGCAACCGCGAGGGTTGATGCGACACCAGCAAAAGGGTGGTGCGTGCGGGCGGTTCCTCCAGCATCTTCAGCAGGGCGTTGGCGGCGCTGGGGTTCATCTCGTCGGCGCTATCCACGATCACGACCCGCCGTCCGCCATCTGCCGCGGACAGGCCAAAAAAGCTGCCCAGTTTGCGGATATCATCCACCACGATTTCGCCCCGCATCTTGCCCTTGTCGTTTGGCGACCGGGTGATCGTGGCAAGGCCGGGTTCGGCCCCGGCCAGCATGCGGTGAACCACCGGGTGATCCGGCGCGATTTCCAGCGAGTCCGGCCGCGGCCCAGCCCCGAACAGGCCGCCGTCATCAGCTGGCGGTGTTGCCAGCAGGAACCGGGCGATCCGCCAGGCCAGGGTGGCCTTTCCCACGCCGCGCGGCCCGGTCAGCAGCCATCCGTGGTGCAACCGGTCCGAGTTATAGGCCGTCAGAAATGCCTCTTGGGCCGCGTCCTGTCCAAACAGTGTTTCGGTCTCGCGCGGGTGCGGCGCGCCGGGCGCCTGATCCGGGGCTGGAAGGTCATCGCTCATGTTTAATTACCGCAAGGACTGCATGACAATGTTTGTCACATCCCGTGCGACACTGTCCATGTCGCGATTTCCATCCACGACCCTGAACCTGTCGCGGTAGTCATTGGCCAGCGACAGAAAACCCGCCCGCATCTTGCGCTGCAGGTCCAGGCCAAAATCCTCGAACCGTTCTTCGGTTCCCTGACGCCCCTTGGCCCGTGACAGCCCGGTTTCAGGGTCCATGTCGATCAACAGCGTCAGATCGGGGTCCCGACCGATCATCAGGTCGTGCAATTGGTCCACGACTTTGCGCAGATCCCCCCGTGACAGGCCCTGATACATGCGGGTGCTGTCGGCAAACCGGTCGCAGATCACGATTTTGCCCGCCGCAAGGGCCGGTTCGATCGTGCGTTCCAGGTGGTCGCGGCGCGCGGCGGTGAACAACAGAATCTCGGTTTCAGCCGACCATCTGTCAGGATCGCCTTCCAACACCAGGCTGCGGATTTCCTCGGCCCCCGGCGAGCCGCCGGGTTCGCGGGTCAGGATCACGTCCCGGCCCGTGCGTCGCAGGTTTTCGGCCAGCAGGCGGGCCTGAGTGGACTTGCCCGAACCATCAATCCCCTCAAAGGTCAGAAACACTCCGCCCTCGGTCACATCGACTCCAGCGGGGTATTGATCACGTCTTTCAGGACGATGCCGCCCACGGTCATCATGCGCACGACAAAGCCGCCCAGCGGGACATCTTCGGCAGCCACCAGCGGGCGTCGGATTTCCGGCAGACCTTCGGGTTTGATAACCAGTTCCGCCAATTGCTGCCCTTTGGAAACCGGCGCGTTGATCGGGCCTTCATAGACAACCTCGGCTTCGACGGCGTCATCTGACAGGACCGGGAACAAGACGCTCAGGTCGTCTTGCGGAACCAATCCGACCGTCTTTTGCGCGCCCATCCACAGTTTGGCTTGGGCTATCGGCGTTTCGGCTGTGGCAACTGTCCTCTCGACAAAATTTCGAAACGACCAGTTAACGACGGCCTCGGCCTCCTCTGCGCGGCGGGCCGTGCTGTCGAGGCCAGACAGAACAAAGATCACGCGGCGATCACCCTGCTTGGCCGATCCGACAAGGCCATATCCGGCCTCGTTCGTATGTCCGGTCTTCAACCCATCCGCCCCGATATCAAGCCGCAGCAGGGGGTTTCTGTTGCGGGCATTGGACGGCGCACGCCCGTCGAATTCAAACTCTTCCTCGGCGAACAGGGGGTAGTATTCGGGGAAGTCGGTGATCAGGTTGTCGGCCAGGATCGCCAGGTCATGCACCGACATCATGTGCCCGGCCGCCGGCCATCCGTTCGAATTTGCAAAATTCGAATTGTCCATCCCCATCTGCTTGGCGCGCTGGGTCATGAAACGGGCAAAACCGGCCTCGGTTCCATCCGGGCTGAGCGCCTCGGCGATCACCACGCAGGCGTCATTTCCGGACAGAACGATAATGCCGCGCAACAGGTCTTCGACCCGGACGCGATCCTGTGTGTTGAGAAACATGGTCGAGCCGCCATAGCTCATGGCGTGTTGCGAAACGGGCAGCGTTTCATCCAGCGTCAGGCGACCGTCGCGCAGGGCCTCGAAGGCGACGTACAGGGTCATGAGCTTTGACATCGACGCCGGCGGCAGTGGCTGGTCTGCGTCTTTGGACAGCAAGACAGTCCCGGTCTGTTGGTCAATGACATAGGCCGCGCGGGCCGTCGTATCATAGGCTTGCGCGGGCAGCGCCATGGCGGCCATTCCGATGGCCAAGACTGTTGAGCGCAGAGAGGACAGCATCGTCAGCCTCCTTTTCAGTTACTTGCGGTAAAGGCGTCCTGGAACCCGAGGTCCTTCACGTCTTGCAAAAGCGCCTTGCGGTCGGCGCGGGTGGTGGCGGGGCCCACGACAACGCGCCAGACGTTCTTGTCGCCGCTTTTGGCGCTGAGAACATCGGCGGCCATGCCGTTTTTGCGCAGCTTGTCGGCGGCACTGTTGGCGTTCGCCTCGACGCTGAACGTCCCGATCTGGATATAGGGCTTGGTCAATGAAGACGCGGCCGGGGCCGCAGCAGCGGCGCCTGCGGCGACCTCGGCGGCGGTCGGCTCGGCCGTTTCGATCGCCGCGGCGGCGCTTTCGATCGGGTCCAGCGGTGTTTCGGTGATTTCTTCGGGCTTTTTCTTTTGCCACCACTTTTTCTTGGCTGGTTTTTCAGCCGGCGGCGTGACTGTGGGGTCAGCAAGGGGGCTGGATTGGCCCGAGGGGCTGGGCGCGCTTTGGGTTGCGGCCGCTGCGCTGTCATCGGCTGCCGAAGCACCCGCAGCAGCGGCACCGGCTGCAGCAGCGCCAGCCGCAGCAGCGCCCGTGTTTTCCGGATTTTTCTTCTGCCACCACTTCCGCTTGGCCGGGGCCTGGGTGGTTTCCTGCGCGGTTTCGGCTGCCGGATCGGCCTCGGCGCCTGCTGTTTCAGGCGCATCGGATGCATCGGATGCAGCGGTTGCGTCGGGGTCGGCGGCCACGGGCGGCGGCGCCTTGACCTGTTCACGCCGCAGCGCCACGACCTGCAACCGCGCCGGTGATCCGGCCAGCATGCCCAGTTGTTCGGCCGCCGATGACGAGACCTGCAAGGCCGGGCCGGGCAGGTCGCGCTCCCGGCGGAAAAGCGCGCCGGTGACGGATTTGTTGTTGGCTGCGTTCTTGATCAGGACACGTTCGGGTTGCTTGGCATCGGGATGGGCCACCCAGATGCCGCCAAGGGACGGTCGCCCATCCCAAAGCCCGGCTTCGGTGACATCAAAAACATCCGGCGCCTCGACATCGCGCTGCGATCCGTTTGCCACGTCAGGAAACAGCTCGGTCGCGCCCTCGGTGTCCTGCGCCTCGGCAGGGGCTTTTTCTTTCGCGGCCTCCCCTGAAATCAAGGCCTCGTCGCAACTTGCCAATGCTGCCAAAGCCACTGCCAGAACCAACAGCCGCTGCGGTTCAAAGCGTGTCCCAGTCGCTCGCTTCATCGTGTCATCCCTTGCCTGAAGGGGTCTCTTGACCCGGACCCCGGCCGCCTGTCGTTCGGTTCTTTTGCCGATCCCTGGCAGCCTTGCGTTCAGATCATAACGCGGGCGCCTGAGCATGGAAAGACCGCTGGTTTCGCTTCGGCAATAATTCCCCTTTTGACTTGCCACCGTTTCGACTTGGCCTTAGACCCTGCCCGCAGCGGGGAGGTGGCAGAGTGGTCGAATGCGGCGGTCTTGAAAACCGTTGGGCGTGAGAGCGTCCCCAGGGTTCGAATCCCTGTCTCCCCGCCACTCATACCTGTCTCACTTCAGTTGTGTTTTCTGACCCGGAATTGTGCCGCAATTCCCGCGAGTTGGCGCATGCGCTTTCAATCAGAGACGAAGCAGACCGTACACTCAGAGCGCAATTCAGGCCCAAGTCTCAGTGCCGCATTTTGGCGGGGTCGCTTTGGGCTGGATTTCCCTGATACCCGGCAATTTACAGGGAATTTCTGCAAAACAAGTCTGGAACCCGGGATTTCAGATGTCACAACTCTATTTTTTCCAATAGCTTAGGTTGCAAATTCCCTAAACAGTGGAACAGGGAATTTTCTCGCAGGAACAGGGAATTGTGCCGACGGATCAGGTAGCGCGAGCCTTGTATCAGGGACGCAGGACTTGGAGATGTCAGAAGCCGAACAGGCGCTCCTGTTCGGACCAGTCTAGAGGGTGAGTCACGCTGACCAGACGCTTGAGTGTGAGTTCGGGCGGCTGTGTGCCGTCGAGAATCGCAGCCTGAATCTTCGGGGAGAGAAAGGCGAGCTGGGCGCGGGTGCGGATGAAGGCGCCGGGGACGCTTTCACGGCGTGCAATCTCCATCAGTTGAACTCCGGCTCTTAGATCGCGCGCCCAGCCATGGGCGCGGATCAACATGGACCGGAGATGGGGATCGGGTTGGCGTGCAATGTCTCCAGCGATGACCTTGGCCTCGACGCCGCGGCGGCGCAGATCGAAAGATGCGGTGACGTGGGTGAGATCCGGGTGCAGATGGTCCGCAGCAATGCCGAGTGCGCTTGCCAGAGTTTTGGGGTTCAATTCGAGGTCAATCTGTCCTCGTGCAATTTTGCCTTTGGCCAGAAGAGCAGCGCCGACCTGACCGCCTTGATGTTGAAGCCGGGTTACCAAATTCGCAACTGAAGTCTGAACTGCCTCCGTTGACCCGGCCTCCGGCTGCGCCAGTACCTGGTGCGCGGCGGCGGCCTCTTGCAGATGTCTGACTATGACATCAATGACCACGTTTTCCAGCGTCGGGCCAGGCAGTCGCCAGCCGGAGATATCCTTTCCCCCCGAGATCAGTCTGTTGGAGACATAGTAGCGCAACCGTCGGCCTTTGCGCGTGGTGTGGGTCGGCGTCAACCGATCACCTGTTTCGTCCTGTAGCAGACCTGTGAGCCAGGCGCCGGGGTCATTGGTACGTTGGCGCGCATCAGGTGAAGCGTCTGCACGAGATCGCTGCGACGCTTGGCGCATTTTCTCCTGTACCCGGTCCCAGACGTCCTGGTCGATGATCGCGGGATGTTGTCCATCCCAGATCTTGTCCTTGTGGCGGATTTTGCCGAGATAAACCGGGTTGCGCAGCAAGTAATAGATCTGACCGCGTGACAGCGGACAATCCCCGTTCATGCTGCCATCCGCGCGAACAGCCCGTTTTGACCGTAGGTCTTCTGCTATTGCCCGTTCTTCTACTTTGCGCAGACAACCCAACTCGTCATAGAGCCCAAAGAGATGCCGGACCGTTCTGGCCTCCTCTTCATTTACCACCAGCGTTCTTGCTTTTGGATCGGGGTGGCGGTCATAGCCGAGAGGCAGGTTGCCACCCATCCAAAGCCCCTTTTTCTTAGATGCTGCAATCTTGTCGCGAGTACGTTCGGCGGTAACTTCCCGTTCAAACTGAGCAAAGGACAACAGCACATTCAGGGTCAACCGACCCATGGATGAAGAAGTATTGAAGGCCTGTGTAACCGAAACAAAGGAACAGTTTGCCTGTTCCAGCCGTTCGACCAGCTTGGAGAAGTCAGCAAGCGACCGGGTCAGCCGGTCAATCTTGTAAACCACCACCATGTCAATACGCCCGGCATCGATCTCTTCAAGAAGGCGCTGAAGGGCAGGGCGTTCGAGTGTGCCGCCGGACAGGCCACCGTCATCGTAGCGCCCGGGCAGTAGGGTCCAGCCTTCATGTCGCTGGCTGGCGACATAGGCCGCGCAGGCTTCATATTGCGCATCTAGTGAATTGAAGTCCTGGTCCAACCCATCCTCTGACGACTTGCGCGTATAGATGGCGCATCGGATTTTACGGCGCGGGCTCATTTGGCGATCTTTCCGGAGAGCCCGAAGAAACGCGGCCCTGACCAATGCGCGCCGGTAATTTTTCGGGCGATGGCCGAGAGTGAGCGATAGGACCGACCGTTCCAAGTGAAGCCGTCCTCTGTGGCGTCGACTACATGTGTCACGCCATTCCACTCACGCAGCAGGCGCCCACCGGGTTTTAGGGCAGGGCATGTAGGCCGGGGTTTCTTCCCAGAGCCCTTTTCCAGCGTGGCTTTGACTTGCCGGGGTAGCCTGCCATGACAGCGGGACTGCATCTCAAAGGCGATAAAGCGGCGCAGGAAGGGTTGGCTGAGCATGGCGGGGGCTGGTTGATCAAACAGTTGCTGCCAAAGCGTGACCAGATCCGATCGTCCCATGGCGGCCAGATCGGCAACATCGCTAGTCTTGGTCATGACTCTTCTCCTGTTCCCACCGTCAGGTGATAGGTGGATGAACCATCTGGTTTGTCGGATGTCCGCCTTTCAATTGTGACGCCTTTTTTTCGCAGGCCGCTTAGAGCCGCTCTGACCGAATGAGGCTGCCACCCCGTTGCTTTGCAGAGCGCCTCAAGGCTGGCGCCGCTCCGGCGACGCAACAAAGCTTGAACCTTGTCAATTTTGGTTTGCTTCCGTTTGGACATTAACTGTCTCCTCTGATCTTGGGTCAGCGAGATGCCGAACCCCGGTACCGAGGAGCGCCCGAATGGCTCGGGCGTAGGTTCAGTGATGCGTGGTTGACGGCAACAGTCCAGCTCTTTCTGAAACGATTACTGGAGGCGTGTGTTTTGAAGTGCGACGCTGCCGTACCCCCGATTATTCGTCAACAATCTTAATTGGTTACTTTTTGCTTGGGGGTTGTGTCTTGTAATGATGGCACCTACATTTAACCCAATCGCCCGGACTATCAGGGCGGGAAACTGCTCCCGCAGGCAGCACTCATTGGAAACACAGGTTTCCGCAGAGAGCATTCAAAGGAGCAACGTCTCGGATCGATTGGTCCGGGGAGTTGCGATTTGTGCTCTCTCCGATTTTCCAACGCGATCCCTCCATCTCGACGTCCGCGCGGCGTCACGCAAAAGGAGGCGGTTATGCCTGACAAAAACACACAGAGCGACGGTCTGGCGTCCAATACGCTTATCTGGATGGCCGAAAAAGTGATCCAATCCCAGATCAGCCAGATCAAGCCCTACGCCAACAACAACCGCGTACACGCGGCCACGAATATCGACAAGCTTAAGGCATCGGTGGCCCAGTTTGGCTTTGTCACTCCGATCCTCGTGGATGCTGAAGGTACCATCATCGCGGGTCATGGCCGCTATGAGGCCGCTAAGGCCCTGGGGTTGAATTCCGTACCGACTGTTGTCGCGGATCACTTGTCAGAAGCGGAAGTGCGCGCTCTGCGCATTGCGGACAACAAGCTGGCGGAATTGTCCGACTGGAACGAAGCGGCCCTTCAGATTGAGTTTGCCGAGCTGATGGATCTCAGCCTTGATGGCGAGTTGAACTTTGATCTGGACATCACAGGGTTCGAAACACCGGAGATCGACATCATTATCGACAGCGTCGGTGAGGTGACGGAATCTGTAGCGGAAACTGTTGAGACGCCGGACCCTGCGGCACCCGTAGTCACGGAGCCGGGCGACCTCTGGGTTCTCGGAGATCATCGCATCTTCTGCGGGGATGCCCTTCAAGCCCAGAGCTACGACACCTTGCTGGAAGGCGAGCGCCCGCAGATGATCTTCACCGATCCTCCTTATAACGTGCCGGTCAATGGGCATGTCCGCTGTGGTGGCAGTTCCGATCACCGCGAGTTTGGCATGGCGTCGGGAGAAATGTCGGACAGCGAGTTCCGCAACTTTCTCACAGACGTGATTGCTCGTTTGCTCGTCATTCTGCCCGACGGAGGCATTGCGATGATCTGCATGGACTGGCGTCACATCGAAGAACTGATTGCGGTGGGCAAGGCAGCTGGATTGGATCTCATCAATCTCTGCGTCTGGAATAAGACGAACGGAGGCATGGGCAGCCTTTATCGCTCCAAGCACGAGCTGGTTTGCATCTTCAAGAAGCCCGGTGCGCCGCATATCAATAATGTCGAATTGGGCAAACACGGGCGCAACCGGACCAACGTCTGGGATTACGCCGGTGTGAACAGCTTTGGGGCGGGGCGCGAGGCGGACCTCTCAGATCATCCCACCGTGAAACCGACAGCTTTGGTGGCGGATGCCATCATGGATGTGAGCCACCGCGGCGATGTCGTGCTGGACGCCTTTGGCGGGTCTGGCGCGACCTTGCTGGCAGCTGAGAAAACCGGGCGCCGGGCGCGGCTGATTGAGCTCGACCCGGCTTATGTCGATGTCGCCATTCGGCGTTGGCAGGAGATGACTGGCGAGAGCGCCGTGCACGCGGTGAAAGGCCAGACGTTCGATGCGCGTTCTGCGTCAACCGATGCCACTTCAGAGCTGGAGGCGGATCATGTCTGACGATACGAAAGACTACAAGGTGGGTTACGGCAAGCCGCCCAAAGCGACCCGGTTCAAGAAAGGCCGCTCTGGCAATCCGAAAGGGCGGCCGAAAGGTGCCAAAGGGGTGAATGCCAGCTTGAAACGCGAATTGGAAACCAAGATTACGGTTCGCGAAGGCAGCCACGAAATCCGGATTTCCAAGGCTGAGGCAATTGCCAAGCGGTTCACGGCAGGCGCGTTGAAGGGCGACACGAAATTGTTGATTGCGCTGCTTAAACTGGACACAGATCTGTTCAACGCAAGTGAATTGGACGCGCAAGAAAGCGTCCGTACGGTTGAGCCGGACGCTGTCGACTACGACATCCTCCGGGAGTTCTTTTCCAGCCAACTGGACGGTGACGGCGGTCCGGAAAACGAGGAGGCGGAAGATGACGACTCCTGATCCCAAAATGGTCCGGCAGGTCGCTCGCGAGGTTTGCCGGGACAATTTCTTTCCCTTCGTTTGGCGTGTGTTTGGCACGCTGCACCAGGGAACTGACCGCAGCTTTGATCCGGCCTGGCATGTGCGGGCCATGTGCCATGAGTTGGACAATGTCCGTCGAGGCGAAAACAAGCGACTGATCATCAACATCCCGCCCCGGTGCCTGAAATCGGTCACCGTGGCCGTTGCATATGTCGCTTATCTTCTCGGTCATAACCCCAGCGCCAAGATCATCGTTGCCAGCTATGGGTTGGATTTGGCGCGCAAACATTCCGAAGATTGTCGTCGGATCATGTCTGCGCGCTGGTACCGGGAAATGTTCCCTGAAACGGTCTTGGCTAAAAAGGGCAACACCTCAGAAGAAATCCGCACCACAAAGGGAGGCAGCCGTAAGGCTGTCTCCATTGGAAGTTCTGTCACCGGTCATGGCGCGGACTACATCATCATCGATGACCTGCTGAAAGCCGGAGATGCCGGCTCCGAAGCCGAGCTGGTCAAGGCGCAGGAGTTCATTGAGGGGACCTTGTTGTCGCGCTTCGACAATCCGGCCGAAGGGCGTGTGGTTATGGTTGCGCAACGGTTGCACGAAATGGATCCGCCGGGTTATCTGCTCGAACGCGGGACCTATCGGCATCTGAATCTGCCTGCCATCGCCGAAGACCATGAGGTGGTTCCTCTTGGGCGTGGAAGGGTCATGCGCCGCAAACCGGGTGATCTCCTGTGCCCGTCCCGTTTGGATCAGCAAACGCTGGATACCAAGCGTCGCGAAATGGGCGCGGCCGTGTTCAATTGCCAGTATCAGCAGAACCCCATTGCTCCCGACGGGTCGCCCTTGCGCTGGGAGTGGTTTGGCACCTACGAGACCATCGAAGATCGCCGCTGGTATCAGCTTGTCGTTCAAAGCTGGGATACGGGGATGTCTGCGGACCCCCGGTCCGACTTCTCGGTCTGCACAACTTGGGGGTTCCGCGAAAACGCGTGGTACCTTCTCGACGTCTGGCGTGGGCAGGTGGACTACCCAGACCTGAAAGCCAAGGCACTGCAACTTGTCGGCCGTTGGGATCCCGATCGTGTCCTGATCGAAGATGCGGCCTCAGGCAAACCTCTTTTGGACGAGTTGTTTCGTGATGACCGTCGGCGCTATGAACCCATTAAACCCGACAAGGACAAGGAAACACGGTTCCAGTCCGCTTGCGGTCCTGTCGAAGAGGGCAAGGTTTATCTGCCTGCAAACGCGCCCTGGCTGACAGCGTTCAAACGGGAACTGCAGTCCTTTCCACGCGGGCGAAACGACGATCAGGTCGACAGCTTTGCCCACTTTCTAAACTGGTCCAAGGGACCGGGCTTCTACCGGGCATTGGGCCGCGACCACCGGATCAACATCGAACGTCGGGAGCGTAATCGAGAGAGGGTCAGGCGACGGTAGAATCTCGGAGTTGAGCTTTAAGACGCATCGAGCCCTGCTTCAAAGTTGGTCACCTCTATCTATCCCGCAAGCGGCCCCAATGACCGCTTGCATCCGCAAAACAGTCCTTTGACTAAAGCTGTCGGATGACTGCTTCGAGCCCATCCTGTGATTTGGATATTCTCGCTGCGTGCGCTCGCAGCACCAAGTTTTCTGCGCAAGCGTAAATTTCCACGATGCGGTGCGGCGTCGTTTCCGGCCATTCGCCCTCAGCGCGGCAATTTTAAAGCAGCAGGTTCACAGGTTGCGGGACGGAACCGACTTTGGCAAGTGCAAGAAAATCTGCACACCACGTGCTCTTCGGCGCGACTGATAGATGCTTATGGACTACGAGCACCGTCACGGTGGGGAGTGTTGCCGTCGATAGCAGCTCGGTGTTTGACCAGTCCATCGTTTGACTGCGCGGGAAAGAGTTTCCTGATTTGCATAGCCAAGCTCACGCGACAACTGCTTCAGCGACACGCTTGGTTCGTCAAGCAGGCGACTAATAGAAGTCTCAGCGCGAACCCTATCTACAATCTGCTCAAGATTTGTGTTTTCCTCAGAAAGTAGACGTCTGAAGCTGCGTGTGCTGGTACCTGCAGCAGCGGCCAAGCTGTCCAAGCTTGGCGGCGCCTTTCCAAGCATGCTTTCGACAAGCGCACCAGCCTGATCGGCCAGCGACTGGCTCTCGCGCAATACACGCAGATTTGTATCGTCTTTTTTGACGGCCAGGCTGCGTACTTCTTCCGGGAACTCGGCCTCGGCCACGTCCTGATCAATTTTTACATTCAGCGTGCGGTTTTTCGCGGGCATCACTCGATCCCCGAGCCAAGGTTTCAAATGAGACAAACCTTCGTCTGGGTGGGGTACAAGTTCGACACGCGAAACAGCTGGTGTATTGTTTGTCGCCACAGAGCAAATCATGTCAACCAACGCCGCCACATATTGCTGGACGTAGTGCAGTACTTCCTGCTCGCCCACCTCCAAGATCCAGCCATCTGTGATTTGAATTGAATTCGGCCCATCAACAACCATGAAGATTTCATGTGTGGAATGGGTTTGCATCTTTTGCGATACCCGGCGAAACCCATGGCGTACAGTTGGCCCAGCGAAGGCCGCGGCACCAATCAAGCCGATCTCGAATCCGCCGCGCCCGTCTACGATCCTTCGTGGGGTGTCAGCACCTTCCTGCCTCGAAAGTTCCACCAAAAAACGAACGGTGCCGCGCAGGGGAATTGGCAGGTAAGGGTCATTATCTGGAACCCACTCCAGCCCCGCCTTCGCCAGCAAAGCGTCAACATCAAGATGATTGTCATGCGCCCATCGCCGCATTGGATAAATGGACGCGGCGCGAATGAGTGGAATGGATGATGGCATAAGAGTAGTCTCCAGCTTCTCGTCGAATTTTGGCCACTGAAGTCAAATTTAGACCAGTATTTTGATCCAAATCAATATAGGATCACTCCGCTTCCGGATGCTTGTTCAATACCCAAGCTCGGCAAAATCCGGTGGGGACGCTACCTGCCGCCAAGATTTTTCCGACTTTCAGGATGCGCAGCAGATCGAAGGGAAGAAAAAGAGTATGACACATCGAAATCTAGCACTGATTGTAGCCATAGCTTCTATGTCTTGCGTGAGCCTGAGTGCCCATGCACAGACCGAAGCCTCGCTAGGATCGCCGGGTGCCACAACCACAATTGACGGCAGACAACTACCTCCGCCACCGTCTGAGTTTGGCGGCAAAATCGAACCTCAAGCGCTCAAGTCAACCGAGTACTGGCCACCGCGCGTGGTACCGCCGGAGGGGGCACCCAACGTTCTGCTAATCATCCTTGATGACGCAGGGTTTGGCGTTCCAAGCACCTTCGGCGGGGTAATTCCGACGGACACGATGGACGAACTTGCCGCACAAGGGCTGAGCTTCACCAATATCCATTCGACCGCTTTATGCTCGCCCACACGAGCGGCTCTGATTACAGGTCGCAATCACCATTCAGTTGGCTTTGGTGTCATTTCCGAACAGTCCACCGGCTACCCCGGTTACAACAGCATCATCCCCGAAAATAAGGCCACCATCGGCCGGATACTATCAGACAACGGCTACGCAACTTCGTGGTTCGGCAAAGATCACAACACGCCGTCGTTCGCCGCCAGCCAGGCGGGACCATTCGACAAATGGCCCACAGGTCTCGGGTTTGAGTATTTTTATGGCTTTGTTGGCGGTGATGCGAACCAATGGCAACCAAACCTCTTCCGCAACACGACCCAGATTTACCCCTATGACGGAAATCCGGAATGGAACATGATCACGGGTATGGCGGATGATGCGATCCAGCATATTTCACGTCTGACCCAGATCGAACCCAATAAGCCGTTCTTCGTGAAATACGCGCCTGGTGCGACGCACGCCCCGCACCACCCGACCAAGGAATGGGTGGAGAAGATCGAGGCGATGAACCTCTTTGACGACGGCTATGAGGCGCTGCGCCAGACGATATTCGAAAACCAGAAAAAGCTGGGGCTTGTCCCTCAGGATGCGACCTTGACGCCATGGCCCGCTGACAAGATCAAGCCATGGGATAAACTGAGCGATGACGAGAAAAAACTGTTCGTCAAGCAGGTCGAGGTCTTTGCTGCCTATGCGGCCTACACCGACCATGAGATTGGCCGCGTTGTCGATGCTATCGACGATCTGGGGCGGTTGGAGAATACGCTGGTCATTTACATCAACGGTGACAACGGGACATCCGCCGAGGGTGGTCCCATGGGAACGCCGAACGAGGTTGCCTGGTTCAACGGCATCTCGGCCATGCCTGCCAAAACCCAACTTCAGTGGTATGATGTTTGGGGTACCGAAGAGACGTACAACCACATGTCCGCAGGCTGGTCATGGGCCTTTGATACGCCGTTCGATTACTTCAAGCAAAATGCCAACCGGCTGGGTGGTGTACGTCAGAACATGGTCGTATCATGGCCCCAAGGGATTACCGACAAAGGCGGGATGCGCGATCAGTTCCTGCACGTGATCGACGTCGTCCCGACCCTTCTCGAAGTGACCGGTATCGCTGAACCGCTCGAGGTGGACGGCATCGTTCAGTCACCAATTGAAGGCACAAGCTTCGCTTATACCTTCGACAAGGCCAACGCGGACGCGCCAAGCCGTCACCGAACACAGTACTTTGAGATGATGGGCCAATGGGCGCTGTATCACGAAGGCTGGTTCCTGAGCACCAAGGTCAACCGGATGCCCTGGGAAACACCCAAAACACCCAACCCGGATCCGCTCAATAATCAAGTGTTCGAGCTTTACGATCTGAGAACGGATATGAACCAGCAAAAGAACGTCGCTGCGGATCACCCTGAAAAGGTCGCGGAACTGAAGGCGATCTTCATCGAGGAAGCCAAAAAGTATCAGGTGTTCCCGCTGGATGCCTCTGTCACATCCCGCCTCGCGAAGCCGCGACCCAGCATCACCGCGGGCCGTACCGAGTTTGTCTATACGCAACCCATGATCGGTGTGCCTCAGGGCGACTCTCCCAGTATCTTGAATTCGTCCTATACGTTCACGGCCGAGATCGAGGTGCCTGAAGGCGGCGCAGAGGGTATGATCGTGACGTCTGGCGGCCGGTTCGCGGGCTACGGGTTCTACCTCAAAGACGGCAAGCCGACTTTCACTTGGAACATGCTCAATCTCGAGCGCATCCAGTGGCAGGGTAACGACGCTTTGACACCAGGAAAACATACCGTCGAGTTCGATTTCAAATATGACGGATTGGGTGACGGAACGCTGGCCTATGGCGACGCCAGTGGCATCGGACAGAGCGGCACCGGCACCCTCAGCGTGGATGGCAAGGTTGTTGCGACCAAGAAGATGAAGAACACAATCCCGGTCATTCTGCAATGGGATGAGTCGTTCGACATCGGGCAGGATACGCTAACAGGTGTCTACGACGACGACTACAAACCGCCCTTCAAGCTGACGGCCAAGCTGGACAAGCTGACGTTGAAAATCGACAGGCCGGAACTTTCGGACGCCGATAAGAAGCGGCTTGAAGACGCAATGCATCGCGCGAGCGACTGATCATGCACGGCCCCCGTTATGTCGAGCGGGGGCCGTTCCATTCATTCGACGGGGACGATTATGAAAACCAAGAAAAAGCAACAAAGTGTCGGTCCGACCCGACGCCAGATCTGTGCCGGTGCAGCGACATTGCTGGCAACGGCGGCAAGTCGTGATGCAGCGGCCCAAGACGCCAACCAGTCCGAGGCCGACTTTCTCTTCGTGCAGACGGCCTAGGACATGGCTGACACCGCTGACGAAAATCGCCTGACGCTTCGAGGTGTAAGCCCGGTGATCCTGTTCTTTTCGGATCGCCCCGACCGGATCGCGGGCAATATGAAAACAGAGCGGTTTATTCCTTTCTGGAGCGAAGGCGAGGACAGTTTTCTGGCCGTGCCACCCAACGCCGATCTTTCGATCCTGGAAGGCGATGAACTCCTTCAAGTCGTCGTGGAGTTGGAGAACCCCGTGCTCGACGGGGACGATCTACACTACACGGTCGACCGCATTCTGACAGGCACAATGCCAGTGCTTGGGGAAAACATATCGCTTTTTATAGACGTTATCGGAATGCCGCGTACGCCGGTATCCGCAGCAGGGGTTCGGCGGCGCACCTACCGGCGTGCGGTTTTGTACTAGCAACAGCGCGCTTGGTGCGTTGTTAAGATAGGGGGATACTGAATTGGCAAAACCAAGCACCTTGTACTGGTGGCTGGTTGGGCTTGGCTCGATCATCCTCGTCGTGGCAGAGGTCGTGTTTGGCGGCATCCTGCTTCACAGCGAAACAAAGCAGATCACCTCGACAACCCGCGTTCTATTGTTCCTGCTGAGCGGCAGCTTGTTGTCGCTCGCCATGCTCGCTGCGCTGCGCCACTACCTGTTGTCCAGCAATGCCCGGCAGGAAACCACCGACCCTGAGCATGCGCCATCGTCGCGCGGTCTGAGTGTCATCCCCTTGGTGCGGGCAATCCTGATCACCTTTACCGTCATCATTGCGATCCTTGTCGCCCTTGCAGAGCTTGGGGTCAAAATTGCACCGATGTTGGCAGGGGCAGGCATCGTCGGGATCGTATTGGGTATGGGGGCGCAGAGCCTCCTGAAGGATATTCTAGCGGGCATTTTCTTTGTGATAGACGATGCCTTTCGGCTGGGAGAATATGTAGAGATCGGCGAGACACGCGGCACCGTCGAAAAGATTTCTCTGAGATCGATGCAAATCAGGCACCACCGGGGGGCGCTGCAAACGCTCCCCTACGGCACCATTCAATCGGTCAAGAACCTCAGCCGGGACTGGGTCATCTCAAAGCTTGAGTTTCAGGTCCCCCACGACACGGACATCCTCAAAGTCAAAAAAGTCATCAAGGCACTGTCTAGGCAAATCGAAGAGGACGAGTATTTTGGTCCGCAAATGCTCTCTCCTGTTAAGTTTCAAGGTATCTACGGCGTAGATCTCTACGGGCTGACCGTACGTGTCAAATTCACAACCCTGCCTGGCGAACAGTTTCTCATCCGCCGCGAAGTCTACAGGCTGGTGCAGCAAGGCTTTGCAAACAACGGAATCGAGTTTGCTGAACGTACTGTAAAAGTGGATCGCTCAGACGATGTTATTGCCACCGCGGACGACACCGAGGCACCGCGTGTATCGGCCTCTGGCTGACGGCTGACGTACTGGCGCGTCTAATCAATTTCTATTAGCGCTTCAAAAAAGGACATGGCCATGCGCAGTTTGACTGTATTGGTTGTCGTTGCCGCCGCAATTGAACTTCGTCCCTGTTCCCGGACACCGGGGTAATTTACCCCTGTCCACGAAAGGAGCATCGCATGGGACAATCGAGACGGACATTCACAGATGAGTTCAAAGCCGCAGCTGTTGGTCAGCTTTATGAGCCTGGTGCCACACAAGGCGGTGTTGCCAAGGATCTTGGAGTGACGAGCTCTCAGTTGAAGACGTGGCGCTTGGAGATCGAAGCGGCAGGATCGCCGCTGCGAATGCGAACGGATGCAGCGTCAGCAACAGCCGCGTGAGCGAAGGGCGGGTCTGTTGCGCACCTCGATAGCCGGTCCTAGTTGCACCGAAAGGGCGGTCCGATTTTCGCGCCTCAGACTGGCTTTGAATGGCCGGTCTGGCGACTTCAAATACAGCGCAGCAACCGTTACGCCGCTGCTGCGAAAAGATGCTGCACCAGCACTTGCCCCGCGGGCAATGGCGGCTTGGTCCCGCATCACGGTCATTCGAACAACCTTCCGCGAACTACCGCTTCGAGCCCTTCTCAGACCTTGATCGCTTGCGCAGCATTCGAGACATTGAACAGGAACTCGCGGCCGCATTCGACGACGAAGCAAAAGGATGTTTAAGGTTGTCAGACCACTTCGCACAATGGAGATTCAAATGCGTCGATCGATCCTGATGCTGTCAATGGCTATGGGGATATTGGGGGGGCAGCATCATCCCAGCCGCTTTTTGAGGATTCTAAGGCTTTCAATCCTTCCAGCGAAACGGCATTGGCGATTACCGGGCCAGTAATCATGTCTACCAAGCGGATGGTCTTCGAGACCGGCAGGTTTCTTGATCTCGAAGTTTATGACCCCAAGAGTTCAGGCAATTGGGGTGCGTCTGGCGACGTGCCTGTTGCTCAGGTGTTTCGTGTATCAGGCGATGCAGGCCCACTAAGGCAGGGAAACACGCTTTGTGGCGACCAACCAGTCACGTATATGGCAACCTGGAGTGAGGACAGCTCCGGGTCTACCTACCTTGGTGTAGCGATGTTTACTGGCATGGAACCGCCTGCAGGCATTGCCGGTCAAGCGTTGTGCGCGACGTACTTCTTCTCGATGGATGTTACGGAGTAGTCCGGCAGTTGTCCTGTACTCATCGACAGAGAGGACCATTCAAAGTCCAGGGCAAGCATGTGGTTCAGCGGTAGGGAATGCTGAAGAACGAGAAGCTGTTGGTTTGGGTGATTACGGACTCTCCCGTTTCCGCCATTAGGCTTGCCATTGCTGCACTTCCCGTCGGACAGGCCACAAGATCGGCCGAATCGTCGAGCAAATCGCCAGTAAACGCCGTTTCGCCGACAAGCTGGCACTCGTCCGCAACACTTCGGTAACCGCGAACGAAGTTCAGTTCCGGGTCGGGTTCGCTGATCGCTAACTCTTGAGCGGTTTCGACGCATCCCGTCACCGTCAGCGCCAAAGCGCAGGCACATATGGCACGCATGATCTTTTCGAGGCGCCTTTCCTTATATTCTACTCCCACTCTGCACCCGTGCTGCGCCAGACCATTTCATCTGAATCCCAAACACTGGCCACGATGCAGGGCGTTGGGTTGATCCCACCACATTGCGAGCCATGCACATCCGCCAAAAGCACGCGGAATGGGCCGATGTTCGCCATGTCCCATCCCTGATTGAGAAGCGAGAACAAATGTTCCTCGACCAAGAAGTGAGACATGCAACCGCCTGTCCCGCAATAGAGCGACACAGCGGTGGAACAGGCAAAACCCGCCTCGTCCAGAACCCAGTTCCGCTGAATACTGTTTGCGGGTCGCACGGCGAATGTCCTTTACGACCTTCTCACCGTGGCTCTGCTTGGTTCCGGGTTTCTTTCTCATCTCCACTCCTTGGCGGTTACGATGAGCCAGAAACCCTCTCTTATCAAATCGACCTAAACTGTCCCATAGGCGCTGACGTCAGACAAGGCAAGAGCAAGTACCAGCCTGATCTTCCAGTGTCATGCAAATGCCGCCATCCGGCGGCCAGCATGGGCACGACAACTGCAAGTTGGAAGATCGGAGTTAAGACTTGGCTGCTCTCTCCAGTTTCAGGGTTCACGCCGAATAGAGAAGCGTCGATGATTGCCAAAACAATGCTGACGAGGACCACGAACAACACAAACCACCAGTACTCTGACCGCGCCGCGCGCCCGGAAAAAACGAAGTATTTTGCAACGCATGTCTTTATTGCATCGCCGAAACCCATGTCTGCGTGCTCCTTGAATACTTCGACAGGTACTTTCTGACACGAGGAGACAACTTGCAAGCTTTGGTCAACCTACTCAGATGCTGTAACTGCAACAGGCTGCATTGTCCGCATAACGGACGTATGAGCGTATTTGTTGAATGAACGCCTCGTGCCCATATGCGCCTCCAACGGGGATCGGATTCTGAACAATAGAGAACCGCGAAAACTGCCCTACACGCGCGAGTTTTGATTAGAACTGTGAGATCAACGCTCAGTTATGAAGGACAACCCAGACACGAGTTGTTTCAACCCAATCGCCGCGCCGGCGAAGATGGCAGCGAATGTTACGGGCGCGCTGTAGGCCAAAAGTGAGAAGGCAGATATACCTTGCCCGACGCTGCAACCGACCGCGATGATAGCGCCTGGCCCCATAATCGCCGCGCCGAGCATCTGACGCTTGAGTTCACGTGGATCCTCGCACGCTTCCCATCTGAAATGACCTTTGGACCACGACCCCAAGAATGCGCCAATGAGAACGCCGGAGACTGATCCGACCGCAAAGGACAAAGTGTTTCCGGAGGCCGTCATAAGGTAGAATATTGTGTCGCCAAGGGGCGCAGCGAAGGTATGGGTTTGAACCGGCTCACCATCGAAACCGTGCGTCGCCACCCAATTCGTGCCGAGCCACCCTGATACGATCGCCAGTCCAACTACAGATCCCCAAAACACCTGTGCGGGAGTGCGGCGGAAGCGCTGGTTTGCCAAGGCGAAAATCACCAACGCAACGCCGATGACGGAGCCAATGAGCCAAGCTGGGACAGAGGTCAGCCGTTCAGCCAGGAAGCTAATGCTCTGGGGGCCGTCAAGGTCCATTTCCTCGGGGAAGACCCAAACACGCAAGTATGCAAGGGGCCCGGACATGACGACGTAAGCGGACAGCCCCATAGTTAATACGATGACGAATGATCGCAGGTCGCCACCTCCAAGCCTTGCCAGCGCGCCATAGCCGCAATTTCCGCTGATGGCCATTCCGTAACCGAATAAGAGACCTCCTACGATCGACCCAAGTGGGTTCCATGTCTGTGCAAGATACCTTGTTCCAACAGGGTCCAGCCAACCGAAAGCCATAGCTGAGTGGCTGCCGACAATTGCTACGCCGATCGCAATTGCCCACATGCGCAGCCGCCGGTCATCATCTGCGTAAAGGTAGTCCTCGATCGCACCCAACGTGCAAAAACGGCCGAGGCGTGCGGCCAAGCCCAACACAATGCCGCCGATCACACCGATCAGGGCGACGGTGTTGGCGTCTCCCAATGCTTCAAACATTGCCAGTCTCCTCCCAAAGCTGGCGGGTATTTTTGGCGGCTTCTACTTCTCCCTGCAGAATAAATCGTAAACGACTTCCAGAATCTGTGTCGATCGATCATCCGCCAATCTGTAGTAGATCGTTTTCCCCTCGCGTCGCGTTTTGACCAAGCCCTCGAAGCGCAGGCGAGACAGTTGCTGAGACACGGCGGCCTGGCGTGCCGAGAGCATTTCCTCCATCTGCGTGACAGATTTTTCACCCGAGGACAGATAGCACAAGATCATCAGGCGCCCTTCATGGCTGATTGCCTTGAGGAAATTTGACGCCGTCTGAGCATTTTCCATCATTCTGTCCATGTCTTCGGCGCACATGTCCTTGGAGAACACAGGCAGTTTCAAAGATTTGTCCAACAAGATCGCCTCGCTTTCATAGCTCCACGCATTCAAAACAGTTTATTTAATACGCCGCCTATTATCCAGAGGTCTCAATAAGCACCCCCGCGTCACGCAGCAAAACGCCCAGCAACCCCCAGAAAAAATCTTCGCCGGGATAGCCTTCGATCCGGCCGACCTCTTGGCCATCGTCCAGCAGAACAAAGGTTGGCGTGTAGTAGAGAGGCCGCTCCAATGCGATGCCTTCAGGCATAGCCGCGTGGATATCGATGCGTTGAAGTGGAGCGACATTTCCTTCCGGTGTCTTGGGGTAGGTCTCCGAGATGTCGATGTCCCAACGTGCGCACCACATACACCCATCTTCTTCCGCCATCAGAAGTATCATTTCTGCCCGTAAAGCCGCGGGAGAAACAAACAACGTGATTGCAGTCAAAAGTAGAAGTAGGTGGCGCATCTCAAGCTCCGATTGACCGCAGCGACATAACTTTATTATTTTGAATATGTGAATGATAGCGTGCCAGGACAGGTTTGACCATGCTCGACATTACATTTGCAGGAGCTTTGGTCGCAGGACTGTTGTCTTTCCTGTCGCCGTGCATCCTACCTATCGTGCCGTTTTATCTTAGCTATCTGGCCGGCGTTGGGATTGATCAGATATCTGCGGGGTCAACACTTTCCGCCGGCGTTCGTCGCAGGGCAACGCTTTCTGCAATAGCATTTGCAGCTGGGATCATAACGATCTTCATGGCACTGGGGGCGACAGCTTCGATATTCGGGCAGCTGGTCCGAGAGTATTTCGACATCCTGCGCTGGATTGCAGCGGCGATCATCATTGCGATGGGGCTGCATTTCCTGGGGTTCATTCGCATCGGGTTCCTGTATCGCCAATTCCGTGCGGACGTCGGTGAAACATCAAGCGTAAGCCTTGTTGGGGCATATCTTCTTGGATTGGCATTTGCTTTCGGCTGGACACCCTGTGTTGGGCCAGTGCTCGCTGCGATCCTGTTTACAGCGGCCGGAACCGAGACGGCTTGGCGTGGAGCGGTACTTCTATTCGTCTACGGGGTTGGAATGACCGCACCGTTTGTTCTGGCGGCCTTTCTGGTCCGCCCTTTCATGCAATGGATGGCGCAGTTCAGAAAGCACTTGCCCCTCATCGAAAAGGCCATGGGTGGCTTTCTGGTGCTCTTCGGCATCCTCATCGCAACCAATTCCATCAACTACATCGCACAATGGATGCTCGACCATATGCCTTGGCTCGCAGCCATTGGATAATCCGGGAGGAAGACATGAAACGAGTTTTGTCAGTATTGATCGCGTGTCTGATCGGCGGGACAGTTTCCGCCGCTGAGCTGGGCGACGACGGTTTGCATAAAACACCGTGGATGCGCGACACGTTCAAAGACCTCCGAGAGGATCTCGAAGAGGCCTCAAGCGAAGACAAACGGCTTGTTTTGTTCATTGAACAGCAGGGCTGCATCTACTGCAAAAAGATGCATGAAGAGGTGTTCCCCCAGCCTGACCTTGCTGCTTTCATCGAAAAGAATTTCTTTGTCGTCCAACTGGATTTGCATGGCAGCACTACAGCTACCGACTTTGACGGGGAAGAGAATGAGCAAAGAGCGCTGATGCGAAAATGGGGGATTCTGTTTACCCCGACGCTTGTTTTTCTTCCTGAAGAGGTGCCAGGGGACGCTACAGCCATCGATGCCGCGGTCGCTGTTATGCCCGGAGCGTTCTCAAAAGGAACAACCTTGGACCTTTTCACCTGGGTCGACGAAAAACGATATGAGCTTGATAATGGTGAAGATTTCCAACGGTATCATGCCCGCCGCATTCAGGAGCGAAACAATGTTTCTCAGGATTGAGCACTGCCGTTATAAATAAAAAAATTCATTATTATGAATTTAATGTTGCGACAAGCGGTACTCGTCGACTACGGTACACAAAGGCTTTGGGTCGCAAGGCGCCGTCGGCGCGTTAGCAAATGGGAGGGATCATGAAGCTGAGACTCTTAACATTGGTCTGCGCAATGACGGGCTCTGCTGCATTTGCGGCAGATACAAACCCGAAGGACGTAAGCTACGACGACTATGGTGCTATCGAAGTCTCTTTGACTGGCGCTGCTGGTGATGCGGAAAATGGCGCGCTGATCGTTGGCGACAAGTCAAAAGGCAATTGCGTGGCGTGCCACGCGGTTTCGGCTTTGGCCGACATCCCGTTTCATGGCGAAGTTGGTCCGATGCTGGATGGCGCCGGTGATCGTTGGACCGAAGCGGAACTTCGCGGGTTGGTCGCAAATGCAAAGATGACGTTCGAAGGTACGGTTATGCCTGCATTCTACAAGGATGACGGATATATCCGCCCGGGCGACGCCTATACCGGAAAAGCCCCAACCGCGCCTTTGACGTCGATCCTGACGGCACAAGAAATCGAGGACGTGGTCGCGTTTCTTGCGACCCTGAAAGAAGAATAGTCGCGCTTTAAAGCGTGAATTTTCGAAGTTTCAAAGGAGATTGAAAATGGAACTCTCTCGCCGCGAGACACTGGCCCTTGGGCTGGGCGCCGCGTTCCTGACAATTATGCCGCTTCGGGCAAATGCAGCTGCTGAAGATGCCATCGCGGCATTTACGGGCGGCGCAGATGTGGCTGACGGCGGTGTTACGTTGACTGCACCGGAAATCGCAGAAAACGGAAATACTGTACCTATCGAAGTGAGTGCTCCGGGTGCCGCTGCAATTCTGATCGTGGCTGCAGGCAACCCCGAACCGGGCGTCGCGACATTCAATTTCGGTCCATTGGCGGCTGAACAAGCCGCATCAACCCGCATCCGTCTTGCCGGAACGCAGGATGTCATTGCCGTGGCGAAGATGGCAGATGGCAGCTTTGCCAAAGCGTCCGCGACCGTAAAAGTGACAATCGGCGGCTGCGGCGGCTGATCGCCACGCGCCCTGAAGAACAGGAGATTAACCAATGGCATCCGGTGTAAAACCCCGCGTCAAGGTTCCAAAGACAGCCGCTGCTGGCGAAACTGTTACGATCAAGACATTGATCAGCCACAAGATGGAAAGCGGCCAGCGCAAGGACAAAGAAGGCAACGTCATCCCGCGCTCGATCATCAACCGTTTCACCTGCGAGTTTAACGGAGAAATGGTGGTTGATGTGACGATGGAGCCGGCGATTTCGACAAACCCGTACTTCCAGTTCGAAGCGACTGTGCCCGAGGCCGGTGAGTTTGCCTTCACTTGGTACGACGACGACGGCTCTGTCTACGACGAGAAAAAATCAATCGAGATCGCCTGACGGCTCGACCACTAAGGCAGATCAGCGCTGGTAGGAGGAACTGGCGCTGGTCCACCAAGGGAGGAACGCAATGAATACCAAGGCACTTACGGCGATCGCGGCAATTCTGGTTTTCCCGGCTGCAGCAATGGCTGGACCGGACGAAGACAATCTTACGATCAATGATGAGCTGGACATGACCTCAGTGACCGAGGCCCCGGCGCATCTGGAAAATTTGGACACGATCTATTCGGGTTGGCATTTCCGCACGGATGAAACGCAAGCGCTTCAAATTGATGACTTCGACAATCCTGCAATGATCTTCGTCGATCAGGCCGCCGATCTCTTCGAGACCGTCGATGGTGCCGCGGGCGAGAGCTGTGCCTCATGCCACGATGGGGTGGAAAGCTTCAAGGGATTGCAGGCGTCCATGCCGAAGGTGGATGCCGAAACTGGTAAGCTGGTCGTCATGGAAGATCTGATCAACAAGTGCCGTACGGACCGCATGGAAGCCGATGCCTGGAAATGGTCCGGGGGCGATATGCAGGGCATGGTCGCTTTGATCGGTCTTCAATCACGCGGCATGCCAATGAATGTCGCGATTGATGGCGATGCCGCCCCGTACTGGGAGCAAGGCAAGGAGATGTACTATACTCGCTATGGTCAGCTGGAGCTTAGCTGTGCCAATTGTCATGAAGACAACTGGGGTAACATGATCCGTGCCGACCACCTGAGCCAGGGTATGATCAACGGCTTCCCAACATATCGTCTGAAACAAGCAAAGCTGATTTCGCGCCACAACCGTTTCCGCGGCTGTATTCGCGATACTCGGGCGGAAACTTTTGCCGAAGGTTCGGACGAGTTTCGCGCGCTTGAGCTTTATGTGGCCTCGCGTGGCAATGGGCTTTCAGTCGAAACTCCTGCAGTACGGCAATAGTGAACGACCCGCGTGGACAGTGTCCTGCGCGGGTTTTCCAGGTAAATAACATTCACACATTTATATGTGTTATAGGAAAGCTGATAGATGATTTCTCGACGTGACTTCTTGCAGGTTTCAATGGCTGCATCGGCTTTGTACGGGGCGTCCGGGTTCGGAAACTGGGCCAGACTTGCCGCGCAGCAAAGCCTAACGCAGGATCAATTGTTGGAGTTCGAGACCTTCGGAAATATCAGCCTGATACATGTCACCGATATTCACGCGCAACTCAAACCAATCTATTTCCGCGAACCCGAGATAAACCTTGGTATTGGCGATGCACGAGGGCAGATGCCGCATGTCACAGGGGCGGCGTTCCGCAAGGCCTACGGGATCGAAGATGGAAGCCCGTCGGCCTATGCGCTGACCTACAATGATTTCTCTTCGCTGGCCAAGACCTATGGTCGGGTTGGTGGATTGGACCGGGTCTCAACTGTCATTAACGCCATTCGTGCTGACCGTCCTGATGCATTGCTACTGGACGGGGGCGACACTTGGCACGGTTCCTACACCTGCTATCAGACAGCCGGTCAGGACATGGTCAATGTCATGAACGCTCTGAATCCCGATGCTATGACCTTCCATTGGGAGTTCACGTTGGGCAGCGAAAGGGTTAACGAAATTGTCGAAGGTTTGCCCTTTGCGGCCTTAGGTCAAAACATCTTTGATGCCGAGTGGGACGAACCTGCAGAATTGTTCCAGCCCTATAAGTTCTTTGATCGGGGCGGCGCAAAGGTTGCTGTTATCGGGCAAGCGTTTCCTTACATGCCAATCGCGAACCCAGGCTGGATGTTCCCAGAATATTCGTTCGGTATCCGGGATGAAAACATGCAGGCCATGATCGACGAGGTTCGCGATGCCGGCGCCGATGTCGTTGTCGTCCTCAGCCATAACGGCTTTGACGTGGACAAGAAGATGGCGGGCCGCGTGCAAGGGATCGACGTGATTCTCAGCGGTCACACCCATGACGCACTTCCTGAGCCGGTTCTGGTCGGTAAAACGCATATCATCGCGTCCGGCTCGAACGGAAAATTCGTCAGCCGCGTCGATCTCGACGTGAGAGATGGACAAATGATGGGGCTGAAGCACAAGCTGATCCCGATCTTCTCTGACGTCATCGCCCCTGATCCTGCGATCACCGCTCTGATAAATGATCAGCGCGCGCCGTACGAGGCTGCGCTGAGTGAGGTGATCGGCAAAACAGATTCGTTGCTCTACCGCCGCGGCAACTTTAACGGCACATGGGATGACCTGATTTGCGATGCCCTGATCAATGAGCGTGAGGCAGACATCGCGATGTCGCCTGGCGTCCGTTGGGGCCCCTCAATCCTGCCGGGACAAGATATCACGCGCGAGGACATCTGGAACGTCACATCGATGTCGTATCCCAACGCCTACCGCACAGAAATGACAGGCGAATTCATCCATGTGATCCTCGAGGATGTCGGTGACAACCTGTTCAATCCCGATCCCTACTACCAGCAGGGCGGCGATATGGTCCGCGTCGGTGGGCTTGGCTACCGCATCGATGTGACCAAACCACAAGGACAGCGGATCAGCGAAATGACCCTCCTCAAAACGGGTGAAGCGATTGATCCATCGAAGACCTACGTCGTGGCTGGTTGGGCCAGTGTCAACGAAGGCACCGAGGGTCCACCGATCTGGGATGTCGTCGAAAACCACATTCGCAACCTTGGCACCGTCACGGTGCATGAGAACACCAGCGTCGATGTCGTCGGCGCTTAAGAATCAGATGGAGACCTAAGAGATATGGATGACGCGTTCAAACCGTCCCGCCGGGCCTTCCTGAAAGGCAGTGCTGCGGTCGCCGCAGGGTCAGTCGCGGGTGCGGCAGCAGCAGACACGCTCGACCCACTTATAACAGAGCTTCAAGATTGGGCGTCTTACACGGGCGCCGGTGTCGATGAGTCACCTTATGGCATGCCAATCAGCTTTGAATCCCATGTCGTGCGCCGCAATGTGGAATGGCTGACCGCCTCTCCGATTTCGTCGATCAATTTCACGCCGATCCACGCGCTTGATGGCACGATCACTCCGCAAGGATGCGCTTTTGAGCGTCATCATTCGGGCGCGATTGAGCTGCGCAAAGAAGACTATCGCCTGATGATCAACGGGCTGGTCGATCGTCCGCTTGTGTTTACTTACGACGACATTGAGCGTTTCCCGCGCGAAAACCATGTGTATTTCTGCGAATGTGCGGCAAATACCGGTATGGAGTGGGCGGGTGCGCAACTCAATGGCGTCCAATTTACGCACGGTATGATTCACAACATGGAATACACCGGTGTTCCACTGCGTACGCTGTTGCAGGAAGCGGGTGCCGATATCTCACCAGACAAATGGGTCTATGTTGAGGGCGCAGATGCGTCATCCAATGGCCGCTCCATCCCGATGGAAAAAGCACTGGATGACGTGTTGGTGGCTTTCAAGGCAAATGGTGAAGCACTGCGCATGGAACATGGTTACCCCGTGCGACTGGTTGTTCCTGGCTGGGAAGGCAACATGTGGGTCAAGTGGCTGCGCCGCATTGAGGTCGTCGATATGGCGGTCGAAAGCCGCGAAGAAACATCAAAATACACTGATGTCTACGCCGATGGCACAGCCCAGAAATGGACGTGGGTGATGGATGCAAAGTCCGTCATTACTTCACCCAGCCCGCAAATGCCCATCAAACACGGACCTGGGCCATTGGTCATTTCCGGGCTTGCCTGGTCAGGCCACGGGCAAATTACACGGGTCGATGTGTCCAAGGACGGTGGTATCACCTGGGAGACGGCGCGTCTTGGCAAGCAGGGCGACAGCAAGGCTTTGACGCGTTTCTATCTCGACACGAATTGGGACGGAGCGCCAATGTTGTTACAGGCCCGGGCGATAGACGAGACCGGCTATGTGCAGCCAACCAAAGACCAGCTACGCGAAAAGCGCGGAGAAAACGCGGTCTACCACAACAACTGTATCCAAACTTGGTACGTGAGCGCAGAAGGGATCGCTGAGAATGTCGAAGTCTCTTAGTCATGTTTTCCTGCCCGTATTTGGTGGCACGGCCTTGGTGCTTGCGGCAGCGTTGGTATTTGCCAATCGGAACTACGGCCAGTCGAAGATAGACACTTTGGAAACCCGGATAGGTCAGGTTGAAGCGCATGCAGCATCAGCTCTGGAAAACGCGCAAGCGGAGGCCAGTCGAGCGGCTGAACTCGAGACTAAAGTCGAAGAAATCCAAGCGGCCGCCGCGGAGCGGGTTGCAAATGGTGCAAACCTAACTGCACCAGCGCCCAGTCGCGACGGTACTATTGGGCTTGGACGTCCTGCATTGGAGGAAGAGATCGCTGCCTGGGACGTTGACATCTTGCCCGACGGGCGTGGCTTGCCGGTTGGATCAGGAGATGTCTGGACTGGAGAAGAAGTGTTTGTCGACCGGTGTGCGTCCTGTCACGGCGAGTTTGCCGAAGGCGCCGACAATTGGCCTGTTCTGGCCGGTGGATTCGACACGCTTGCCGACGAGGATCCTGTAAAAACCGTCGGGTCTTATTGGCCGCATTTGTCGACCGCTTGGGACTATATTTCCCGCTCAATGCCATTTGGTGAAGCGGGTACGCTTACGGCGGATGAGACCTACGCGATAGTCGCCTATATCCTTTATTCCAATGACCTGGTGGATGACGATTTCGTTCTCAGCAATGAAAACTTCGCCGAATTCGAGATGCACAACAAGGATGGGTTTGTCGTCGATACGCGACCTGAAACTGAGTACGCAGAATGGCGAAAAGAGCCCTGTATGGAGAACTGCAAAACAGAAGCCGCTGTTACTATGCGCTCTGTATTTCTGGTTGAGACGCCACCAGAAGGCGGTTCGAATTCGGTCATGAACGAAGCCAGCGCGGACGAGTTGCCGACGTTCACGGCGGAGGGGCCCTCGTTCATTCCGGCCGCAGCACCAAAGCCTGAGGAAGAAGCCGCCGCAACACCGGCTGTTCAAGAAACCGATGAGGCTGACCAGACTACGGAACTATTCGCAGCCGGTGAGAAGGTCTTCAAGAAATGTAAATCCTGCCATCAGGTTGGTGATGGTGCAAAGGACAGTACGGGGCCGGCGCTGAACGGGGTTATTGGGGCCAACGCAGGGTCGGTTGAAGGATTCAAATACTCCAAAGCTATGAAAACGGCTGCCGAGGCTGGTCTTGTTTGGACCGAAGAAGAAATGGCGGCCTTCTTGGCAAAACCCAAGGACTACATGAAGGGCACACGCATGTCCTTTGCTGGGCTTAAGAAACCAGACGATATTGAAGCCGTGATCGTTTACCTCAAGTCGTTCGGAAGCTGATCATGCGTTGGTTGAACATTTTTTTGACCTGCGCGGCGGTTGTGGTTGCTGTTGCCCCATCGACCCACGCCACCGAGGGCCTCGGCGACGCCGAAGCCGGAAAAAAAGTGTTCGCCAAATGCAAAGGCTGCCATCAGGTTGGCGAAGGAGCAGAGAACAAAATAGGCCCGCATCTAAACGGTGTTTTTGGTCGGAAAGCTGCAGGTCTCGAGGGGTTCAAATATTCCAAGAGTCTTGTGCGCGCGGGTAATTCGGGTCTGGAATGGCATGCTGACACTCTGTCCGCCTACATCGAAAACCCACGTGCATTTGCGTCAGGCACGAGGATGAGTTTTCGTGGATTGAAAGACCCGAAAGACCGAGCCAACGTGATCGCGTATTTGCGGGGGTTTTCAGACAATCCCCGTGATATCCCGGAAGCGGATCCAACCGCGAAAGGCACGGATCATTCGATCGATCCTGCGATCCTGGCGATACAGGGAGATCCTGAGTACGGCGCATATCTCAGCAGCGAATGTACAACATGTCACCAGATTGAGGGAGGCGATGAGGGCATTCCTTCGATTGTGTATTGGCCTGACGAGGACTTTGTGGTCGCCATGCACGCTTACAAGGACAAACAGCGGCCACATCCGGTCATGCAAATGATCGCCGGGCGGCTGAGCAATGACGAAATCGCTGCATTGGCCGCATACTTCAATAATCCAGAGTGACAGTGTCTAAGGGGAGGAAACGCGATGACACTCAATAGACGAGTATTTCTTGGAGCTGCCGGGGTATTGGCCGCTGGGCTATCTGCTCCGATGGTGCTGGCTCAAGGCAAGCCCCGTGTAGTGGTTGTCGGCGGCGGTGCGGGCGGTGCGACCGCCGCGCGTTACATAGCGAAGGACAGCAAAGGTGAGATTGACGTGACGCTGATCGAGCCGTCTCGGACCTACTACACCTGTTTCTTCTCCAACCTTTATTTGGGAGGTTTTCAGGAGCTATCGGACATCGCCCACAGCTATGGCACGCTTGCCGCGAACTACGGTATCAACGTCGTGCATGATTGGGCCACTGGGGTCGACCGCGATGCTAAGACGGTGTCCTTGGCAGGTGGCGGATCAGTTCCTTATGACAAGCTGATCCTTAGCCCGGGTATCGACTTTGTTGATGGTGCGGTAGAGGGCTGGGACCTCTCGGCCCAAAATAAGATGCCGCATGCTTACAAAGCTGGTTCTCAGACAGAGCTTTTGAAAGCGCAGATCATGGCGATGCCCGAAGGCGGTACCTTCGCGATGGTCGCTCCTCCTAACCCGTACCGTTGCCCGCCCGGGCCGTATGAACGGGTTTCAATGGTGGCGCATGTGCTGAAGGCAAACAACCCAACAGCAAAGATCATTGTAGCTGATCCAAAGCCGAAATTCTCGAAAATGGCTTTGTTCCAAGAAGGCTGGGGAAACAACTACGAAGGAATGGTCGACTGGATCGGCGAAGATTTCGGCGGTGGCATTGTATCCGTGAATCCGGATGCAATGACGGTGACTATCGACGGCGAAGAGACAAAAGTCGATGTCTGTAATGTGATCCCAGCGATGAAAGCAGGCCGCATTGCGGAAATGGCGGGAGTGACCGACGGCAACTGGGCACCAGTAAACGCTGCGGACATGTCTTCCAAAGCCGATCCGGACGTTTACGTTCTTGGAGATGCCAGCCAGCAGGGTGACATGCCGAAATCCGGTTTTTCGGCAAACAGCCAGGCGAAAGTATGTGCGAATGCGGTACGAGGTGCGTTGACCGGGTCTAAAGTCTTCCCGGCCAAGTTCTCGAACACATGTTGGTCGCTGATCGATACCAATGATGGCGTTAAGGTTGGCGCAACCTACGAGGCGACACCTGAGAAGATTGCCAAAGTTGACGGCTTTATTAGCCAGACCGGAGAAGATGCCGACCTCAGGAAAGCAACTTACGAAGAGTCTCTTGGTTGGTACGCCGGTATCACGTCGGACATGTTTGGTTGAGGCAATCGGGGGCTTTGACCGGTGTCAAAGACCCCGATGATCAATCTGAGAAAATGCGGTTCAGGAGGAGGACTAAAACCATGAAACACTTTATTGCCGCAGCCGCGTTTTCCACTGTTCTGGCGAGCCAAGGGCTTGCAGAAGAGATCATCACTGTACCCTTCGACGGCAGTTTTGATGATGCAACATTCGCCGTCGAGTCCGCGATTGTGGGACAGGGACTGGTCATCGACTATGTAAGCCACGTCGGCGACATGTTGAATCGAACAGGCGCTGATGTCGGCAGCGACAAACAGATATTTGCAGCTGCAGACATCTTCATCTTCTGCTCGGCAAAAATCTCGCGTGAAGTGATGGAAGCAGACCCGATGAATATTGGCTTCTGCCCGTATGGGATTTTTGTAGCCGAAGGCGACGATGGCGTGATGGTTGGATACCGAAGCTATCCTGATGGCCCAATGCAAACGGTTCAGACTCTGTTGTCCGGGATCGTAGAAGAAGCCGTTGGGAACTGAAATGAACTACCAGCAGTTTTTTCGTGGTCAACTCGACCAGCTTCAGGAGGAAGGGAACTACCGGGTCTTTGCGGATCTCGAAAGGCAGTGTGGCGCGTTCCCGACAGCGCGTAGCTACGTGGAAAATAGTCCCGAGAAAGTCACTGTATGGTGCTCTAATGATTATCTGGGGATGGGTCAGCACCCCAGTGTTATTGCAGCAATGCACATGGTGATCGATGAGTGTGGTGCCGGGGCAGGCGGAACGCGGAATATCTCTGGAACCACCCACCAGCATGTTTTGCTCGAGCAGGAGCTTGCTGACTTACACGGCAAGGACGCTGCGTTGCTGTTCACCTCCGGGTACGTCTCGAACTGGGCTGCCTTGGGAACCTTGGCGTCTCGCATTCCTGGCATCACTGTCTTGTCTGACGAGTTGAACCATGCCTCGATGATCGAGGGCATTCGCCACAGTCGGTGCCAGAAGCGTATCTGGAAACACAACGACGTGGCGGACCTTGAAAGGCACCTTGCTGAACTGCCTGCCAATGCACCGAAGCTCATTGCGTTTGAGAGCGTCTATTCCATGGATGGCGACATTGCACCAATTGCCGAGATCTGTGATCTGGCGGATCGCTATGGCGCGATGACCTATTTGGATGAGGTTCACGCGGTTGGGCTTTATGGGCCGCGCGGCGGAGGCATAGCTGAGCGCGAAGGCCTGATGGATCGGCTAACCGTCATTGAGGGGACATTGGGCAAGGCGTTCGGCGTAGTTGGTGGATACATCGCGGCGTCGAAAGAGCTGGTGGATTTTGTCCGATCCTTTGCCAGTGGTTTTATCTTCACCACTGCATTGCCTCCCGCCGTGGCCGCAGGAGCTGCCGCTTCGGTTCGGCACCTGAAGCAAAGCAATTCGGAACGACATTTGCACCAGCAGCGCGTGCGCGAGGTGCGAGAAAGGCTGGACGGTCTGGGCATTCCGCATACACCGAACCCAAGTCACATAATTCCGGTCATGGTCGGCGATCCGGTCAAGTGTCGCTTCATCTCTGACGTGCTGATGCGTGACTATGGAATTTACATCCAGCCGATCAACTATCCAACCGTCCCCAAGGGAACGGAACGTCTACGGATTACACCTTCCCCAGTGCATTCCACCGACGACGTGGATCGACTGGTGTCTGCCTTGGGTGAGCTATGGACGCAATGCCAATTGGCGCGCAGGCCAATGGCCGCTCAATGACAATGACAACTTGACCGAAGACAAGGACGCGCAAGCAACCAAGTGAGAGTCTCTGTTGATGGAAAGGCTCATCGATTTGTTGGGAGACCCTGGCGCTTTGGCATTTGCCGGTGCGTTTGTCGGTATCTTGTTCGGCGTGACGGCCCAGAAGTCTCATTTTTGTTTGAGAGCGTCGACCATCGAAGTCGCCGAAGGCGAGCTTGGTCCTCGCCTGGCTGTCTGGCTGATCGCTTTCACCGCAGCGCTCACCTTAGTGCAGGCGTTTGTCGCGTTTGAGTGGTTAGACCTTTCCGAGACACGCGCGATTGCGTCGACGGGCAGCCTCAGCGGCGCAATACTTGGCGGAGCGATGTTCGGCGTTGGTATGGTTCTGGCGCGTGGGTGTGCATCGCGCCTGTTGGTATTGGCCTCCTGCGGTAATCTGCGCGCCCTTATTACGGGATTGGTTTTAACCTTAGTGGCTCAGGCTGCTTACACGGGCGTTCTTAGTACCGCCCGCGAATTGCTTTCCGGGATCTGGACTGTCTCAGGTGGCGCCTCGAGAGACCTTTCAGAAATACTTGGATTTTCGCCAGTGGCTTATACAGCCGTTGCAGCGTTGGGATTGGTGTCGGCAATAGCATTCGCATTCCACCGGAGAGTCGCGCCAATCAGGATCGTAACAGCCGCAGGAGTTGGCGTGTCGGTGGCGCTTGGCTGGTTAATGACATTTGCCATCGCGCAAGCATCATTTGAAGTCGTGCCTGTTTCGTCAGTCACGTTCACCGGACCGGCTACGGATACACTGATGGCGTTGGTTGCCGAGCGAAACGTCGTGTTGTCCTTCGGTATCGGCCTTGTTCCAGGCGTAGCAATTGGTGCCGCAGGCTCGGCCCTAACTGCAGGGGAGTGGAAGATCGAACGTTTTGGCCCGGATACTCCGATGGAGCGCTACCTTGTTGGAGCTGTCCTCATGGGGTTTGGAGCTATGCTGGCCGGAGGTTGCGCAGTGGGTGCAGGGCTTTCAGGAGGGTCCGCCCTGTCATTGACGGCATGGCTTGCCGTTTTCTTCATGTGGGTTGGAGCGATCAGCGCGCATAGGTTAATGCGCCGAATTCCTGTTCCTCAAACGTCTTGAGTTATTCGAATTCCATCTGCTCAAAGACCCGCCCGGCATTTTTTGTCGCCAGTTCCTCAAACGTGTCCAAATGGGCATACGGTGACTGATCGACATAGTAAGCCTCTGCCAGATTGCCGCCAGCATCCATATGCTCTTGGATCTTGCCGCGCAGATAGATCAGGTAATCGCGTGTATAGCGGCGCACCTGATCCATGTTTGTCGGATGACCGTGGCCGGGGATGACATATGTGGCTCCCAAAGCTTCGAACTCGTTGTCCCACGTTTCAAGCCAATCAGCTGTATAAGTCTCTTGAAAGATCGGCAGCATTCGCTCGTGAAACGCCATGTCACCCGCGATGACAAGGCTTTGGTTCGGCAGCCAAATCGAGATATCGCCCGGACTATGGGCCGGCCCGAGATATTTGGCCTCAATCCGGAAATCACCCATTTCAACAACGTATTCATCCTCGAATGTCTCGGTTGGGCCCGCCAAAAAAGTTCTTTCTGCCTTGTCCTGATTGTACCGTTGCATCCCTTCAAGGATCTGAGGGCCGTATTCCTCGAATTCAGCCGCAGCATCCGAATGGGCGATAATTGGAACGCCGAGCTCTGACCAGTAGGCGTTGCCAAGCATCGCGTGCCCCTGGCCATTCTCGTTGAAGACAAGCTTAACCGGCTGATCCGTGATCGCCTTAATTTCCTGGTGAAGTGCTTCGGCAAGCAAATAAGCCGCGCCACCGTTTATGACGACCACGCCCTCTCCGGTAACTATGAAGCTGAGATTGTTGTTGTGACCAGAGTTTTCGTAGGTCGGCGGGGCGGTTGCGCCAATGGCAGAATAGACGCCGGGGATATATTCGACCGGTTTGGAATACAGCACACTTTGCGGGTATTGGTCTGCAATATCCTCGCTTGCCCAAGCCGGTGTGGCTAGGGCCAAGACAATCGCCAGCGATCGCATCATTATGGTTCTCCAATGAACTTATAAGCAGAGCCAGTCTTCGCGACCCGGCCGATCCCACCATTTGGCAAGTGGAAACCAATTATTTTCATTTGCTCGTGGGAAATCTGATCCAGCAGTGAGTTCCGAGCTGCTGCGGCCGCCTGTGGATCCTGATCCGTGCCGCTGTGCCAGTCGGGGCGTTCAAAAGCAACGTGTGGATTTCCCAACGCGTCGCCGACAATCATCACGGACTCACCACCGTTGCGAATTTCGAACGCCATGTGGCCGGGCGTGTGTCCAAAGCTTGCGCGTGCTGCAACACCGGGAAGAATCTCTTGTCCGTCGTCAAAAAACGCGACCTGATCCTCAATTGCCGCCATACGCCGCTTCGCGCCTACAGCGAACGCAGCGCGATCTTCTCCAATGGTATCCACCGTTGATGGGTTCCACCAATAATCCCACTCATTGCGGCCAAAGTGATGCGTGGCGTTGGGGAAAAGAAGGTCATCGAAATCATCCAAAACGCCCCAGATGTGATCCGGGTGCGCATGGGTGAAGATCACGTGCGATATGTCTTCGGGCGACAAGTCGATGGTTTCAAGAGATTCCAGAAGTTTACCGGAGGAGGGCATGAAATCGGGTCCAGCTCCGACATCAAACAACACCGTGTTTTTATCATCTCGATAAAGCGCCACGTTGCACTCTGGCTCGTACTTGGTCGTGTCCACCTTGTAGCTGTCTAGAAGCTGCCTAAGTTCTTCCTTCGGCATGGCGCCGAAGACCATTTCCGGAGGCAATGACAGGTACCCGTCTGACATGGTTGCAATCCGAGCCGATGAACCGAGTTGTAGCTCTGCCCAAGCGATTTTGGATTTCGCTCCAACCGCTGTTATACAAGCGGCACCGCGCAAAAAATTGCGCCGTGAAAACACATTTCGACCCATTAACAATCAATAAGATGAATGTAATGATTTGTAAATGACGTAAGGTGGAGTCTTTTCAGGAGAACTAGAGTTGAGTCGGGCAGGGGCTTCCGAAGGATTTACTCGATGAATGAAGGCCGCCATTCAACAAACTCAAAATCAGCCTGGACTGTCATTCGCCTTGCCTTGGTGATGTGTATAGGCGTCATGTGCTATGTGATTTGCTCTTCGCGCGATGTCTTCTTTGTCCCCACAGTGGCCATTCGTCCAAACTCTTCGAGTGATGGCTTAGAGCCCAAAGTGACGGATGCTGCGCCACGCACCAATGACCGTTATGCCCAAACGCGCGGTGCGAAAGCGCTTCCCAACTGGGTGAATTTTCGTTCAAACTCAAGCCTGCAGTGAATGAGGAGACCAGCGTATGCCAATTGAAACTTGGACTTTGTATGTTTTGACAGTGCTGGCTTTGATGAGCACGCCTGGACCAAGCCAGTTGTTGATGCTTACCAATAGTGGCGTTCATGGTTTCCAACGTTCGTTGTCGACCGCCGCAGGCGACCTTTCAGCAAACGCCTTACAGATGCTGGCGGCGGGTCTGGGGCTAGCCGCGATTATCGCGGCCTCTGCGACAGCCCTGACTGTCATCAAGTGGGCAGGGGTTGCATATCTGATCTGGTTGGGTATCCGCATGATCCGACGCGCCAAACCGGATGAAACAGCCGAGCTTTCAGAACAGAAGAGAGCATCGCTGCGAACGCTATGGCTCCAAGGCTTCCTGACGTCCGCAGCAAACCCGAAGGCCGTTGTTTTCTTCGCGGCGCTCTTCCCACAATTCATTACGAGCGATGCCGCTTTCTGGCCCCAGTTTCTGATATTGTCCGCAACTTACATCGTCATGGACGGGCTATTTCTGTCTGCCTATGGCCTCGGGTCGAGTTGGATTGTCAAACGGTTCAAGGGCAGCGCACGGGTCTGGATCGAAAGGATCGGCGGTGGCTTTATGATTGGCGCAGCTTTGCTTCTCGGGTTGAAATCAATCTCGCGCCAATAACCGAGAGCGGGCATTCGCCAAACAACCCGCAATGGCAGCTCTGTCCCGCATAGCCGCCGTCGGTCGATCGTGCAGCTTCGGTCACTGGGGGCTCCGTGCTGCGGTTAGGGTAAATTCAGTGAATGTCCTCTGGGCGGGACGAAGCGGACGTGTGCAAGCGCGGCTATTGCTGACGCAGCAATTCTTCGCGATTGAGGCAACCAAATCGCCGCTGTGCAGCGCATGTCACCAGACCTGCCATTCGAGTAGGGCTTTCTCACCCAAACCGAACCCAAGTTTTCGCCGCAACCAGTTTAATCAAGAAGGACGCGGACTGAGGGGCCAATAAACCATATATGCACACAGCCTTGCTTCTTGCAAAGTGCCACTCTCTCGCCCTTTATCAAGCACCTTACGTTACAACGAACCGATGCAGGATACGTCGTACTATAGGTGCGACAATGAGGACTGTAGGAAATGCAATGGCCCAGGATGATAGCCATGCGGATAGCCAACTTATTACAAAACCTGGTGCGAAGCCGACCGCCAAAAATGTTGCCACACCAGAAATCAGAAGCGACATGAAGCAGGACAAAAGAAAGCCGAAGGCGATATGCTCAAGTTTGCGTGGGACGAACGGGCGCATAAATGAGTCTCCGTATGATTTTGTCATGAGCTGAGCTCTACTCTGCTGCGGCGCGCGGGTGATCTGCCAGGGTAGTCCATGCGTCGTTCTGTGACAGGAATATCTGGCCGTTGAGATCATCGATCAGGTGCGACCGCTTCAAACGATCCATCACGGGGCCTTTGACCTCGGACAGATGCAAGCCGACATCAATTTCCTTAAGGCGCGCGTTCACCGCCTCCAGGCTTTCTAGGGCGGAATAATCCACCTCATTAACCGCAGAGAACATCAGGACGACGTGTGCAATGCTGCAGCCTTCGATCACGCGGGACTGGATCAGATCTTCTAGAAAGCGCGCGTTGACGAAATAGAGGCTCTCGTCCACCCGTAAACACAGCACGCGCGGGTCGGTCTCGACCTCGTGGCGCAAAATGTTGCGAAAGTGCTCACTGCCGGGGACACGACCGACTTCAGCCACGTGGGGTCTTGATGTTTTGTAAAGGTGCAGCAGGACGGACGTAATCACCCCCGCCGCAACACCAACTTCCACGCCGAGCGTTAGGGTCAGCACGATGGTCGCGGCCACGGCCGTAAAATCGGCGCGGCTGTAGGCCCATGTTTTCTTCAGGATCGACAGGTCGACCAGTGATAGTACCGCCACGATGATTGTCGCCGCGAGCGTTGCGTTTGGCAGGAAATAGACCAGCGGTGTAAGAGAGACTGCTGCAATTGCCAGGCCAATGGCTGTGAAGGCCCCGGCGGCCGGGGTTTCTGCGCCTGCGTCGAAGTTGACGACAGACCGCGCGAAGCCGCCGGTGACCGGATAACCGCCTGTGAAGGCTGCCCCAAGGTTCGCCGCACCCAAACCGATCAACTCCTGATCGGGATCGATGCGTTGGCGTTTCTTCGCAGCAAGGGTTTGGGCAACAGACACGGATTCTACAAACCCGATGATCGAAATCAGGATCGCAGGTACCAGAAGGGCTTGCAAAAGGTCCGGAGAGAACCCAGGCAACGTCAGTGGGGGCAAGCTTTGTGGGACTTCGCCCACGATCTTCACCCCTTGCCCCGCCAGATCGAATGCCCAAACCGCGACAGTCGTGCCAACCACGGCAACAACAGGTCCCGCCTTGGTTGCAATATCAGCCATCGTCGCTGAGGCCCCGAGCCGCGTTAGCATTGGTTTCAGCCCCTTGCGAACCCAAAACAAGAACGCCGTGGCCGTCACGCCAATGATGACAGTGATCCAGTTCACCTCGTTCAGATGGGCCGCGATGGCCAACAGTATTTCTGGCAGCGTATGCCCATGCGCCGAGACGCCAAGAATGTGTTTCAACTGGCTGGTCGCGATCAGAATGCCCGAGGCGGTGATGAACCCCGCAATTACCGGATGGCTGAGGAAATTCGCCATAAACCCCAGCCGGAATACGCCCATCAGGACAAGAAAACCGCCCGACAGAAAGGCTAGCGTGAGCGCCGCAATCGCATAACCCGCTGTGCCTTGTTCTGCGACCTGACCGATGGCCGAAGCCGTCAGCAGCGAGACAACAGCGACCGGCCCAACCGCCAAAGAGCGGCTGGTGCCAAAAAGTGCATAGAGCACGATGGGCGCGATTGAGGCATATATCCCTGCCTCGGGCGGCAGACCTGCCAAAAGTGCATAGGCGAGGCTTTGCGGGATCAACATGATCGTGACGATTACCGCCGCAATCATATCGTTGGAAAACGCTTTGCGGTTGTAGGTGCGCCCCCAGTCAAAGACCGGCATGTAGCGGCGTAGAAGTTGGGTCATGGTATTATCCAAAAGAGGGGTGGGTGAGCTCATCTGTTCGCGCATGAGCTCACCCGCCAGAGGCACGCAAAAGGGAGGGGACGTGCACGCGTCAGGTCATCAAGGCTTACTCCGCCGCAACTTTGAGTTTTTCAGGCTTGGCCATCCATTCCTTGCCCTTCAGCATGGCTTTCCAATAGATCGGCGGCAGCATCTTTTCCTTCAGGAACCAGGCCAATCGTGTCGGCTTTGTTCCGTCCAGAAGGAAGGATGGGAAGCTGGGCTTAAGCACACCGCCATAGCCAAACTCCGCCAGAACGATCTTACCCCGTTCGACGGTCAGCGGGCAGGACCCGTAACCGTCATAGGCAGCTGTGGGTGAGCGGCCCGCGATATCGGCCACGATGTTGTCTGCGACCGTGGGTGCCTGCTTGCGCGCCGCTGCGGCCGTTTTGGCGTTTGGCGCATTCATCACGTCGCCAAGCGACCAGATGTTGTCGAAGCTCTTGTGGCGCAGCGTGGCCTGATCGACATCAACCCAGCCTGCCGCATCTGCTAGAGGTGACACGCGGATGAAGTCGGGGGCGACCTGTGGCGGGCAGACATGCATCATGTCGAACTCAACCGTGACGGTTTCGGGGTCCGTGTCCGGCTTGGCGATCCTGAACGTCGCCGTCTTGGCCGGGCCATCCACGGCCACCAGATTATGGAAGAAGTGCAAGGTGGCATCGTATTTGTCGATGTATTTCTCCAGCGCGGGCACATAGTCTTTCACGCCGAACAGCACACCGCCTGCATTCATGAACTGAATGTCGATGTCTTTAAGCGCCCCGTTGCGGAACCAGGCATCGCCAGACAGATACATCGCCTTCTGCGGAGCACCGGCGCACTTGATGGGCATCGGCGGCTGGGTGAACAGCGCGCGGCCTTCTTTCAACTCTTGCACTAATTGCCATGTGTAGGGCGCAAGATCGTAGCGGTAGTTTGAAGTCACGCCATTGCGCCCGAGCGTTTCTTCGAGACCTTCGACGGCTTCCCAATCAAGCTTTAGACCAGGGCATACGACCAGACGGTCATATTTCACGACCCGACACCCATCGAGGATGACTGCGTTGTTCTCAGGCTCAAACGCAGCCACCGCTGACTTGATCCATTTCACGCCACGCGGAATGAGCGAGCCCATGGTCTTGGCGGTATCAGACGCCTCAAAGATGCCGCCGCCGACCATCGTCCAGCCAGGCTGGTAGTAGTGAATGTCCGCAGGGTCGATGATGGCAATCGACAGGTTTGCTTTGCGGGACTGCAGGCTGGCGGCCACAGATACACCGCCCGCACCGCCGCCGACGATCACCACATTATACTGGGCATCGCCGGTATCCGTTGGGGTTTTGCCCCCATTCGCAATCCGTCTGGCCACGCCGTTCATGTCATAGCCTGCAGCTTTGGTCGCCGCGAGGATTTCGTGCATGGGCCGCTTCTTACTTTCATGAAAGGACCAAAGTGTTGCCGACCGCGTGCCTGTCCGGCAATAAGCCAACACCGGGCGTGGCAGATCGGTAAGCGCTGTACCAAACGCATCGACATCTGCGTCCTGCACCATCCCCGATTGCACCGGAACATAAGCAGCTTTGATCCCAGCGGCGTTTGCAGCCGCCTCAATTTCTTCGAAACTTGGCTGATCCGCCCCTTCGCCGTCTGGGCGATTGCAAATAATGGCGCGGAAACCCGCATCCTTGATCGCGGCCATATCCTCAGCTGTGATCTGTGGAGTGACAGAGGTTTTGTCTGTGATTTTCTTGATATCCATCTGTCTGCTCCTCACAGTCCGTTTACGGGCACTTTGAGCATCGGGTAGCCGTCCTTGTCGGTCGGCACCTCGCCCGCGCGCATGTTCACTTGCAAGGACGGGATGATCAGCTTTGGCATATCCAGCTGCGCATCGCGTTCGGTGCGGAACTTAACGAACTCTTCCTTTGTCTTGCCGCCGCCCACGTGGATGTTGTGCGCTTTCTCATCGCCGACAGTGGTCTCCCACTGAATATCGCGGCCATTGGGGCCGTAGTCGTGGCACATGAACAGCCGTGTCTCATCCGGCAGCGCCAGGACTTTCTGGATGCTGTCATAGAGCTCCGCCGCGTCCCCACCGGGGAAGTCTGCGCGGGCCGAGCCGCCATCAGGCATAAACAGGGTATCGCCCACAAAGGCCGCGTCGCCCATCACATGCACCATACACGCGGGCGTGTGGCCGGGCGTGTACATCGCAAAAGCCTGCATATTGCCAATCTGATAGGTATCACCGTCTTCAAACAGCGCATCAAATTGGGATCCGTCGCGCTGGAACTCGGTGCCTTCGTTGAAGACTTTGCCGAAGGTATCCTGCACCACCATGATCTTGGATCCGATGCCAATCTTGCCGCCCAGCTTGTCTTGAATGTACGGGGCCGCGCTCAGGTGGTCGGCATGGACATGGGTCTCAATGATCCATTCCAGCTTCAAGCCCTGCACCTCGATCTGGCGGATCAGCTCATCTGCATGATCATAGGTGATCCGCCCGGCTGCATAGTCGATGTCCATAACGCTATCGACAATGGCGCAGGCGTTCGAAGACGGGTCTTTCACAATGTAGCTGATCGTGTTCGTGGCTTCATCAAAGAAGGCCTGAACGTCTGGCTTGATGTCCATATTGACGGGGTAAGTCATACTGTTTCCTCCAAAAGCAAAGTCTAGTGTCTAGGTAGCGGCCTTGTCTGGCGCGGCGGGAAGCAGACGGCGGACATAGAAACCTGCTGTCACGGCAATCAGAAAAAGGGCGACTTCCCATCGGCCTGTCCCGAGTGCGGGGATGGCAGCGCCTGGGCAAAAGCCCGCGATGCCCCATCCGATGCCAAACAGGGCCGATCCGCCGATGAGCTTGGTGTCGATGAGCGTCGAAGTTGGTACTTGAAAGCGCTGTTCAAACAGCGGTGTGGAGCGACGCCAAACCAGCCGATACCCGACAATAGTCACGATCAACGCACCGCCCATGACAAACATCAGACTGGGGTCCCATGTCCCAGCGATATCAAAGAAGTTCAGAACTTTGGCCGGGTCCATCATGCCAGAGATCGCGATGCCTGTGCCAAAGACAAGGCCTGTCAGAAGTGAAAAAAGGTGCTTCATCTCAGGCTCCGAACACGTGATGGATCAGGAAAACCGTAATGGTGGCGGTCGCCATGAAAGTCGGTACAGCGACGAGCGAACGGAGCGACAGCCGCGATAGGCCGCAGACCCCATGACCGGAGGTGCAGCCGGATCCCAGGCTTGCGCCAAGGCCAACAATAACGCCGCCGACAATGAGCATCGCGGGGCTAACCGGGACCGTCAGCGCGGGCATCGCGCCCGTGATCGCAAAGATCAGCCCAGGGGCGAGGATCATACCTAGGATCAAGGCCAAGCGCCATGTCATCTCATCCCGGCTTTCGACGAATACTGCACCAGACAAGATCCCAGTGGCCCCAAAGATTCGTCCCAGGCCGAGCATCAGCAGAACCGCCCCGAGGCCAATGAGCAGGCCGCCCCCCAGGGACGCGAAAGGTGTAAACGCCGTTTCCATGGTCTTAGGCCCGGCAGGTCTTGAAGCCGAAGATCGAGTAGATCGGGCACACGCGGGTTGCTGCAACGATCAGCATCACGGCCCCGACAATCGCTGCGCCATATTTCAGGATGGCACCATCAAAAGCGGGCAATCCGCTCAGAAAGGCTAGGTAGAGCAACCCAACGCCAAGTACGGCGCGGAGGATTCGGTCAATGGTTCCGACATTGCTGGTCATCGTGTTCTCCAATCTAAAACTTGAAGAACAGATATAACTTTGTTTTTTCCACTTCAGTGACATTGTCACTTAACATGCAGAAAGCTGAATATCAGGCTGAGGCGGCGAGCTCTTTCAGGGCCGGTTTATCCAGTAAAGCAATACGGCCACGCGATTGCGCGATCATCTCACGCTTCTGGAAATCCTGCAGGATGCGGCTGATGACCTCGCGCGCTGTGCCCAGTTCACTGGCCAGCTGCTGATGTGTGGCCGCAATCTCTTTGAAATCGCCCGACAAAGCCAAAAGCCGCTCCGCCAAGCGCACATCCATATGTCCAAAGGCGACGTCATCTACGACGCGTAGCAAGTCAATCAAACGCCGGGAATAGGCCGCAAAGACGAATTTGCGAAACGCTTCTTCTTCGGCCACCAGCCTGTCAAACGCGAGCTTTGGCAGAACGATGGCGGTGATATCAGTCTCCGCGATGCCTTCCGCGTTGTAGGCCTCTTCGGCCAACATGCAGGCGGTCGTCAAAACACAGCTTTCACCCGCATCTACTCGGTAGAGCACGATATCTCGGCCCGTATCAGAGCTTTGCGAGACACGGATGCGGCCATCGTACAAAAAGAAAAAGCTGTCTGGTATGTTCGTCGGACCAAAAACCAGTGCTCCCTTTGGCATTTCGATGGTGCGCGCGACCTTCAACAACCGATCCCGTACAGGACGCGGCAAGGCGGCAGTGCCTTGAAACCGCTCGGTCCAATCGGCGATCATCGTGCTTTACGCATCGGTGCGACGATGCCCTCCTCAAGCGGTGCAATGCGCCCCAACAGGTCGTCCCGGTTCGCCGCAATATCGGCGAGCGTCAGATCATCCAGAACATCCATGAAGGCCCGTGTCGCTTTTTGTAGAGCGCGAGACAGTCTACAGACACCGATCAACGGACAGGTGTTTTTTTCTGTATTGAAGCACTCGACAAGGTCCAGCGGACCTTCCGTCAAGCGCACGACATCGCCGATCACAATCTCTTCGGCAGGCTTACCCAGACGGAATCCGCCATTGCGGCCCCGCTGCGTGACGACATAGCCCGCAAGGCCCAGTTCATGCACGATTTTGACGATATGCGGCCGGGCCAACCCGTGGACGCGGACGACATCATCAACCCGGATCAGTTCGGGGGATTTGAGGGCCGCCAGTTGCAAGGACCGCAGGGCAAAATTCGTATAAGACGTCAGTTTCATGGTCTCTCCTCACGCCCAACTTATATTGTAAATATATCTTTTTGCAAGTTGGGTGACATTGTCACTGAACTCCTCCGGGGCGGCTCCTAGTTCAGGCTCAGACAACCAAAGGAGAGCAAGATGACACTTCTGCTTGGCGACATTGTTCCTGACTTCAAGGCAGACACCACCACCGGCCCCATCTCGTTTCACGACTGGATCGGGGATGACTGGGCATTCTTTTTCAGCCACCCGGCAGACTTTACGCCTGTTTGCACCACCGAAATGGGGCGCACAGCACAACTTGCCGCAGACTTTGCCAAACGCGGTGTAAAACCGATTGGCCTCAGCACGGACGGGGTAAGTGAGCACCTTAAATGGATCGAGGACGTCAACGACACCCAGAACACAACATTGCGGTTCCCCATTGTTGCCGACCCGGATTGTGAGATCGCGAGGCTTTATGAAATGCTTCATCCCGGTGAATCTGAAACTGCCGCAGTTCGGTCCGTCTTCATCATCGACCCCGATAAAAGGCTGCGCTTGTCGATGACCTACCCGATGAGTGTCGGGCGCAACTTCGACGAAATCCTCCGTGTGATTGATGCGTTGCAGACGGGCGATGCGAAGGGCGTCGCGCTTCCTGCGGATTGGCGGCCCGGAGACCGCGCGATCATCCCGCCTTCTGTGTCGAATGCAGAGGCGACAGCCAAGTTTCCGCAAGGGTTCGAGGAAATCCGCCCGTATCTGCGCACTGTGGACCTCGGCAACGAAGCCTAAGCCGTTTCGCCCCCCAATATTTCCCTTACACTGGAGAACACTCATGAAGACGTTTCTACTCGCATTGACCACCGCGCTAGGCCTCAGCTCTGTCGCGCAGGCCGACGATACCCCGAACCTCGTGACGATCCTCGCTTCTGGGGAGCCGCAAACCCAGCTGATGAGTATGGTGCTCACCATGCAGTCCATGCAGCAGGGATCAAACGCGCATATCCTACTTTGCGGACCAGCTGGTGACCTTGCGCTGAAGGAGGCACCGGCCTCTGCCACGGCACCACAAGCGCCGCGCGATATGAGCCCACAGGGATTGATGCAAAACATCATGCAAAGTGGGGCCACGGTCGAAGTATGTGCGATCTACCTGCCAAACAAAGGCGTTGAACCGAAAGCGTTGCTGGATGGGATAACAGCCGCCGCGCCACCCGAGATGGCCGCGCGGATGCTGGCACCCAACACACGGATCATGTCGTTCTGAATAATATGAAAAACACGGGCTATGGCGGGGCACTGCCATAGTCCGTCACTTTGCAGGATTGAGAGTTTACCATGCTTGACGGCTTTAGCGCAGAGATGCTCGCACGTATCCAATTCGCGTTTACGGTGTCGTTCCATATCATCTTCCCCGCCTTTTCGATCGGTCTGGCCAGCTACCTCGCTGTGCTGAACGGATTGTGGATGCGGACACGGGACGAGACGTATCTGACGCTCTTCAACTACTGGAAAAAGATCTTCGCCGTGGCTTTTGGCATGGGTGTCGTGTCGGGCATCGTCATGTCGTATCAGTTTGGCACCAACTGGTCGGTGTTTTCGGATTTGGCCGGACCCGTTGTCGGTCCATTGATGGCCTTTGAGGTTCTGTCCGCCTTCTTTCTCGAAGCAGGGTTCCTCGGGATCATGCTCTTTGGGCGAGAACGGGTGGGCGAGAAACTGCATATGTTTGCCACGGCCATGGTGGCCTTCGGCACGCTGATGTCAGCGACTTGGATCCTGTCGGTGAACAGCTGGATGCAGACGCCCGCTGGGTTTTCGATCAACGAGGTCGGTCAGTTCGTGCCGGAAGACTGGTGGGAGATCGTCTTCAACCCGTCCTTCCCGTATCGCCTTGCCCACATGGTTCTTGCGGCTTTCCTGACCACTGCACTTGTGGTCGGTGCTGTCGGGGCCGTGCATCTGCTGCGCGACAAAACCGACAGACACGCGCGGCGCATGTTCTCCATGGCGATGTGGATGGCCGTGATTGTGACCCCGATCCAAATTTTTGCTGGCCATGAGCACGGGCTCAATACGCTTGAGCATCAGCCGGTCAAGATCATGGCGATGGAAGGTCACTATGAAAGCCATCCAGAAGGATGGGCGCCGCTCTATCTGTTCAGCATCCCAAATGACGCAGAGCAACGGCTTGATTATGCGCTCGGCATTCCTGGCCTTGGTAACCTCATCTTTGAAAAGCCGCTGGATAAGCCCGTGATGGGTCTTGATACGATCCCAGACGAAGACCAGCCACCCGTGGGCATTGTATTCTGGTCTTTCCGTGTGATGGTCGGGCTTGGGTTCGCGATGCTGGGTCTTGGGGTCTGGTCGGCATGGGCGCGCTGGCGTGGCACGCTGTTTGACGCACCTTGGTTGCATCGTGCCAGCACTCTCATGGGGCCAACCGGATTTGTTGCTGTTCTGGCGGGGTGGATCACCACCGAAGTTGGACGTCAGCCCTATACGGTCTACGGCTTCTTGCGGACCTCAGACAGCCTCGCGCCCGTCGATGCGCCCGCAGTCGCTACATCGCTTGTGGCCTTTATCATAGTGTATTTTGCCGTCTTTGGCGCGGGCACCGTCTACATCCTGCGGATGATGAACAAGCCACCCGCGACGCCAAAACTTGGCCTGCGCGATGGACCGATCCGCACTGCTGGGATCACCCCTGCACCACAAGTCGACCCCGACTTTATCCCCGGCGAATAAGGAGCATACGCAATGGTTTTTGATCTTGCATTCATCTGGGCTGGGCTGATTGCCTTCGCCGTCTTGACCTATGTGGTCCTTGACGGTTTCGATCTTGGTATCGGTATTCTGTTCCCGTTCGGAAAATCTGAACGGGACAGAGATCTGATGATGAATTCTGTCGCCCCCGTTTGGGACGGCAACGAAACCTGGCTGGTTCTGGGGGGCGGTGGCCTCTTTGCGGTCTTCCCTCTGGCCTACGCCATCGTGATGCCCGCGCTTTACATGCCGATTACTTTGATGCTGCTGGCTCTGGTATTTCGAGGCGTGTCCTTTGAATACCGCTGGCGGACTGAAAGGAAGGGGCTGTGGGATGCCGCTTTTTTCGGTGGATCTTTTGTTGCCGCGTTGTGTCAGGGGATCGCCCTCGGTGCGCTGGTGCAGGGCATTGAGATAGAAGGCCGTGCCTATGCCGGGGGATGGTTTGACTGGCTCACGCCATTCTCGGTGCTCACTGGTCTTGCTGTCGTAATCGGTTACGCGCTGCTCGGTGCAACTTGGCTGGTGTTGAAAACCGAAGACGATCTGCGGGTTCAAATGCGCGGTTATGCGTGGTGGCTTGGGGCTGCAACGCTTGGCGTTATCGGTGTCGTCAGCATTCTTACGCCGTTTCAGGATCCGGTGTATTTCGATCGCTGGTTCAATCTACCCGGAAGCCTCTGGTCCATGATTGTGCCTGTGCTGATGGTTGCCCTGACGTGGTCGTTCTTTACGGGCCTCAACGATCAAAATGATGTACGCCCATTCCTGTCCGCGCTTGGCTTCTTTGTTGTCAGCTTCATCGGCATTGGGATCAGCTTCTTTCCAATGATGGTGCCGCCATCTCTGACGATCTGGCAGGCCGCAGCCCCTGACAGCAGCCTTGCGTTTGCATTGGTCGGTGCTGTCATCTTGATCCCGATCATCCTCGCCTACACGGCTTACGCCTACTGGGTGTTTCGGGGCAAAATGGACCCGTCAGAGGGGTATCACTGATGACACGTCCTCTGCTTCGCAAATGGGTCTGGTTTGTTGGATTGTGGATCGCCAGCGTCGTGGCGCTGGCGACGGTGGCAATGCTTATTCGGGCCGTCATACTTTGAATCGCAGGTATCTAAGGCAATTACTACTATAGTGCAGTCCGTTGAAGGGATGCCCGCAGCATGCATGGAATTACCGTTAGCAGCCTCGTAGCCGGTCTCATGACCGCGGATAGGCTTAACTGGTCCTGATCGGCAATAGTGTTTCGCGAAGGACGAACGACATCCCGCTGGCGTTCCCCAAGGTTTTCTGGTTTCGGACTGCTGCTTTGGTAACGCGAGCTTCAATGCAGCAACGAGTGAGCTGCGAAAGCCGTAAGATGCGACGTCAGCAATGGCCGCTGTTGCAAAGGCCGCAAAGTCCGTGACTTGATCCATGTCCGCTCCACTTCCGCTGCGCGAAGCACGAATGACTGGTTCCGCCGCTGCATGACCGTACGCATCATCGAGCACTTGCAGAGATTTTTGCGCTGCGAGCACATGCAGCAAAAAATGAAGACTTCCGCTGTGGGCTCAGTCCGGTCATCTTTTGCAGCTCGACCGTATGTCCGGTCCGGATTGGCGGACGGCAGTTGCCGTCCGCCAACATGGTTCAAATGTCGATTTGCTCGGCGATGCTCAGCGCATCTTCAAGTTCGACACCAAGGTATCTGACGGTGCTGTCGACCTTTGTATGGCCAAGAAGCAGTTGGACAGCACGCAGGTTCCCGGTTTTCCGGTAGATCTCCGCCGCCTTGGTCCGGCGCAGGGAATGGGTGCCGTATCCGCTGGGTTCCAATCCAATCGCTGTCACCCAATCGCGGACAAGTCGACCATACTGACGCGTTGAGATATGGGGCCGGTCGTGGAAACGGCTCGGAAACATGAAGCGGCAGCCGATCATCTCAGGTGATTTGACCCACGCGAGAACCGTATCTCGGGTGTTTTCCGTCAGCTCGAACTGAACTGGCTTCCTGGTTTTGCTCTGGATCACCGAAACCCGTTCCCGGACGCGATTGTCTTTGACCAAATCGGCCACAGCGAGTTTGACTAGGTCGCATCCTCTGAGCTTGCTATCAATCGCCACGTTGAACAGGGGCAGGTCGCGACGATAGCCCGCAAGTTCGAGCCGCGCGCGTATGGCCCAGACCTGTTTGGGAAGCAGCGGTCGTTTCTGGCCAATGATCCGGCCCTTGTTCCAGGCTCTGCGTTTCGGGGTGACGGCGGGAAGTTGAACTCTTGGCATGGTTTGCCCTCCAATCCTCCCGCCAAGCCCAGACATCAGCACCGCGCTGACGTCTATAGACTACCGTGGGCCTGAATGGTCGCTGCCCGACGAGATTTACTTTGGGTATCGCCGCAGACGCATTGGACTGGTCTGAGCCCAAAACGGCGCATGCTGCATCGTGCACGAATGTCTGAGCTAGAGAACGACGAGCAAAATTGACCGTTTTTTGCCACATGTTTTGGCAGAGGGTTATGTCCTTGAGGTCGACGCTGCAGATAAGATTAAGCAACCGCCCGCCAAAGCCCAGTTCTTGACGAAAATGGACATCTGCCAAAGATCAGACGGTACAAAATGAAAAACGCTGGTCACGAGACAGTACAAAGCTAGCGCCCAGCCAATTGGTCTTAGATACTTGCCCGCAATCAGAAGGCTTGCAGCCAACGCGTTGAACGCGAGCACAGGCCAGATAAGCCAATCCGGCAGTCCAAAGCCCGTTAACAGTCCTTGTGCAGGATCGGGATTAGTTGTTTTTTGTGCAGCCCCGGCGACAAACAAGATCGCGAGAAGATATCGTCCGGCGACCCATTCAAATCGATTGGTCATTCCGCAGCGACAAAGGCCAGGCTGAGGCCATTCAGACAGTGCCGTTTGCCGGTTGGCTCTGGTCCGTCATCGAAGATATGACCCAGATGGCTGCCGCACCGACGGCAATGGACCTCGGTCCGTACCTGGAAGATGAACTTTCGATCTTCTTTCGTGCCAACAGCGTTCGGCAAGCTTTCAAAGAAGCTGGGCCAGCCGGTGCCGCTGTCGTATTTTGCGGCTGCGCTATAGACTGGGAGATCGCATCCACGACACTGGAAAGTGCCAGAACGCGTCTCGTCGTTCAGGGGGTTGGTGTAGGGTCGTTCAGTCTCTTCCTCGCGCAAAACAAGGTACTCATTCTCGCTCAGGCGAGCGCGCCATTCGGCGTCACTGCGACAAATATCGAAGCCACATGACGCGGCTTGAAGTGGCTGGGCTGCCATGGCGGCACCAGTGGTTAACAAAAATGCTCTTCGGTTCATGCGTCACCTCTTTTGGAAATACCCGAATGAGCCAGCCAAGGGTGTAGGCTGGCTCATCCGGACGGTCCTGCCCGAATTATTTCGGAACAAGAACGGCGTTGATGACGTGGATTACACCATTCGACTGATCGACATCTGCGATTGTCACGAGGCTGGCGTTGCCGCTTTCATCATAAATGTAGACCTTGTTGCCTTTGACCTGTGCCGACAGAGCGTCGCCCGAGACAGCATTGAAGTGGTAAAAGCCATCGGAAGATGCGCGCGCCTGACGTGCGATCTCTGCAGCGGACCAATCACCGGCCACTACATGGGCAGTCAGGACCTTGACCAGCATGTCTTTGTTTTCGGGTTGGAGGAGTGTATCCACTGTTCCCGCAGGCAGAGCGGCGAAGGCATCGTTCACAGGTGCAAAGACCGTGAAGGGGCCGGGACCTTGCATCGTCTCGACCAGGCCAGCAGCCTGGACAGCGGCGACCAGTGTCGTGTGATCGGCTGAGTTCACTGCATTTTCCACGATGTTCTTGGTTTCGAACATCGGCGCGCCACCCACCATCGGGTTCTCGGCGTATGCTGCCGTTGCGATGGTCAGTGCTGTAACGGCGGTGGCCAGTTTGGTTACGATCTTCATTTGCAAGTCTCCTCTCATAGTTGCCCGCGATCCTTTGCGGTTAAGAGGAGCCACGGCGTGATGCCTGGAAGAGTTTCAGCCCGCCTGAAATAAATCTGCGTCGAAGAATTCATCGGTTGCCAGAATGGCCCCAGTGGGCGCGCCCGTTGGTGAACCACCAGTCGGTTCATCAGAGACAGCGAGAACTCCGCCTTCGATCAAAGCGGCGACCTCCGGTGTGATCTCAAAAAGGCTTTCCTGATCAGCAGGGATCACTCCAAGGGAAACGGGCGCATCCGCGCCTGCGCCAATCACCCAAAGTTCGAAATCCCGTCCTGCCTCAGGCATGCCCTGCTCAGGGATCACTTTGAACAAATTGCCGTTCGGGGCGTACCCTGCCTCAATATGTACCGCGCCATCTTCTGAAATCAGTGTGGCGTGCAGCGTTGGGTCAAACACCGGGCCGCGCAACATGGGGCTCAGCGCAAGGAATGCAACGACGGCCAGTGCAGCCAGTGCAGGGAAAGCCAACCAATTCCAGGACCAGCCGCGCCGTGCGCTTGTCTTCTCGCCACTCAACTCGGCGATAAGTCTGGTTCTGACAGATGGCGACGGTGTTTCATCAGGCACCTCGTCGGCCAGTGCTGCGAACTCTGCCTCCCAGAACAGCACATGCGCCCGAAGGTCTGGCTCAACCTGAAGCCGCGCTTCGAATGCCTGTTCTGCGTCCGCGTCCAGCAGGCGCAAGACGTATTCAGCGGCAAGCGCCTCGTCTTCCGGTATGTCCTGTTGGTCACTCATCGCGAAAGGCACTCCTTCAAAGATATCAGACTGCGACGCAGCCAGGTTCGCATCGTGTTCAACGGCACATCGAAGCGGTCCGCAAGCGCTTGGTAGGTCGCGCCGTCGAGATAGGCAGCGCGGACAGCATCGGCTCGGTCTGGCGGCAGCTCCTCGAAGCAGGCGCTGATCCGCCGCTGCTCTGACGCGGCGATACTCGCAGCCTCAGGGCCAGGGCGCTTCTCGACAAGCTCGCCTACGCTGTCGAGGTCGACATGGTTTCTCTTCTTTTCGCGCAACCGGTCAATCGACAAGTTCCGCGCAACGGTGATAAGCCATGTCATCGGCGAGTGACCGGTTACTGCGTATCTGTCTGCCTTGGCCCAAATTCGAAGATACACATCCTGGAGTGCATCTTCGGCTTCCGTCCTGCTCTTCAAGACACGAAGGCAGACACTAAAAAGTTTCCCGCTTGTGGCATCATAGAGCGCAGCCAGCGCGGCCCTGTCGCCAAGCGCGACCTTGCCGATCAACTCTTCAATGTCGCTGCGGTCTGTCATCTGTGCCTTAAGCCATTTAAATAGCGATCTTTCTTCACCTATTTGACAGAAACGGCCCCGAACGACAATCACTTGCCGCCGGGGCCATCCTGAACAGGTACCGATCAACTCATTACCCAATCGTCACAGGCTACATACCGAGCGATGCCGCGAAGCCTGTAATACCACCCATGCCAAGATCGGCCTTCATCGTCGCTGCGCCGGTTTCGAGGTCGATTTCATAGAGCCCTGCGGACGCAGCGCTTTCCATTTGCAGGATGGCGAGCGCCATGTTCTCTCCCTCAGCGGCGGACACGATGTCAAAGCCACCCATCGGGGCCAGATCGACCTCTGCGCCATCAACGGTGATCCTGCCGATGGTTTCCAGCGTGCCTGCGTTGTTCGCCAGGCTGACCAGCGTGTCAGTTTCGGCATCCAGCGCATACTGGAACGTATCGCCCGCAGTCTCGCCATTGATCGCATTCGTATAGGCATTGGCGAAGATCATCGGCGCTGTGCCCGCCATGGAGTCGCCCTCGGCATAGGCCAGGTCAGTAAAGCGGCGCACAGAACCGGCACGCTCGTCATCATCGCCGAAGCCTTCGGGGAAGTAGACGAGGTTGTCGCCATCCGATGTCACGGCACGCACAGCGTCGATCTTGTTGTTGAAATCAAAGGCGACCATCTTGCCGTCGCCAATCATCGCATCATCCATGAACTTGGCACCGAGATCGGTCATTTCTCCGGACATCGGATCAATCGTCGCGATCATGCCATCCGAGAAGCCAAGCAACTCGCCGGTCACCGGACGCCAGGCAATCGCCTTCAGCGGAGACGCGAGGCTATAGGTCATAACCTCACCAGGCGCGTTCACATCGCTCATCACGACCAGCGTTGCGCCATCATCGGCAAGGGCATACCCGGAAACCGCCGCATGTCCTGCCGCAAATGCCGGGCTGGCAGTAAGAGCAATCAGAGACGTCACAAGAGCTTGGGTTTTCATCGTTTTTCCTTTCGATCTAATCGTATCGCGCACGTTTTTCGTTGCGCTTCATCAGCAGCCACGAAAGACAAAACTTAAAAGTTTCAGTCCCATCGAAAAAAAATTGTACGGCAATGATGCCAAGACCAAAGCACAACCGCGGAAAAGACTCATACATTTATGCTCGGTGAAAAACGATCGTTTTTGTCAGGTCAATTTTACGAATGCAGACCTTGGCGCATCCGCAGCAAATTCAACTTTTGTCCCGCGATCGGTGTTGTCAGAAGGAATTTGGTTGAGGCGGGCAGGGCGGTTTCGTAGCCTCTGGCCATGCCGAAGCGTGATCCATTCAAGTACTTCCATAGCAGCCCGGAAATTATCCGCTTGGCGGTCATGATGTACGTTCGTTTCCCCTTGTCGCTGCGGAATGTCGAAGATCTGCTGCACGAGCGCGGTATTGATGTAAGCCACGAGACGATCCGTTTCTGGTGGAACAGATTTGGTCCGATGTTCGCGTCAGTAATCCGGCGTCGTCGGGCGGAAAGACTGCGATCCGGGCGGCAATGGTAGTGGCATGTCGACGAGGTTTTCGTGAGGATCAACGGCGAACGTCACTACATGTGGCGCGCTGTTGATCACGAAGGCGAAGTTCTGGAAGCCGTGGTAACGAAACGTCGAAACAAGCGAGCCGCTCTGAAATTCCTCAGAAAATTGATGCGGCGCTACGGTCGGCCGGAAGTTCTGGTGACGGACCGCCTCCCTTCGTACGGTGCGGCGTTGCGGGAGGTTGGAGCGGCCGATCTGCAGCATACAGGCCGTTGGTTGAACAATCGGGTTGAGAATTCGCACCTGCCATTCCGACGAAGAGAACGGGCCATGCAGCGCTTCCGGCGCATGCGAAGTTTGCAGAAGTTCGCAGCCGTTCATTCCTCCGTTTACAACCATTTCAACCAGGAGCGCCACCTCTACACCCGCGAAAACTTCAAGCTGATCCGCAACGCCGCTCTCGCCGAGTGGCGTCAGCTCTGTTCCGCCTAAGTTCCGGTGGTTATTGGGAAACTGAGACTGGATAGAATCTGTCTGACAGCACCGCCACTTGATTTTGGTCCATACGCGCGCAGCCTTAAGTATCGCCGGTCAAAGCCCGCTCAGGAGCGATCCACCTGCAGGGCGGCTGTGATAAGGTTCAGGAATGCGACGCGGCTGTCATCGTCCAATCCCGCCAATATGTCATCTTGCAGATCGCTTACCACCGGCAAAACCTTGTCGAACAGGGCGGTGCCTGCGTCGGTCAAGCGTACCTCGCGCGCGCGGCGGTCTCTTTTGCTGACGACACGGGCGACCAGCCCCTTTTTTTCCAACCGGTCGATCACGCCACCAATTGTGGCGCGATCATACGCGATGAGCGTTGCAATATGGGCCTGGTCGACACCCGGGTTGGCCTGAATCGCATCCAGCGCGGCGAACTGAACGGGGGTCAGGTCCACGCCTGCTTGTTGCAGCTTGGATGAAAAGACCTGCGTAGATCGTTGATGCAAGCGCCGGATCAGGTGTCCGGCCATTCCGGTTGCGTTCATTTTGACCTTTTATCTTGCCGGTGTCATCGCCGCAGTTTCCCGCAAGGGTGGGGAAGATGCAATAAGGTATGTGTGCATATTATTGTTGCCTCGGCCAGATAATAAGTATACATACTAAATTCGAGTGATGCATGTGATGGAATTTTTGGGGGAGGATAAGATGCAATATTACCTTGATGGCTTTCGCGGCGGTGATCCGGACGTCAAAAATGCGGCCCCCAACCGAAGGGACAGGTCGGACCAGGCGCCATTGCCCGAAAAGGTTGATGTTCTGATTGCCGGTACCGGGCCGGCGGGGCTTTGTCTTGCGGCGCAGCTTTCGCAGTTCCCGGAAATCGATACGATGATCGTCGAGCAGGCCCCGTGCAACATCAACAAGGGCAAGGCCGATGGGATCAATACCCGAACGATGGAGATGTTCCAGGCCTTTGGGATTGCCGAGACAATCAAACGGGAAAGTTATTGGGTCAATCAGACCAGTTTCTGGATGCCGGACCCTGACAACCCGCAGAATATCAAGCGTATAGGGCGGGTGCAGGATGTCGAGGATGACTCGTCTGAAATGCCGCATATCCTGATCAACCAGGCCCGGTTGCATCAGCTTTTCTTGAACGTGATGGCAAATTCGCCAGCGCGCCTTGCGCCAGATTACAATTGGTCCGTCAAAGATGTGCAGGTTGACACAAGCACGGATGAGTTTCCGGTTTCCGTCACCCTTGAAGACACAGGTGTGGACTGGGGCCAGACCCGCACGGTGCGGGCTAATTATGTCGTGGGCTGTGACGGCGCGCGTTCCAACGTGCGCCGGGCCATTGGCGGGTCGTTGCACGGGGACGCCGCGCATCAGGCCTGGGGCGTCATGGACATTCTGGCAAACACCGACTTCCCTGATGTGCGCCAGAAATGTCTGATCACATCCGCCAACGAGGGGAATGTCCTTATCCTGCCGCGCGAAGGGGGCTACTTGTTCCGCATGTATGTTGAACTGGACAAGCTGCGCGAAGACGAACGGGTGGCCGAGCGGCAGTTGAACCAGGTCGATATGATTGCGGCGGCCAACCGGATCATGAACCCCTACACGATCGACGTGAAAGAAGTCGTCTGGTGGTCCATCTACGAGATCGGGCACCGCATGACAGACCGTTTTGACGATGTTCCAGAAGACCAGGCCGAAACGCGCACGCCCCGCGTCTTTTTGGCCGGAGATGCCTGCCACACCCACAGCCCCAAGGCAGGGCAGGGGATGAATGTATCGATGCAGGATGCGTTCAACCTTGGCTGGAAACTGGCGCATGTATTGCAGGGGCGCTGCGATCGACGCCTGTTGCATTCCTATTCCGCCGAACGGTGGGTCGAGGCGAAACGGCTGGTCGAAACCGATCACGCCTGGGCGCGTATCATGTCGGCCCCTCCGGGTCAAAGCGCCCTGGATACCGGGGATGAGCCGCGTTTTGTCCGTGCCTTCAAGGACAACCTTGAATTCACCGGCGGTCTGGCCGTGAAATATGATCAATCCACCCTGGTCGGCGCGCCCACGCATCAGGCCCTGGCCGCGGGGCAGGTGATCGGAAAACGCTTTCATTCCGCGCCCGTGGTGCGGGTTTCGGATGCCAGGCAGATGCAATTGGGACATGCCGCCCTGGCGGATGGGCGGTGGCGAATTTATGCCTTTTCCGGCAAGGACCACCAGCCAGTGTACGATCTGGCCACATGGATGCAGCAGCATCCGGCGTCACCGGTGGTGAAATTCCGGCAAGGGCAAGAGGATGTTGATGCGCTGATCGACCTGCGTGTCGTGTTTCAGGAGACATTCGACCAACTGGACTACGAAAACATGCCCCCGCAGTTGAAGCCGACCAAAGGCAAGCTTGGGCTGCAGGACCACGAAAAGGTCTTTTGCGTCGATCACAAGGGGGTGGGCGACATATATGAGATGCGAAAAATCGACAGGGTCGCTGGGTGCATGATCGTTGTCCGCCCCGACCAGTATATCGCCCATATCCTGCCATTGGACGACCGGAACAGCCTGTCCGACTTTTTCGAGAGCGTCTTCAAGTAATCCGGGCACGCCGTTGGGGCACCGTTCCGGGTGCTTGACGCGGCAGCTGTCAACGCCAGAACAAGCCGCGGTCAAACAGGTCCGGGGCCGCACATCTTTCACATTTCTGCCCCCGGCGCGTGCCTCATGCGCCGGGTGATTTTGCGCATCTGGGCCCGAATTCACCTGGGCGATGTACGGATCTTTGGTGGACACTGATTGGAGGGGATGTAATAACATAACGAATCATGAGGCACCCAAGGTTTTCTTTGGGCCTGCCGCATCAAGCCGCCCCGGCCAATCGCAAGAGGAGCTATTCAATGATCAACGAACGCCTGCCCGTAACAGTTCTTTCCGGCTTTCTGGGGGCTGGCAAGACCACCTTGTTGAACCGTGTCCTGAACAACCGTGAAGGACGCAGGGTGGCGGTGATCGTCAACGATATGTCCGAGGTGAACATCGATGCCGACCTGGTGCGCGCGGATACCGAGTTGTCGCGGACGGACGAGACACTGGTTGAAATGTCGAACGGCTGTATCTGTTGCACGCTGCGCGACGACCTTTTGGACGAGGTTCGCCGACTGGCGGCCGAGGGGCGCTTTGATTACCTGCTCATCGAATCGACCGGGATTTCCGAGCCGCTGCCCGTTGCTGCGACTTTTGACTTTCGGGATGAAAATGGTCAAAGCCTGTCGGATGTTTCGCGGCTGGATACAATGGTCACCATTGTCGATGCGGTGAACCTGCTGCAGGATTATTCCAGCCATGACTACCTGCATGACAGGGGGGAAACACTGGGTGACGAAGACGACCGCACGCTGGTGCATCTGCTGACGGACCAGATCGAATTCGCAGACGTGGTGATCTTGAACAAGGTGTCAGACGCTGGCTCCGACCGTGTCGACGCGGCCCGCAAAATTATCCGCAGCCTGAATTCGGATGCGCGGATCATTGAGGCCGATTTTGCAGATGTCGCGTCTGACGCTGTACTGGATACGGGGCTGTTCGATTTTGAAAAGGCGCATGAACATCCCATGTGGGCCAAGGAACTTTATGGGTTTGCCGACCATGTTCCCGAGACCGAGGAATACGGCATCGCCAGTTATGTTTATCGCGCGCGGCAACCTTTTGTTCCAGAACGGGTTTTTGATGTTCTCAATGGCGATCTTCCGGGTGTTATCCGGGCCAAGGGACATTTCTGGATCGCGACGCGCCCAGATTGGGTGGCCGAGTTTTCACTGGCGGGCGCATTGTCTTCGGTAAAGCCGCTTGGAACCTGGTGGGCGACTGTCCCTGAGGATCGCCGACCGGATCACGAGGCTGCACAGGCCTATATGAAAGCCCATTGGCAAGAGCCCTGGGGCGACCGTCGGCAAGAGATCGTGTTCATCGGCAGTGGGATTGACTGGCCCTTGCTCAAGGCGCGGCTGGATGCGGCCTTGTTGTCGGGGGGGGATGCGACCCGGCCCGAGGACTTGCCGGTTTTGCCTGACCCGTTCCCAACATGGCGTCGTGCCGAGCAGGCCGCATGATGATGCAGCGCAAGGTGCTTAGGGATGCGGCGGTTGGTGTCGCCGTCGCCGAAACGCCGCATGACTTGAAGGCGATCACACAACCAGCCTGCGCTGCCGCCATCTGGCGGCGAAGCCCTTTGGCAAGCTTCCAGTCCTGGGTTGACGGCCTGCCAGTGGATCATTTGCCGCGCGGACGGGTGATCGTGCGCCCGGACATGGTGCGCGCGGCTGTCCTGTCGATGTGCGATGCAGCGCAGACCCCTGTGGGCGAAGAACGCGACCGTCTGGCGGATGATGTTGCGGCGCTTGCAGCGGTATTTTCGGATCTGATGCGTGCCAGGTGGTTGCGGCTGCGTATGGATGTCGTGACGACAAATGCCTGTCGCCGGTTTCACGTCGACGCCGTAACCGCGCGGCTTGTCTGCACCTATCGGGGGACAGGAACGCAATATGGCATCTCGACCGACGGCCAAGAGCCGCGGCGCGTCTTTACCACTCCGACGGGGGCGCCGATCCTGTTGCGCGGGACCTTGTGGCCCGGCGACATGGCATCGGGCCTGCTGCATCGTTCTCCGCCGATCGAGGGCACGGGCGAGGCGCGCCTGCTGCTGGTCCTTGATCCAGTTGCCGATCCTGATTCCGAATGCGACCCCGTGCAGATGCATTGACCCACGCATATCCGCACGACCCCACGGCGACAGTCCGCAAGCGGCGGAGATCAAACAAGAACGCGTGCCGCAGACACGCTTCCACCCGCTAGGTCCAATAGGCCGGGGCGGCAACTTGTCCGCCCCTGGGGTGGTCTGGTGGACTATCCCGGGGGCAGGGCGTAATGGGGGGCAGGATTTCCTTTTTGGGGAAGTATGCCATGAATGATCGGCTCAGGCGATATGTCCCGGTGCTGGATTGGGGCCGCGACTACGACCGCAGAACCTTTTCCAATGATCTGGTTGCGGCGGTGATCGTGACGATCATGCTGATCCCGCAATCGCTTGCCTATGCGTTGCTGGCGGGTTTGCCGCCCGAGGCCGGCATCTATGCCTCGATCGCGCCGATCCTTCTATACGCCATTTTCGGTTCAAGCCGCGTTCTGGCCGTTGGCCCGGTGGCGGTCGTGTCGCTGCTTACGGCGTCGGCCGTGGGCCAGGTGGCCGATCAGGGCGCCGCCGGGTATGCCGTGGCCGCCCTGACACTGGCCTTTCTGTCGGGCGCTTTCCTGATGCTGATGGGCATTTTGCGTCTTGGGTTTCTTGCAAATTTCCTGAGCCACCCGGTCATCGCCGGTTTCATTACCGCCTCTGGTATCCTTATCGCGACCAGCCAGTTGAAGCACATTCTGGGGATCAGCGCCCACGGGCACACCTTGCCCCAAATGCTGAACTCGATTTCCCAGCATCTGAGCGAGGTCAACGGAACGACCATGTTCATCGGCGTTGCGGCAACGGGTTTTCTGTTTTGGGTGCGCAGATCGCTCAAACCCCTGGTGATCAGGCTTGGTGCACCGCCGCTGGTGGCGGATGTCATGACCAAGGCGGGCCCTGTTCTGGCTGTTGTCACCACGACTGTCGCCGTCTGGATGTTTGGGCTGGACAAGCAGGGTGTGCGGATCGTCGGCGAAGTCCCTCAGGCCCTGCCGCCCTTGACGCTGCCGGGATTTGCGCCGGATCTGATCAATGCGCTTTTGGTGCCTGCGATCCTGATTTCGATCATCGGGTTTGTCGAGTCCGTCTCGGTCGCTCAGACGCTGGCGGCAAAGAAACGGCAGCGCATCGACCCGGATCAGGAACTGATTGGCCTGGGCGCTGCAAATATCGGGGCCGCCTTTACCGGTGGCTATCCGGTCACCGGCGGGTTCGCGCGTTCGGTCGTGAATTTTGACGCCGGTGCCGAAACCCCGGCCGCGGGGGCCTTCACCGCCCTTGGCCTGACCATTGCGGCCGTGGCGCTGACGCCGCTGGTCTATTACCTGCCCAACGCCACGCTGGCCGCCACGATTATCGTGGCGGTTCTCAGCCTGGTGGACCTGTCGATCCTGAAAAAGACATGGGCCTATTCGCGGGCCGATTTCCTGGCGGTGTCGGCGACGATCCTTCTGACGCTGGGCCTTGGGGTCGAGGTGGGGGTCGCCTCGGGCGTTGCTATCTCGGTCCTGTTGCATCTGTACAAGACCTCGCGCCCCCATGTCGCCGAAGTCGGTCTGGTGCCGGGCACGCAGCATTTTCGCAATGTCTTGCGCCACGCGGTCGAAACCGACCCCGCGCTGTTGACGCTCAGGGTGGATGAAAGCCTGTATTTCGTGAATGCCCGGTTTCTTGAGGAGTTGATTCAGCGCCGCGTGACCGAGGGCTGCGCAATCCGCAACGTTGTCTTGATGTTTTCCGCCGTGAACGAGGTCGATTTTTCGGCGCTGGAAAGCCTTGAGGCGATCAATCGCCGACTTGGGGACATGCAGGTCGGTCTGTCCTTGTCCGAGGTGAAAGGTCCGGTAATGGACCGGCTGCAACGATCCCATTTCATCAAGGACCTGAACGGAAAGGTTTATCTGTCGCAACATGACGCCTGGTTGGACCTGGTCAGCGCCCCGGTCACGCCCGCGCCCGACACTGTGGGTGCCGATGCCTGAGATGGGTGCCCTTGGCCTGACCTGAACATCAAGGATGTTCACCCTTGCCTGGAGGATCTGTGCTATGATGATCCCGAGGATATCAGGCAGGAGAATTTTCAGGTGATGTTGAATTCGCTTCGCTTTGGCTGTGCTGTCCTTTTGGGGATTGCCCTGACCGGAACGATGCCCGCTCGGTCCGATGCGCAACCACGCGATGTACCGGGGTGGCTGCAAAAACATGTTGGCACAGGCGACGGTCAGATTGCGCCGGTAGTCCTGCAGCGGGCGCGCGACCTATATCGGGCCAAGGTCCGGCAGGGGAAGGTTTCGAACCCGTGCTACCTTGCCAAGGATGCGACGCGTCCAAGCACATCGGCCAATGGCGCTCCGGGGCGCAGGTTCTATGTCATCTGCGAATCCAGCAAGACCTTTCGCGCGGTGTCATCGGGCTATGGAAACGGGCGCAAACTGAGCCGGGCGAATTTTGCAAACGGGCGGCAATGCGCCAGGAACTTCAGCAACGCCGAGGGCTCGAAGCTGACGGCTGGCGGGGCCTATATCACGGCCGAAACGCGGACATCGTTCAAGGGATACTATAACCAGTCGGGCAAGCGGCAGCCCTTTTACCGCACATTCTTGCTGTATGATGGCGAAGGCGAAACGAAAAACGCGCGCGAGCGGGCCATTGGGGGGCATCCCGCCGTCTTTTTGAAATGGCAATGCCGGTTCAAGAACCCGCAAAGCGCCCATGCCGATGCCGAAGGGTATGTGCCTTATGGGCGGTTGGTGAACTATACCGGCGGGCGCAGCAATGGCTGTACCACCTGGTCCGAGGACGCATCAGAAGACATCCTGGCCCTGGTCGAGGGCAACCCGACAACCCTGTATATCTACCCCGAGTCCCGGGACATCAATGCCGTTGCAAAGGCGGTTGGAAAGCAACGTGGGCTTGCCAAGGCCGGGCTTTACTGGAACGCGGCCTGCCTGCGGGCGATCGGGGCCCCCAAATTCTGGCCCAAACGTACCCTGCAGCCCATCATAAACGAATGGCGGCAGTCCTTGCCGAAACAGCCGCCCCTTGTCTTGCCCATTTGCAAGTGACACCGGGGCGCTATGACCGGGCCCATCGTCATTTGGTGGCTTCGTGGTGGGTCGGCGCCCTAGCCGGACCGCGCCGCAGCCCCTGCGCCCTGGGTTGCATATTCGGCCAGTGCGGCCTCGCATCCATGCTGCCAGATCATCTCCAGCCACCTGCAAAACGGTTCCGAGAACTGTTTGGCCTGTTCAAGGTCGCCGTATATCCCGTTTTGGCTCAACCATTTTTCCGGGTCGTGGCGGGCCGCGCTTGCGGCGCTGGCAAGATCGTTCCAGATCGGATCGTTTGCTTCGATCTTTGTGCCATTTTCGCGGGTGCCGGCGCACATGCGCGCCCAAAGCGCCTCGACAAGGGCAAGACCTTCGACCGAGCGACCTGCCGCAAGCTGATCCCTTAGGACGGGCAGAACAAACCCGGTGTGGCGGGCCGATCCGTCAAAGGCGACACGGCGCGTGGTGTCGACAATGCGTGGATTCGAGAACCGGGATTCGATCAGGCTGATATATTCAGACGGGGTCTTGCCGGGCACCGGTGCAACCGTCGGCGCGATCTCGGTTCTGAGAACCTGGCCAAAGAATGGCCGGATCAGCGGGTGTTCCATGCATTGCGAAATCGTATCGAGCGCCAGGATCTCGCCTGCATTGGCCAAAACCTGGTGACCGGCATTCAGGATGCGGATTTTCATGGTCTCAAACGCGTGGACATCGTCCGAGAATGTCGCGCCCACCGCGTCCCAGTCGGGGCGGCCTGCGCAGAACCTGTCTTCGATGACCCATTGGCGAAAGGCCTCGTGGGTGACGACGGCCGTGTCGTTGATGCCGAATTGCGTGGCCAGGGCCAGCTCGTTCGGACCGGTCGCAGGGGCGATGCAATCCACCATCGAGTTCGGAAAGGTCGCGTTGTCGTCGATCCAGTCCGCAAGGTCCGGGTCCGACAGTCTGGCCAATGAGGTCACGGCCTGATGCAGGATATGCCCATTGCCCTGCAGATTGTCGCAGCTCAGCCCCGTGAACGCGCCCAGCCCCGCAGCACGGCGCAGCCGCAGGGCGGCGACCATGGCACCGAAGGCCGTGCGCGGCCTGTCGGGGTAGGCCGCGTCGAACTGGATGTCAGGGTGGCTGGCGTCGAACCCCTTGGTGACCGGGTCGATGTAATACCCGCTTTCGGTCACTGTCATGGCCACGATACGGATGGCGGGATCGGCCATTTGGCGGATCAGGGATCCGTTGCCTTCCTCGATCGGCAAGTAGTCGATCATCGATCCGATGACCTCGGCCGATACATCTTGCGGATCAAGCTGGATCAGTGTTGTCAGGCAATCCTGCGCCAAAAGCTTTTCACGCATGGCGGCATCATAGGGTCGGACGCCCGCGCCGATGATCGCCCAGTCGCGCGCTTTGCCGTCCTGCATCAGGCGGTGCAGGTACCAGGCCTGATGCGCCCGGTGAAAATTGCCGACACCGATATGCACGATGCCCGGTGTCAGCCCGTTGCGGTCATATCTGGGGCGTTCGACGGCAAGTTGATCGAGCGTTGCATTCGAAAGTGAGATCAGCTCATCCATTGTCCACCATCCACGTTGTAGGTCTGAGCGACGATGTAATCCGCGGCATCGCTGGCCAGAAAAACGGCCATGCCGGTCAGATCACCTGGTGTCCCCATGCGCCCATAGGGGACCGCTGCTCCGACTTCTTGTTTCTTTTGGCCGGGGGCCTTGTTTTCATATCGTGCAAAAAAGGCGTCGACGCCGTCCCAGTGGGCGCCATCGACGACGCCGGGCGAGATTGCGTTCACGTTGATGCCGTGTTTGATCAGGTCCAGCCCGGCGGATTGCGTCAGGCTGATGACGGCGGCCTTGCTGGCGCAATAGACGGCCACCAGGGGTTCACCACGCCGACCGGCCTGGCTGGCCATGTTGATGATTTTGCCGCCTTTCCCGCGTGCAATCATATGGCGGGCGACGGCCTGCATCGTGAAAAGCGTGCCGGCGACATTGATATCAAAGACCTGTTGATAGGCATCGCGGTCGATCTCGACGATCGGGGCCGCGGTAAACAGCGCGGCATTGTTGATCAGGATGTCGATCTGCCCGAATTCCGAAATTGTCTGGCCCACGGCCTGGCTGATGCTGTCGGGGTCTGTGACATCCATTGCAATGGCAAGCGCGTTGGCGCCCAGTTCGTCCGCCGTTTGGCGCGCCTTGGCGATATTGATGTCGGCAATGGCGACGCGGGCACCCTCGGCGATGTAAGCCTGCGCAAAGGCCCGCCCAATCCCTTGGGCGGCGCCGGTAATCAGGGCTGTTTTGCCAGCCAGTTGCATCAGCCGATCCTCAGGCCCTGAGCATCGAACTTGTGCAGCTTGTCCATTTGCGGCGTCAGATAGATCGTGTCGCCGTGCTTAGCCTGGATGTCGCCGGTAATCCGCACCGTGACCAGATCACCAAGGCCGGTTTCATGCACATGGATGAACGTGTCCGAGCCCAGATGCTCGGCGACACCGACGACGCCCTTCCACATTCCTTCCGTCTTGCTGACATCGGTATGTTCCGGGCGGATGCCGATGGTTGCGGCGCCGTGCCTTTCGGCCTCGGTCCCCTTGATCAGGTTCATCTTGGGCGAGCCGATAAAGCCCGCAACAAATTCGTTGCGCGGGGTATGGTAAAGCTCGAGCGGAGACCCGACCTGTTCCACGATGCCTGCGCGCAGAACGACGATCTTGTCGGCCATGGTCATCGCCTCGACCTGGTCATGGGTCACATAGATCATGGTCGTCTTCAGCCGTTCATGCAGCTCGCTGATCTCCAGCCGCATGCCCACGCGCAGGGCCGCATCCAGGTTGGAGAGCGGCTCGTCAAACAGGAAGGCCGCCGGTTCGCGGACAATGGCCCGCCCGATGGCAACCCGCTGACGCTGACCGCCCGACAACTGGCCCGGACGGCGGTCCAGGTAATCGGTAAGGTTCAGCGCCTTGGCGGCGCTGTCGATCCTGCGGTTCTGTTCGGCCTCGTCGATCCCGGCCATTTTCATCGGAAACGCGATGTTCTTGCGCACCGACATATGCGGGTAAAGGGCATAGGATTGGAACACCATTGCCAGACCACGCTTGGCCGGGGGCACGTTCGTGGCGTCGTTGCCGTCGATCTCGATATGACCGGTGGTGATGTCCTCAAGGCCCGCGATCAGCCGCAGCAGCGTTGACTTGCCACACCCCGAAGGGCCGACGAACACGGTGAACTCTCCATCTTCGATCGTGAGATCAAGGGGCGGGATGACTTCGACTTCTCCGAAGCGCTTGGTCACCTGGTTGAGTTTGATTTGTCCCATTGGTCAAGTTCCTTATTTGACTGCGCCGAAAGTCAGGCCGCTGACAAGTTGCTTCTGGCTGAACCAGCCAAGAATGAGGATGGGCGCGATGGCCATGGTCGAGGCCGCGCTGAGTTTGGCAAAGAACAAGCCTTCGGGGCTTGAATAGCTGGCGATGAAGGCCGTCAGGGGGGCCGCATTGACCGCCGTCAGGTTCAGCGTCCAGAACGCCTCGTTCCAGGCCAGGATAAAGTTCAACAGCAGCGTCGATGCGATGCCGGGAACCGCCATGGGGGTGAGAACATAAAGGATCTCTTCCTTCAGTGTCGCCCCGTCCATCCGGGCCGCTTCAAGAATTTCGCCCGGAATTTCCCTGAAATAGGTGTAGAGCATCCAGACGATGATCGGCAGGTTCATCAGCATCAGCACGATGACCAGCCCGGTCCGGGTGTCCAGAATCCCCAGTTTGATGAAGATCAGGTAGATCGGATACAGAACGCCAACCGCGGGCAGCATCTTTGTGGACAGCATCCACAACAGGATGTCCTTGGTGCGCTTGGATGGCACAAAGGCCATCGACCAGGCGGCAGGTACGGCGACCAGAATGCCAAGCAGGGTGGACCCGCCCGCGATGATGACCGAATTCCACAAGAACCGCATGTAGTTCGAGCGTTCCATTACCACCGCGTAGTTTTCCAGCGTCCAGTCAAAGGCCAGGAAAACCGGCGGATCGGCAATGGCCTGGGCTTCGGTCTTGAAGCTGGTCAGGATCGTCCACAGGATCGGGAAGAAGATCAGCAGACCGATGCCCCATGCGGCGGCGGTATTGATGATTTTGCGTTGTTGAGTAACTGCGCGGGCCATGATGTCCTCCTCACGCGTCCAGGTTCTTGCCGACCGCGCGCATCAGGAAGATGGCCACGATATTGGCGAGAATGATTGCATAGACACCACCGGCCGAGCCGAGGCCTACGTTCTGGCTTTCGAGTACCCGCTGGAAGATCAGGTAGGTCAGTGTCCGCGTTCCGAATGCGCCACCGGTGGTGACGAAAATCTCGGCGAAAACCGCCAGCAGGAAGATGGTCTGGATCAGCACCACAACCGTGATGGCGCGCCCCAGGTGGGGCAGGGTGATATAGCCGAAACGCTTGAGCGGGGGCGCCCCGTCCATTTCCGCCGCTTCCAGCTGTTCGCTGTCGAGCGATTGAATGGCGGTCAGCAGGATGAGCGTAGCAAAGGGCAGCCACTGCCACGAGACAATCATCACGATCGACGGCAGCGATGCCTGGCTCAGCCATTCTATCGGCGTTGCGCCAAAGAACTTCCACAGATGGGCCAAAAGACCGTTCACGGGGTCCATGAACATGTTCTTCCACACCAGCGCGGATACGGTTGGCATCACGAAAAAGGGCGCGATGACCAGGATGCGCACCACGCCTTGCCCCCACATCGGCTGGTTCAGCAGGATGGCAAGCAGGACGCCGAAAACAACCGTGATCAGCAAGACGCCACCAACGATGGTCAGCGTCGCAACGACGGATGGCCAGAAGGCGCTTGAGCTGACAAAGCGGACGTAGTTTTCAAAACCGACCCAACCAAGATCGCCACCGCGCAGGGGAAGGTATTTCTTGAACGAAAACATCAGGGTCATGATCAGCGGGACAAGCATCCAGCCAAGAAGCAAGACGACTGCTGGCGCCATCATAAGCCGAGCCGCTGATCGGGAATGTTGAGTTGCCATTTGGCATACCTCCTCTGTTGATCGCCCGTGGGCCATCATAAACGGAGCTGCAATTTAATGAGAATGGGGTTCCCCCGGGGGCGCGTTGGCGCCCCCGGGGCAGCGAGTGGCCGTTTAACGGTAGCCTGCGGCTTCCATGGCGTCGTTGGTCAGGGCCTGGGCTTTGGTCAGGGCCTCGTCCACGCTTTGCTGACCGGCATAGACTGCCGAGAATTCCTGGCTCACCTCGGTGGCGATGCCGGCGAATTCGGGGATGGCCGCGAATTGCACGCCCACATAGGGCACCGGGTCGACGGTCGGGTTCTGCGGGTCAGCCGACAGGATCGAATCCAGGGTCATCTGTGCAAAGGGAACCGCCTGATAGTTCGGGTTCTCGTACAGCGAGGTGCGCGCACCCGGAGGGACGTTGGCCCAGCCTTCGTTCTCGGCAACCAGTTCGATATAGTCTTTCGAGGTCGCCCATTCGATGAACTGCTTTGCCGCAGCTTCTTTTTGGGTGCCGCCCGGAATGGCCAGGGCCCATGCCCACAACCAGTTCGCGTTCTTGCCTAGTCCGTTGTTTGGTGCCAGCGCGAAGCCGACCTTGTCAGCGACTTCGGAATCGTTGGGGTTGGTTACGAAAGATGCGGCGACGGTCGCGTCAATCCACATGCCGCATTTGCCTTGCTGGAACAGCGACAGGTTTTCGTTGAAGCCGTTGGTCGCGTAACCCGCAGGGCCGGATTCCGACATCATGCCGACATAGAATTCCAGCGTGTCTTTCCAGGGCTGGGTGTCGAATTGCGCGTTCCAGTCCTCGTCAAACCAGCGGGCACCGAAAGAGTTGGACATCGCGGTAATGAACGCACCACCTTCACCCCAACCGGCTTTGCCACGCAGGCAGATGCCGTTGATGTCGTTGTCGCGGTCGGTCATGGCGGCAGCCGCTTCGCGGATGAATTCCCAGGTCGGAGATGTGGGCATCTCAAGCCCGGCTTTTTCCATCAGGTCGGTGCGGTACATGATCATCGAGCTTTCGCCGTAGAACGGAGCCGCATAAAGCGTGCCGTCATGGCTCAGGCCGCCGGCCATCGCGGGCAGGATGTCATCCACATCATATTCCTCGGACAGGTCGTCAAGCGGGACCAGCCAGCCATTTGCGCCCCAGATCGGCGTTTCATACATGCCGATCGTCATGATGTCGAAAGAACCGCCCTTGGCTGCGATGTCGGTGGTGACACGCTGGCGCAGAACGTTTTCTTCAAGTGTGACCCACTCGACCGTGTGCCCGGTCTTGTCGGTGAAGTCCTGGGTCAGGCCCTGCATGCGGATCATGTCGCCATTGTTCACGGTCGCGATGACGAGGTTCTCTGCCAACGCGCCGCCGGCTGTGACAAGCGTCATCGCCGTTGCTGCGCATAGTGCTGATTTGAAAGACATCCTGAATTTTCCTCCTCGTTGGATGATGGAAGAAGCTTAATCTTCGGGACTACGCGAAGTCAATTAAAAATTGACGCGCGTAAAGAAAAAACAAAACGGGTGCCTTTTTATAGGGTTAGGCAGAGTCGCGCATGATCAATCGCCCTTCGAACAGTGTTTCCTGACGCTGCGCCAGGCGTTCTTCGCTTTCCAATATCCCGAACAGGGTGCCCACGGCACGATTCGCAATCGCCTCATAGTCCTGGGCGATGGTCGTCAGCGGCGGGCATGTGAACCGCGAGAATGGATGGTCGTCATGCCCGGCAATGCGAATGTGGCATCCCGCCCCCTGTCCGACGCGAAAGCCCAACCCATAGGCGGCAGACAGCATCCCGATCGCAAGCCGGTCATTGCTGCACAGAACGGTATTGGTGGGGAACGCGTTTTCAGACAGGAAGCGCCCGCCCTCATAGCGGCCTATTTCCTCGAAATTCCATCCTTCGCCGTTTGCCTGGAAGATGTGCGGTTTTTGCCCGTGCCGTTCCATACTTTCGATATAGGCCGCCCTGCGCTTGTTGGCGTTCGGGTTGGTTGGGTATTTCATCTCGAAGAAACAGGGGGGTTCGCCGCTGCGGCACAGATACTCGACCATCAGGTCGACGCTTTGGGAATTGTTGGTACCCACGAAAGCCTGCCCGATATCGCTCATGTTGGCGTCGAATAAAACCAGCGGAAAATCCGCATCAAAGGCTTTGATCGCGTCGCCTTCCGACAGGCGGCCAAAAGGGGCCAGCAACACACCGGCGGCCTTGAGTGACCGCAACGAGGCCAGGTTGGTCTTTTCCATATCCGGCCGCCCGTGCGAGCTCAGCAAAATCGGGCTGTAACCGGAATCGATGCAGGCAAGTTCGACGCGCCGCGCGATTTCCGAGAAAAACGGGTCGGCCAGGTTTGGCACCACGACGCCGATATTCTTGGTCTTTCGCCGGTTCTGGTTCATCGCGAAAACATTCGGGCTATAGTCGTATTCCTCCAACGCCGCTTCGATCTTTTTGCGGGTCGAGGCGCGCACACTGCCGGGATCGTTGAAATATTTCGATACGGTTGGCCGGGAAATGCCGCTGACCGCGGCGAACTCTTCCATGTTTCGAATTTTGCGAGATGTCATTTTTGTCGTACCGAAGTTTAAAAATTGCGCGCGAAAACTTTTGTTAAAAAATCTATGTAAATTTTGGGCGATGTCAAGCAGGGATCGGCCAGTGCCTTGCGGGGGCATCTGCAAGCTGAACAGGAAAGCGGCAAACGTGGCTGTTGAACCGGTCCAAGGCCGCACGCACAGTATTCGAAGTCTGAAATCGCGGCTATACAGGTTGGAAAGCTGTTGATCGATTTGACAAATGAGACTTAACCGCCTCGGGAAACAAGCCTTGCCAAGAGAATGCGGAAACTGTCGTCTTTCGCTGCTAGGGTTCGGGTGCCCGCTGTGGTCGCAACAACCGGGGCGGCGCGGTTTTGAAACCAGTGTTTGGATAAAGAGGATTGGAACAGGAATATGACAACGTCGTACGCGACCGTTCAAACCGCACCCATTGACGGGCAGAAACCCGGCACGTCCGGGTTGCGAAAGAAGACCGCGGTTTTTCGCGCGCCGGGGTATCTTGAGAACTTTGTCCAATCGGTGTTTGACGGAACGGGTGGCGCTGCGGGGAAAACCTATGTGATCGGCGGGGACGGGCGGTTTTTCAATGCCGAAGCCGTAGACATCATCATTCGCATGGCCGCAGCCAATGGGGCCGCCCGGTTGATCGTCGGTCAGAACGGCCTGTTGTCCACGCCAGCCGTTTCGAACCTGATCCGAAAATATGGAACCGATGGCGGCATCATCCTGTCGGCCAGTCACAACCCAGGCGGGGAAACCGGCGATTTCGGGGTCAAGTTCAATGCGCCCAATGGCGGGCCTGCGCCGGAAGCGATCACCGACCGGATTTATGAGCAGACCCAGCGCATCACCGAATACAGGATCTCCGAAGACGTGGCGTGCCCCGTCGGGCAACCCGGTCGTTTCTCGGTGGGTAAGACCCTTGTCGACGTGATCGACCCCGTCGCCGACTACCAGGCGCTGATGCAGGAACTGTTTGATTTCGACGCCATCCGTGCCCTGTTCGCTGGTGGGTTCCGGATGTGTTTCGACGCCATGCATGCGGTGACAGGGCCCTATGCAAAACGTATCCTCGAAGACACGCTTGGCGCCCCGAAAGGAACGGTGATCAATGCCATTCCTTCCCTCGATTTCGGCGGAGGGCACCCGGACCCGAACCCGGTTTGGGCCAGCCAGTTGGTTGGTATCATGAACGGCCCCGACGCCCCGGATTTCGGGGCCGCCTCAGATGGGGATGGAGATCGCAATATGATCATGGGGCGCGGAACCTTCGTGACACCGTCGGACAGCCTGGCCCTGTTGACCGCCCATGCGCATCTGGCCCCGGCCTATGCCGGCAAGCTGGCAGGCGTTGCGCGATCCATGCCAACCAGCCAGGCCGTCGACCTTGTCGCAGAGCGACTGGCCATCCCGTGCTATGAAACGCCGACCGGCTGGAAATTCTTTGGCAACCTTCTGGACGCAGGCATGGCGACCTTGTGCGGCGAGGAAAGCGCGGGCACCGGTTCGGACCATATTCGCGAAAAAGACGGGCTTTGGGCCGTGTTGTTGTGGCTGAACATTCTGGCGCGTGACGGGCGGGATATCGTGCAGCTTCAGCAAGATCACTGGCGCAGCTTCGGGCGCAACTACTATGCGCGCCATGATTACGAGGAGATCCCGACCGAGATTGCCAATGCCCTGATGGACAGTTTGCGCGCAGGTCTGGCCGGGCTTGCCGGAACCGAAGCGGGATCGTTGCGTGTCGCTGCGGCTGACGAGTTTTCCTATGACGACCCGGTTGACCACAGCCTGACCGAAGGGCAGGGCGTGTGCATCTCGTTCGACGGCGGCGCGCGGGTGGTCCTGCGCCTGTCCGGAACCGGCACCCAGGGCGCGACGTTACGTGTTTACCTGGAACGGTACGTCGGGCAGGACGGCGATCATGGCATGGATGTTCGCGACGCGCTGGAACCGGTTCTGAGGGCGGCGGACAGCCTGGCCCGGATCAGTGAACGTACCGGGCGCGACAAGGCGGACGTGATCACATGACCCTTGGAAACGACTGCAATCCGGCGCGTCGGGGTCGGTGCCCGGGCTGTTCCGCAGGGCCTGCGCCATGAGCGATGCGGCTATGATTGCGCAGGACATCCTGGAGCAGCTCCTGGCGGCGCCAAGGTCGGGTCATCGCAGGTTGGTTGCCGTTGCTGGGCCACCGGCCTCTGGCAAATCAACCCTGTCACAGGTCCTGGCAAGTCACATGACCGACGCCGGATACCTGGCGGTCGTTGTGCCGATGGACGGATTTCACCTCGACAATGCGATCCTGACCCAAAGGGGGGTGTTGTCCCGAAAGGGCGCGCCCGAGACTTTTGACCAGGGCGGATTTCTGCGTCTTGTCGCGGCGTTGCCGGGCCGTGAAACGGTGTATTTCCCGGTTTTTGATCGCGACAGAGATATTGCGATTGCCGGGGGCGGAGTTGTTGCGGACGATTGCGATACCGTGATCGTCGAAGGGAATTACCTGCTTTACGACGCGCCGGGCTGGCGTGACCTGTATGGGTTTTGGGACTTCTCGGTGCAATTGGCCGTTCCGGAACCGGTCCTGTTGCAGCGCCTTGTCAACAGGTGGCTGGCGCATGGGTTGCCCCCCGAACAGGCAAAGGCGCGGGCGCGGGGAAATGACCTGAGCAATGCCCGGCTGGTTTCGGCCAGATCGCTTGCCGCCGACGTGACAATTGCGGGATGATCCGCGGGTTTCCTGAGTTTTGGACATGACAGTCGGTCAAACATGGTGTTCAGTCCCGTCATGACTCGCCCCAGGGAAATCACCGTTCGCGACAAGATGCAGGACGGGTACAGCTATGTGCTGACCGAGCCGATGGGTGCGGGGTTCGCAACTGATTTCAAACCCGTCTACACCCCGCGTGAAATGCTGGAGATGGGCGTTTTCGAAGGTTGCTACATGACCGATTGCCGGGCGGAATTTCCCGCGGATTGGTTCGAGCGGGCCCGGATCAGCCCGCAACCGGACGAAAAATTGAACCAATTCGGGGTCAAAAGCCGCCAATCCTTGGCGGTTTGGCGCGAGAAAGGATGGATCTATGGGCCTGATCCGCGCGGGTGGTTTCAGTGGTATTGCCGCTATTTCATGGGGCGTCGCATTGATGATATCGATCGCAAACAGATAGGCCGATGGAAGGGTTTTGCCCGGCACGCGGGGCAGGTTCGGGCCAATTGCTATCCGGGCGACGTATTTTGCCGTCCGCGGCAGCGGCAGGCGCTGCTGCAATGGTCCTACGACCCGTTTATCTGAGGCTGCGGTCACAAGAACTCGGCGGTGGTCTTCGGACCCTTACGCCCGTGCGGTGGGCAATGCGCTCAGTTTCCCTGGTTGCGGGCTTCCAGCCGTTCAAGATTGACCACCGTTGACAGCATCAGCCTGTCATGGCTCCAATCGCCGGTTTCGCGGATCGATGCAGAACCAAGCGCCAGCACAAAGGCAAAAAGCACCGTCAGTCCAAGAAAGACAGTCGTCAGGCGGGTCTGTACGGCGGGTGTGTCGGTCAGGGCGAGAACGCGCTGGCGCAGCGCGCGCTTTGCCTTGCCGCCCGAGACCAGGGCGACGTTCAAAACCCGCGGGCTGCCACGCGACACCGTACGTGCGCAATAATCCAACAGGCAGGCGGTATAATCGCGCGCATCAATCCCTTTGCGCGTGATGACCGACTGATCGCAGGCCAGCTCTCGCAGACGGCTGAAATGGTGTTTCAGCACATGATAGGCCGGGTTCCAGAACAGCAGCGGGCGCAAAAGTTCGAATCCAAGCTCCCATTCCACATCCTGCGCGCGCACATGCTCAAGCTCGTGGGCCAGGGCAAATCGCAACTCTCTGGGGGTATTCAGCAGGTGGCTGGGCAGCACAACGTGGCGCCGACGCAGCCCGCGGACTGCGAAAGGCACGGTAATGCGGTCCGACAGGCGGATGTCCACACAGGCTGAACGGCGCCAGACAAAACTGGTGCGTACCGTCTGATGAATTGCCATGGCGTCGCGCCCGACGCGCAAGGCCAGGCCCACGCTAATCAGGCCCGCAAGCGCAATAATCGCCGTCAGCAAGAGGTGGTCGCCCGACAGCGCGACCTCGACCCAACGCTGGCGCGTGTTCAGAAGGGCTTCGAATTGGGTTGCGGGCATCGCGATGTCGCCCCGAAGATAGGCCGCGACGGCGATATCACCAAAGCCAACAGCCTGTCCGGGCCACAGCGCACCGGCCAGACCCGCGACCCCAACGGCCAAAAGCGGGCTGAGCAGGATGCAGACGCACAGCGCCTTGAGCGCCCGCAGCTGGACGACATAATTGTGTCTGAGTGCCGTCCGGGACAGGACAAACCTGGCCCCTGACCAGATCAGGGCAGACATGACCAGAACCAGATTCAGTTCGATATATGCGTCGAGAACCGGCTTAACCGCTGTCATTTTGCAGTCTCCTCTCTACCAGTGCTCGAATTTCCTCCAGGTCGGCTTCGCTCAGGCCTGCATCGTCGACAAGACGCGCGACCAAAGTGGCGGGCGTGTCGTCAAACAAGGTGCGGGACAGGTTCTGAAGTGACCGCGCCTGATACCTGTCTTTTTCCAGAAGCGGCCTATAGATCAGGGATTTGCCGTCTTTGCGGCTTTCCACGAAACCTTTTTCATCGAGAATGCGCAGGATCGTGGCGCCGGATGTATAGGCCAGGTTGCGTTCCGGCGGTAGCCGGTCAAGCACATCACGGACCGATCCTTGCCCCAGGCCCCACAGTTCGTTCATGAACTCCAGTTCAACCTCGGTCAGCAGGTTTGTCGTCTTTTTCTTTCTCATCGGTCTCGGCGTCGCCATATTCAGTAATCCAGCCAGACAAGCATTCTTTCACCGTTTCGCAAAGCCTAAACTTTCCAGAACACGAATACACCCCAGCCAATGGACAGGAACAGGGGCGTCCAGACCGGCTGACCGACCAGCCCGAGCCAGGCCAGAAAGATATAGGCCGATCCCAGTAGCGTGATGAACAGCCGGTCGCCCAGCGTGGTGGTCAGGCCCAGCACGCCGCGGCGTTCGATCCCGTCGCGGAACTTGAACCCTTCGAGCACGCCGATCAGGGCGATGGCTGAAAAGATGCCGACAAACACCGCAAGCGTTGCAGGGGTCCAGGCCATCCAGAAATCGGGCCACAGCGGATCGGTCCAGGAAAAACCTTTTTCCTCTTGCTGGCCCACGCTGCCCCAACCGGCCTGTTGCGCAAATGCGGCGGAGGGCAGGAAGGGAAGGGAAAGAAGAAGCTTGCGCATATCGAACCTCACACTCGTCCCATCGCGAAGCCACGCGCGATGTAGTTTCGGACAAACCAGATGACGATGGCGCCGGGGATGATGGTCAGCGTTCCGGCGGCCGCCAGCAGGCCCAGTTCATACCCCGCGCTGGATGCGGTGCGTGTCATCACGGCAGCAATCGGTTTGGCCTCGACCGCTGTTAGGGTTTTGGCCAGCAGCATCTCCACCCACGAGAACATGAAGCAGAAAAAGGCGGCAACGCCCACACCCGCCTTGATGTTGGGCAGGAAGATCGTCACGAAGAAACGCGGGAAGGAATAGCCGTCGACGTAAGCTGTCTCGTCCAGTTCCTTGGGGATGCCACGCATGAAGCCTTCCAAAATCCACACCGCCAGCGGCACGTTGAACAGCGTATGGGCCAGCGCCACCGCCAGATATGTGTCGAACAGGTGGATCGACGAATAGAGCTGAAAGAAGGGCAGGGCGAACACGGCAGCAGGGGCCATCCGGTTGGTCAGCAGCCAGAAAAACAGCTGTTTGTCGCCCAGGAACCGATAACGCGAGAACGCATAGGCCGCAGGCAGCGCCACACAGATCGACAGAACCGTGTTGATCGTCACATAGGTGATCGAGTTGATATACCCCCAATACCACGTCGGATCAGTGAAAATAGTGATGTAATTTTCCAGCGTAAAGGTTTGGGGAAACAGGGAAAAGCCCGACAGGATCTCGTTCGTGGTCTTGAAGGACATCGCCACCAGCCAATAGATCGGCAGCATCAGGAACGCGATATAGAGGATCGGGATGAGAGACCGCTTTTTCATTGCGCGTCATCCTTTGTCATCAGGGTGTAGAAGACCCATGAAACCAGCAGCGTGATGGCGAAATAGATCAGGCTCATCGCCGCAGCTGGGCCAAGGTCGAACTGGCCCAGCGCGATCTTTACAAGGTCGATCGACAGCAGGGTGGTCGAATTGCCGGGGCCGCCGCCGGTCAGAACGAAAGGCTCGGTATAGATGTTGAAACTGTCCATGAACCGCAACAGAACGGCGATGGTCAGGACGGTTTTCATCTTGGGCAGCTGGATATAGCGGAACACGGACCATGGGCTGGCACCGTCGATCTTGGCGGCTTGGTAGTACGCATCGGGGATCGACACCAGACCCGCATAGCACAGCAGCACCACCAGCGACGTCCAGTGCCAGACATCCATGACAACGACGGTGATCCAGGCCGAAAGCGGCTGTTGTGTCATGTCATAGTTGATGCCCAGAACGTCATTCAGGAAATATCCCAGCAGGCCGATCTTGGGCAGGGTAAAGATGTTCCACATCGAGCCGACCACGTTCCACGGGATCAGCATCGGCAGGGCCATCAGCACCAGACAGACCGGCACCCAGAACCCTTTGCGCGGCATCGAAAGCGCCACGATGATGCCCAGCGGCACCTCGATCATCAGGATCATCGCGGTAAACAGGAATTGCCGCCCCAATGCCGCCTGAAACCTGTCCGACCGCAGAATTTGTTCGAACCAACCCAGCCCTTCCCAGAAGAACTGGTTGTTGCCAAAGGTTTCCTGAACCGAGTAGTTGACCACCGTCATCATCGGCACCAGCGCGTTGAACGCGACCAGCGCCAGCACCGGCAGCACAAAGAACCATGCCTTTTGGTTTTCCGTTCTCATCCGGCGTGCTCCTCGGTTGCGATCCAGCCGTCGCGGTAGACGCGGGATTGTTCAGGTTTGAATTGCAGGAAGACCTGCGAGCCCGGCTCGGGGACCGCATGTTCGGTGACAGCCTTGAGGGCGGTGTTGCCGACCATGGCGCTGACCACGAAATGGCGTCCAATGTCGGCAACCTTGGTCACTTGCGCCGGGATGCCGCTGTCGCCAAAGCTTACATATTCGGGGCGGATACCCAGATCGGTGCGGCCTCCGTCGCCCCTGGTTGGCCCTTCCAGCATCACTTCATGGCCTTCGAATACGGCGCGGTCGCCCTTGGCCTCACAGGGCAGGACGTTCATGCCGGGTGATCCGATAAAGTGGCCGACAAATGTATGCTGGGGACGTTCGAACAGATCAACCGGCGTGCCAATCTGCACCACTTCGCCATCCTGCATCACGACGACCTCATCCGCAAAGGTCAATGCCTCGGTCTGGTCGTGGGTCACATAGATCATGGTGGCTTTGACGCGCTGGTGCAGCTCTTTCAGCTTGGACCGCAGCTTCCATTTCAGATGCGGGTCGATCACCGTCAGCGGTTCGTCAAACATCACCGCATTCACATCGTCACGCACCAGACCGCGCCCCATCGAGATCTTTTGCTTGTTGTCGGGGCTGAGGCCGCTGGCACGGGTGTCCAGCATATCCGTGACATCCAGCATCTGGGCAATCTCATCCACGCGGCGCGCAATCGTTGCCGTGTCGACGCCCCGGTTCTTTAGCGGAAAGGCCAGGTTCTCGCGCACCGTCATGGTGTCATAGATCACCGGAAACTGAAAAACCTGCGCGATGTTGCGCTGATCCGGGGGCAGGGCGGTCACGTCACGGTCATCGAACAGAATCTGCCCCGCGGACGGGGTCAACAGACCCGAGATGATGTTGAGCAGCGTAGACTTGCCGCAACCCGACGGCCCCAACAGCGCATAGGCCCCGCCATCGCGCCAGGTCACGTCGATTTCCTTGAGCGCATAGTCCTCGGGGCCTGTCGGCGCGGGCATATAGCTGTGTCGCAGGTTGGAAAGCTTGATCTGTGCCATGTCAGGCCACCCTTTTGCCGTCTTGGCCGAAATACCGGCAATGGGCCGGGTTCATATAGAAACTGTGATCTTCACCAACCTGATAGGGGTGCACGCCCGCCGCCAGCGAAACCCAGGCATCTTCGCCATGTTGAAAATGCGCGCTGGAATCCGAGCCCGAAAGCTCGGTCACGATCACGCGGCCGGTCAGTTCGACATCCGCGTCCGAACTGCGGAACGGCGTCACGCGGTGCGGGCGGACGGCGACCGTGTAATCGCCATCGGACAGGTCAGAAACCGGCCAGCCGCCGCCACCGGCCAGTTGCGCCTGTGCGCCGGATACGGTGATTTGCGCGACGTTGATCGGCGGGTCCGAAAAGACGCGCGCGGCGGCGATGTTTTCGGGATTGCGATAGATGTCGGCGGTCGGCCCGAACTGGGTGACGCGGCCATCTTCCATCAGGGCGGTATGGCCACCCAGCAACAGCGCCTCTTCTGGTTCCGAGGTCGCATAGACCACCACGGCCCCGCGGCCCGCGAACAGATCAGGCAACTGCTCGCGCAGTTCTTCACGCAGCTTGTAATCCAGGTTCGCCAGCGGCTCGTCCAGGAATACGGCGCGGCTTTCCTTGGCAATCGCGCGGGCCAAGGCGGTGCGCTGCTGTTGGCCGCCCGACAGCTCATGCGGGCGGCGATGCAGCATCGGGCGCAGTTGCAGCAGGTCGGCTGCCTCTTCCACGCGGCCCTCAATCTCGGATTTCGCCATGCCAGCCACCCGCAGCGGCGAGGCGATGTTGTCGAACACACTCATATGCGGGTAGTTCACAAAGAACTGGTGGACCAGGCTGATCTGCCGTTTTTGCGTGTTCAACCGGGTTACATCCTGCCCATCCATCAGGACCTTGCCCGAGGCCATCGGGTCCAGCCCGGCCATCATCTTGATCAAAGAGGTCTTGCCCGATCCGGTCGCGCCCAGCAGGACGTTGAAATGGCCGGTCTTCAGGGTCAGGGACGTGGGTTTGATATGGATGACGTTGCCGACCCGTTTGGTCGCGTCTTGTAGTTCGATCATGTCCGTGGGTTCCGATCCCGCAGCGCATCGCGCCGTAACTGTCTTGCGGTTGGGGGCGCCGCAATCGGCGCCCCCGGTTTTGTGCTTACTGGGACTGCCAGCGCGCAACCAGTTCGTCATAGTTGACGGTCTGGCCCTGCGGCTTTTCGTTCTCCAGCTTGGCCTTGGGCGAACCCGCTTTTTCCAGCCAAAAGGCAGGATCCTGCGGCTCGTTCAGGCGCGGACCACAGCCGCCATAGACGTTGGCGGCCTCATCCGCGGCCTGCATACGGGCCATGGTGATGTCCATTTCCTCGGCCAGACGGTCCATCGCCTCTTGCGGGGTGAAGGCGCCCGAGTTCACGTCACCGATCTGCTGCCACCAGATCTGGGCCAGCTTCGGATAATCCGGCACGTTGATGCCGGTCGGCGACCATGCCACGCGGTCAGGCGAGCGGTAGAACTCGACCAGGCCACCCAGTTTGGGTGCGCGTTCCGTGAACGACTCGTGGTTGACCGAGCTGTCGCGGATGAAGGTTAGACCCACATGGGACTTCTTCACATCAACAGTCTTGGACGTCACGAACTGGGCATAGAGCCAAGCCGCCTGAGCACGATCCGCAGGTGTCGATTTCAGGAAGGTCCACGACCCAACGTCCTGGTAACCAACCTTCTGGCCGTCTTCCCAATAGGGGCCGTGCGGGCTGGGCGCCATCCGCCACAGCGGCGTGCCTTCGTCATCCACGGTGTTGTTGCCTTCGGATTTCGGCTTGACCATGTCGGCGGTAAAGGCGGTGTACCAGAAGATCTGCTGGGCCACGTTGCCCTGGCTGAGCGCGGGCAGCGATTGGTAGAAGTCATAGGACGCCGCACCCGGAGGCGCATAGTTGCGCAGCCATTCGTCCCATTTGCGGATCGCATAGACCGCAGCCGGGCCGTTTGCCGCACCACCACGAGACACCGACGCACCAACGGGGTTGCAGGTACCCGCTTCCATGCGGATGCCCCATTCATCAACCGGAATACCGTTTGGCTCGCCTTTGTCACCGGCGCCAGCCATCGACAGCCACGCATCGGTCATACGCCAGCCCAGGTCGGGCGCGCGCTTGCCGTAATCCATGTGGCCATAGATCGCGACACCATCGACCTCTTTCACGTCTTCGGTGAAAAACTCGGCGATGTCTTCGTAGGCCGACCAGTTGACCGGAACGCCCAGATCATAGCCGTATTTCTCTTTGAACGCGGCCTTGTTGGCCTCGTCATCAAACCAGTCCTTGCGGAACCAGTAGAGGTTGGCGAATTGCTGGTCGGGCAGCTGATACAGCTTGCCATCCGGTCCGGTGGTGAACTGAATGCCCATAAAGTCATCCATGTCCAGCGTCGGCGAGGTCGTCGCCGCCCAGTCACCGCCCATCATGTCGGTCAGCGGATAAGCCAGCTGCAGGCGCGAATGGGTGCCGATCAGGTCGCTGTCATTGACATAGCCGTCATACAGGTTCCGACCCGTCTGCAATTGGGTCTGAACGGCCTGAACCACTTCGCCTTCGCCCAGGATCTGGTGATTGACCTTGATCCCGGTGATTTCCTCGAACGCCTTGGCAAGCACCTCGGATTCGTAGGAATGCGTCGGAATGCCCTCAGACAAGACGTTGATTTCCATGCCGGAATAAGGCTGTGCAGCGTCGATGAACCATTGCATTTCGGCCATCTGTTCGTCTTTCGACAGGGTCGATGGCTGGAATTCGTCGTCGATCCAGCGCTGTGCTGCGGCTTCGTCGGCCCAAACAGGACCGTGCCCCGCAATGACGGCTGCCGCCGCCACTGCGGAAAGTAGATGTCTCCGCATCTGTCTCCTCCCAAAGATTATGGTTATCCGGTGCGAACCGAATGGCGATCAGCATCCGCGATTTCCCGCGCGCCTGTCAAACTAAATTTTTAGTAATTGAAATTGCGGTCGGTCACGCGCCCAGTCAGTCCCCCCTGGTTGAGCGTTGATGTTCCGTTGTAAACCCTTTTCGATATTGTGAAAAACGCCGCGCCAGGGGGCCGGGCCGCCGATCCGGCTACCGGCCTTGTCAGCCCCTGGGCCAAAGATCCAGAAAGCCACGGCATTGTGTCCCGCAGGGTCAAGTCCATCGCCAATGGGGGGGCGATATCGCAGCGCTGATTGGAAAAATGGTAGCCCGTAGGGGAATCGAACCCCTCTTTCCAGGTTGAAAACCTGGCGTCCTAACCGATAGACGAACGGGCCACGCTGTGCCTCAGCCAAGTCAAGAATGGTAGCCCGTAGGGGAATCGAACCCCTCTTTCCAGGTTGAAAACCTGGCGTCCTAACCGATAGACGAACGGGCCACGCTGGCTTGTGGAGGGCCTTTTACGGATTACACCGATGCCCCGCAAGCCGAAAAGTGCAGCGACGGAAAGTTTTTTTGGCGGGCCAGAAAAGGGGTTGAAGCATCGCTCAGCCCGCGCTGGCCGCATCCTCCAGACGCAACTGAACGCTTTGCCGTCCTCCCCAGGAATTGACTTCCAACCGTCCGGCAAAATGGAACCGCGCGCCCCCGTGATTGCTGAGCTTTTCGCCCATGGGCCCGTCAAAGGCGCCAAAGGCGATTGCGTCCAGACCACCCCCCATCCCGTCCGACAGGGACAGCTTCAGATGGGTTTCGCCGACCCGTTTGGCAAACCGCACCTGCAAGTCGGGAAAAGCGTATCGCGGGGCAGGGGCACCGGCCCCGAATGGTCCGGCCTGTTCGATCTGCTCGATCAGATCGACAGAGGCCGCCCCCGGCATCAACGTCCCGTCCAGTTTCAGGTCGGCAGGCCCCGCCTGACCGGCGCCCTGCTTGGCCAACAGCTCCGACAATCGCGCCATGGCGGGCTCAAGCTGATCGCGCATGACGGTCAGCCCCGCCGCCATCTTGTGACCGCCCCCACGGAGCAACAACCCCTCGGACGCAAGCCGCTGGATTGACGCGCCAAGGTCAATACCGGGAACAGAGCGGCCTGATCCCTTGCCCTCGTCACCGTCGAACCCGATGACAATGGCAGGCCGGTTCGCGGCATCCTTCAAACGCGAGGCTACGATCCCGACGACCCCCGGATGCCATCCATCATGCGCCGCCCAGACCAGCGGCGCGTCAAGCCCGCGCTCTTCGGCCTGATCCAGGGCGGCGGCCCGGACGGTGTTCTCGATTTCGCGGCGCTCGGCATTCAGCTCGTCCAGGCGCTGGGCCAGCGGTCCAGCCTCGGTCAGCGTTTCGCTGCACAACAGTCGGGCGCCCAGATCCGCCTGGCCGATCCGCCCCCCGGCATTCACACGCGGGCCCAGCAGAAACCCCAGATGGTAACTGGTCGGCGCGGTATCCATCCGGGCAACATCAGACAGGGCCACAAGACCGGGCCGCTGCCGTCCCGCCATCACTTTCAGCCCCTGTCTGACCAGGGCCCGGTTCGCTTCGATCAACGGGGCAACATCGGCAACCGTGGCCAGTGCAACCAGGTCCAGAAACGGGATCAGATCGGGGCTGCTCGCGCCACTTTCGCGCAGCTGCCGCCCCGCTTCGACCAGCATCAGAAACACCACCCCGGCGGCGCATAAATAGCCAAGATCACCGCTTTCGTCCTGTCGGTTCGGATTGACCACCGCGACGCATTCCGGCAGCGTTTCACCGCCAAGGTGATGGTCCAGAACAATAACATCCGCCCCGCGCGCCGCCGCGATCGGCCCATGGCTCAAGGTTCCGCAATCGACGCAGATGATAAGATCATGGGTTGCCGCAAGCTGCTTCATGGCCGGTTCGTTGGGGCCGTACCCCTCGTCAATCCGGTCAGGCACATACAAGGTGGCCTGCACCCCCATTTGCCGCAGCCACACCAGCAACAACGCCGCCGAACTGCCGCCATCGACATCATAATCGGCAAAAACCGCGATCCGCTGCCGGGCCTTCACAGCCTGCAAAAAGCGGGCGGCGGCCTTTTCCATTTCCATCAAGGCCCGCGGGTCAGGCAGCAATTCCTTCAGCTTGGGGTCCAGAAACCCGCGTGCTTCCATTGCAGGAACGCCCCTGCGGGCAAGAACCTGGCAAACCGCGCGCGGAAGATCAGCCTGCTGGACCAGCGCTTCGGTGGCCCGCTCCACGTCTGCGCCGGGCCCAACCCAGCGTCGGCCCGTCAACGATTGTTCTACGCCCAGAAAACTCACATACGCCTCCAAAACCAAGGCCGGACCTGTGCGGGCCCGGCCTTTCATCTTTTCAGAAATACTCCCGCCGGAGGCAACGGCGCAAGCCGTTACGCATCCAGGTGCGGCCACATCGGGGTGCGATAGGACATGCGTCGCACCGATCCGGTCTTCGAGCGCATCAACAATGTCGTGGTTTCAACCCAACCCGGTTCGCGCTTGATCCGCGGCAGAAGCGATCCGCCGGTGACACCCGTTGCGGCAAAGATCACGTCGGCGGTGACCATCTCGTCGCGGCCATAAACGCGGTCCAGGTCCGTGATGCCCGCCTTGGCGGCCCGGCCGCGTTCGTCGTCATTGCGGAACATCAGGCGACCAAAGATCTGGCCGCCCATGCATTTCAGCGCGGCTGCAGCCAGCACGCCCTCGGGTGCACCGCCCTGGCCCATATACATGTCGATGCCGGTCACATTGCTTTCGGCGCAATGCATGACACCGGCAACATCGCCATCGGTGATCAGGCGGATCGACGCGCCGGTTTCGCGCACTTCGGCAATCATCGCCTCGTGACGCGGGCGTTCCAGAATGCAGACGGTGATGTCAGCAGGCTCGCATCCCTTTGCCTTGGCCAGCGCTTCGACCCGTTCGCGCGGGCTCATGTCCAGGGTCACGACGCCTTCGGGGTATCCCGGACCGATGGCCAGTTTGTCCATATAGACATCCGGCGCATGCAGCATCGACCCGCGCGGGCCCATGGCGATGACCGTCAGCGCGTTGGGCATGTCCTTGGCGGTCAGGGTGGTCCCTTCCAGGGGGTCCAGCGCAATATCCACGCCGGGGCCGTCGCCGGTCCCGACCTCTTCACCGATGAACAGCATCGGCGCTTCGTCCCGTTCGCCTTCGCCGATGACGACAACACCGGCAATATCCAGCAGGTTCAATTGCTCGCGCATGGCGTTGACGGCGGCCTGATCTGCGGCCTTTTCATCGCCCCGCCCAACCAGTGAGGCAGATGCCAGCGCGGCCTGTTCTGCAACCCGTGCGAGACCCAGTGACAGCAAGCGGTCGTTGAAATCGGTTTTGGCAGCGTTCATGCTATGTAATCCTTTGGTCAGCAAAGACGTTAAAACCGCAATAGCCTGCCCAGGGTGCAGGCCGCAAGGGTTCAGACCTGTTCAATCCGCAGCGCGACAGGATTGCCAGCCACCACATCGGTCGCACTCAGACCGTTCAGCGCATGATCCAGCGTCGTGCGCGTGGTCTTGTGGGTCACGATCAATACGGGCGCCGTGCTTTCGGAATGGGCGTATTGGCGCATCCGGTCTATTGATACGCCCGCATCACCAAGCACCGCGGCAACCTTGGCCAAAGCTCCGGGCTTGTCCAGCAGCGCCAGCCGCAGGTAGTAGGGCGCCGGCAATCCGGTGCGGGCAGGGGCCGCGTCCTTTAGCGAAACAGCCGGCCGGCCAAAGGTCGGGACAAGCAGGCCGCGGGCCAGGTCGCAGATGTCGCCCATCACCGCGCTTGCGGTGGGGCCCTCACCGGCCCCCGGACCGCGCAGGACAATCTGTTCGACCGCATCGCCTTCGATCACCACCATGTTCGTGCCGCCTTCAAGCTGGCCCAACGGCGAGTCGCTGGGCACCAGGCAGGGCTGCATACGCTGTTCCAGTCCACGCGGAGTGCGCTGGGCCACGCCCAGCAACTTGATCCGATAGCCCATATCGGCGGCCTGGTGGATATCTTCCAGGCTGATCTGCTGAATGCCCTCAATCTCGATCCCGTCGAAATTCGGCTTGGTTCCAAACGCGATCGACGACAAAAGGGCCAGCTTGTGCGCGGCATCTATCCCGCCGACGTCCAGATTGGGGTCCGCTTCGAGATATCCCAGTTCGGCACATTCTTCGAACAGGGCGTTATATCCCAGTTCCTGCGACTGCATCCGGGTCAGGATATAGTTGCACGTTCCGTTCATCACGCCCATGACGCGGGTGATTTCGTTTCCGGCCAGCCCTTCGGTCAGGGATTTGATCACCGGGATACCCCCGGCAACGGCGGCTTCGAACCGGATCGCGCGCCCTGCGGCCTCGGCCTGCTCGGCCAGGGCCTGGCCGTGAATGGCCAACAGGGCCTTGTTGGCGGTCACCACATCCTTGCCGCTGGCCAGGGCGGCCTCGACCGATGCTTTCGCGGGGCCGTTTTCCCCACCCATCAGTTCGACGAACACATCGATGTCATCGCGTTTCGCCAATGCAACCGGATCGGTTTCCCAATGGTAATCCTTTAGGGAAACGCCGCGATCCTTTTCAGGGCTTCGGGCGGAAACAGCGACGATTTCGATCGGGCGGCCGGTGCGGTCCCGCAGCAGATCCGCATGGCGGCGAATGATCTTGACGACACCCACCCCGACGGTTCCCAAGCCAGCAATTCCAAGCCGCAGCGCCTGTGTCATTCCGGTGGTCCTTTCCGCTCGATATGCTGTTTTTCGGACGATTTGCCCGTTGCTGGCTGCCTTAGCGGGTTCAGGCCAGCGGTGCAATCCGAACCGGCCCCAGGGCGGCATCAAAGCTGCCCTGAGGGGGCAGTTTTGCCTAATTCGCAGGTGCGTTTTGCAAGTCCTGCGCTTTTTTGGCCAGGGCTTCGCTTCGGGCGGTCAGTTCTTCTTCTACGGCGGCGGCCTCGGCTTCGGGGGCGGCGGGCGCCCCAAGTGCCTGCTGCAACGGGATCAGCTCGGGGTAGGGGGCATCGCGCACCGCTTTCGTCTCGCTGCCGTCAAGCTCGGGGATGTCCGCGCAGCCCGCACAGGCAAGCATCAATATCAGTGGGATCAAAACCTTCATGCCGAACCTTCCGCAAGCGCGTGTCCTTGGTGATGCACGTTTTGCCCGTTCTGTTCAAGCGGGCTTCTATCTGAACATTTGTTCATATACGGTTGGCCCATGGCACGAACACAAGGCTCACATTCGGACATCACCGGCCCGCGTATCCGCAAGGCGGCGCTCAACCTGTTTGCGCGCCACGGCTATGCGGCGGTTTCGATGCGCCAGATCGCGGCCGAAGTCGGCGTGCAGGCCGGGGCGTTGTACAACTACACCCCCGACAAGCAAAGCCTTCTGTACCGCCTAATGCGCGATCACATGCACGAATTGCTTTCAGCCTATGACGAGGTCGGGGCAGGGTCTGACCCGGCTGAAGATCTGCGCAGGTTTGTGGGGTTTCACATCCGGTTCAACCTACAGCGCCCGGACGAGGTGTTCATCGCCTATATGGAACTGCGCAACCTGACGCCTGAGTATTTCGCAGAGATCGAAACCCTTCGGCGACGTTATGAAAACCAGCTTGAGAGCATTTTGCGCGAAGGTCAGCGCGTGGGGCAGTTTTCGGTTGCCGATACTAAAATCGCCACCCTGGCAGTCATCGCGATGTTGAACGGGGTTCTGACCTGGTACCGCGCACAGGGGCGGCTGTCTCTGGACCAGGTCGAACAGGTCTATTGGGATATGGTGCGCAAGGCGGTCGCCATCTGACGCCACCGCCCCGCCAAACAATCCGCACCGGTGAATCAGTGCGCGGGCTGGATGAACGTTCCGTTCCGCAAATCGCGAAACGCCTGTTCAAGCTCGGACCGGGTGTTCATCACGATCGGCCCATGCCATGCTACCGGCTCGTCAATGGGCGCGCCAGAGATCATCAGGAAACGCACGCCCTCGGGCCCGGCCTGGACCTTGATCTCGTCGCCAGAGCCAAAGCGCACCAGCGTCCGGTTGCCGGACATGTCACGAATGTTGACCTCTTGCCCGCGCACCTCTTTTTCCAGCAGCACGCCCGTGGGCTGTGAGGCGTCCGCAAAGGCGGCCTGGCCTTCGAACACATAGGCAAAGGCGCGGCGATACGTGTCGATGCCAAAGCTGCGGGTGATACCGGGCGGAATCGAGATATCCAGGTATTGCGGATCGGCTGCGATCCCGTCCACGGGGCCGGTGCGCCCCCAGAACGACCCAACGATGACTCGCACCTTTGTACCGTCATCATCAATGATCTCGGGGATATCGGCGCTCAGGACGTCCTGGTAACGCGGGGCGGTCATCTTCTGGTCCGCGGGCAGGTTGCCCCACAACTGGAACCCGTGCATTTGACCGCTTGGGCTGCCCTTGGGCATTTCCTGGTGCAGAATCCCCGACCCGGCGGTCATCCATTGCACATCCCCCGCACCCAGCGTTCCGGTGTTGCCCAACGAGTCGCTGTGTTCGACCGTGCCCGATAAGACATAGGTGATGGTTTCGATCCCCCTGTGCGGGTGCCAGGGGAACCCGGCCTGAAAATCCTGTGGCCGGTCGTTCCGAAAATCGTCGAACAGCAGAAATGGGTCCAGCTCTGTCGGATCCTGAAAGCCGAAAGCCCGATGCAACTTCACTCCGGCGCCTTCGATGGCGGGAACGGCCTGCCGTGTTTCTAGGGTTGGTCTGATGGACATTGTGGCCTCCTGGCGTTGTGCGTCCAATCTAGGGTCCGCGCCGAAACGGTCAATTTGCGTCTGAGCACGATCACTGTGCAGTGGTTGTCAGGGCCTGTTGTTTTCAGCCGAATAGGGGTAATGGGGGGCCGATGAATCGGGGAGATATTCATGCAGGATGAAGTGCTGGCGGTTGTCGAGGCCTCGCCGCTCAGGCGCGCCCTTGGGGTGGCGATGCTGGTCGCGATCGGGGTGATCGTGGTTTACGTGGCGATGGCGACGCCGCCTGCCCTGGGGTGGCAGTTATTTCTGCTGGTGGTGGGCGCGGGCGCGCTGTGGTTGTCCTATCGCGTGTGGACAGCCACCGCCGACAGCATCGAACTGACCCGGACATCCCTGCGCACCGGCTCTGGTCAGATGATCGCCGAGGTTGCCGAAATCGAAGCGGTCGACAGGGGTGTCTTTGCGTTCAAACCGTCAAACGGGTTTTTGGTCCGCACGCGGGCCCGAACGGGAAACGCCTGGGCGCCGGGCCTGTGGTGGCGCCTGGGGCGCAGGGTAGGGGTCGGCGGCATGACAGCCGCCGGTCAGACCAAGTTCATGTCTGAAATGTTGTCCGCCCTGCTTGCAGAGCGACAGTGACTCTCAGCAGTCGTCGGTTGCGTTGATGTTGTGATACCCGCGCGGCTGGGTGAAGATGAAATTCTCCATCGAGAATTCCTGATCGCCGAACCCGATTTTGAACGGTCGGGTATACAGGTCCAGGGTTTCAACCAGGATCATGGTGCCGTTGTCCTGCATCACCGGCAACTTGTCCTTGATGTCGCCTACGCTTGCGTCGGTCCATTCATCATAGCTTTCGCCACGTACACAGGACCACAGAACATAGTGGCGGTCATCAGCCTCGTCCCAGCGCAGGAACGACACCCGCATGGATACGTCCGAACGGTCCGAGATCATCCATTGCTGAAGATCATAGAGAGTGGTGATATAGTCCGAGTTGACCGTGCTGCTTTCGCGTGACAGGACGTCGGCCACGGCATAGGCGGCCTTGAGGTTGCGCGCGCTGTGGCGATACCCGTCGAAGAAACTGTAAGATGCCCACATCCCCCAGAAAATAAGGGGAAATATCATCACCGCTTCGATGGTGACGATACCGTCTTCCTTGCGGGAAAACTGGCGGAGAAACCCGGTGACGAGCTTGCGGAGTGGTTGATCAGATCGGTTCATGGACAAATACCGATGTTGCATGCAGTTCATATTGACCGTCGGGATCCTGCTGCGCGAGCTTGCCCAGGGTCGTGCCGAAGAAAAGCGGCGTGATCTCGACGCAGGCGCGAATGACCATCAGTTCATTCGAGGTTCCCTGTTCGAACAACTGGTCGTCCTTGCCGCGAATTTCTTCGGGCGTATCGACGCAAAAGGGGTCTTCGTACCCCGAGGCGAGCATCGGGTTTCCCACGTAAGGGTCGACGGTGACCATTTCCAGCGCGAGGTTCGCGAAACAGTCCGGAATGGCACCTGCCTTGTCGCAAATGATCTGCTTGAGCAGGGTATGTGTCCACTGGGCGTCGGCCGAGGTGTCGTATTTGTCGATCAGGTTCATACGCACGTCCTGAATGGTTTCATCCAGCGCGCGTTCCAGGTTGGCATGGTTCCAGGCAACGATGCCCATCTCGACGCCTGAATAGGTGGTCATCAGGAAAATCGGAAACCACATGACAAATTCGATTGGGGCATTGCCGGTTTCATCGCGCCGGAAACTGCGCGCTTTGGCAAGAAGTCGCGTGATCATTGGGTCAGCCTCAGGTTCCGGATGCTTGAGCCGATCGAGGCAAAAACATCGACGATCTCGGTGCCGGTCGCTTCGTAATAGGCGCCGTCGTCGCTTTTGCAGGCCTGAAGCAGGGTCTTGCCTGCGTCGGGGGCCTCGAACGCGATGGTGAAAATGATGACATTGTTGGCCTTGGCCGCATCGCACAGGGCGCGCGCACGGGTGTTCTTGGTCGACGACCCGACGCTGCTGACGGCATCGTAGTACCAGTCATAGGCAAAGGAAGAGCCCAGGTTGTCGCGATACATGTCATAAATCTTGTAGCGCGTCGTTGTCATCCAGACATCGGGCCAGGACAGTTCGGTTGCCGATCCGGCCTCGTTCCTGTCTTCATGCCTGCTGTAATCGTAGTTGCGGCACCGACCGCTGCGGTAATCCCGGCACCGATACACGCGGTAGGTGCCGTTTCCGTATGCGTGCTGCTGGCGGGTTTCACGCGCCCAATACCAGCGTCTAGAGCTGTCCCATTCGCCGATCGGCACATCTTCCCAGACGAAGTTGTTCGAATCCACGTCGAAATAAGAGTAGATCTCTTCGTCGTCATTCCACCAGATGTCGGACGATCCGGTGCGATAGCCTGGATTGACCTGGTATTGCGTCGTGTTCGCGCCGTCCGTCATCAAAACGATGACCTTCATCGCGTCGGCGCTGGCATAGGTGCTGGGGCGGGTGGCAAATTCAGCCGGGATATCTGTGCCGGCAAGGTTCGCCATCACCGGCTGAAAGCTTTCGTCAAGCAATGTCAGGCCCCATTTCAGGCCCAGCTCGATCGAAGTGTTGCCGCCGGCCTGGAAATTCTCGATCTGCGCATTCAACGTGTCCGGGTCTTTTTGCAGAACGGCAACCTCGCGGCTTTCTTCGATGTCGCAAATCTCGCTATAGACGATGTCATTGTCCGGACGTTTGTCATATTCGCCCCAATGGGTGAAATGCAGCGTGCTTTCATACGTCGCGCCCGTGTCAAAGGTCGTCGTCGAAAAGTCCGAGCTTTCAAAGTTGATGCAATTGGCAAAGCTGTTGCCACCGGTGACATTTAATTCATCGACCAGGTAATCGGGTAGTGCTACCTGGGTGGCGTAGGGCACGATGGAAATCGACAGCTTGCCGTCCTCGGTCTTGTCGACCATTTCCTGAACAAAGTTCTGGGCGGCGTCCTTGAGGTTTTCCAGCCGGTTATAGCTGTTCATCGAACCCGAAACGTCCAGCACCAACGAGATTTCCACGTCGTCAATGGCTTCTTCGGCGACGCTGGTCACTGATGTGGTGATCGAATCGACCTCCCACCACTGCATGAAATGCATGCCGATATCCATCTGGGCGGTGGCTTCGACCCGGCGGTACCCTTCGATCGTCACTTCGCTTGTGCCGCACAGATCGGGCGTGACAACAGGATCGCCAACCAGGTACTGGTCCAGCCCTTCCTTTTCCAGATAGCTGCGGACTACGACGCTGGGGCAAAGGTCCTGGTCCAGGTCGGCGGCGGCCAGCACGGCCCGGTCCAGCGAATATTGAAGCCGCGCCCGTTCGCGATCATATCGCATCACGTCGACGGCAAAACCGGCGGCGGTAAAGATGATCAGCATGAAAAACAGGGCCATGATTGTCATCAGGCCACTTTCAGACGACCAGAACGACGATGTCCTGCCGTGGCGTTTTGCCAAAGCAGCCAAGAAGCCTGATTTTGAATTCCAATCAAAATTGCGCATAACGAAATCCCTCTGCCGGCCAAACGTGGTGAAGCCAGTAATTCGCAACTTTAATAATTTAGACTTGGAACGTGGCGAGATTTGGGCGCTATCGCCACTATGCTGCTATTATTGAACGGAAATCGCGCGTAGTGGCCCGGTTTCGTCCGGATTTGTTTCTGGTCAAGGGACAATTTGATGGGTTTTTTCCCACTGCGACTCGCTGTGGCTGCGCTTAATCAGCCGTTCACAAAATGATGAAAAAAGATGCAATTGACGATTGCGACCATCGGCCAAGGGTGCGACAAAAAGTCGTGACGTATGTCGTCCAATGACGCGGAGGATTCTATGACGGTCATCAAAGAACCCAGCTTTCGGGAAAGCGTAGATCTGATGTTCAACAGGGCGGCGTCCCTGATGGACCTTCCGCCGGGGTTGGAGGAAAAGATACGGGTGTGCAACGCCACCTATACGGTACGGTTCGGTGTCCGGTTGCGCGGCCAGATGCACACGTTTACCGGCTATCGTTCGGTTCATTCCGAACATATGGAACCGGTCAAGGGCGGCATCCGCTATGCCACCGCCGTGAACCAGGACGAGGTTGAGGCGCTGGCGGCGCTGATGACCTACAAATGTGCTTTGGTCGAGGCCCCGTTTGGCGGGTCCAAGGGCGGATTGTGCATCGATCCGCGCAAATACGAAGAACATGAGCTGGAACAGATCACCCGTCGGTTCGCCTATGAACTGGCCAAGCGGGACCTGATCAACCCATCCCAGAACGTTCCGGCCCCGGACATGGGAACGGGCGAACGCGAAATGGCGTGGATGGCGGACCAATATGCGCGGATGAATACGACCGACATCAACGCGCGCGCCAGCGTGACGGGAAAACCGTTGAACGCCGGCGGAATTTCCGGGCGGGTCGAGGCGACGGGACGCGGAATTCAATACGCCCTGCGCGAGTTCTTCCGGCACCCCGAGGATGTCAAAAAGGCTGGATTGACCGGCAAGCTTGACGGCAAGCGGGTCATTGTCCAGGGGCTTGGGAATGTCGGCTATCATGCCGCGAAGTTTCTGAGCGAAGAGGATGGCTCGCGGATCGTGGGCATCATCGAATGGGACGGGGCGCTGTACGATCCCGACGGGATAGACGTCGAGGCCGTGCGCCAATGGATCATCAAGCATGGCGGCGTCAGGGACTATCCCGACGCCACGCATACCGCCGAAAGCGGTGCCGTTCTGGAAGAGGAATGCGACATCCTGATCCCGGCCGCGCTGGAAGGGGTGATCAACCTGACCAATGCCGACCGGATCAAGGCACCCTTGATCATCGAGGCGGCCAATGGCCCGGTGACGGCGGGCGCGGATGAGGTGCTGCGCAAAAAGGGGACGGTGATCATTCCCGACATGTATGCCAATGCGGGCGGTGTGACGGTTTCTTATTTCGAATGGGTCAAGAACCTCAGCCACATCCGGTTCGGCCGGATGCAACGGCGCCAGGAAGAGGCCCGGCACGAGCTTATCGTCAGCGAGTTGGAGCGGCTGGACAGGTACCTGGGCGATGCCTGGTCGATGTCGCCGGACTTCAAGGCCAAGTACCTCAAGGGCGCGGACGAGCTGGAGCTTGTGCGCTCGGGGCTCGATGACACGATGCGGATCGCCTATCAGTCCATGAGCGAGGTCTGGCATGATCGTGCCGATGTCGGTGACTTGCGGACGGCGGCCTATATCGTGGCGATCGACAGGGTTTCGAAAAGCTATCGCGCCAAGGGTCTGTAAGCGTCCCGAGACCAGGGTAACAGGAAACGGCCAGCGTATCTGCGCTGGCCGTTTTTATTGGCGCAATTAAAGGGGTCGCGGCGCGGTCCAAGGATTGGTCGCCCCCAGACAAGTTTGCGTCGAAAACGGTGGCGGTTTGCGTGGCGGGCCTTGTTACTGCTGGGACGAGTTGGTTTGATACCGGCAGTTCCGCACGGGGGTTTGAATGCGATTTTCCGGTTTGCGAGTTTTCAGGGAGGGCCTGACAGGCAACAGGGGATGGACGCCGCATTGGCGCGACCCCGCGCCGAAAGCCGAATATGACATCGTGATCATCGGCGGCGGCGGCCACGGGTTGAGCACGGCATATTACCTGGCCAAAGAGCATGGTCTGACCAATGTCGCCGTGCTGGAAAAAGGGTATATCGGCGGCGGAAATGTGGGGCGCAACACCACGATCGTGCGGGCCAATTATTTTTTGCCGGGCAATTCCGAGTTCTATTCGCATTCGCTGCGGCTGTGGGAAGGGCTGGAGGAGGACCTGAACTATAACGTCATGCATTCGCAGCGGGGCATCATCAACCTGTTTCATTCCGACGGTCAGCGGGATGCAGCGGCACGCCGGGGCAATATGATGATCAGCCAGGGCGACGATGCCATCTTGCTGGACCGGGACGGGCTGCGCGCCATGGTGCCCTATCTGAACTTTGACGATCTGCGGTTTCCGCTTTATGGCGGGCTGTATCATCCGCGTGGCGGTACCGCGCGCCATGACGCGGTTGCCTGGGGGTATGCCCGTGGGGCCGACCAGCGGGGCGTGGACCTGATCCAGAATTGCGAAGTTACCGGAATTGATATCGAAAATGGCGCGGTGCGCGGCGTGCAAACAACGCGCGGGCCAATCCGGGCCAAGAAGGTGGCGATGGTGGCCGCGGGTCGTTCGGGGCAGGTGGCGGCGATGGCCGGAATGCGGTTGCCGGTTGAAAGCCACGTCCTGCAGGCTTTTGTGACCGAGGGGCTCAAGCCCTGTATCGACCAGGTCATCACCTTTGGCATGGGGCATTTCTATATCAGCCAGTCAGACAAGGGCGGGCTGGTGTTCGGCGGGGATCTGGACTTTTATGCCTCATACGCTGCCCGCGGCAACCTGCCCACGGTTGAAAACGTGATGGAGGCAGGGATGGCCCTGATGCCGATGATCGGCAAGGCCAGGGTTTTGCGATCCTGGGGCGGGATCATGGATATGACGCCGGATGGGTCGCCGATCATTGATCACACGGGCATCGAGGGGCTGTATCTGAACTGCGGCTGGAACTACGGCGGGTTCAAGGCGGTGCCCGGTTCGGGGAATGTATTCGGTCATCTGATTGCCACGGGCGACTATCACGAAAACGCCACCGGGTTTCGCCTGGACCGGTTTCGGTCGGGTCTGGGAATTATCGATGAAGAGGGCAAGGGCTCTCAGCACAATCTGCATTGAGGGTTGCGATGTCGGGTTCGAGTATTTGTGAAAAGATGAAGCGTGGGGGCGTGTCATGAGGATTTCATGCCCGCATTGCGGGGAGCGCGACCGGCGTGAATTCTATTACCGCGGTGCGGCGGTCGATCTGGAGAGGCCGGCGCCGGATGCGGGGGAAGCGGCGTGGGATGATTTCGTCTATCTGCGTGATAACCCGGCCGGTGTCACGCGTGAGCTGTGGTATCACGAGGGCGGGTGCGGTGCGTGGATCGTTGTGACGCGGGATACGGTGACCCATGACATGCTGGGATCAGAGCTGGCGTCGGAGGTCTCGGCATGAGGGTCGGGGGCAAGGGGCTGATTGATCGCTCTGATCCGGTGTCGTTCGTTTTTGATGGCGTGACATATTCCGGCTTTCGGGGCGACACTCTGGCGTCTGCCTTGCTGGCCAATGGTGTGCGCCTGATGGGCCGGTCATTCAAATATCACCGGCCGCGCGGCGTTTTAACCGCCGGAAGCGAAGAACCGAATGCGCTGGTGACTGTTGGAACGGGTGCCGCGCAGGAACCGAATGTCCGCGCCACGATGCAGGAAATCTACCCCGGGCTGGTGGCGCGCAGCCAGAACCGCTGGCCCAGCCTTAGCCTTGATTTGATGGCGGTCAATGATCTGGCCTCGCCCTTTCTGGGGGCCGGGTTTTATTACAAGACCTTCATGTGGCCCAAGAGCTTTTGGGAGAAGCTGTACGAGCCCGTCATTCGGCGTGCGGCGGGGCTGGGCGCCTTGTCGGGTGCGGAAAATGCGGACAAGTATGAAAGTGCCTATGCCTTTTGCGATCTTCTGGTAATTGGCGCCGGGCCAGCGGGGCTGATGGCGGCATTACAGGCCGCGCGGGCCGGTGCGGATGTTATTCTGGCCGATGAAAACAGTCGTATGGGCGGGCGGCTTTTGGCCGAAAGTTTTGAGGTGGATGGCAAGCCGGGACCTGTCTGGGTCGATGCGGTGCTGGCCGAGCTTGGTGCGCTGGACAATGTGCGGCTGATGTCGCGGACAACGGTTGCGGGCGCGTATGACCAGGGAACATATGCCGCGCTGGAACGGGTTGGCCATCACTCTGGTCGCCGCACGGGTGGCGCCCCGCTGGAGACCTATTGGCGGATCGTGACGAAACGGTCCATCCTGGCGGCAGGTGCGTTGGAGCGGCCGGTGGCGTTTCGCAACAATGACCGGCCGGGGATCATGACGGCCGGTGCGGTCCGCGCCTATTTGAACAGGTGGGGTGTCAGCCCCGGGCGGAACGTGACCGTTTTTGGCAATTCAGATGACATTCACCGCACCGCGCGCGACCTGCTGGATGCGGGTATTCACGTGGCCGCAGTGATTGACAGCCGTCATGATGGCCCCTTGTCGGATGACTATCCCGTTCTGCGCGGCGCTCAGGTTTGCGACAGTTCCGGGCGCAAGGGCCTTGAGGCCATCACCGTGCGGCGCGCAAGCGGGGAAGAGCGGATACAAACGGATTGCCTGGCGATGTCCGGCGGCTGGAACCCTTCGGTTCATCTGACCTGCCACATGAATGGACGGCCAACCTGGCAGGACGAGATCGCGGCCTTTATTCCCACGCCGGGCGCGGTTCCCGGCATGATCACGGCGGGGGCGTGCAAAGGGGCGTTTTCGACAGCGGCGTGTTTGCGCGAAGGGGCGACCGCCGCCGAGGAAGCGCTGACAGATCTTGGGTTTTCTGCGCCGGAAATATCCGTTCCGCAGGCCGAAGATGCGCCATATGTCATAACGCCGCTTTGGGCGGTGCCCGGCAAAGGGCGTGCCTGGCTGGATTTCCAGAACGACGTGACGGTCAAGGATGTCAAGCAGGCCGCCACCGAGAACTTTCGGTCGGTCGAGCATATGAAACGCTATACCACGCAGGGGATGGCGACAGATCAGGGCAAGAACTCGAACGTGGCGGCGCTTGCGGTTCTGGCCGACGCAACAGGGCGCGGCATAGCTGAGACCGGGACCACGACGTTTCGGCCGCCTTATGCACCGATCGCCATCGCGGCGCTGGGCGCCGGGGCCGAGGGGCAGGGTTTCAGGCCTCAGCGGTTTACAACCTCGCACGGCGGGTCAGTTGATCGGGGTGCGCCGATGGTCGAGGCCGGGCTTTGGTATCGCCCAAGCTATTTCCCCAAGGCGGGCGAAACGACCTGGCGGCAGTCCTGTGACCGCGAGGTCACCATGGTGCGCAAGGCGGTTGGGATCTGCGATGTTTCGACCCTTGGCAAGATAGATATTCAGGGACCTGACGCGGCCAAGTTTCTGGATTTCGTTTACTGCAACGTGTTTTCGTCGCTGAAGGTCGGTCGCGTCAGGTATGGCTTGATGCTGCGCGAGGACGGGTTCGTGATGGATGACGGGACCACGGCCCGACTGGCGGATAGGCATTACCTGATGACCACGACAACCGCAGCGGCGGGGGACGTGATGAAGCACCTGGAATTCGTACATCAGGGATTGCAACCGGAACTGGATGTCTCGTTCGCTTCGGTGACGGAACACTGGGCGCAATTCGCGGTTGCGGGTCCAAAATCGCGAGAGCTGCTGAACGGCTTGCTGGACCATCCGATCGACGACGAAAGCTGGCCATTCATGGCCTGCGGACCAGTCACCGTGCTGGGCGTTCAGGGGCGATTGTTCCGTATCTCGTTCTCGGGCGAGCATGCCTATGAAATCGCGGTGCCGGCCCGTTATGGCGCCAGCCTGTTTGACATTCTGGCGGAAAAGGCCGCGGCGCTGGGCGGCGGGCTGTACGGGATGGAGGCACTGAACGTCCTGCGGATCGAAAAGGGCTTTATCACCCATGCCGAGATTCACGGGCGCACGACCGCGTATGACATCGGCATGGGGCGCATGGTTTCGCAGAAAAAGGACTGTATCGGGAAGACGATGTCGGAAAGGCCCGGCCTGGAACAGCCTGGGCGCGAACGTCTGGTCGGTCTAAAGCCCATAGGCGAAAGCCGCCAATTGCTGGCCGGGGCGCATTTGTACGACAAAGCGGCAGAGCCGGTGCGCGTGAACGATCAGGGATATGTTACATCCGTCTGCTTTTCCCCGACCCTGGGGTCGATGCTGGGCCTGGCGTTTCTGGCGGACGGGCCGGACCGGCTTGGCGAGGTCGTCAAGATGGTTGACCACCTGCGCGGTGTGACGACCCTGTGCGAGGTGGTCAACCCTGTGTTCTTTGACCCGGAAGGAGGGCGCGTTCGTGGGTGAATTGATTGCCAAGACCCCCTGTGCGGACTTGTTGCCGCTGAATGTCGGCGCGGTCGCGCTGCACGAAGTCGACGCGGGAACGATCCATTCGGTGACGCCGTTCAAGGGCCATCGGAAAGCCCTGTCGCAGGTGCTGAAATCGGCGCATGGGATGACCTGCCCGGCGGCCAACCGTGCCACGGGCAAGGCGGGTGCGCGCGCCATTTGGTTTGGCCATTCCGCGATCATGCTGGTCGGGCCGACACCGGATGCATCGCTTTTTGAACATGCGGCCATCGTCGATCAGTCCGACGCCTGGGCTGTTGTTCGGCTTGAGGGCGCAGGGGCCGAGGACGTTCTGGCGCGGCTTGTGCCTGTTGATCTGCGGCCCGCGCATTTCAAACGTGGGCATACCGCGCGCAGCCTGCTTTTTCATATGACGGCCTCGATCACGCGTGTCGGGGACACGGCGTTTCAGATCATGGTGTTCCGGTCGATGGCCGCGTCGCTGGTTCACGATTTGAAAAGGGCGATGGAAGGTGTCGCCGCACGAGGGTAAGCTTTCGGGACCTCAACTGATTCCGGAGCCACCGTATGTTTCGCCCCCTGTTTGCCCTTGTTCTGATGACGACGCCGGTTCTGGCCGCGGAAAGCAAAGAAGAAAGCTGCGGCTACCAAGCGGATGTCGTCCGCGCCATTCAGCAGGCGCGGCTGGATCGGGTAAAACAGGCGGATGTCGCCAGCACCATCGCATCGTCAAACCCGACCTGGCCCGCCAATTACAGCCAGGCCATTCCTCAGCTGACGTCCTGGGTCTATGATCAAAAGCGTAAAGACCTGCGCAAGAAAGACCTGGGCGAAATCCTGTACCAGCAATGCGTCGACAACTGGGACCAGATACAGGCTTTGAAAAACGATCTGAAAAACTAAAATGTCATTGCCGCCCGGATTCCTTGATGAACTGCGTACCCGGCTAAGCCTGTCCCAGGTCGTCGGGCGCAAGGTCATGTGGGACCAGCGCAAGTCCAATCAGGGCAAGGGCGACATGTGGGCGCCATGCCCGTTTCACCATGAAAAAACGGCGTCTTTTCATGTAGATGACCAAAAGGGATTTTATTACTGCTTTGGCTGTCACGCCAAAGGGGACGCGATCAGTTTCGTGAAGGAAACCGAAAATGTCTCGTTCATCGAAGCGGTCGAGATTCTGGCGCGTGAAGCCGGGATGCCGATGCCAGCACGCGACCCGAAGGCGCAGGAAAAACAGGACCGCCGCGCGCAACTGGCCGAGGTGATGGAGCAGGCGGTTCAGTTTTTCCGCCTGCAACTCAAGACAGGGGCAGGGGCAAGCGCCCGAGAATACCTGACCCGTCGCGGGTTGGATGAGCCTGCGTTGGATCGGTGGGAAATCGGATTTGCCCCGGACGGCTGGCAGGCGTTGTGGGATCATCTGCGCGGCAAGAACGTGGCCGAAGACCTGATTCTGGGGGCCGGATTGGCCAAGCCCTCGAACAAGGGCAAGAAACCTTATGACACGTTCCGCAACCGCATCATGTACCCAATCCGCGATCCGCGTGGTCGGTGTATTGCGTTCGGCGGTCGGGCGATGGACCCCAATGACAACGCCAAATACCTGAACTCACCCGAGACCGAGTTGTTCGACAAGGGCCGCAGCCTGTACAACCATGGCCCCGCTCGCCAAGCGGCGGGCAAGGGGCAGCCCCTGATCGTGGCCGAAGGGTATATGGACGTGATTGCGCTGGCCGAGGCGGGGTTCGGGGCCTCGGTCGCTCCGTTGGGCACGGCGATTACCGAACACCAGTTGCAGTTGCTGTGGCGCATTTCGGACGAGCCGATCATCGCACTGGATGGTGATACGGCCGGGCTGCGCGCGGCGATGCGGGCGGTTGATCTGGCCTTGCCTTTGCTTGAGGCGGGGAAATCCCTGCGGTTCGCCCTGATGCCCGAAGGGAAAGACCCCGATGATCTGCTGCGCGCCGACGGTCCCAAGGCGGTGCAAACCGTTCTGGAAGCTGCAATTCCCATGGTCAAACTGCTGTGGCAGCGCGAGACTGAGGGCAAGGTCTTTGACAGCCCCGAACGCAAGGCCGCGTTGGACAAAGCGCTGCGCGAAAAGATCAAACTGATCCGCGATCCGTCGATCCGGTCGCATTATGGGCAGGAAATCAAGGACCTGCGCTGGCAATTGTTCCGGCCGCAGCGCCAGACGCAAAATCGGCAATGGCAGCCGCGCGGCAAATGGCAGCCACCGGCGCAACCAGCCTCGCCCGGTGCGCGCGCCTCGTTTTTGGCGTCGTCCGAAAATGCCGATATCCGACTGCGCGAAGCGGCAATCCTGGCCATCGCCATTTTGAACCCCAAGGTGGTGGTGCAGTTCGAACATCAGTTGGAAGAGATGGAGTGTCACGACCCCGACCATGCCGCGCTGCGGAACGCCGTTCTGCGCCATGCAATCGACGACCCCGACAATCTTGGGGACCATATTGTTGAAACTTTGGGGCCTGAGCCTCTTGAAAACCTGCTGGCCCTTCGCCATGTCGCAGTGATCCCCTGCGTGCATAATCCGGGCGAAGTTGAAAAGGCCGAAATGACGCTGGCCGAGGAACTCGCGAAAATCAAAGCGCTCCGGGGGTTGGATGCCGAGATTGCCGAAGCGGCCGAGGAGCTTTCCGAACTGGCCGACGAGGCGTTGACATACCGGCTGGCGCAGGCCGCCGAAGAGCGCAACCGCACGAGCCGCAGCCAGAACGAGGACAAGGCCGTTTTCGACATCGCCGACAACGGCGCGCGAATCAACCGCGACGAGAAAGACGCCTTTGAGGCGATTATGTCCGGCATCAATTTCGAGAGGAAACGCCGATAAGTGGTGTTTTCGTAAGGCACTGGAAAAGAAAAACGGGTAAACGGGTGGCCGAATCACTTCTACGCGCTAATGATTCGGGTCAAACGAATCACCCATCCCTGCAGGAGCATTGAATGGCCGCCAAGGATACGAACGAAGACCGCAAATCCGACGAGCAGGAACAGGAAATCTCGCTGGACATGAGCCAGGCCCAGGTCAAGAAGATGATCGCCGAGGCCCGCGAGAAAGGTTACATCACCTACGATCAGCTGAACCAGGTTCTGCCGCCCGATCAGGTCAGTTCTGAACAGATCGAAGATGTGATGTCGATGCTGTCCGAAATGGGCATCAACATCATCGAAGACGAAGAAGCCGAAGAAGAAGAAAACAAGGGATCGACCGAGCTGGTCTCGACCGAAGGCCCGCGCGAGGTCGCGTTGGCCGGGGCGTCGACCGAGAAACTTGACCGCACAGATGACCCGGTGCGCATGTACCTGCGCGAAATGGGAAGTGTCGAACTGCTGAGCCGCGAGGGCGAGATTGCCATCGCCAAGCGGATCGAGGCAGGCCGGAACACGATGATCGCCGGGCTGTGCGAAAGCCCGCTGACCTTCCAGGCGATTACCATCTGGCATGACGAACTTCTGTCCGAAGACATTCTGTTGCGCGACGTGATCGACCTTGAGGCGACGTTTGGCAACCAGATGGACGAAGACGGCGACGTCGAAGAGCCGGTGGTCGATACGTCCGCGGTCAAGGCCGCCAAACCTGAAAAGGACACCGGCCCGGAACTGGATGCTGACGGCAACCCGATTGCCAGCGACGATGATGATGACGAGGACGATCAGGCCAACATGTCCCTTGCCGCGATGGAAGCGGCGCTCAAGGATCAGGTTCTGACGACGCTGGAACGCATTTCGACCGATTTCTCGATGCTGTCGGAAATGCAGGACAGCCGGATTTCCGCCACCTTGAACGAAGACGGGTCGTTCAGCGACAAGGATGAGGCGACCTATCAGAAACTGCGCGCCGAAATCGTAGAGCTGGTGAACGGTCTTCACCTGCACAACAACCGCATCGAAGCGCTGATCGACCAGCTTTACGGCATCAACCGACGTATCATGTCGCTGGACAGTGCGATGGTGAAACTGGCCGATCAGGCGCGCATCAACCGGCGCGAATTCATCGACGCCTATCGCGGCCGTGAACTGGACCCCAACTGGCTGACCGAAATGGCGGAAAAGCCGGGCCGGGGCTGGCAGATGTTCATCGAGCGTTCGACCGACAAGGTCGAAGAGCTGCGCAACGACATGGCACAGGTCGGGCAATATATCGGTCTGGATATCCCCGAATTCCGCCGCATCGTTCAGCAGGTTCAAAAGGGCGAGAAAGAAGCCCGCCAGGCCAAGAAGGAAATGGTCGAAGCCAACCTGCGTCTGGTGATCTCAATCGCCAAGAAATACACGAACCGCGGCTTGCAATTCCTTGATCTTATTCAAGAAGGAAACATCGGCCTGATGAAGGCGGTGGACAAGTTCGAATATCGCCGCGGCTATAAGTTCTCGACCTATGCGACCTGGTGGATCCGTCAGGCGATCACGCGTTCGATCGCGGATCAGGCGCGTACGATCCGTATTCCGGTTCACATGATCGAAACGATCAACAAGCTGGTCCGGACCGGTCGTCAGATGCTGCACGAAATCGGCCGCGAACCGACGCCCGAGGAATTGGCTGAAAAGCTGCAAATGCCGCTCGAAAAAGTTCGCAAGGTGATGAAAATCGCCAAAGAGCCGATCAGCCTTGAGACGCCAATCGGCGACGAGGAAGACAGCCAACTGGGCGATTTCATCGAGGACAAGAATGCCGTGCTGCCACTGGACAGCGCCATTCAGGAAAACCTCAAGGAAACGACCACGCGGGTTCTGGCCTCGCTCACCCCGCGCGAGGAACGGGTTCTGCGGATGCGGTTCGGCATCGGCATGAACACCGACCACACTCTGGAGGAAGTGGGCCAACAGTTCAGCGTGACCCGCGAACGTATTCGCCAGATCGAAGCAAAGGCGCTGCGCAAGCTGAAACACCCAAGCAGATCCCGCAAGCTGCGGTCCTTCCTGGATCAGTGATTTCAAAGGCGTCCTCTGCGGGCTATCCCATGCGGTAAATGTTGATACCAGACGGCTCCGATGCACATGTGACGGAGCCGCTTCCCTTGAAGAGAATGCTGCCATTAGCCGCGTGGGCAGCGATGTTCCGGTTTGAGCCCATTTTGACCGATGCTGCACTGTGACTGAACGTCCGTTCCCACTGATAAGAGCATGTAAGCAACGTACGGTGTGGTTTCACCCGGTTAACTGGATTCCGTGAAAATGTCCCCCGTTCATTCGGATGCGGCGTGGTTCATGGAAACGAAGTTTCCTCAATTTCTAAGGTCAGGCGGAAGCGGCGGCTTTGTGTTGTCGAACCGCACGCAAGGGGTGGTTGCACGCCCGCTATCGCGCAAAGCAGATATCCCCGGCCTTGCGGCTTTGCAGCAGCAATTTGCCACCAATCTGGATTTTGCCAATCAGATCAATGCTGACCTCCTGTTGCGGTTCACGCGCGAGGGGTTTGATGCGCCTCTTTCCGTCGCCGACTTGGAGGATGTTTCCGGCGACAAGGCCGCCGCGATTCAGGCGTGGTCGGAGCGGGTGGAGACGATCTGGGCCGATCATGGCGAGCGTCCAAGCCGCTTCAACTCCGTCCGTCGTGCGATGGAAGAGAACCTGATCACGTCATTTTCCGGGCTGATCAATGAACGCAGACAACGCGCCCTTGGGATTGATCAGTACATCTGGCGGTCCCGTGACGACGGCAAAGTGCGCCTGATTTCGTAGCGGCTCAGGTCGCCCATGGTCGCGGTGTGGATGCAGGTGTCTGGGAAGCCATCAAGGACACGCTGACCGACATTTGGCAAACGCTGACCGAGATTCCCGAGAACCTCGTGTGGGTAACTCGACTGGGCGTACTGTCGGCGCGCGAACGGTTTGGAACGCTTTCGGACGAAGAACAGGCCGAACTGGACGAAATGAGCCAAGCGGTTGAAGACCGTATCGAAGAGATTGAGGCATTTTGGCGTGATTTCCCGGAAACGGCGAAAGCGTTCTCGGAATATGCCTACGCTGTTGAGACCCGCCCCGGCATGGTGATGGACGAGTATGCCCAGTGCCGTGCGACCTTGGATCAGGTGGAAGAGGCCGCGCGGGAACGGGCTTATCTGAATACGTTGATCGCATTGAACGTGGCCCCTGCGGGATTGGCCGCGAAGTTGTTGCGCCGCAGAGGGCGAAGCGGTGATACGAGTGATCCCGACCGTTTGCGTGACGAACTATTGGACGAGGCTGAAAACGCCCGTCGTCTGCCATCCGATCCTGACTGGGATGCTATCGACAACCCCGGCATCCGCTGGGGAGGTCCGATCAAAGAACAAGGCGGACCATGGGAGGATCATCTTGAACGACTGGGCGATTTGGGAGAGCGTACACCTGACAATTTTAAGACGTTCGACTTCTTCGACGACGATCAAGGCCTTGCCACAAGCGCAAAGACACTGGACACACGCGCGCCGGGATATGTGGACCGGCCCAGCCGTATCTACGGGGCATTGAAGCGATACATTGATCAGATCGACGGCTTTGACGGGTCCAATCTCAATGCCTTCCCATTGCGTCCAGACCAAATCGACCTCAAACGCCTTGAACTCGCCATTCCAAATGACACAACACCTGAACAGTTTACTCAAATTCAACGGGCGATAGACTACGCTGAGAGTTTGGGGATCGACGTAGAAGTGAGCCGTATCCGATGAAAAAAGTCCTGACCACGGAAGAATGGATCGCGAAACGGCGTGCGGAAGCGGCTGAGCGGAAAAAGCACTCCAAGCCTCCTAGGGAGTCCAAGGACGCAATCATTAATGCGCATCGGGCTTTCACCAAGATTGTCTCATTTGCGGTCTATCGACGGGGATGCCCCGATCCCAAGGGGTACAATGAATACCTCGCGCCAAACATGAATGCAGAAGACATCGGGCGTGAAGCGCGTGCGGCGCTCATGGCGAGCCGTTTCATAACGCCCGATCACCCGGAATGGGAGTCAATCATGCGGTTTCCGACAAAAGAGGAAATCAAGGCGTTGGATGAAGCCGAGAAGGCGCGCGCGGGTGTCAAGACCCTGAAAGCGCTGTACAACGGCGCAGGGAGCGTGACGCTGACTTTGCAGGACGCAAAGATCAGGCTCAAGCCATGGCGCTATCGCGGGCGTTCCAGTTGGGAGGGCATTCGCGGCAATGAAGATACGGTCTTGCCGGAAGACGTGTCGGATGAAACGTTTGGCAAGGCCATTCTGCAGGCGTTGGAGGTGAGCCGTTCAGCATAGGTTCTGAAAGGGAGACGCCAGGTGAAGCAGACCTTGGCGCAACCGCAGCGAATTAACACTTAGTCCGCAGAGCGGTCCTTGCTTATAGCTGAGCCAACGCCTGCTCTTATTTTGTTATATCGCACCCGAAGAAATCTTCGGGTGCGAATGGCAATAAAACTCCCACAGACCAAGGGGTGTTCCAGCGCCGTTTCAACATTTACCGCATGGGCTTGCCCCTGCGGGGCGCCTTTTTCTTTCCTGTGCGGGCCATTCGCGCGGATTGGCAAAATCTGAAAATCAATTGGCACGATCTCGCAAGGCGCGCGGGGGCGGGTTGGCTATTTCTAGTTGGTCCACTCATGGGACGGGTCGGGGCGAGGTGGCAACACTGATGACCCCCGGCTTCCCCGAGGTTCAGTGGCTGATAGGGTGTTCGACGCGTTTGCGAAATGCGCTGGGTGCCTGACCCGTCCACCGCTTGAACGCCGTCGAAAACGCGGCCTGATCCGCATATCCCAGCGCATAAGAGATTTCAGTCAGAACCAGCCCGTTCTTGATGAAGGTCTGTGCCAGGTCGCATCGCAGGTCTTCGACGATTTCGCGATAACTGGTGCCTTCTTCCCTGAGGCGGCGCGCAAAGGTGCGCGCGCTCAGGCCAAGGTGTTCGGCGGCCTTGTCTGCCGGAATGATCGTGCCGGGCAGGGATTGCGTGATCAGCCCTTCGACCTTTGCGCGCAGCTTCTGCTGGTTTGACGGCGTCTGCGCCAGCAGGTGTTCACCGTGTTCCAGCAGATGTTGCCGCAATGCGGGGTCATAGGTGGGAACGCTTTGCTCCAGCGCAGAAAGCGTCAGGATAATCTCGGGCTTTTCGGCCCCGAATATGACGGGAAACCCGCCAAGCTTGGAAAACGCGGCCTCGTGCCTGCCGACGGTGTGCGGAAACCGCATCTGGATCGGGGTGATTTTCACCTGCGTCAGCGCCCGCATGCGCGCAATTGCGGCGAACAACAGAAACTCTGTCCGCCGATGGTAACGGGAAAACCGCGGGTCTTTCCACTCGGCCTCAAGCGCGGCGTGGTTGCCCGAAACACGAAGTGAAAACGCAAGCGCCGGGTCGATGAACCGGTGAAAACGGGCCGTGTTTTCCATGACCTGTTTCAGATCGCGCGAGTATTTGCTGATATAGGCGGTCAGGCTGGATGCCGATACGAATTGCAGCCCGGCTTGGGCTCCGAAGGTAATATCATCCAGCGCATCACACGCATGCCGCACAAACAGCGCCTCGCTATGGGCGCTATAGGTCGTGGCAGGCGGGGCTATGGCGCTCTTGCTCAGGTTGCTGTCTTTCAGAACCTGTTCCGCCACCGCAGAGCTTCCGGCCCGGCGTTCCAATGCTTTGGTCAGCAAGTGAATTCTGCCGATATCAACTTCCATGATGAAATAACCGCAACCAATTCCGAACCGGTCCAATATGTTCGACACTCGGTGATTTGCAAATACCCAAACCCGCCAACCCTTCGGGGGCCGCCGGGTCTTGGGACCGGTGGGATTGGCGCAAACTCACAAGCCTTTGTCAACTGCGGGCAAGAAACGGGCAGGGACAGACCCCAGATGGATTGCAGTGCCGGGTCAAAACCTTGTTGGGGATGGGGCCGAGCCGGGTCCGGTCGCCCGAACCGGACCAAGGCTCCCCGGCACGCTTTTCTTTTCCAAGCCCGGCCCGAATGTGCCGCAGGTCGGGTATCTGGGGAAACTGTTGCCAAAAGTGATTGTTTTGTGATGTTCGCGCCCCGCGTTTTGCGCGATACTGGGGCAGGAACCGCATGTCTGAAGGAAAGACCCTGTAGATGAAACAGTTTGCGACGCTCGCGCTGGCCGCCTTTGTGGCGCTGGGTGTGTCTGGCCCATCTGGTGCAGCCCCCAACGGGTACCGGACCGAACCCATCAATGGCACCGATTTCGAGGTTATTCCCCGCGCGCGCAAGGATGTTGACGGCTATTGGTGCGCCGCAGCCGATTTCGCCCGGCGCAAGCTGGGTGCCGGCTGGCATCAGAAAATCTATGTGCTGCGCGGATACGGGCCCAGCGTCACGACGGGGCGGCGAACGGCGGTTCAGTTTTCGCTCAAGCCGCCGCCGGACGGGGCGGTTCCACAGCGCAACAGTTTTGTGTCGTTCGGGTTCACGCCGGGCGACAGCATGTCTGTTCAGGGGGCCAACGGGCGCTGCAGCGTGCGGATATTGTTCAATTGACGCCGAAACGCCCGGTTCCGCCGATGCAAACCACGTTCACGATCCAAACAACCGGGGCAGGGCTGTATGAATTCACGGCCGATATCCGCAATTGGTTGTTGTCGGGTGCGGGAACCGGGCTGTTGACCCTGTTTGTCAGGCACACGTCCTGTTCCCTGTTGGTGCAGGAAAATGCAGACCCCGAGGTTCAGGACGATTTGCAGGCCTTCTTTTCCCGGCTGGTGCCGCCGTCCGATCATCCGTCGATGGCCTATCTCAGGCACACCTATGAAGGCCCCGACGACATGCCCGCGCATATCAAGGCGGCGATCATGCCGGTTTCGCTGTCCATACCGGTCGCAGATGGCCAGCCCGTGTTGGGGACGTGGCAGGGGATCTATCTGTTTGAACATCGCCGCGCCCCGCATTCCAGGCAGGTCGTGGCACATTTCGCCTGACCCTTTATCTAGGGGTCGCAATTTCCGACTACCCAAATCCTAGCGGCTCGCCTATAGTTGTGGATAAGTCAGCCGTAGTGCTTACAAAAAGAGGCGGAACAAGGGACGAGGAGACGGCGGATGCGCTGCCCGTTTTGCGGAAATATCGATACTCAGGTGAAAGATTCACGCCCGGCAGAGGATCACGTCGCGATCCGCAGGCGCCGGTTCTGCCCGGCCTGTGGTGGCCGGTTCACGACGTATGAACGGGTACAACTGCGCGATCTGGTCGTCATCAAGACCAATGGCAAGCGCGAGGATTTTGACCGCGACAAGCTGGAGCGGTCCATCCGCATTTCGATGCAGAAACGACCCATCGAACCGGACCGGATCGACCAGATGATCTCGGGGATTGTGCGGCGTCTGGAAAGCATGGGCGAAACAGATATCCCGTCCAGCAAAATCGGCGAGATCGTCATGGAGGCGCTGGCGCGGATTGATACCGTGGCCTATGTTCGCTTTGCGAGTGTCTACAAGAATTTCCAGGCGGCCGATGACTTTGAAGAGTTTGTTCACGAACTGCGCCCGCCGCAGCCTTCGACGGACGAGTGACCGAAACTGACAAGCGATATATGGCGCTGGCCCTGGCATTGGGGCGGCGCGGACGGGGCCAGTGCTGGCCCAACCCGGCAGTCGGCTGTGTCGTCGTGCAGGGCGGCAGGGTCGTGGGCCGGGGGTGGACACAGCCCGGCGGGCGGCCCCATGCCGAGACCGAAGCCCTGAAACAGGCAGGCGATGCTGCGCGCGGGGCCACGGCCTATGTGTCGCTTGAACCCTGCGCGCATCATGGCAAGACACCGCCCTGCGCCCAGGCGTTGATTGATGCCGGGGTTGCGCGCGTCGTTTCGGCGATCGAAGACAGCGATCCGCGGGTTGCAGGGCAGGGATTTGCCATGTTGCGTAACGCGGGGATAGATGTCGAAACCGGCGTTCTGGCCGAACAGGCGGCGCGTGACCATGCCGGGTTCTTCCTGAAAAACGAACAGGGCCGGCCATTCGTCACCCTGAAACTGGCCAGCAGTTTCGATGGGCGGATCGCCACGGCGTCGCGCCACAGCAAATGGATCACCGGCCCGCAGGCGCGGCGGGCGGTTCACGCCATGCGCGCCGAACATGACGCCGTTCTGGTGGGCGCGGGAACGGCGCGCGCTGACGATCCGGCGCTGACGGTTCGGGATCTTGGGATTGCGCGGCAACCGGTCCGTGTGGTGGTTTCGCGCCACCTTGAGCTGCCATTGCTGGGACAACTGGCCCGAACGGCAAAAGACACCCCGGTTTGGCTGTGCCACGGGCCGTCACCGGATGCCGAGCGTGCCCGCGCGTGGGAAGGCGTCGGCGCGCGGCTGATCCCCTGCGCCCTGCAGGGACATCACATCGACCCGACCGATCTTTTGTCTCAGCTGGGGCAGGCCGGGTTGACGCGGGTGTTTTGCGAAGGCGGGTCGGCGCTGGCCGCGTCGCTTTTGGCGGATGATCTGGTTGATGAATTGGTCGGGTTCACGGCCGGGTTGGCCATCGGTGCGGAAGGCTTGCCCGCGCTTGGCGCGCTGGGGTTGGAAACCCTTGAGGCCGCGCCCCGGTTCGCGCTTGTCGAAACCCGTCCGGTCGGACCGGATATTCTGCATCGTTGGGCGCGCCCTGCGCGTTGATCCGGGGCCTCACCGCCACAGATGCGCATAGGTGGACAACGCACCCTGCAGCTTGGACAGAACGCGATTCAGCGATCCGGTGGGTGCCGATATCCCTTCTGCCAGCCGGTCCGCGACCACTTCGACAGGGCAGGGCAGGCCTGTAACCGGGTCCAAATAGCGCGGGTAATCAATCAGCGTTGCGTGGACCAGACCGGCCAGGGACGGCGTCGCCCCGCGTCTTGCGGGAACGGTGCCAAGATCCGTCGTCAGCCCCCAACCTGCATAGAAGGGTGCGCCCAAGGTTGTGACCTTTACCCCGCGGATCAGGGCTTCGAACCCGATCAGCGAGGTCATGGTCCAGACCTCGTCCACATGGGCCAAAAGGGCGGCGGGATCGACATCCGTGACAATGGCATCTGCCAGGTCCTGGGCGTCGATCCGACCATCGCGCAGCCCCGCTTGGACATCGGGATGGGGTTTGTAGATCAAGATCGCGTTCGGGTTTGCCTGCCGCACCGATTGCAGCAGTTCAAGGTTGGTACGGACGGTGCTGGTGCCCAGCAGGATCGACGCGTCGTCTTCGACCTGGCCGGGCACCAGTATCTTATGCCCCTTCGGCAGGGACGGCACGGCCCCGCCAGTGTTGTACTTGCTGAGCCCCAGGGATGTCAGCCGCGCGATAAGCTGCTCGGCCCGCCGGTCCTGATCGGGGCGCAAAACCTCGCGCTTGGCAATCAGGGCCTCAAGCCGCGACGGGCGGGTCGGGTCATAATAGATGCCCACGTCATCTGCGACCAGGGACAGGGGCAGCACCAGCTGCGCGCCCAACCCGCGCGAACGCAGGAACCCGTCTTCGACCCGTACCACGTCATCGGCATCCTGGTTTTGGCTGGCCCACACCAGATGCGGCCGGTCCGTGCGGGCCGCCGGGCCGGACACGAACCGGACCTTGTGAACCCGGCCAAACATGGCTTGCAGGTGGCGGCGTTTCCACAGCCGCATCCCGGATGCGTTCCACCCGTGCCGATCCTGGCGCCAGCTGCGGACCTGTGCTTCGAGCGTGTCGAGAACCGTTTCCAGTTCACACAGCCGGTCGTGGTACGGATCGTACCATTTCGGATAAAGCAGCATCGCCGCGGCAAACAGCTGGGCCCGCGTCAGGTTGCGTCGACGATTGGGCAAGGGGGTTTCGTCCTGCGTCAATCCCCATCCGGCATAGAAAGGCTGCCCAAAAACGCGGGGCTTGTGACCGGCCAGGATGGCCTCGAACCCCATCTGCGAGGAAAGCGTGTAGACGCCAACCGCCCCTTCCAGCAAGGCCCAGGGGCTGATCGGGTCGGACAGGATGGACACGCGGTCGGACAGGTCATCATCCGAATAATATCCGTCGCGATGCCCGGCGCGTGTCTCGGGGTGGGCCTTGATGATGACGCGCGCACCGGGGTTTTCCTCTTGCGCCATGACCAGCATTTCGCGGAACAGCGCCGGATCGCCCTGGCTGGCGCTGACCGCCGCGTCGCCCTGGGTCTGGTCGATGACCAGAACATAGCCCGGCTCGGGCGGGGCGATTTCGGGATCAACCGCGGAATACTTGCTTAGATGCAGGTCCTTGAGGCGCGCGATGGCGCCGCGCGCCCGATCCAGCAAGGCGGTGTCGTCCAGCGGGTGCGCGGCAAGCAGTGCCTCAAGATCAGACGGCGTCGAGGCGTCGAAATGAACGCCCTTCCGGTCCAGCAGCAACCCCAGCGGGGGTTCGCCGCTGCGCCCCGGATGCAGCGACCGCAGGAACGCATCTTCGACACGCAAGATAGGCTGGGTTCGGGCCTTGGCGACGCGCAGCCCGCGATGTGCGGTGGGGCTGTTGCCCCAGATGCCGACTATGTCGTCCGGACCGGGCAGGCCCAGCCTGATGTCATATCCCGACAGCGCCAGGATGCGGCGGATACGGGCATTGGTCAGAAAGCCGGCATTGTACACAAAAAGCCGAGAGCGTTCGCTCTCGGCCGAGGTTTCCGGTTCAGGAAACATGCATCAGTTACCGGTCAGCGTCGCGACATTGGCAAAGGGTGTCAGGCCACCGGCGATCAGCGAAACGGATTTCGACCATTGTGCATAAGGCGCTTCGGTGACGTAGATCGTGTCGTCGTCGCGAATGACGAAATCGCGGGCGACGAACAGCCCGTTGGGCGCGGTCAGGTTCAGAAGGTAGATCATGCGTGGCTCGCCCTGGATATCAGCGCGGCCCATGACATTGCGGGCAATGTCCTGACGTTCGTTGCGCAAAACAAAAATGCCGGTCGGGTCCGAGGACAGCGATTGCAATCCACCGACCTGGGCCAGGGCTTCCAGCGCGGACAGGTCCTGACTGTCGAAAGCCACCCGCGACTGACCACCCGTCGCGCCCAGGGCGATATAGGACCGGCTGTCCTCTTCGACCAGAATACGGTCACCGCCCCGCAGCGAGATATCGGTTTCGGGATTGCGGAACAGATCCTCGTACCAGACCGTTCCCCGTTGATTGCCGCGGATAACGGTGACAAGGGCAATATCGGTGGACACCGCGACGCCACCGGCCTTTGCCAGCATGGTGGACAGGGTCCGCGTCGGGCGTTCGATCGGATAGATGCCCGGCAGGCCGATCTTGCCGGTCAAAGATACGGTTGACCCGTCGCCCGCGACGCGGCGAACCTGCACCTGCGGGTCCGGCGTCTGTTCCTGCAACTTGGTGGAAATCAACGCACGCAACTGTTCGGGCGTATTTCCGGCTGCGCGAAGGCGTCCGGCATAAGGGACAAAGATATAGCCATCGCTATCCACCTGAACCTCGTCCAGAACCGTGGCGGCCCCGGTTTCCGTGGTCAGCAAACCGTCATCGACGTTTTCCCACACAGTCAGGCCAAGCACGTCGCCGGGGCGAATCGTATCTGCGGTCAGGTTTTCGGCGCTGCGGAACGCGGACGAGAACCCGAATTGCGGCACAGTGGACGTCGCTTTGGCAACGCGGTCGTCGACTTCGACCACAAAGGCGTTGCCGCCGTTTTCGACTGACCCGGCCAGGATCTCGGTCTTGTTCGGGCCGGTTTTCGGCAACTGGCATGCCGCCAGCAGGCCAAATGTGGCCACAAGGGCGACCCCCCGTATCCATCGGATTGGAAAACGCTGCACTGCCTGTATCCTCGAGCTTTTTTATTCTGCCTTGTGCGGCAGGTTAGCCGTTTCGGCACCCGAGTTCCAGCAACAGGACAGGCTGGGCTATTTTACGATCCGCAACTGTGGCGCTGCCGCCTCTTTGTCCCTGAGGATGGACTGATACGGGTCTTTCGAACGCAGCATCATGTCAACCGCGTTGCGCAGCAATTGACGGCGACCCCGGCGGGAATAAAAGCCGCCGGGAACCTGCGAGGTGTCCAGAAGGAATTGCCGGTATTGGCGATAGGCCCTTTTGTCCGGCGCATCCGGGTTGGCAAAGAAATCTTCGATCTTTTGCCGGGAAACGAATTCCGGCTTGTCATAGACCGAGCGTCCGAAACTGCGCAGGGGTATCCCGCGCCACAGAACCTGTTGCCCGGCTGTCGAGTTGATCGTGACCGCACTGTTGGCCTCGTCCAGCAGTTTCGCCAGCTTGCCGCCGGGGACATAGTGAACCCGGTCGGCGATCCCGTGGGCGCGGGCCAGTTCGCGGGTCCGCTTGCGCAGCGGTTCGCGGTGGTTTTCCAGCGGGTGTTCCTTGATGACAAGGTGGTGATGGCCCGGGGCGCCCTTGGCAAAGCCCGATATTACATGTTCAAGAAATTCGGACATGCTGGCATAGTCCGAATGGTTCTGCACGGAACTGTCATGCCCAAGTTGCAGCAGGGCAAGGTGAAATGGGTTGCCGGTTCGGCGAACCCTGGCCGTGGCCAGCCCCCGCATGATCCGGTGAAAGGGCATCAGGGACAGGCGCTTGAAATACAGCCGGAACTCTTTCGACACCGGCAGGTCGCGATGCGGTCTGAAGTTGCGGTACTTCCGGTTCAGGAACAGGACAAAACCGTGATACAGCGCGCCATAGAATATGTGCTGGCGCATATCGCCCCAATGTGACGGGGGCGGCGATTGCGTGTCCGAAAGCTGCAGCGCGGAATCCATCTGTTCCACGCTCAGGTCCATCAGGCGCGAGTTGCCGTTCGACCCGTTGCGTTCATAGGTGACCCACCACGGGCGCAGGTATCCTTCTTCGAAAACATGGATCGTGACGCCGCGGGATTTCGCAATCTCGACCGCTGTTGCGTGGATGGGGCGCGTATCGCCATACAGAACAAGGTCGGTCACCCCTTTGCCGACGATCAGGTCAACCAGGGTTTCGGGCCATTCATCAGGTGTTCCGCGAAACGGGACATAGCGGTCTTTGTCGGACCAGAACGCCCGATCGCCTGCATTGAAACCAACGCGCCACACCTCGGCACCTGAGACGCGCAGCATGCGGCCAAGGGTGCTGAAGAACGGCCCGTGCGGCCCCTGAAGAAACAGGAAAACACGTCTGTTGTGGTATGACGGTGAGTGGTCCATCAGCATTACGTTATCCAAACTTGCGGGCAAAATCATGTCCACACTTGCCAAAACTATGTCCAAACCGGCCATTTCGGCGGAAGAGTGCTTGTCCGCGCGTGGTGATCGGCGTAGTTCAACCTATGAATTGGCGCTCAGGCTAGGGATGGATAGTTAACAGAATGTTTACAGGGATCATCACTGACGTCGGGACCGTTACCGAGCTTGAAAAGCAGGGCGACCTGCGCGCACGGATTCGGACCTCGTATGACACTGGGCGCATTGATATCGGGGCCTCGATCGCCAGCGACGGCGTGTGCCTGACCGTGATCGCGCTGGGGGACGATTGGTACGACGTGCAGATCAGCGCAGAAACCGTGTCCAAAACCAACATCGATACCTGGAGCGTCGGTAAACGCGTCAACCTGGAACGCGCCTTAAAGGTCGGTGACGAACTGGGCGGGCATATCGTATCGGGTCATGTGGACGGTGTGGCACAGGTGATCGCCGTTCAGGACGAGGGCGACAGCACCCGTGTGACCTTGCGCGCGCCCCAGGACCTGGCCCGGTTCATCGCCCCCAAGGGGTCGGTTGCGCTGAACGGGACGTCCCTGACCGTGAACGAGGTCGACGGGTGCGACTTTGGCATCAATTTCATCCCGCACACCAAAGACGTCACCACATGGGGGCTTGTTGGCGTCGGTGACAGGGTCAACCTGGAGATTGACACTCTGGCCCGCTATGTCGCGCGTTTGTCCCAGGTGGACTGAACGCGGCATGCCGGGCGCAACGTTGCGTCCCGCCCGTGACGGTGTCCAAGGCCTCTGGTCTTTGCGCATGCGCTGGTCTATTTCGTCACCAAGAGTTGCCAAGGGAAAGGCTGCCCAATGAGCTATGAAACACCCGGACCGGTCGAGACCCAGCTGCGCGAGGCGATCAGTCCGATCGAAGAGATTATTGACGAGGCTCGAAAGGGCCGGATGTATATCCTTGTCGATCACGAGGACCGCGAAAACGAAGGCGATCTTGTGGTTGCGGCCGAATTTGCTGATGCCAAGGCGATCAACTTCATGGCGACCCATTGTCGGGGATTGATCTGTCTGACCCTGACGCCTGAACGTATCGACAGCCTCGGGCTGCCGATGATGGCGATCAACAACTCGTCCCGGCACGAAACGGCCTTTACGGTTTCGATCGAGGCTCGCGAAGGCGTGTCCACCGGGATCTCGGCGGCCGACCGGGCGCTGACGGTGGCGACCGCAATCAACGAGCAGAACACGATGGCCCAAATCGCCACACCCGGCCATGTCTTTCCGCTGCGCGCCAAGCGTGGCGGGGTGTTGGTGCGGGCAGGGCATACCGAGGCCGCGGTCGATGTCTCTCGGCTGGCGGGCCTCAACCCCTCTGGCGTGATATGCGAGATCATGAACCCCGACGGCACCATGGCGCGCCTGCCCGATCTGGTGGCGTTTGCCAAAGAGCATGGCCTGAAGATCGGAACGATCAGCGATTTGATCAGCTACCGGTCGCGCAATGACAACCTGGTGGTCGAAACCTCGCGCGAAACGGTCACGTCGGAATATGGCGGCGAATGGGAGATGCGGATATTCACCGATCAGACCCATGGCATCGAACATGTGGTGATGGTCAAGGGTGACATCACCACGCCCGAGCCGGTTCTGACGCGCACGCACGCGCTGCACGAGGCACCGGATATTCTGGGCCTGGGTCCGAAATCGCCGCAGGAATTGCCCAGGGCGATGGAAAAGATCGCCGCCGAGGGGCGCGGTGTCGTGTGCCTGTTCCGCCAGCCGCGCAACTCGCTCTATGCCGCAGAAGAGGAAGGACCGCGTACGATCAAGCAAACCGGGCTTGGTGCGCAGATCCTGTCCAAGATGGGTATTCAGGAACTGGTGCTGCTGACGGACTCGCCGGAAACGAAATACCTGGGGCTCGACGCGTTTGGCCTGTCCATTGTCGGGACCCGATCCATTCTCAAGGACGACTGATCGTGGCTGAACAAGACAAACACGGCGTTCTGCCGACCCCGACCTTCGACAAGCCGGTGAAGCTGCTGATCGTGGTGGCGCCGTTCTATCGGGCCATCGCCGACAATCTGGTCGCTGGTGCCAGGGCCGAGATCGAGCGGGCAGGCGGCACCTGCGAGGTGGTCGAAGTCCCGGGCGCGCTGGAAATTCCGACCGCCATCGCCATGGCAGACCGCCAGTGCAACTTCGACGGCTACGTCGCGCTGGGCTGCGTCATTCGGGGCGAGACCACGCATTATGAAACGGTGTGCAACGATTCCAGCCGCGCCATTCAACTGATGGGCCTGCAGGGCCTGTTGATCGGCAATGGTATCCTGACGGTCGAAAACGACGATCAGGCCGAAGTGCGGGCAAACCCGGACAAGATGAATAAAGGGGGCGGCGCGGCTGCTGCGGCCTTGCATCTGATCGCGCTCAGCCGTAAGTGGGGCGCCTCACAAAAGGGCGTGGGCTTCAAGCCGCCGTCCGAGTCCATCCTTGTGGCGGGCGACAGCAACGGACCCACGACAGCATGACCCAGACAGACGCGCCGAAACCGGCCAGCCAGAAACGCCTGAAGAAATCCGCCGCCCGGCTTTATGCCGTGCAGGCGTTGTTCCAGATGGAACAGTCCGGGCAAACGACCCAAGCCGTCGTGGCCGAGTTTCTGGACCACCGGTTTGGCGCGGTCTACGAAGGCGAAGAGATGCTGGATGGCGATATCGGCGTATTCCGCAAGCTGGTGGATGATGCCGTGAATTATCAGGCGCCCATCGACCAGATGACGGATCGGGCGCTGGTTGCCAAGTGGCCCATCGCACGGATCGACCCGACCTTGCGCGCGGTGTTCCGGGCCGCCGGGGCGGAACTGACGCAAGGCGATACGCCGCCCAAGGTCGTCATCACCGAATTCGTCGATGTTGCACGCGCCTTTTTCCCCGAGGGGAAAGAACCCAAATTCGTCAACGCCGTGTTGGATCACATGGCGCGCGAAGCCAAGCCCGAGGCATTCTGACACCTTTTGACAGCCAGTAATATGCGCTAAACTGAATGTTATAGCGCAACGAGGTTCGTCATGCCCAAACTGGTCCGTCTGTACATCACTCAAGTTGCCTGGGGTTTCGCCATTTCGGCAGTTTTTGTCGGGGTGCTGTTGGCCCTGAATGTCGCGAATCTGCGCTACCTGATTTCCAGCTCTGAAGTCGGGTTGATTGCGCTGGGCATGATCTGGTTCATGAACGGCATCGTCTTTGCCGGTGTTCAGTTTGGTTACAAGATCATGAGCATGGCGGAAAAGCCACAAGGCCCAAGGCGCGGCTCGCCCGTTGTTCATCGGTTTGAACCGGCGACTGTACCGCAGGAAACCCGCGCAGAACGCTGATATCCAAGGAAAAGTGTGGCGGGACCACCAGTCAACCGTGGGGCTTTGATTCCCGAGGACCTGTATATACAGGTGGGCGCCAGGTAATCAGGCCAGGACCTGAACAGAGCCAGCTCCCTCGGAATTGCTTAAGGCCACCGGAATGCTGCCAATCACGAGAAGGGCAGAACCCGCCACGCGCCTAAGTAGGGCCTCTGGCGGGTTCGTACAAGGGGTCAGGCGTCAACAGTTTCGTGCAGGGCCGTGCGCAGCGTTCCAAAATGTTCGTCCCACCCTTTGTCCAGGGCCAGGATCAGGCCAAAGGCATCGGCGGTCTGCGGCAGCCCTTCATGCAGCAACCCAAGCCGGGTTCCCCCGGCGACGGGTTCCAGCGTCCATTTCACCACGCTGACGGCATCGCCCATGGGTTTGACGGTAAAGCTGTATTCCAGGTATTCGGGCCTGCGTGCCGCAATCACCTGGCCCCAGATCAGCAGATCGCCGCTGGTGGTTCCGAACATCTCAAGGCTTTGACCGGCGGTCAGCGCGCGTTCAGGTTTATGAAACCACTCGGCCAGCCGCTCGGGCTCTGTCAGGTATTCCCAGACCGTTTCCGGCGTGGCACGAAGAAAGATGGTTTTCTGCAAAACAGTTGCGGTCACTTTTCGTCTCCTTCTATGGCGGCTTTCAGATGGGCAAGGCGATCATCCCAGAACTGGTCGAAATAGCTGAACCACTCCAGGACCGGGGCCATTCCGCTTGGTTCAAGCCGGTTGACGCGCTCGCGCCCCCGGGTTTCGACAGAGATCAACCCGCCATCAGACAGCACGGTCAGGTGTTTTTTCACGGCCGCGCGGGTCATGTCGAACCGGTCCGTCAATTGGGCGATCGTCATGTCCTGGTTGGCCAGGATTTGCACGATGTCCCGGCGGGTCGGGTCAGCCAGCGCGCGGAATACGTTTTGAGTTTGCTGTGTCATGGTGTCTCGAATGCGATACCAAAAGGTGTCATTTATATATGATACCAATAGGTATCACGTCAACCCCAAGATGGCGCTTGATTTTTGTTCACGAATTGTTCACATTCTGCCAATGACCTTGGATCTGCAACCCGGACAAAAACTGGCCCGCGGTGTATCGCGGCACCTGCTGACGCATGGGTTTGTTTCTGTTGAGGAATTTGTTCCGGCCCGCGGATTGCGCGTAGACGTGATGGGCCTGGGACCCAAGGGCGAGCTTTGGGTGGTGGAATGCAAGTCCAGCCGGGCCGATTTTCAGTCAGACGCGAAATGGCAGGGCTACCTGGAATGGTGCGACCGGTTCTTTTGGGCGGTGGATACCGCGTTTCCAACGGAACTGTTGCCGCCGGAAACCGGCCTGATCATCGCCGATGCCTATGACGCCGAGATCGTCCGGACCGGTCCTGAAACCAGGCTGGCGCCAGCGCGGCGCAAGAAGATGATCCAGAAATTTGCCGTCGATGCCGCGCGCAGATTGCAAGGGTTGCGCGACCCCAGGCTATAGGATGTCAGCCGTTGACGGCACGCGCCGCCTGGGCCGCCGCCCGGATTTCCTCGGCAATTTCTTCGGCCTCTTCCGGGTCAAAATCCATGGGGATCTCGATGCCCGGCCCTTCGATGTACAACCGTACCATGCCCTGGTCGGTGGGGCCGATCTGCAGGTTGGCTTCGATATCGCGTTCGGTGTTGATGCCCATAAATGCCTCCGGGGACTGCGCAATGGTGCTAGCCTGCGATGGCGCGAGAATCAAGCGGGGTATCAGGGATGAACGACGTCAAACTCAGGTCATTTCGCCCCGAGGATGCGCCCTGGCTGGTCGAACAGCACAAGGCTTTGTACGCCCGCGACGAAGGGTTCGATGACAGTTTCGCAATTTTGGTCGCGCAGATATTGCGTGATTTCAGCGCCGCGCATGATCCGGCCCGCGAGCGTGGCTGGGTGGCCGAGAGGGCAGGGCGCCCCTTGGGCAGTATTTTCTGTGTCGCGCAGGACAATCAGACCGCCAAATTGCGTCTGTTCCTGCTGTTGCCCGAGGCCCGCGGCCTGGGGCTGGGCAAGCGGATGCTGACAACCTGCATGGATTTCGCACGGGCCAGCGGATACCGGCAAATGGTGCTGTGGACCCATGAAAGCCACGCGGCGGCCTGTGCTCTATACCGGGCCTTCGGGTGGCAGCTGACCGCCAGCAAACCTGTGCATTCCTTTGGGGTCGATCTGGTGGAACAAAGCTGGCAAATTTGGCTTTAATGCCCTTGCAATCCCTGCACGCGTTCGCTACATCGCCCTCCACAAGTGCCGCCTTAGCTCAGTTGGTTAGAGCGCTGGATTGTGGATCCAGAGGTCCCCTGTTCAAGCCAGGGAGGCGGTACCACTTCCCCCGAAATTCGACGTATTCACCGCCGCAGAACAACTGCGCCATGTTGGGTAACACGGCGCAGCTGAAGGTTGTCAGGCGAAGGTCACGCCGTTTTCGGACATGGGCAGGCTGGTCACCTGCAGGCCCGACAGCGCCCCGATTGCGTTTGCCAGGGCGGGGGCCGATGGTGGGGTGCCGGGTTCACCCACGCCGGATGGTGCTTCGGCGGATGGCACGATATGGACGTCGATCTGCGCAATATCGCCGATCCGAAGCGGCTCGTAGTCAGGAAAGTTGTACTGGTCCACGGCACCACCGGTCAGCGTGATCTGGTCGCGCATGACATGTCCGATGCCATATCCGATTCCGCCTTCCATCTGGGCGCGCACGACGTCCGGGTTGACGGCGATGCCGCAATCTACGGCACATGTCACCTTGTGGATGCGCAGCCCGGTTTCGGGGTCGCCGGACACTTCGACCACCTCGGCGACGTAGGAACCGAACGACTTGTGGACAGCGACACCTTGGGCGTGACCTGCGGGGACATCCCCCCAACCGGACCTTTCGGCCGCCAGCTTCAGGACCTGTGCCTTGCGGTTCTGGTCCGGGTCAGAGCTGTCGGCCAGATACGCCAGCCGGAACGCCACCGGGTCCTGACCGGAGGCCCTGGCCGCCAGGTCCATCATGGTTTCCATGACATAGGCCGTGTGGGTATGCCCGACCGATCGCCACCACAGCACGGTTGTCGCCTTGGGCGTGTCGGTCAGCCCCAGCGCCATACCCGGTATCTGATAGGGGCTGTCGGCGATGCCTTCTATGGACGAGTGATCGACCCCGTCATGAACGGCAAAGCTTTCGAAGGCGGTGCCCTTCATGATTGATTGCCCTGCAACCTGGTGGTGCCAGCCGACAATGGCGCCTTTGGCATCCAGCCCTACGCGAACCTTGTGGCCAAAGGCCGGACGATAATAACCGCTGCGCATATCGTCTTCGCGGGTCCAGACCAGCTTGACCGGGCGGGACCGGTCCGTGACGGCAAAGGCAAGGGCGGCCTCGACCTGGTAATCTGCGTCAGGTGTTGCACGGCGCCCGAAGGAACCGCCTGCCAGCATGGTGTTGATCCGTATTTTCTCGGGCGGCAGGCCAAAGATCTGCTGATAGGCAAGATGCGGGCCTGTGGGCATCTGGCAACCATCATGCAACACGATCTCGCCTGTCTCGGTCTGTTCGATCGTACAGTTCAAGGGCTCCATCGGGGCGTGGGCCAGAAGCGGAAAGTAGAATGTCCGCTCGATGACCGTGTCCGCACCGTCGATTGCCGCAGTCACGGCGGCCGCGTCGGCCTTGTTCACGTTGTATTCCGGCTCGGCATCCAGGGCGGCCATGATTTCCGCCTGGATCTGGTCGGAATCCCGCGCCTCGGCAGCGGACAGGTCCCATTCGACCTCGATCGCATCCCGCGCCTGAATGGCGGCCCAGGTGTTTTCGGCAAAAACGGCGACGCCGGCCTTGTTGGGCAGGATTGCCGCGCTGACGAATCCCTTGATGTCGCGGGATGCGCTGTCATCCATTCCCGTGACCGTTGCGCCTCGCGATTCCGGGCGCTTGATCATGGCCACCATCTGATTGGGCAGGTGCAGATCCATTGCATAGATCGCCTGTCCGTTTCCCTTGATGGCCGAATCCTTGCGCCGAACCGCCTCGTTGCCGATCAGGCGGAATTCGGACGGGTCTTTCAACCGTGGCTCGACCGGGGCGTCCAACTGTGCGGCCGCCGCGACAAATTCCGCAATCGGCGCCGACCGGTCGCCTGCTTGGACGACGCCTTCTTCGATTGTTACGGTGGACGCATCCACGCCCCAGGATTGCGCAGCGGCGGAAATCAGCATTTCGCGCGCGGCGGCCCCGGCCTGACGGTATTGCAGCCAGGAATTGGCCATCGCAGTCGATCCGCCTGTGCCCTGAAACGCGCCAAAGAACAGGTTGTTATAGACCTGTGGATCTGACGGCGCGAACGCGTATTCGATCTGGTCCATGCGCAGGCCGATTTCCTCGGCAATCAGCGTCGGCAGCCCGGTTGCCGGGCCCTGGCCTTTTTCAAAGTGTTTGACGATGGCCGTTACCGTGCCATCGGCGTCGATGCGGACAAACGGGTTGAGCTGGGCAGAGTCGGCCCCGGCCGCAGCAAGGGCGCCGTCGCCCCGCATGCCGACAAGAAGCACGGCGCCGGTTGCTGCGGCGCCTTTCAGGAATCCACGGCGAGAGGTGTTGATGGTCATGGGTCAGGCCTCCAGGATGTCGGACGCGCGCTGAATACCGGCGCGGATGCGTTGATAGGTGGCGCAACGGCAGGCATTGCCGGACATATAGTCGTCGATTTCCTGCGCCGACGGCTTGGGGTTTTCAGACAAAAGTCCGACCGCGGACATCACCTGCCCGGATTGGCAATACCCGCATTGGACCACGTCGAGTTCAACCCAGGCCTGTTGTACGGCTGCGCCGATCTTGTCGCTGCCGATGGCTTCGATCGTTGTGATCTCGGCATCGGCGACATCTTCGATATAGGTTTGGCACGCGCGTACCGGTTCACCGTCCATATGAACGGTGCAGGCGCCGCAGGACGCGACACCGCATCCAAATTTGGTTCCTGTCAGCTTGAGCTCGTCGCGAATGACCCACAGCAGGGGCGTGCCCGGTTCGGCATCGACCGTGTGGGTCTTGCCATTCAGTTTCAATGTCATGGCCATGTGGGGGCTCTCCTGTTCGGCTGGTTTCCGAAATTGGTAAACTGGCGCGTTTACAATAGCGTGATTCCCGTTAATGTAAACTGGTGCGTTTACATCTGAATTTGACCGCGGGCGAACTTCGCGTCTATAGGTGGAAACCATGAACGAATACAGCGCACCGAATGCGTCCAAGCGGGCGCAGATCATCGATGCAGCCGTGGCCGAGTTTCAGGAAAGAGGCTTTGCCGCAGGCAGCATGGATCGCATTTCCGCGCGCGCGCAGGTGTCCAAGCGGACGCTGTACAAGTACTTTGAAAGCAAGGAAAACCTGTTCCGCTCGATCGTTCTGGAACTGTCCGGCCGCTTCGCGGAGGTCCACGAGATGCGCTATCACAAGGGGCGGGATATTCGCGAGCAGCTGACCGAGCTGGCCTGGGCCGAGGGACGGATTTTGATGTCGCCGGACGTGATTGCCATGTCGCGCATGATCATCAGCGAATCCTTGCGCAACCCCGACTTGGCCGCCACTGCGCAGGGCAAGCTGGACAAGACCTCGATATTCGTCACCATTCTGAAACAGGCCCATGAAGACGGGCAGTTGCATATCAGTGACCCCGAACAAGCGGGCAAAGAGTTCATTGGCCTGATCAAGGCCCGTGCCTTTTGGCCCATGCTGTTCACTGGCGATGTCCTGAGCCAGGAAGAAATGGCCGACACGATCGAAAGCAGCGTCCGGATGATGCTCAGCCGGTACGGCCTGCCCGCAACCCCGCAGTAGAGGCAGCGCCCAGGTGCTGGTGGCCGCGTTCAGGTGTAGCTTTGCACCAGTATCGCACCGGATTGCCGTTTTGGGCATTTCGGTCCTCGCCCAGCCTGCCACGGTTGTGTAAAAAGAAGTCCGAGGAAACGCGGGAACAGGCATAAATGTCTCAATCCATTACCATATTCACGACCATGAAAAACGAAGGCCCCTATATGTTGGAATGGGTGGCCTATCATCGGTCGCTGGGGGTGGATCACTTTGTAATTTTCACCAATGACTGCGATGACGGGACCGACGACATGGCTCGGCGGTTGCAGCAATTGGGGATCGCGACGCATGTGTCGAACGAGGTCAAAGAGGGCGGCAACCCGCAACACCGGATGTTGCGGCGCGCCCGGCGCGAACCGCGGGTTCAGGATGCCGACTGGTTGATGTGTCTGGACGTGGATGAATTCTGGAACATCCGCTGTGGCGACAACAGCTTTGCCGCCCTGATCGAAGCCGTGGAAGAGCGCGCAGGTCAGCCCGTAGACGCGATTTCCTTTGCCTGGAGGTTGTTCGGAAGCTCGGGCAATATCAGCTTTGAAGACCGCCCCGTGACCCAGGCGTTTTCAATGGCCGACCGCGAATTCCCTTACCATTCGGGGCGCGCATACGGGTTGAAGACCCTGTTTCGCAACAATGGCAAGTTCACCCGTTTCGGCCCGCACCGGCCCAAAGGTATCGAAGAGGGCAAAGAACGAGAAATTGCGTGGTCCGACGCGGGCGGAAAGCTGTATCCGGCTGAAAAGGTCGGTTGGCGCGCCTGGCAGGGGTTCGACCACGAATTCGGGCGGTTGCACCATTACTCGGTCCGGTCGCTGGACGGGTTCCTGGTCAAACGCGACCGGGGCCGGACAAACCACATTCGCGTGGATCAGGGGCAGTCCTATTGGAAGGACATGAACGCCAACAAGCAGACCGACCAGTCCATCCTGCCCGCGGCAGAGCGCGCGATGCCGATCCTGGCCGAGTTGAAATCCGATGACGAACTTGCCCGGCTGCACGCGCAGGCCTGCGACTGGCACCGCGCAAAGATCGCCGAGATCAAGTTGCGGCCCGACTGGGTGGATTTCCGGGCCTGGCTGGCCGACAATCTCGTTTGATCGCCATGGCCGCCGACCTGAGCAAGGACCAGTTGAAACCGGATCACCCCGATCGCAAAACCGGGTACGAACGGATTCTGACGGACCCCGCGCCGCCGTGGTTTGTCGAATTATATCCCGGAGGCACCGGAACCGGGTTCCTGCAAAAGCTTGAACGTCACGCAATCCTGTTTCACCAGCGGTCCGCGTCGAAACTGGTTGTCAGCTTTGACAATATTGGAAACGTCAACGACCTGTCCTTCGCGCGGGAACCCTGGGGGTGGAAGTTCTTCCGGGACGAAGGGTGGTCGCACCTGGGTGTATTGGCCCGGACCAAAGCCTGGTTCAGGGACCCCGAGATCATCACCTACCTGCAGGAGAAGGCGGCCGAGGGGTTTTTTGACAGGTTCGACCGGGTTGTGTTTGCCGGGGCCTCGATGGGAGGGTTCGGGGCGCTGACATTTTCCGGTCTGGTGCCGGGGGCGACAGTCATTGCCTTCAACCCCCAGACCACACTGGATGAACGGCTGGTTCCCTGGGAAACCCGCTATGGGTTCGGCCGTGTGCAGGATTGGGACCTGCCACTTGGCGATGCGGCGGAAACGATTGCCACGGCGGGCCGGGTCTATGTTCTTTATGACCCATTCTTTGATCTGGATCGCCAACATGCCAACCGGTTGCAGGGGGACAATGTCGTCTTGCTCAAGACGTGGTTTTCCAACCATTTTGCCGCGCCGATGCTGCGCAAGCTGGACATGCTGAAACCGGTCATGCTGGGCGCGATGGATGGGTCGCTGTGCGAGGCCGACTATTACCGCATGCTGCGCGTTCGGCGCCGCTTGCCGTGGTATATTCGTGGTATCGAATCCGTCTGCGGTGAAAGGCACCCCAAGCTTGCCCGCCTTGCCCGTCAGCGGTTTCGCGCCCTGCGGCGGCAGCAGGCCGAGGCGGATGCCGCCAGCGAGGCGCAATGACCGGGGCCAGGGGCGTCTTTATCGGTCAGCGCAAGGACAGGATGGGTGCGCGCCTGTTGATGATGCTGACCTGCATCCGCCTGGCCAGGGATTTCGACACGGATTACAGGGTGAACTGGTTCCCTCAGGGCGCGGACGCCCCGGAACTGGATACCCCTCACGAGCTGTTTTCTGACGACTGGATGGCGGCGCATTTTCTGGATGGACCCAGCTTTGAACAACTTAGCCGCACGGCCCTGCCGATCTGGAAATTCCAGGGCGATGCCTCGGCCGACCGCCTGGCCAAACACCTGGCCGCGGGGCGGTCCGTACTGGTCGAAGAAGGGTTCGAGGTTCTGGCCTTCCCTTGGGAGGACATCGAAGCCATCCGTCCGCGTTACCGCGCATTCATTCACGAGATCGGCTTTACCGATGAGTTGAAGGAAATCATGGAGCGCGCCGACGCCCAACTGAGCGGGCAGGGCGTTTCCGCCTATCACATTCGCCGCGGCGACATCCTGAACGGGCTGCCGTGGAAACACTCGACCTGGCCTGCCAAGATCGAACCGGAAGAGATGTACGAGGCCCATCTTGAAAAAGCGGGTGGCGACAAGGCCATCATGTTTTCCGACCAGCCCGAATTGATTGCGCGGTTCCGGCGCAAATTCCCGGGGCTGATGCAGATGTCGGACATTGCGGACCTGTCCGGGCTGAGCCGGGCCAAGCGCGATTTTCTTGAGTTGTACACCATGTCTCGCGCGGATCAGGTTATCGCCCCGTTCATCTCGGCGTTTTCCATGGCGGCGGCCCGGATCTCGGGGCAGCAACGCAAGGTCTTTCGCGACGTACTGACGCCGGATGAAATTCTGGCCGCAAACGAGCGCGTCATCGCGCGGGTGGGGCAGGGGCCAGAGGCTTTTCTCAATAGCTCTGAGGCCGCGCATATCTATGCCAAGGCCGCGCAATACCTGTGCGCGCAGGACCGTTGCGCCGAAGCCTATGAGCTGGCTCAGCCCATTCTGGATGCCGGGGCCGACAACGCGTTTCTGCCGCTGTTGCAGGCGCTGAACGGGTTCTACCTCGGCAAGTGGAAAGAAAGCGAAGCGATGGCGAAAAAGGGGCTGGAAACGGCGCATCTCTGGCCCGAAGATCATGCTGTTCTATGCGCATTGCGGGCCGCCATTCTGGGCGCGCAGAAAAAGCGCTGGGCGGCGGGGCTGCAATTCGCAAAAGCGTTTTGGTCCAAACCCTTACGGCCTGACGTTATCGTGTTTGGTTCTCGAATGCTGTATCGGGATCAACTGCCGTTCCGGCTGTTTCCGCCGACGGACTGGGCGCTGCAGAAAGCGGTGCGCCAACGCCGTTTCGCTCCGTTCAACAACCTGTACCTTGTTCAGCACAAGGTCATCGCCCGCCAGCCATGCAATTTCGATTTGTTCCTTTTGGATTGGTCGGAACTCGCGATGGATCAGCGGGCCCGGCGGCTGCTGGGCAACCGCGCGCGGCTTGAAGCGCTGCAAACCGGGTTGGCAAACGTGCCGGATATTCCGCCCCAGGACCCGCGCATGCAAAGCGTCAGCTCGATCCTTCAGTTGCATCTTGGGCAGGTGCCCTTGCCCCGCGCCCTGGATACGGCCCGATCCGTCGTCGCGACCTGTCCCGACAACCCGCTGTATCACAAACGTCTGGCTGAGCTTTACGAAGCGGATGGCGACGGCGGTCGGGCACGCCGGGCAATGGCCGACGCCCTGGCCTGTGACCCTGAAAACCCGTTCCTCATGTTTGCCACCGGTCGTCTGCTGGAACGGTTGGGGGCCACCGGGCAGGGCGAGAAACAGATATTGCAGGCAGCCGACCTGGACGAGGCATCAGCCGCAATTCAGGGGGCGGCGGGGCAAATTCACCTACGGCGCGGCAACAAGGACCAGGCCCAACACTATCTGAAACGTGCGCGTGATCTGTGCCCGACATTCAAGCGGTTCTCCAATCAGTTGAAACGGACCGAGCGATGATGGCGATTACCCCCGGCCTGTCCGCCCGGGGCGATTACACCGAACAGATGCAGGGGAAGAACGGGCCTGGTTTCGCCCCCGATGATCGAGTTGACGAAATGTCCGAACGGGTGCGATACACATCTTGGTTCGAAATGCGGTTCTTTGATTAATTGAACGAGGTCACGCGAATGCCCAGCGAATACAAGATCGGCATGCTCTGGGTTGATGGCCCGCTTAGTTTTCTCGAGCAATTGTGCATGGTGTCGTTTCTCGACGCACAGCAGGACGTCCGCCTATACGTCTATGGCGACGTAACGAATATTCCCGACGGGGTCGAGGTTCAGGATGCTCGCGATATCCTGCCGGACGAAGATTTCGTAATTCACACGCGCACCGGCAGCCCTGCGCCGCATTCCGACAAGTTCCGATACCGCATGCTGGCCCAGCAGCCGGATTTGATCTGGGCGGATACGGATGCTTATTGTCTGAAACCGTTTCAACCGGTTGACGGCCATTTCTATGGGTGGATTACAGGGACAGAGATCGCCAACGGAGTCATGAAGCTGCCCCCTGACAGCCAGACGCTCAAAGACCTGATCGAGTATACCGAAGACCCCTATGCCATTCCGCCCTGGCTGCCCGAAAGACACCAGAAAGAACTGATCGAGGCCAAGAACGCGGGAGACCCCAAACATGTGGGCGAGATGCCCTGGGGTGTCTGGGGGCCCAGCGCCCTGACCTGGCTGTTGGAGCGCAACGGCGAAGCGCATCACGCCATGCAGCCGCACGTTCTGTACCCGATTCCCTACAAGAACCGGCGGGCCATGGCGCGGCCTGGCGCCAATGCGCAGAAGTTCATTCAACCCGACACGGTTTCCATCCACTTTTACGGGCGTCGGATGCGGCCCTTCCTGCAACAGCGTTTCGAGGGTATCGCCCCCCCTGACTGCATGATCGGGCAATTGGCCGAAAAGCACGGTATCGACCCCGCCGCCGCCCCGGTCTGAGACAGCGGTTACCTGTTGATTGGCTGTGGGCGTTGCCCGTGGCGTGCTCAGTCCAGGGCGATATCCTGCCGCAGCTTTCCCGTCGTCTTGTCAAAGATCAGAATGCGGTTGTCGTCGGTGACGACTGCGTACCAGTTGGCGCCGATGGTCAGCGCCTGCGCGCGCGCTCCGTCGGGCAGCTCGATCTGATCGGGCAGGGTGGGGGTGCGGTCCGAAAGGCGGATGACAATCAGGGCGAATGTCAATAAAACCCCGCCAATCATCACCGCGGTCAACAGCATGACCATGCGCCGAAGCAACCTGAGTTGCGGCGTCTCTTGCGGTTCGTGGGGTTCGGAAGGGACAGTCATGGGCACCCGCCAGATAGAGTTTCGCATTGCGGCTTCTCCGCCGCCCCGCCTTGATAAGGCGCTTTCGCGGGATGTGCCAGCCAGCGAAAACCTGTCGCGCACGCGGCTGGCCAGGTTGATCGACGAGGGCGCCGTACAGGTCGACGGGGCCGAGGCGCGGGATGCCAAGGCCAAGGTGGCCGAAGGCGCGGCAGTGACCATTACCGTGTCCGAGGCCGAAGACAGCCATATCGGCCCCGAAGACATCCCGCTTGAGGTTGTGTTCGAGGATGCCGACCTGATCGTCATCAACAAACCGGCCGGCATGGTCGTTCATCCGGCACCGGGGTCACCGAACGGTACTTTGGTGAATGCATTGCTGCATCACTGTGGCGATGATCTGTCTGGCGTGGGCGGGGTAAAACGGCCCGGCATCGTGCACCGCATCGACAAGGAAACCAGCGGTCTTTTGGTGGTGGCCAAGTCTGACGCCGCCCATCACGGGTTGGCCGCCCAGTTCGAGGCGCACACGGTCGAGCGTTACTATCGCGCGATTTGCTATGGTGTGCCGGATGCGAACGATCCCCGTCTTCGAGGGGTAAAGGGCGTCAGTTTTGAGCCCGGAAATATCATGCGACTGACCACGCAATTGGCGCGTCACAAGACCGACAGGCAGAAACAGGCCGTTGTCTTTCATGGCGGTCGCCATGCCGTCACCCGCGCCCGTGTCGTTCAGGCGTTTGGGTCACCGGGGGTTCTGGCCCTTGTCGAATGCTGGTTGGAAACCGGTCGCACGCACCAGATCAGGGTCCACATGGCCCATGCCGGGCACGGTCTGATCGGAGACCCCGTCTATGGCGGCCGCCGCAAGCTGGCGGCCCGCGCGTTCAGCCCCGAAACCGCGCAAAAGGTACAGGATTTCAACCGGCAGGCCCTGCATGCAGCGGTCCTGGGGTTTGAACATCCTGTCGATGGCAAGATGATGCGGTTCGAGGCCGCTTTGCCCGAAGATATGGCCGGGCTGGTCCAAGCCCTGGGTCGACCTGTGTAATTTTGCACAAAGGTCTGTGAGAAACGGTTTCTTATCTTTTCTTTAGGGAACGTTAATTTCAGATTGATAAGAACATCCCTTGAAGGATCAGGGTTGCGTGCCCATATCGATGTTAAGGGCTTAAACATTTGTCCGAGGGACATGAAATATGGCAAATTATTCAAATCTCCCCGCGCCGACACCAGAAGGTGGGCTGAACCGGTACATGCAGGAAATCCGCAAATTTCCGCTGCTGGAACCGGAAGAGGAATACATGCTGGCCAAGCGTTGGGTCGAAAAGCAGGATACCGAGGCCGCGCACAAGATGGTGACCTCGCACCTGCGGCTGGCTGCAAAGATCGCGATGGGATATCGCGGCTATGGCCTGCCTCAGGCCGAGGTGATTTCCGAGGCCAATGTGGGCCTGATGCAGGCTGTCAAACGCTTTGACCCGGAAAAGGGTTTCCGGCTGGCGACCTATGCGATGTGGTGGATACGCGCCTCGATTCAGGAATATATCCTGCGGTCCTGGTCGCTGGTGAAACTGGGCACGACATCGGCGCAGAAGAAACTATTTTTCAACCTGCGCAAGGCCAAGGCCCGTATCGGCGCCCTTGAAGAGGGTGACTTGCGACCTGAAAACGTGGCCCAGATCGCGAATGACCTGGGTGTGACCGAAGCGGAAGTGATCAGCATGAACCGCCGCATGTCCGGTGGGGATGCCTCGCTGAACGCGACGGTCGGGTCCGAAGGCGAAGGCACGATGCAATGGCAGGATTGGCTGGAAGACGAAGATGCCGACCAGGCCGGTGATTACGAGGCGCGGGACGAGCTGGATGCCCGCCGCGAATTGCTGGCGGCCGCGCTGGACGTGCTGAATGACCGCGAAAAGGACATTCTGACCCAGCGCCGCCTGATGGATCAGGCCGTAACGCTGGAAGAGCTGAGCACGCAGTACAACGTCAGCCGCGAACGTATCCGCCAGATCGAGGTGCGCGCGTTCGAAAAGCTGCAAAAGAAGATGCGTGAACTTGCCCGCGAAAAGGGAATGCTGGGCGCAAGCTGACGCCTGTCGCCATTTCGAACTCCAAAACAAACCCGGCCCGGGAACGCCCGGCCGGGTTTATTTGTATCTGTCAGTAATGTTTCCTTGAGCGCGCGCAAAAGCCCATTACACTCTGCCAGAGTTCTTGGGGATGTCTGTACAGGCGAGGAGAGACCATGACAGGGCCAGTTCAATGGGGCGTACTGGGCGCGGCAAATTTCGCGCGCCAATTCATGGCCCCGGCAATCCATGCAGCCGACGGTGCCCGTCTGGCCGGCTTGGCCACATCAGACCCGTCCAAGGCGCAGCCCTTTCAAAGTTTCTGCCCGGACCTGACGGTCTATGACAGCTACGACGCCTTGCTGGCCGACCCGCAGATTGACGCGGTATACATACCGCTGCCCAACCACCTGCATGTTGAATGGAGTGTGAAGGCCATGGATGCGGGCAAGCATGTTTTGTGCGAAAAGCCCATGACGATGCAGGTGCAAGAGTTCGACGCGCTGATCGCCAAACGCGACCAGACCGGGCTGCTGGCGGCCGAGGCCTATATGATCGTGCATCACCCCCAGTGGCAATATACGCGCAAGCTGATAGACGATGGCGCGATTGGCAAGCTGGTCCATGTCTCTGGGGCGTTCAGCTTTGACAACCGGGCGGATACCGGGAATATCCGCAACCGGGCCGAAACCGGCGGGGGAGGGCTGCGCGATATCGGGGTCTACGTGATCGGCAGCGCGCGTTTTGCAACCGGGCAGGAACCGGTCTCGGTCAACTCGGCCATTCGGTGGCAGGACGATATCGATGTTTTCACCGAAATTCGTGCGCAGTTTCCCGGGTTTACCTATTCAAGCTATGTGTCGATCCGCATGCATCCCCACCAAGAGACGGTGTTTCACGGCGAGGGGGGGCTGATCCGTCTGACCGCCCCGTTCAACGCCCGCGTCTTTGGCGAAGCGCGGGTCGAATTGCACCGCCCCGGGCTTGAGGTGCAGGTCACCCGCTTTCCGGCGGATGATCAGTACAAGCTACAGGTCGAGGCGTTCTGCCGGTCGGTGCGCGACGGGGTCGAATACCCTTGTCCGCTGGAATTTTCGCGCGGAACGCAGGGTATGATCGACCGCGTCTTTTCCGGCGCAACGCCCCTTTGACGTGCCGGGTTTCGGGGGGCTTGGGTAATGTGTCCGGCACCTGTTCAGGAGGTTTCACATGGCTGGTGGCTGGTCCCGCGACGGCGCGGTAAGTGAACAGATCGAGGCGTCGATTTCCGACGAGCTGGCGCGGATGCAAGCGCAAAAGCGCCCCGTGGGTGAAAGCCTGACCCATTGTGCCGAGTGCGAGGAGCCTATCCCCGAAAAACGCCGTTTGGCGTTGCCGGGGGTCAAGCTGTGCCTTGACTGTCAGCAGGACCGTGACAGCGCCTTCAAGACCCGCGGCGGGATCAACCGGCGCGGGTCAAAGGACAGTCAGCTAAAGTGATCGTGGCAATACCCGCCTTGCGCCCATCTTGTGAGGTTGGTTTCAGCGCAGCGCGCGCCGCGCGAAATCTCGGCAACGGCAGAATGCTCTGTGAGGCGGGAAAACCGGTCATTCATGCAAGCCGCAACAGAAATGACGTGTTGCTGGAACAACCGCTGTCTTCGCTGATGATAAATGGAAGACGCGATCCTAGTTGGACGTCGCCCGATACATCATCAGAATCAAATCGCGATGCGCGCCAGCGACAAAACCGGCACCCGGAAGAGTGCCGACGCGCTCGAACCCGAAACCATCGTGCAATTTGAGCGAGCCTTCGTTGCTGGCATCAATTGCAGAAATAATTTGGTGGTGCTGCTGTCGGTGGTCCAGAACATCGCCCAAAAGGGCCTTTCCCAAACCGGCCCCGCGCGCGCTGGCCGAGATATAGATCGACAATTCTTTGGTGCGCTCGTACCCCGGTTCAGGTTTGAACGCCCCAAGGGTCGCATAGCCCATGACGCGGCCATCGGTTTCGGCGACCCGAAACAGCTCTTTCTGACTTGGGCCCGGCTTGATCCAGGACAGCACGTCAGATGTGTCAACCGGCTTGTCTCGCCAAGTGATGTGCGGGTCGGACAACGTCTGATTGACGATCTGCGCGATCTGGTCGGCGTCTGCCGTGATGACATCTCTTAGTTTTACCATTCAATATCACCGCTTGTTTGTCTGCCCATCGGGGCAAATGTGTGACCGAGCATCGCCGCGCGGGTTTACGTCTTTCAGACCGCGCGTGGGAAGGGTATGCGCTTGCCAGCCGTCAGTCCATCAACCGCCGTAAGGATCCCTGGCCGGTCTATACCATAGTGGTGATAGAGGTGCTGGATCGAGCCCGTTTGCCCAAAATGCTCGACCCCAAGCGAAATCGCGCGGTGGCCTGCAACCGAGCCAAGCCACCCAAGTGCCGCCGGGTGCCCGTCCATCACGGTGACAATCGAACAGGAGTTGGGCAAGGCACCCAGAAGGTTTTCGATATGGGACCGTGCGTGCGCTTGTCCGCGCGCCCGGCTGCGCTGCGCGGCCGTCCAACCTGCATTCAACCGGTCGGCAGAGGTTACAGCCAGAACGCCAACGTCCCGCCGCGCCTCGGCCAATTGTCCGGCGGCTGCGATGGCTTCTTGCGCAACCGCGCCCTGATAGGCGATCACCACGTCGCAATTGGGCCCGGGCTTGCGCAACCAATAGGCGCCATCGACAGACCCCTGACGGAAAGCTTCATCCGCGCGCTTGCCCGGTTGTTCAAGCGGGGCGGTGGTCAGCCGCAAATAGACCGAGCCGCCGGTTTCATCACGCAGCCATGTGCGTTCATCCGGGTCACCGTCCCCGTCGCGCTGCAAATAGTCGAACGCCCATTCCATGATCACGGCCAACTCATCCGCAAAGGCGGGCTCAAAGCTGGCCAAACCATCCTGTGCCATACCTGTCAGGGCGGTGCCGATGGATTGATGCGCCCCGCCTTCGGGGGCCAGCGTGACGCCCGAAGGGGTGCCCACGATCATGAACCGCGCATCCTGATAACAGGCGTAGTTCAGGGCATCGAGGCCCCGGTGCACAAAGGGATCATAGACCGTTCCAATGGGAATGATCCGTTTGCCAAACAGCGAATGGGACAGGCCCGCAGCCCCCAGCAGGAGGAAGAGGTTCATCTCGGCAATGCCGAGTTCAAGGTGCTGGCCCTCTGGCGCGAAATTCCACTTTGCGGTCGAGGGGATGCGCTGTTCGATAAATGCATCGGCCTGTTCTGTGCGCGCAAAGAGCTTGCGGCGATTGACCCAGGGCCCAAGGCTTGTGGTGCCGGTCACATCCGGCGATGTCGTCAGGATCCGCTCTGCCAGCGGCCCGCCATCTTTGGCCAGACTATCCAAAATCTTGCCAAACGCCATTTGGGTCGAAATCTCTCGATCTGCGGCGATCTCGATCTGTGGGACCGGCAGCTTGGCATCGCCATGCCTGCGGGTGCCCTTGGCAAAGAAGGGGGCAGCGTCCAGAAACGTCTTCAGTCCCGCCGGGTCCGGCGTAGCGGCGAAAGGCTCCCATTCCTGGCCATCGGGCACCCCCATCTGCGCCTGCCATTCAGCCATCTGCGCGTTTGTCATGAGACCGCCGTGGTTATCCTTGTGGCCCGCGATCGGCGTGCCCCACCCTTTGACGGTATAGGCCAGAAAACAGACGGGATCGTCGTGGTCGATGCCGGCAAATGTCTTGGCCATGGTCTCTACACAGTTGCCGCCCAAATTCTCCATCAACGCGGCAAGCTCGTCGTCGCTTCTTGCATCCAGAAGGGCGGCCACCGGCCCCTGGTCGCCCAGATCATCCATCAGACGTTGCCGCCAGACCGCGCCGCCTTGATAGGTCAGCGCCGAGTAAATCTGGTTTGGGCACTCATCGATCCAGTTGCGCAGGGCTTCGCCGCCGGGTTCCTTGAACGCCGCCTGCTGCAAGACACCGTACTTGACGCGCAGCACTTGCCAGCCAAAAGCATCAAAGATCTTCTCGACGCGCTCAAAAAGCCCTTCGCGCACAATCCCATCAAGCGATTGGCGGTTAAAATCGATAATCCACCAGCAATTGCGCAGATCATTCTTCCAGCCTTCCTGCAGGGCCTCATAGATGTTGCCCTCGTCCAGTTCCGCATCGCCCACAAGCGCGACCATGCGGCCTTGTGCGACATCGCGCCCCCAATCCTTTGCGGTGATGAAATCCTGCACGAGCGACGCCAATGACGTGATCGCGACTCCCAGCCCGACAGAACCGGTTGAAAAGTCCACGTCATCCACGTCCTTGGTCCGGCTGGGATAGCTTTGCACGCCGCCAAACCCCCTGAAATTCTCCATGCGCGCGCGATCCATGTTGCCCATAAGGTATTGGATTGCATGAAAAACCGGGCTGGCATGGGGCTTGACCGCCACACGGTCCTCGGGCCGCAGCGCCGAGAAATAAAGCGCCGTCATGATCGAAACCATCGAGGCAGAACTGGCCTGGTGTCCGCCCACTTTGATCCCGTCCGCCTTGGGGCGGATGTGATTGGCGTTGTGGATCATCCAATGGCTGAGCCACAGCAGGCGTTGTTCAACGGTCTTGAGGTGTTTCGCGTGGATATGCGTCATCGGCTCAGCCCTGCTGGATCAAGTAAAGGGTATGTCGGTCACGCGGGCCGCGTGTTCCATCGGTCCGACCACGACGCGCAGAGGCTGGTCGGTGCCCGCAAGGTCGGCACGCATTAGACCCACGCCGATGGTTTTGCCCAGCCGTTCAGAATGGGCGAACTCGCTGACAAATCCCACATCCGTCCCGTTCAGGCGCAGTGGCACCTGATGACCCGGCGTCGCCGGTTGCCCGTCAATGATCAGGCCGACGCGGGTGCGTGTCGCACCTTCCTGCGCGATCCGCGCAAGCGCCGCCTTGCCAACAAACTCATACCCGCCTGCCAGATCAACCAGACCGCCCATCCCCATTTCGAACGGGTTGGCCCGATGGGTTTGAAGGCGCATATCGGCGCCATAAGAGATCAAGCCGCTTTCAAGCCGCTCGGTATCATTGGGCGCCCCGGGGCCAATGTCGAATGCCGCACCCGCTGCCTTGACTTTGTCCCACAGATCAACGCCCCGGCTGCCGTCCTGAAGATAAAGTTCGAACCCGCCCTGCTTGGACCAGCCCGAGCGCGCCAGGACCAGCGGAATGCCGTCCAACTCGGTCTGGGCAAAGCCAAAATACTTGAAGTCGCGGATATGATCGCCAAAGAGCGCCGCCGTCACATCCTCGGCCTTCGGCCCTTGAATCGCCAGTGGCGAAACGTCAGGTTCGCTCACCTCGACATCCCACCCACGTTCGTGCCCGATTGCAGCCGCCCAAAGGTGGATGTCGCTGTCCGCAACCGAGAGCCAATAGCGGTCATCGGCCAGTTTCAGCAGGACCGGATCATTGATCAGCCAGCCATCGTGATCGCACAGCGGCACATAGCGCCCCTGTCCGATCCTGGTCTTGCTCAGGTTGCGAGGGGTCAAATACTGTGCCAGCTTGCCCGCATCGGGGCCGCGCAGTTCCACCTGCCGCTGCGCCGCCACGTCCCACATGGCGACACCGTTGATGAGCCGGTCATATTCCGCCTGCGGATCGCCGAAATCGCCCGGGATCAGCATGTGGTTGTAGACCGAAAAGCTGCGTATGCCATCGCGCAGGGTTGCCTCGAAATAGGCAGATTTGCGCAGGTTTGGGCCGATGCCGATGTGATATGTCATGTGATTTCCTCCCGCACGTGCGTCTTACTTGATGATCGGAACAAAGGACAGAATCAGCCCGCCACAGCGACACATGGCGATGACAGGGCCTGGTCAAGATCGCTAAGGATATCTTCGGCGTCTTCCAAGCCGATAGAAAGCCGCACCAACCCGTCACTGATGCCATGGGCCTCGCGCTCTTCGGGTGCGTAAGTCGAATGGGTCATGGCGGCCGGATGCTGGATCAGCGTTTCTGCATCCCCCAGCGAGACCGCGCACTGGATCAGCGACAGGCGGTTCATCAGATCGCGCCCGGCTGACAGGCCACCGGCCATCTCAAAGGCAATCATCCCGCCGGGCAAGGCCATCTGGCGCTGCGCCAGATCATATTGCGCGCAAGAACGCAGGCCCGGGTAGCTGATGGCGCTGACATCCGGGTGGCTTTCCAGCCAGTGCGCAACCTGCTCTGCCGTGGCCGCGTGCCGCTCCATCCGCAGCGCCAGCGACTTCAGCCCTCGTTGCACCAACAGCGCATTGAAAGGGGCCATGACAGCGCCGGTCATATCCTTCATTCCAACAAGCCGGATCTGTGCAATCTGTTCCGCCTTGCCCACGACAAGCCCGGCGACCAGATCGCCATGGCCGCCCAGGTATTTGGTCGCTGAATGCAGAACCAGATCCGCGCCGTGTTCCAGGGGGCGCGTGATATAGGGCGTTGCATAGGTGTTGTCGACGATGACCGTGGCGCCGCTGGCATGGCCAATCTCGGCCACGCTGGCGATGTCCACCAGCCGCATGTTGGGGTTGGCGGGTGTTTCGAAATAGACGACCTTTGTCTTTTCGCTGATCGCAGCGACGAGGTTGGATGGATCGGTCAGGTCCACATGTGTGACCGTGATCCCGAACTTCGCCAGCCCGTGGTTCATAAAGGCAAAAGTGCAGCCATACAGCGTCTTGTCGACGATCAACTCATCCCCGGGGCTGAGCAACGTCCAAAGCGTTGCGGTGATGGCCCCCATGCCCGAGGCAAGCGCAAGCCCGGCCTCGGCGCCCTCAAGCGAAGCAATGCGTTGCTCAAGCAGGTCAAGGGTCGGGTTCGAAATACGCGAATAGAAGTAGCCCTCGCGCTCGCCTGCAAAAATCTCGCCTCCGGCTTCGGCACTTTCAAACGCGAAGGTTGACGCCAGGTGCAGGGGCGGCGTCAGGGCTCCATCGTTGTCCTTGGGGTCGTACCCGGTGTGAATGGCGCGTGTGGCAAATCCTTGGGTCATCTGAGGCGTTCCTTCTGTTTGGGCCAAACTAACAAATCGACCCGTGTAAAAATTGCAAATTGTGCCTTGATGTGACGCAGATTTGGCAGATACTGCTAAGAATGACAAAAATTGATCAAAAAGATCGCCAGATCATTCGGGCGCTGCAAAAGAACGGCCGGATCACGAACCAGGATTTGGCCGATGCCGTCAGCCTGTCACCTTCGCCGTGCCTGCGCCGGGTAAAAGCGCTGGAAAAGGCCGGAATCATTCGGGGCTACAGCGCCAGGGTCGATGCCAAGGCCTATGGCCTGGCGGTCACAGCCTTCGTCAACATCAGGCTTGAGCGCCACGATGAAGACACTGTGAACCGGTTCGAAGGGGAAGTGATGCGAATGGACGAGGTGCTGGACTGTCATGTCATGGCCGGACAGGCAGACTATCAGTTGCGCGTCGTGGTCGCCGACCTTGAACGTTATGAGCATTTCGTTCGCGAGCGATTGCAACGCATTGGCGGCCTCGCGTCAATCGATACGCGATTTGCCTACGGCACCATCAAGGAAGTCGCGGCCTTCCCGGTCTAATTGAGGTCTTGAGCAATTGGATCTCGTTGAAAATCCGAACAGACGCCAAGGTCTGCAACACGGCGAACAAAGTGTGGTACCTGCACGGAGGTGCCGCGACAGCAATGGCGCGCAGGCGCACAAGGCGGCCTGGTCCGCAAAACGGCCAAGCGCGCCCATACGAAGTGGCCTTAGCCCTCCATTGCCTCCAATTCGTCAATGAAGCCCGAGATCATCGACAGGCCCTTGTCCCAGAACGCGGGGTCGCTGGCGTCAAGGCCAAAGGGGGCAAGCAAGTCCTTGTGATGTTTCGAACCACCGGCGCGCAGCATTTCGAAATACTTGTCCTCGAACCCGTCGGCGCCGCTTGCGTAGACCGAGTACAGCGCATTCACCAACCCGTCGCCAAATGCGTAGGCATAGACATAGAAAGGTGAATGGACAAAATGCGGGATATAGGCCCAGAAGGTCTCGTACCCGTCCATGAATTCAAATGCCGGGCCAAGGCTTTCGGCCTGAACGCTCATCCAAAGGGCGTTGATGTCATCCGGCGTCAATTCGCCCTCGCGGCGTGCGGCGTGCAGCTTGCATTCGAAATCGTAAAACGCGATCTGACGGACGACCGTGTTGATCATGTCCTCGACCTTGCCCGCCAGCAGCACCTTGCGCTGTTCCGGGGTTTCCGCCTTGTCCAGCATCTTGCGGAAGGTCAGCATCTCGCCAAACACGCTGGCGGTCTCGGCCAGCGTCAGCGGGGTCGACGACAGCATCTCGCCCTGGTCGGCGGCCAGAACCTGATGCACGCCGTGACCAAGCTCATGCGCCAATGTCATCACGTCACGCGGTTTGCCCAAGTAGTTGAGCATCACATAGGGGTGCACGTCGGTCACGGTCGGGTGGGCAAAAGCACCCGGCGCCTTGCCGGGTTTCACAGCCGCATCGATCCAGCCTTTCGTGAAGAACGGCGCGGCGATCTCGCCCATGCGCGGATCGAAGGCATTATAGGCGTCCATCACGGTCTGTTCGGCCTCATCCCAGCCGACGATACGCGTGTCTTCCATCGGCAGAGGCGCGTTGCGGTCCCAGACCTGCATCACGTCCAGACCCAGCCATTTGCGTTTCAGCTCATAATACCGATGGCTCAGCTTGGGATAGGCGGCAACGACCGCCTCACGCAGGGCCTCGACCACTTCGGGTTCGACGTCGTTCGACAGGTGACGCCCGGTTTGGGCGGTCGGCATATTGCGCCAGCGGTCGACGATTTCCTTTTCCTTGGCCTGAGTGTTGTGAACGCGTGCGAAGGTTTTGATATTGTCCTGAAACACGGTGGCCAGTTCGCGCGCCGCGGCCTCGCGCTTGGCGCGGTCCTGCTCGGTCAACAGGTTCAGCGTGCCTTCGATATTCAGTTCTTGGCCATCAACGGTAAAGGTCAGCCCGGCGATGGTTTCGTCGAACAGCCGTTCCCATGCGTCACCGACAACGCCAAGATCGTGCAGGAATTTCTCAAGCTCGTCAGACAGTTGATAGGGTTTCATCGCGCGAATGCGGCGGAACACCGGTTCATATCGGGCCAGGTCGGAACTGGCCGCGAAATGCGCGTTTAGGGCGTCATCTTCGATGCGGTTGATTTCGAGCGTGAAAAAGACCAGCGGCGTGGTGAAAACGGTGATCTTTTCCTGCATGTCCGACAGGAACTTGGCGCGATCCGCATCGGTGGTCAGCTGATAATATCGCAACCCGGCAAAGGACATGACCCGGCCAGCCACCGCGTTGATCTTTTCGTTGCGCTGCACACAGGCCAGCAGGGCATCGGCGTCCAGACCGGACAGCTTGCCCTGGTAATCGGTTGCAAAGGCCGCGCATTCAGTTTCCAGCCAGCCCAGGTCTCGGTCCAGTTCCGGCGCGTCCTGAGACGCGTAAAGGTCGCTGAGATCCCATTCCGGCAGGTTGCCAAGATTGTCGGCACCGCCGACTGCGTTTGCGTCACGAACGGGAAAGGGAAGGTCGCGCATGGATCACCTTTTGAAATCTGCTTTGGCAGATATCTAGGCGCGCGGCGCCTGGATCACAAGCAGGCACCATCCGGGTTCGGGGTCACTGCGTCAGGGCCGGTTCCGGTGCGGCATTGGGACTGGCTGCCAGAAAATGAGCGGCAAGCTGGTCGATAACCGGGCCACGGACGTCCGGCGCCTCCATCAGCACCTCGTGTTCGCCATCGGGAATTTCGACCAGGGTGCCGTTGGGCCAGTTCGCCATGCGGGCGCGAATGGCCTTGCGATCAACGATCTGTTCGTGACTGCCCAGAAATGTCAGGCAGGGCGTATCGGGCGCGGGCTGGTCCATCAGCCAGGCACATTCGTCCAGCGATTCGCGCAGCCACAGGTTGGACGGCGCGCCCAGCGCAAGCTCGGGGTGGGCGTGCAGCTGGTGTCGCATCATCTCGAACATGTCCCGGTCGCGGGTCAGAACATTGCCGTCAAAAGGCTGCGACAGCACATAGCTTTCCAGCGAGGTCGTCGGAGGGGTCTTGGCGCCCAGGCCCAGCATCGTCCCCCAATATGCGGTCACGCGGCTTAGGGGTTTCATGATGGGGGTAAAGAATATACCCCACATCGGCCCCGTAAAGGCACAGGCGGCAAAACAGTCACGCTCGATCACGGCGCGCAATCCGATGGCACCGCCCATCGAATGCCCGATCACGAACCAGGGTTGCGGCAGGTCAAGCGCGGTCGCCACCGCCAGGACCGCTTCGACATCTTTCTGATAGTCGGGGAAATGGTCGACATGGCCGATGCGCGGGTCGTCCAGCAACCGGTCCGCCAATCCTTGCCCGCGCCAGTCGACCGCAAGCATCGCAAAACCGCGCCGGGTGAATTCCTGCGCCGTGGCATCGTATTTTTCGATGTATTCCGTGCGCCCCGGAAACAGCATGACCGTTCCATGGGCAGGTCCGTCGGGCAGCCAATGCCCGACGCGTATGCGTTTGCCATCCGAACTGTGCGCCCAATGGGCAGCACCACCGGCAGGACCGCCGGCCACGTCTTCAAAAAAGGGGGCCGGCGATAATTCCATCAGGCCAGCACCGAGGCAAGTTTCATGGCAATTCCCATGTCGCCATCCACGCTCAGCTTGCCTGCCATGAACGCACCTGTCGGGTTCAGGTCGCCGCTGAGGATCTGTTCGAACGTATCTGCATCCGCGCTCAGCGTTACGTCGGCCTCGTCGTCGCTGACGCGTGCACCGTTTGCATCCAGGACAATAGCGCCCAGATCGGCAATGGCAAACTTGGCCGACGCGTCGAAATCGCCCCCGGCAAGTTTCTCGTTCAGTGCGGCTGCGGCCTTTTCCAGTGTTTCGCTCATGGTTCTCCTCACTTTTGGTTATGCGCTGCGAATGGACTTCCGTGGTGGCAACGCTACACTGAACATTGTTATGAGCTTTGCAATCAACAATCTCAAAGGTACCGTTGCGGCAATTGCGCTGACAGTCACGTTTTCCACCACTTGCCTTGCGCAACAGGCCGATTCCCGTGACGAGGCTGAATTGCTGCAGCAACTGGCGCTGTCGACGCCGGAACAGGCGGCGGGGCTTGACCGGCAATTGCAGGCCCTGTGGTCGCAGTCCGGCTCGGCATCGGCCGACCTTTTGCTGGAACGGGGGCGCGAGGCCCTGGATGATGGCGATGTTCTGGCCGCCCTCGACCATTTGACCGCCTTGACGGATCATGCACCCGGTTTCGCCGAAGGCTGGCATGTCAGGGCATCGGCTTTTTTCGGGATCGAAAGGTTCGGCATGGCCGCCGCTGACCTTGAACAGGCCTTGGCGCTGAACCCCAACAATTACGAGGCGATTTTCGGTCTTGGCCTGATTTTCGAAGTGATGGAAGAGCCGGGCAAAGCCTTTGATGCCTATTCCCGCGCGCTGGCTATACATCCTCATCACGAGGAAGTAACCAATGCGTTGAATCGACTAAGGCCCCAGATCGAAGGCAAGGCGCTTTAAGATACGGGGCAGGGGGCAAAGGTGAGCGGGTCATCCCGAATCGTGGCCGTTCTGGGCCCGACCAACACAGGCAAAACCCATTATGCAATCGAACGGATGCTGGGGCACCGCACGGGTGTCATCGGCCTGCCGTTGCGGCTGTTGGCGCGTGAGGTTTACGACAAGATCGTTGCCATCCGCGGGCCGTCCGTGGTGGCGCTTGTCACCGGAGAAGAGCGAATCGTCCCGCCGCGCACGCAGTATTGGGTCTGCACTGTCGAGGCGATGCCCGAAGGGATGGGCGCAGATTTCGTCGCGATCGACGAAATCCAGCTTTGTGCCGACCCCGAGCGCGGCCATGTATTCACCGACCGCCTTCTACGGTCGCGGGGAACGGCTGAAACGCTGTTTCTGGGGGCTGACACGATGCGCGGACCCATCGCCGCGCTGGTGCCCGAGGCCCAGTTCGTGCGGCGGGACCGGATGTCACAACTGGTTTATTCCGGTTCGAAGAAAATCAGCCGCATGCCACCGCGCAGCGCCATTGTCGGGTTCTCGGTCGACAATGTTTACGCCATTGCCGAGCTTCTGCGCCGTCAGAAAGGCGGGGCCGCTGTGGTCATGGGCGCGCTCAGCCCGCGCACGCGAAACGCTCAGGTCGAACTCTACCAGAATGGCGAGGTCGATTTCCTGGTTGCCACCGATGCCATCGGCATGGGCCTGAACCTGGATGTGAACCATGTGGCTTTCTCGTCCCTGACCAAGTTCGACGGGCGTCGGATGCGGCCGCTCGCCCCGAATGAGCTGGCGCAGATCGCCGGTCGCGCCGGACGTGGCATGTCGGATGGCACCTTTGGCGTCACCGGCGAGGCCCCGCCGCTGGACGACGGTGTCGCGCAGGCCATCATGGACAGCCGGTTCACGCCGATGAAAAAGCTGAACTGGCGGAATGCCGCGCTTGGTTTCGGATCGGTCGAGGCGCTGATCGCGTCGCTCGAAATCGCACCCGACAGTGAGCATTTGATCAAGGCGCGCCCGGCAGATGACCTGAACGCGGTGAAATCACTGGCGCAGGTGACCGAAGTCATCGCCCGTGCCAGCGACCCGCAATCGGTCCGCCTGTTGTGGGATGTCTGCCGAATCCCGGATTTCCGGGGCATAAGCCATACCGAACATGCCAGCCTGCTTGAGGTGATATTTGGCCACCTCCATGAACGCGGTGCGATCCCGGACGAATTCATGGCGCGACAAATCCGCCGAATCGACCGAACGGACGGAGATATCGATACATTGTCCAAAAGGTTGGCATATATTCGCACCTGGACATATGTTGCGCAACGAAATGGTTGGGTGCGCGACGAATCGCATTGGCGTGCCGAAACGCGCATTGTAGAAGACAGGCTGTCAGATGCTTTGCATGACCGTCTGACGCAAAGATTTGTGGACCGGCGTACATCGGTATTGCTGCGCCGGCTCAAACAGAAGGAGGCCCTTTTGGCCGAGGTGAACGACAAGGGTGAAGTGACCGTCGAAGGCGAATTCGTTGGTCGTTTGGAAGGGTTCCGGTTTACCCCGGACAAAAGCGCGCAAGGGACCGAGGCCAAGGCGCTCAAGTCGGCCTCTCTGCAGGCGCTCGCGCCGCAATTCCATCTGCGTGCCGACCGCTTTTACAACGCGCCCGATACCGAAATTGATTTTACCGATCAGGGTGGCCTGATGTGGGGCGAATATGCTGTCGGCAAACTGGTTGCCGGGGCTGAGCCGCTCAAGCCGATGGTCGAGGTGTTCGTGGACGAAGCCGCCGGGCCGGATGTCGAGCAGAAGGTCCAGCGCCGCCTGCAGCATTTCATCGACCGCAAGGTGGCCGCGCTGTTCGAACCGCTGCTGAACCTGTCGCGCGACGAGGAACTGTCGGGGCTGGCCAAGGGCTTTGCCTTCCGCATGGTCGAAGCGCTTGGCATTCTGCCCCGCGCCGGGGTCGCCCAAGAGGTCAAGGATCTGGATCAGGATGCCCGTGGTGCCTTGCGCAAGCATGGTATCCGCTTCGGTCAGTTCACCATTTTCATGCCGCTCCTTCTCAAACCTGCGCCGACGCGTTTGCGGCTGGTTTTGTGGGGGCTTTCGCGTGGTCTTCAGGAATTCCCCGAAGCGCCGCCCCCGGGTCTGGTCACGGTGCCCGTCGCCAAGGGCGCGCCCGAAGGCTACGACACCATGTGCGGGTACCGCGATGCGGGCGACCGTTCGATCCGTATCGATATGCTGGAGCGCCTGGCCGACATGCTGCGCGCCGAAGACAGCCGGGGTGGTTTCGAGGCCAAACCCGACATGCTGTCGATCACCGGCATGACGCTTGATCAGTTCGCGGACCTGATGCAGGGGCTGGGCTACAAGGCCGAGCGCGGTGAGCGCGAAAAGGTCAAACCGGCCCCGGCCGAAGCTGCCAATGTAGATGCTGCTGACGCGGCAACTGGGGAAACGGCGGCCACCGCTGACGAGGCCCCAGAGACCGACGCACAGGCCGACGCGCCTGTTGCTGACGCCGCCGAAAGCGCCGAGGCCCCAGTGGAAACCACTGACGGCCAAGCGGCCCCGGCCGAGCCTGCCGTTTCCGAGCCCGCCTCGGACGAGCCCGAAGTCGAAGTGTTCTATACTTTCACCTGGGGTCGTCAGCGCCAGGCCAATCGTGGCCCGCGCCGTGAACAGCGGCAAGGCCAGGCCAAGGGCAAGCCGCGTGGCAAGCCACAGGATGGACGCGGCAAACCGCACGGCAAGAAGGGCGGCAAGCCGCAAGGGGCCAAGACATTCTCGTCACGGCCACCGAAAAAGGAAAAGGCGATCGACCCGGATAACCCCTTTGCCGCAGCGCTTATGGGTTTGAAGGACGGTAGCTGACCGCCGATGGCCGAGGCCAGGCTACGGATCGACAAATGGTTGTGGCAGGCGCGGTTCTTCAAGACCCGCAGCCTTGCCGCCAAACAAGTCAGCGGCGGGCACGTTCGGATCAACGGCGCAAGGGCTCTCAAACCCGCTCAATTGGTTGGGCCGGGGGACGTTCTGACGTTTGTACAGGGGCGCGAGGTGAGGGTCGTTCGCGTGGATGCGCTGGGCGTCAGGCGCGGACCGGCACCCGAAGCGCAAACATTGTACAGCGATCTGGGCCAGAAGCGGGACGCTGCACCACGAAACCCCGCATATGAAGGAAAGGGTCGGCCGACCAAAAAGGATCGCAGGGCGCTTGGTCTTTCTCGCACCCCTGACGGTTGATCATCCCTTGAAGACGGGACGATACTGAATTAGCTAGACGCCCAAACCGTATATGGGAAATCAACCATGACCTATGTTGTCACCGAGAACTGCATCGCCTGCAAATACACCGACTGTGTCGAGGTATGCCCGGTAGATTGTTTCTACGAGGGCGAGAATACGTTGGTCATTCATCCCGACGAATGTATCGATTGCGGCGTGTGCGAACCCGAGTGCCCGGCGGATGCAATCCGTCCTGACACCGAACCGGGGATGGAGCAATGGGTCGAGTTCAATCGCAAATACTCGGAACAATGGCCTGTCATTGTGACCAAGAAAGACCCGATGCCCGGTTACGAAGACCGCGACGGCGAAGAAGGCAAAATGGAGAAGTATTTCTCTGAGGCACCGGGCGAGGGAGGCTGAGCGATTCGGCCCGGTCCAAGGTTTGAAAACCCGCCTGACGCGCCTTGTAAGGCGTTGGAAAGGTTCCGGGTTTCAGAGCATTTTTTCCGTTGCGCTTTCCGGCGACGTAAAAATGTGATATACTCGCTCCCTACATGATGACCAGATTGGGGATGGACTCCGAAAGTATGATTGCTTTGGAGGTCTGAATTATTGACAACAACGCCGCCTGACGGGGCTGAAATCGGCCCCGCACGTGGTGCTTTTGTCGCCTGCGCCCCGGTCCGTAATGAAGGATAGAAGTGAATGACAAAGTCGAAGAAGCTTGAGTTCCGCCCGAACGACTATGTTGTCTACCCCGCCCATGGCGTGGGGCAGATCGTGTCGATCGAAGAACAGGAAGTCGCGGGATTTTCGCTCGAGCTGTTCGTCATCTCCTTTGAAAAAGACAAGATGACCCTGCGCGTTCCGACCAACAAGGCCACCGAATCCGGGCTGCGGTCGCTCAGCTCGCCCGATGTGATCAGCCAGGCGATGAAAACGCTCAAGGGCAAGGCCAAGGTCAAGCGTGCGATGTGGTCGCGCCGGGCGCAGGAATACGAACAAAAGATCAACTCGGGCGATCTGATCTCGATTGCCGAAGTGGTCCGCGACCTGCACCGTACCGACGACCAACGCGAGCAAAGCTACTCGGAACGGCAGTTGTACGAAGCCGCGCTTGAACGGTTGACCCGTGAGGTGGCCGCGGTGTCGGGCGCTGATGAGCTTTCGGCTGCCAAGCAGGTCGACGAGGTGCTGACGTCTCGCGCAGCCTGACATGACCCCGGAAATTGCAGAGAGGCCGCCCAGAGTTTCGGGCGGCCTTTCTTTTTTGAACGCCTTGGTGTCAAACGTGTTTTTGCCTTAAGCTCGTATCATTCGCGCTTCACTGTGCAGGGTTTGGATGAAACAGGCGGTCAAATTTCTGTATGTCGGCAGGGCGCCGGTTTCGATCCGGTTCCGGTACGGCCTGATCCTTTTCGACGCTTTGACGATCGTGTTCTTTGTGGCCACGGCCCATATTCCGCACGGCCCGGGCCTGATCGCTGCCAGTTGGGCGGTCGGGCTGTTCATCCTGCTGGATTTCTCGGCCCGGTTATGGATCGCAAAGGACCGGTGGAAGCTGCTGCGCCAGATTTATACGCTGGCGGATATCGTGGTGATCGTGTCCCTGATACTGGACCCGTTCCTGACCGGCAGCCTGGCCTTCCTGCGCATCTTGCGGGCCCTGCGGTTGATACATTCCTACCACCTGTTGCGGGACCTGCGGCGCGACAGCGTCTTTTTCCGGACCCATGAGGATGCCGTGATTGCGGCGATTAACCTGCTGGTCTTTGTCTTTGCGACAGCCACAGCCGTATTGGTCTTTTTCATTCCCGAAGGCAGCCAGACGCCCTATGTCGATGCTCTTTATTTCACTGTGGCGACCCTGACGACGACCGGATTTGGGGATATCACGCTGGCAACACCGGCAGGAAAATTGTTTTCCGTATTCATCATGGTGGTGGGGGTCGCCTTGTTCGTCCGGCTGGCTCAGGCCATCTTCATGCCCCAGAAAGTGCGCCACAAGTGCCCCAATTGCGGATTGTTCCGGCATGACCCGGATGCGGTGCATTGCAAACACTGCGGTGAAACCCTGCGGATTGAAACCGCGGGCGCGGCCTAGGTCAGGGCGGCCAGCACCAGTAGAAAGGCGATCTCTGATACCTGCTGCGTGGCCCCCAGAATATCACCCGTCTGGCCGCCGATCTTGATGCGGGCGATGCCCGCCACCGCCAATGCAGCCAGGGTCGCGAAACCCATGGCGACAATCGCACTAAGGCCAAGCAGGAAAACCGTCAGTGCGCCGCCAATCGCGACCCCGGCGCAAACGGCAGCCATGGGGGGCACACCGACGCTGTGGCTAAGCCCCGCGTTCCGCGCATTGGGCAGGGCCCGCATCACAACGGGCATCAGGCACCGCGAAAAGGCACAGGCCGCAATCAGCCCGGTCAGCACGTCGCCTGTCGTCAGGGCCGCGATTGCGGCGATCCTGAGAAGCTGGGACAGGCCCAGCGCCAATACGCCATAGCTGCCAATCTGGCTGTCCTTCATGATCTCAAGCCGTCTTTCGACCGTGTGCCCGCCCCAAAGCCCGTCGACCGTATCGGCAAGCCCGTCCTCGTGCATCGCGCCGGTTGTCGCGACCAGAACGCAGACCACCAGCGTGGCCGCAGCCATGGGCGGCAAGTTGGCGGCCAGGGCAAGCCATCCCGCCGCAGCACCCAAGGCGCCAACCGTCACCCCGACCAGCGGAAAGGCCCAGGCCGCCCCGGACTGGCGCGCAAACACCGCCGCGGGCAGGGGCGGTACAGGCAGGCGCGTCAACAACACCAAAGCAAGCGGAAAGTCCCAGGCCGAAAAGGGGCTATGGTCGTTTTTGTGCACTTACTGGCCTTCCGGGGACTTGTCGGTTCATCTGCTTCGGTTAAACACGCAGGACCACCGCGATGCAATGAGGCTTTGAATGCTGCCCGAACTCCTTGACCTGAACACGTTCCGAGATGCGCTGACCTCTGCCCCCGGGCCGGATCAGTCCGCACGGGAAAGGGCGACGGACCGAAATGACCAATTGACCAAACCGCCGGGGGCGCTGGGGCGTCTTGAAGAGCTGGCGATCTGGTATGCCGGTTGGCGCGGCGAGGCCCAACCGCAGGTTCAGTCACCTCAGGTGATCGTATTCGCGGGAAATCACGGTGTAACGGCACAGGGGGTCTCGGCGTTTCCGCCCGAGGTCACGGTGCAGATGGTCATGAATTTCGAACATGGCGGCGCCGCCATCAACCAGCTGGCCCGTGCGGCCGGGGCCAAGATGGATGTTCATGCGCTGGACCTGGATCGCCCCACAGCAGATTTCACCAAGGCCCCCGCGCTGAGCGAACAGGACCTTCTGACGGCCCTGCGCACCGGTTGGAATGCGGTTGATACGGGCGCGGACCTGTTGGTCGTCGGCGAGATGGGGATCGGCAATACGACACCCGCCGCCGCGATTGCCTGCGCCCTGTTTGGCGGAGCGGCATCAGACTGGACCGGGCGCGGCACCGGCGTCGATGATGACGGTCTGGCCAACAAGACCCGTGTGGTGGCCGAAGGTGTCGCCCTGCACGGGCAAACCGACGACGGGCTGGAAATCCTGCGCTGTCTGGGTGGGCGCGAGATTGCGGCAATGGCGGGTGCGATTGCTGCGGCGCGCGTTTTGCGCATTCCGGTCATTCTGGACGGTTTCATCTGTTCGGCCGCCGCCGCCTGTCTTTCCCGCATGTCCGCAACCGCGCTGGATCATGCGATTGCTGGCCACCAAAGCGCCGAAGGCGCGCATGCCGCGCTGCTTGGGGAAATGGGCAAGGAACCGCTTTTGTCACTGGGCCTGCGCCTGGGCGAAGGGTCGGGCGGCGCATTGGCGATCAACATCCTCAAAAGCGCGGTGGCCTGCCATTCGGGCATGGCCACCTTTGCCGAGGCGGGCGTCACGGACGGCTGAATGCACCGGTGACCGGGGGGGGCACCCCCGGTCAGGCGGATTTCTTTGCGTGTTCCTCGGCCAGTTCCAACAGCGCCGTTTCAAGGTCTTTCTCAAGCGCGCGCGCGCGTTCGATGTATTTCTTGTTTTCGGCCGTCGGCATCCCCGGCACCCAAAGTTCGGCAAGTTCGCGGACCGACATGCGGTCATGTTGATAAAACATCTGCTCGGCCTGCGCGGCTTCGTATTCGCTTAGTCCGATATTTTCGAGCACATACCGCCCCGCCCGCAGCGAGCTGTCGAACATCTCGCGCACAATGTCATTGGCCCCGGCCTGGTACAGCTCGTAGACATGGTTTCGGTCCTGGGCGCGTGCCACGATATGCAGATCGGGGCGCTGGCGGCGCGCATAGCTGACCAGCCGCGTAACCTGCTTGCAATCATCCATCGCCGCCACCAGCACGGCCGCTTTTTCAAGCCCCGCCGCCCGCAGCAGTTCCGGGCGGGTGGGATCGCCCAGAAAGCCTTTGACGCCAAATCGGCGCATCAGCTGGATCGTTTCGATGTCGTGATCCAGAACAACCGTTTTGAACCCGCTGGCCTGGACCAGCCGGTTGACGATCTGGCCGAACCGTCCGATGCCCGCGATGATGACCGGGCCTTTCTCGTCAATCGTGTCGGGTTCAATCTGTGGGCCGCTATCGCCCAGATGCCGGTTGAGCAGGTCGTAGATGATGAAAAGCAGCGGGGTGATCAGCATGGTCAGCGCGATGATCATCAGCAGCTTTTGCGACAGCGCCGGGGGTATGACGTTCTGTTGGGTCGAAAAGGCCAACAAAACAAAGCCAAACTCACCAGCCTGTGCCAGCCCAAGCGTAAACAGCCAATGATCGCGACCGCGCAGCTTGAAGGCCCTGCCGACTATGAATAGGATGATGCCTTTGGCCAGAATGACCAGCAGGGCCAGGCCGATCAGGTCGAATGGATCATTGAAAAAGTAACCAACGTCGATGCCCGCACCAACGGTGATGAAGAACAGCCCCAGCAGCAGGCCCTTGAAGGGTTCCAGATCGCTTTCCATCTCGTGCCGGAATTCCGAACTGGCCAGCACGACACCTGCAAGAAACGCGCCCAGGGCAGGGGACAGGCCAACCAGGGTCATCAGGAACGAGATGCCGACCACGATCATCAGTGCAAGCGCGGTGTACATCTCGCGCAGATGCGTGGCGTGGATGAACCGGAACAGGGGCCGGGTCAGGTAAATCCCGGCAATGACAACAAAGGCCACGGCCCCGATGGTCACCAGCGTAACCGCCCAGCCGGGCAGCCCATCGACCAGGGACAGGCTGTGGTGAATATCTGCCCCATGCGCCCCGCCGGTGCCCCGGTCGATCGAGCCGTCATCTTCGATATGAATGCTGGCCGGCATCGCCAAAAGCGGCAGAAACGCCAGGATTGGGATAACCGCGATATCCTGTGTCAGCAGAACGGAAAACGTGGCCCGCCCGCCATTCGTCTGCATCAATCCCTTTTCCGATAGCGTCTGCAAAACGATGGCCGTCGAGGACAGCGACAGGGTCAAGCCAACGGCCAGTGCCACGCTCCAGGGGTGGTTGGCATACATGGCGACGGCCGCAATTACCACGGTCGACAGGGCGATCTGCAGTCCGCCGAGGCCCAGCAGCTTGTCGCGCATGTCCCACAACGCGCGCGGTTCAAGTTCAAGCCCGATGAGAAACAACATCATGACGACGCCGAATTCCGCGACATGCTGCAGGCTTTGCGTTTCCGCGCCAACCAGGCCCAGGACCGGCCCAATCGCCAGGCCGGCCGCCAGGTAGCCCAGCACCGACCCCAACCCTAACCGGGCCGACAGGGGCACGGCAATCACCGCTGCAGCCAGATAGATCGAGGCCTGGTAGAGAAATTCGTTCATTATCGTCCCTTCAGTTCGCTCAGGTCGGCAGCGGGGCATCCCGCTTGAGCTGATCCATGACAATCTGGCTTTGCACCCGTGCCACCGCAGGATGGGGCAGTATGACCTGGTGAAGCAAGCGGTTGAGGGCGGACAGGTCGTCACAATAGACGTGCAGCAAGTAATCGGCCTCGCCCGTCATCGTCCACGCGCTGGTGATTTCGGGCCGCGTGTCGACCATTCGCGCGAAACTGGCCGATTGCTCGGGGCCGTGCGTGCCCAGGTGAACCTGAATGAACCCCTGGACCTGCAGGCCAAGTTTCAGCGGATCCAGCCGCGCGGCGTAGCCGGTGATATACCCGTCCGCCTCCAGCCGTTGACGGCGGCGTCCGGCCTGGCTGGGGGACAGGTTCAGCATCTCTCCCAGCTGATGTGCGGTCAGATGGGCGTTCGATTGCAGAGCCGAAAGCAATCGCGTGTCCGTGGAATCCAGCATATGCGGGAACTTTCTGATTTTCTGCCATTTCGCGCGCAAATTACGCGCCATGATTTAGTTTACCCGAAAACAACGCGCAAAAACAGCGCGCAATAAAGCGTATTTTTGAATCAGCAAAGAATTTCCTGTTTCTGAGGAGCGCGCCATGGGTCCTTTCCCGCACAATGCCCCGAAATCTGCCATAACCCCGGAAAACCCGGCCGGAACCGATGGGTTCGAATTCGTAGAATTCGCCCATCCCGATCCGCAGGAATTGCGGGACCTGTTTGCAAAAATGGGTTTCGAGCGGGTCGGGCACCACAAGGCCAAACCCGCGGTCGAGCTGTGGCAGCAAGGGGATGTGACCTATATTCTCAATGCCGACCCCAACAGTTTCGCCGCCAGGTTCGTGGCCGAGCATGGACCATGCGCCCCGGCAATGGGCTGGCGCGTGGTTGATGCGCAAAAGGCGTATGCGCACGCGGTCTCCAAAGGGGCCGAGCCTTATGACGGGGCCGACAAGACACTGGATGTCCCCGCGATCAAGGGGATTGGTGGGTCGCTGATCTATTTCATCGACCAGTATTACGACACATCGCCCTACAATCAGGAATTCGAGTGGCTGAAACAATCAAAGCCGCGTGGCGACGGTTTCTTCTATCTCGATCACCTGACCCACAACGTCTACAAGGGCAACATGGACAAGTGGTTCCGTTTCTACGGAGACCTGTTCAATTTCCGTGAAATCCGGTTCTTTGATATTCAGGGCAAGTTCACCGGGCTTTTCAGCCGCGCCCTGACATCGCCCTGTGGCCGCATTCGCATCCCCATCAACGAAGACCGGGGGGAAACCGGGCAGATCGTATCCTATCTGAAGAAATACAATGGCGAAGGCATTCAGCATATCGCCGTCGGCAGCGATGATATTTACGGGTCGACCGATGCGATTGCCGAAAAGGGGCTGAAATTCATGCCCGGCCCGAACGAGACCTATTACGACATGTCTTATGACCGCGTGTCAGGCCATGACGAGCCCAAGGACAAGCTGATGAAACACGGCATCCTGATCGACGGCGAAGGTGTCGTCGACGGGGGCGAAACCAAGATCCTGCTGCAGATATTCTCGAAAACAGTGATCGGGCCGATCTTTTTCGAGTTCATTCAGCGCAAGGGCGATGACGGGTTCGGCGAAGGCAACTTTAAGGCGCTGTTTGAATCCATCGAGCGTGAACAGATCGAAGCGGGCGAGATTTCCGCGGCCTGATCGCACCACTGATAACGACATTCTGGCAAGGCGCCGGGTCCACAGGGCCTGGCGCCTTGTCGCTTTGGGGCGCGAGCATCGGCTTGGGGTGTTATCCGCGCGGCATCTTCAGCGTCACGTTGCGCCCGCGCTTTTGATACCGCAATTCGCTGTCACCAATGGCAATCACGTTGCCGCCGTCGATGCGGTCTCCGACCTTGACCTTCTTGTAGCGCCCGCTGGGCAACCGGACCAGCGCGCGGCGGTTGGCCGGGCTGCCATAGACGCCGATCAGGTTCAGCTGCCTGAGGTTGATCGCATTGTCGATCGTGGCCTGTCGTGCGACGGACGCGGTGCTGGGAATTTTCGGCGCAACAGCTTTGGGCTGGAACGATCCGGCCTCGTCATCTTTTGGCGCAACAGCTGCGACCGAGCCCAGGGGCGCAGACCCTGCACCCGCCTGTTTCCGGGCGGCCAATGCTGCGACCGTGGCCGGGCGCACCCGTGGGCGGGGAACGCGCACCACGGCAAGTGCGGTGGGCGTGTGGTCAACCTGAGGCCGATCCTGGATCGATTTGGGGCGCAGTTTGGGGCGCAAAACAGCCAGTTCCGCGACCGAGCGCCCGCCCAGTTGCTGGCGTTCGAACCGTTCGACAATATCGCCGGGCCGGGGGCGGGGGCGAATCTCTGCCAGCCTGGGGTCCACCTCGGCGGTTACCGGTTCGGTTTCAAACCGGACCGGCACCTCTGGCGGAACTGACGAAGGACGGCCCAGATACACCCGGATGCCATCAGGGTTCAGCGTCCCTTCGGCCGTTGGCGTCACCAGCCCGCGTTCATCCAGCGTGAACCGCGTGCCCGCAATGCTTGGCAGTCCGGCCTGGTCCACCGGGTCATCGGTGTCAAAGCTTTGAACCGGCGGAAGCGCAACGGCATCCTGCGACAGATCTGACCGGTCGATCGAGGCCAGATAGGTGTCATCCGACGGCTCGGGCGCGGGTTGCGCCGGGGCGGTCGGGGGCGTGGTCGCAAGCCCGGTGACCTCGTGGAAAACCTCTTGCGCCTCGGGGTCGCGCGCGACCTCTTCGACCGCTTGCGGAGCGGTTTGCAGCGCCTCAAGGATTGCGGCATCCGTTGGGGTCAGCTCAGGTTCGGGTTGCGATTCATCAGGCTCGGGCGCCTGTGTTTCAACGGGCTGGGCCGTGTCTTTGGGCGGTTCTTCAGAGGGTACGGATGGCTGACCGGTCAGGGCCGTTTCATCCAGGGCATCCTCGGGTGTTGCGATCGTGACCTGTTGGGGTGTGTCGGACGGCATCAGCGACCATACGCCAAGGCCAAGCGCCAGCACGACCGTGGCCGCAATGGCCGGAACCGCCAGACGCCGCGCAGGGAGCTGTGACAGGAAAGCGGCCTTTGGCAGGTCACGCCGCGCCGGATCGCGCGCCAGAGAATGAAAGGCAACCGGCGCGTCAGAATCAGCAATGGGATGCGCGGCGGGCTGTGGTACCGGTTGTTCGGCACCCTCGTCGGCTTGGGCCTCTTGGTCGGACGGGGTGTCGCCTATGTCTTCGGCCTCGGCCTCGGCGTCCGGCACTGGTGCTGCGGGGGCCGCCGGTGCTTGTGCTTGGGGCGCAGTGCCGATGTCACTGGCGCCAATTGCGGGGTCGGGCGGCGCGGCCTGCGCATTTGGCGCGGCCAACAGGAACGACAGCGACACTGGCGCGTCGGCATCCCGGTCGCAGGCCGTGAACTGCGCCGGTACAAAACCGTGCGCCTCGGCAAAGGTCCGGGCCTCTTCTACTGTCTCGGCGGCCACGGCGGCGATATCGGTTTGTGCGCCAATGGTCTTGGCGGCATAGACCAGATCGCTCAGCGCATAGGGCGTTGCTTCTTGCAGCGCGGTCAGGATTTTGTCCTGAACGTCCGCGGCCGAAAGCCCGCCGGTTTCGACGGAAAAGTAACGCACCTGTTCCGATGGAATCACCACGGTGCAGCTCAGGTCGTTTTCCAGCGCGAACCCTTGCTGCCACAGCCGTTGCAATTGATCTGTAACGTCAGATGCGTCCAGCGGCACTGTTCCAATGCAATACCATTCGTCATCCGAATGATGATGCAGAGAAATCCCTGTATCCGAAAAGGTCAGCGCGAAGGCGGGTTTCATAATCAGGTGGAACCAGAATTGTCAGCTTTTGTGCAAACGCAAAAGCGTCCGCTTTCCGAGGATAGGGCAGGAACCCGCCGAGGGAAAGGAAAAGGCATAAAACCCTCTTGTCCGGCGAAGGCTTGCCACCGCATCCTGAAACGACCCAATCAGGAGAGATCGCTTTGAAGATATTGGTTTTTTTGTCCGCCTTGCTGTTCGCTGCACTGGCCAGCGGCGCGGATGCGGAAGAACGTCGCATCACGGTCAGCGCAACGGGCACGGCCGAGGCTGCGCCCGACATGGCAATCATCACGGTGGGTGTCACCAACCAGGACCGGCAGGCCTCGGTCGCGATGCAGGCCACCTCGGACGCGGTGGGCAAAATATTGGCGCGGCTTGCGGAAATGGGGACAGACCCGCGCGATGTTCATACGCGCGATCTGTCCCTGTCTCCGGTCTGGTCCGGTCGCAACGCGTCTTCTGGCGCGGCCCCTCAGATCACCGGGTTTGTCGCCTCGAATCGGGTGGTGCTGCGGGTTCGGAACCTGGACGAGCTTGGTCGGGTCATGGATGCCGTTATCCAGGATGGGGCAAACGATTTTGGTGGGTTGAGCTTTTCTGTGCAAGACCCTGCACCGCTTGAGGTTTCGGCCCGCGACAATGCAGTTGCGGCGGCGATGGCCAAGGCTGCGCAGCTGGCGCAGGCCGCCGGCGTGACCTTGGGCCCGGTCCTGACGATCAGTGACCAGGGCGGCGGTGCGCGGCCCATGCCTCAGATGCGCGAGATGAGCCTGTCAGACGCGGGTGGTGTGCCCGTGGCGGGTGGCGAAATCTCGGTCGCTGTCACCGTCTTTATGGAATTCGCCATCGCCGAATAAGGTCAACCCTCGGAACGGGCCATCAGCGGTTGGCGCTGTTGGCCTGCGCCATCGAAATTCTCTGGCGCCAGCCATGCCTGAAAAGCGTCCCGAATGCGCGGCCATTCGGAATCGAGAATGGAATACCAGGCCGTGTCGCGGTTGCGCCCCTTGTAATGGGTGGCCTGCCGAAAGATGCCTTCGAAGGTAAAGCCCAGCCGTTCGGCTGCGCGCCGCGACGGCGCGTTCAACGCGTCGCATTTCCATTCATACCGGCGATAGCCCAGCTCATCAAAGACACGCTGCATCATCAGGAACATGGCCTCGGTCGATTGGGGCTTGCGCTGCAACAGCGGCGAAAAGTGGATATGGCCGACCTCGACCGCCCCCGCGGCAGGTTCGACCCGCAGATATGATGCCATCCCGACCGGTGTTTCACCGGCGTCGAGAACCGTGTGGAACATCGGATCGGCATCGGCACAGTTTTCGCGCGCCCAGGCGATGAAATCGCGTTCGGCCTTGAATGGGCCATAGGGCAGGTAGGTGTAGTTGTGACCGCTTGTGTCCTGAGAAAACGCCCGGAACAGTCCGGGCGCATGCCGGTTGATATCCAATGGCGCGACCGCGCAAAAACGCCCTGTCATCGGCGTATAGGGCGGCGCCGGGCGAGGAAAATCGCCCGACACCGGCGCCCCTATGGGCTGCCCCAGCGCGTTCTTGATCGGCCCAGCCATCAGATCAGGCGCTGGCCTTGGCCAGGGCCTGGTCAAGATCGGCGATCAGGTCGTTCGCATCCTCGATCCCGATGGATACCCGCACGACGCCGGGGCCGGCACCTGCGGCCTCTTGTTGTTCGGGGGTCAACTGACGGTGCGTGGTCGAGGCCGAATGGATGATCAGCGACCGCGCATCGCCGAGGTTTGCAACGTGGCTGAAAATCTCCAGCGCATTGACCAGCTTGACGCAGGCGTCATAGCCGCCTTTGACGGCAAATGTGAACAAAGCGCCGGCCCCGCGCGGGTATTGCGCCTTGACGCGGTCATGATAGGGCGATGACGCCAGTCCGGCATAGGTGACGTATTCGACGCGCTCATCCGCCTCCAGCCACTCGGCGATCTTGCGGGCGTTTTCCACGTGGCGCTCCATCCGCAGCGACAGGGTTTCGATACCCATCAGCGTGTAATGCGCGGCCTGCGGGTTCATGGTCATGCCCAGGTCGCGCAGACCGATGGCGATGCCGTGGAACGTAAAGGCCAGCGGGCCAAAGGTTTCGTGGAACTTCAGGCCGTGATAGGCCGGTTCCGGCTGGCTGAGCGAGGGGAACTTGTCATTTGCAGACCAGTCGAACTTGCCTGAATCGACGATGCAGCCACCCGTGACGGTTCCGTTCCCGGTCAGGTATTTGGTTGTGGAATGCACCACCAGCGTCGCACCCTGTTCGATCGGGCGGCACAGGTATGGCGTGGCCGAAGTGTTGTCGACGATCAGCGGGATGCCAGCCGCGTCCGCAACATCTGCCAGCGCGCGGATATCGGTGACGTATCCGCCCGGATTGGCGACGGATTCGCAGAATACGGCGCGGGTGTTTTCGTCAATGGCGGCCTTCACGGCGTCCAGATCGTCGGTATCGACGAATGTGGCGGACCAGCCAAAGCGTTTGATGGTCTGGCTGAACTGCGTGACCGTGCCGCCATACAGGCGGGTCGATGCGACGACATTGCATCCCGGTCCCATCAGCGGGAACAGCGCCATGATCTGCGCCGCATGGCCCGACGAACAGCAGACGGCACCAACGCCGCCTTCCAGCGTGGCCACACGTTCCTGAAGGACGGCCACCGTTGGATTGGTCAGGCGCGAGTAGATGTATCCCACCTCCTGCAGGTTAAACAGGGCTGCGGCATGTTCCGCGTCACGGAACACATAGGCTGTGGTCTGGTAAATAGGCGTTTGGCGCGCGCCGGTCGCCGGGTCCGGCCGGGCTCCGGCGTGGATTTGCAGCGTGTCAAAACCATAGGTTGGGCCATCTGACATGTGAATCATCTCCCTTTTGAAAAACCGTTGCAAAATCTCTAGGCCAAAGGCGGTGGTTTCACAACGTTCCGGTCAGCGCAGCCACAGGCCCTTGGCCTTGATTGCCTTGCGGATCAACTGCTCGCGGTGGGGCAGGTTGTTGCGGTCGAACATCTCTCGGATCCTGGCGCCCTTGCCCTGGAACACAAGGCGTTTCATCGGGTCATAGGTCTTGAGAACCTTTTTGAACTTGTTCGGTGCGGCAACCGTTTCCAGCACCTCGACCACATGGTCGCTTTCGCGCGCATAAAGCAGGGGAAACAGCCGGTAATGGCAGCTGACCGACCCGTCCAGAAGGCCCTCGGGCAGGGCGTCGCGCCCGCCGCCAAACGAATGGATGACCAGCGGCAGCGCAACCTGATCCAGCCAGGGGTCCAGCGCCTGGTCAGTCAGGGCAGGCAGTTCTTCGTCCTGGATCGCCTGTGCATAGGACAGAAAGCGTGTCCCGAACTGGCGGGGGCATTTGTAAAAGAAATACCCCGCGTTGAAATACAGGTAGCGCCGCCAGTAGTTCAGCGGTTGCCCGGTATCCAGCGAACTTTCGAAATCCAGCGAGAACCGGTCATAAAGGGCGCGCCAGATCGCATCCATATCGGGGCCGTACAGCGTGGGCTTGGGCCAGGTCCCCTCGGCCCGCAACGACGCGCCGGGGCAATCAAAGTCAAAGGGCACATCCGCAAGTTCGCCCGTGATCAGCGTGTCGGTATCGAAAAAGACAAAGGGCTCTCCTTCGGGCAGGGCCATCAGCGCTTCGATCTTGTTGCCATAGGGGTAGGTTTCGCCGAACACGCGGTTTTCGAACGGAAGGATTTCGACATCCAGTTGCGACAGGGCCTTTAACACATCCGCATTGCGAATGCTCGGATCCTGCCGCCATCGCGGTCCGGGTTCTGGCGTTGCCACGAACAGGCGCCCCTGAAATCCCGGCGCGCTGTGGCGCAGCGAGGCGGCGAACAGGACCGCCTCGTATTGCAGGCGGTTATTCTGCCCCACGACGACGACGTTGAATTTCGGGGAACTCGCCTGCATTTTTGCGCTTTCTGACATGGGCCGCTCGGGTCTTTCGCTTGCTTATAGCAATGGGCGCGGGGCGGTAAAACCCGCATCGCGACCGGGGGCGTGGCGGCGCAGAACCTGTGAAATTCCCGGTTTCCGTCCCATCACTGCACGCCAAACAGGCAAAACCTTGCAGATTGGGCCGCGATAGGCGCGAAATTGCGATTTTTTTGCCGATCTCGAAATTTTACCAATTGATAAAAAATTTCTTTGTGGCAAGCTGAGCCCATAACAAACATATCTACAGGGAGTAGAGAGATGGCACAGGGCCAGATGGCACCCGGTATCGTATCCGGGCGGCTTTCCAGCGATGAGCTGACCTCGAATTTCGCGGACCTGCATCCGCCATTGGCACCGCACGAAGCCGCCGTTGCAGCGGACCGGTGCTATTTCTGCTACGACGCGCCCTGCGTTACGGCCTGTCCGACGGATATCGATATTCCGCTGTTCATCCGGCAGATACAGGCCGGTCAGCCCCAGGCTGCGGCGCAAACGATTTTTGATCAGAATATTCTGGGTGGCATGTGCGCGCGGGTCTGCCCGACGGAAACGCTGTGCGAAGAGGCCTGCGTAAGAGAGGCCGCCGAGGGCAAGCCGGTTCAGATCGGGCGGTTGCAGCGCTACGCGACAGACACCGTCATGGCCACGGGTGAACATCCTTTCGAACGGGCCGCGCCCACGGGCAAAACGGTGGCCGTGATCGGGGCAGGGCCGGCGGGGCTGGCCTGCGCGCACCGTCTGGCGATGCTGGGCCATGATGTCGTGATACATGAATCGCGGCCCAAGCCCGGCGGTCTGAACGAATACGGGATCGCCGCGTATAAATCGACCAATGACTTCGCCCAGGCCGAGGTCGACTGGCTGTTGAAAATTGGCGGTATCTCGGTGGAGACCGGGTCGGTTCTGGGGGACACGATATCCCTTGACGGGCTGACCGCGAATTATGACGCCGTTTTTCTGTCGATCGGGTTGGCAGGTGTCAACGCACTGCGTGCGCAGGGCACCGACAAGGACGGCGTGCGGGATGCGGTGGACTTCATCGCCGAGGTGCGGCAGGCCGAGCAATTGGCGCATCTGCCCGTCGGGCGCAATGTCGTTGTCATCGGTGGCGGGATGACGGCGGTGGATGCCGCCGTGAAATCCCGGCTGCTGGGTGCTGAGCATGTCACCATCGCCTATCGCCGTGGCCGCGACGCAATGGGCGCCAGCCGATACGAGCAGGACCTTGCCGCCTCGCATGGGGTGCGGATTTTGACCAATGTACAGCCGGTGGCCGTGCATGGCACCGGCGCGGCGGCCGAGATCGAGCTGGAATATACCACCACCCAGGACGGCAAGCTTGCCGGAACCGGCGAAACGGTGCGGGTGCCCGCAGACCAGGTGCTGAAGGCCATCGGCCAGACCCTTGAAGGCGCGCCCGAGGGGCTTGCGCTGGACGGCAGCAAGATCGCCGTTACCGGGGCCGGGCGGACCACGCTGGACGGTGTCTGGGCGGGTGGTGACTGCGCCGCAGGCGGCGACGATCTGACGGTGACAGCCGTGGCCGAAGGTCGAGACGCGGCCATGGACATCCACGCAACGCTCGTTTCGTGATAGGATGGGGTATTCACCCCATTCTATGCGCTGCTGAGGTATCGTCATGTCCCAGATCGAACAAGCTGTTGCCCAACATTATACAACCGGCGCCCTGACCGAGCGCGTCCGCGCGGCGCTTGAGGCCAGCGGCGTCGACCCTGATGCGGCCACTGTTGCCGACCTCAAGGCGGGGGACGAGTTTCACACCGGCGGCGTTCAGGCCACGGACAACCTGTTCGCGCAGTTGTCGCTTACCCACGCGACGCGGGTGCTGGATGTTGGCTGCGGCATCGGCGGGACATCGCGTTATATCGTTGATCGGTACGATGCGACGGTCACAGGGGTCGACCTGACGCCGGAATTTGTTGAAACGGCCAAGACGCTGAGCGATCTCGTCGGCCATTCCGGCAAGTCCAGCTTTGTGGTCGGCAGCGCCCTGAACATGCCGGTCGCGGACGCGGGGTTCGACCTGGCGGTCATGTTTCATGTCGGCATGAACATCGAAGACAAGGCCGGGTTGTTCGCCGAGGTGTCGCGGGCGCTGGCAACCGGTGGCACCTTTGCCCTGTTCGACGTGATGGGCGGGGCCGTGTCCGGGCCGCTGGTGTTCCCGCTGCCCTGGTCGACCGTCGCCGAGACATCCTTTGTCGACCCGCCTGAAGTCTATGTCGAGGCTGCAAATGCCGCCGGGTTGCAGCTGATCACCCGGACCGACCGCACGGATTTTGCACTCGCGTTCTTTGAACAAGCCTTTGCGCGCATGGCCGAAAGCGGTCCGCCCGCGCTGGGTATCCACCTGATGATGGGCGAGACCGCCCCCGAAAAGTTCCAGAACTACGTAACAAACCTAAAGGCCGGGCGGATATGCCCGACCGAAATGATATTCAAAAAAACCGGCTGAGCCGGGAAGGGAGAAGCCATGGCCGACCTGACGACAAACTTTCTGGGCATTTCCAGCCCCAACCCCTATTGGCTGGCCTCGGCGCCGCCCACGGACAAGGAATACAACGTTCGCCGTGCGTTCGAGGCAGGATGGGGCGGTGTCGTCTGGAAAACGCTGGGGTCCGAGGGACCTCCGGTCGTGAATGTGAACGGGCCGCGCTATGGCGCGATCTATGGCGCGGATCGGCGGCTGCTGGGGCTTAACAATATCGAGCTGATCACGGACCGGCCGCTTGAGGTAAACCTCGAAGAAATGGCGCGGGTCAAGGCCGACTATCCCGACCGCGCGCTGATCGCCTCGATCATGGTCCCGTGCGAAGAAGCGGCGTGGAAAGCGATCCTCCCGCGGGTGGCCGAAACAGGAGCCGACGGAATCGAGCTCAATTTCGGCTGCCCGCATGGGATGAGCGAACGCGGGATGGGGGCTGCCGTAGGGCAGGTGCCAGAATATATCGAAATGGTCACGCGGTGGTGCAAGACCTATTATGATCGACCGGTCATCGTGAAGCTGACGCCCAATATCACCGATATTCGCAAACCGGCCGAGGCCGCAAGGAACGGCGGTGCGGATGCGGTATCGCTGATCAATACGATCAACTCGATCACCAGCGTCAACCTGGATACGTTCAGCCCCGAACCCTCGATCGATGGCAAGGGCAGCCATGGCGGATATTGCGGTCCTGCGGTCAAGCCGATTGCCTTGTCGATGGTGTCCGAAATCGCGCGCGCCGAGGCCACGCATGGCCTGCCGATTTCCGGCATCGGCGGCGTGACCACCTGGCGCGATGCGGCCGAGTTCATCTCGCTTGGGTGCGGCACGGTGCAGGTGTGTACCGCCGCGATGACCTATGGTTTCAAGATCATCGACGAATTGACCGCAGGCCTGTCGGAATGGATGGATGAGAAAGGCTATACCAGCGTCGATCAAGTCATTGGTCGGGCGGTGCCGAATGTCACCGACTGGCAGTATCTGAACCTGAACTATGTGGCCAAGGCCAAGATCGACCAGGACCAGTGCATCAAATGCGGTCGTTGCTATGCCGCGTGCGAAGATACCAGCCACCAGGCGATCTCGATGTCGGATGACCGGGTCTTTGAGGTCATGGATGACGAATGCGTGGCTTGTAACCTGTGCGTCGATGTCTGCCCGGTCGAGGGCTGTATCTCGATGGAGCCGATGGCCGCCGGAGCGGTAGACCCCCGTACCGGCAAAGAGGTTGATCCGGCCTATGCCAATTGGACGACGCACCCAAACAACCCCATGGCCAAAGCCGCCGAGTGACCTGAGGGTCAAGATCGTGGAAAGGGGCCGTTTTGTGGCCCCTTTTTCATGGCGTAAGAAGTTTGCGGTACAGCGTGTCCAGAAAGGGCGCGGCGCCTTCGAACGGGTCTTCGTCGCCAAGGATGGCCCGGACCTGAATGTCGAAATCCGCGTAGTGCTGTGTCAGCGCCCAGACCGAGAAAATCAGGTGGTACGGGTGCAGGCGGGCGATCTTTCCCTGATCCATCCAGCCGGTCAGAACCGCCGTCTTTTCGTCCACCAAAGCCTTTAGGTCATTGGACAGCGCGTCATGAATACGCGGCGCGCCCTGTACCAGCTCATTTGCAAACAGGCGGCTTTCGCGCGGCAATTCGCGGCTCATCTGAAGTTTGCGCCCAATATAGGACAGCATCTCTTCCATCGGGTCGCCATCGGCATCCAGGTCATGCAGCGGCGCCAGCCACACATCCAGCAACCCCGACAGCAAAGCCGTGTGAATCGCGTTCTTTGACGGGAAATAATACAGAAGGTTGGGTTTGCTCAGGCCCGCTTCGGCGGCGATCTGGTCCACCGTCGCCCCGCGAAACCCATGTGCGGAAAAAACATTCAGCGCGGCGTCGAGAATCGCTGCGCGGTTTTTCTTTTGGATACGGGTGGGGGCGCGGTCTTTGGGCATTCGTGAATGTCTCATTTTCAGCCAGCTCGGCACCGATTATGCCGAAAAATCGGGCGACACCATGCAATTTCTTGACTGATGCCAGACCCGTGATAGCGTGAGTTTGACCATATGGTCAAATCAAGACACCAATAGCGAGCCAAATCGCAAGCAACAGGGGAAAGACATGGCAGCTCCGGCGCAGAATCTCAGGATCAATGGCGACAGGCTGTGGGACAGCCTGATGGAGATGGCCAAGATTGGCCCCGGTGTCGCGGGCGGCAACAACCGGCAGACCCTGACCGACGCCGATGCCGAAGGGCGCGCCCTGTTCCAGAAATGGTGCGAGGATGCGGGCTGTACCATGGGTGTTGACCAGATGGGCAACATGTTCGCCCGCCGCGACGGGACGGACCCCGAAGCGCTGCCGGTCTATGTGGGGTCGCACCTGGATACGCAGCCGACCGGCGGCAAGTATGACGGTGTTCTGGGGGTTCTGGGCGGGTTGGAACTGATCCGCACGCTGAACGATCTGGGCATCAGGACCAGGCATCCCATCGTTGCCACCAACTGGACCAACGAAGAGGGCACGCGTTATGCGCCGGCCATGTTGGCCTCGGGGGTGTTTGCGGGGGTTCACACGCAAGACTGGGCCTATGACCGCGAAGACGCCGACGGCAAGAGTTTTGGCGAGGAACTGGCCCGCATCGGCTGGCGCGGCGATGAAGAGGTGGGCGCGCGCAAGATGCACGCGTTCTTTGAACTGCATATCGAACAGGGGCCGATCCTGGAGGCCGAAGAGAAGGATATTGGCGTTGTTACCCATGGCCAGGGGTTGAGTTGGACGCAGATCACGGTGACAGGCAAGGACGCCCATACCGGGTCCACGCCGATGCCGATGCGCAAGAATGCCGGTCTGGCCATGGCGCGCATCCTTGAAAAGGTTGATGAGATCGCCTGGTCGCATGCGCCGCATGCCGTAGGGGCCGCCGGGCATATCGATGTCTACCCGAATTCGCGCAATGTGATCCCGGGCAAGGTGGTCTTTACCGTCGATTTCCGGTCGCCCGAACTGGATGTGATAACGGATATGGAGAACCGCCTGCGCGTGGCCGCCGAAGATATCGTCGATGAAATGGGCTTGCAGATCGCGTTTGAAAAAGTGGGTGGATTCGACCCGGTGAAGTTCGATGAGGACTGCGTCTCGGCGGTTCGAAATGCAGCGGAACGGCTGGGGTATTCGCATACGGATATCATCTCGGGGGCGGGGCATGACGCGTGCTGGATCAACCGCGTGGCACCGACTGCGATGATCATGTGCCCCTGTGTGGACGGGCTGAGCCATAACGAGGCGGAAGAGATCAGCAAGGAGTGGGCCGCGGCGGGGGCCGATGTCCTGTTGCACGCGGTCGTCGAGACAGCCGGGATCGTGGAATAGGGGGCGCTGCCCCCGTCGCCCGTTTCGGGCGACTCCCCCGGGATATTTCTGGCCAGATGAAGCAGGCGGCGCGGGCCGCATGAGGGAGTTGAAAATGAGTACTGTGATCAAGAACGGGACCGTTGTGACCGCGGATCTGACTTACCGCGCGGATGTGAAGGTCGAAGGCGGCGTGATTGTCGAAATCGGCCCTGACCTGACGGCGGACAAGGTACTGGATGCGTCCGGATGCTATGTGATGCCGGGCGGTATCGACCCGCACACCCACCTGGAAATGCCGTTCATGGGTACGTATTCCAGCGATGATTTTGAAAGCGGGACGCGGGCCGGTCTGGCGGGCGGGACGACGATGGTGGTCGATTTCGCGTTGCCGAACCCCGGCGAAAGCCTGTTGGACGCGTTAAAGCGCTGGGACAACAAGTCCACGCGGGCCAATTGCGATTATTCCTTTCACATGGCCGTCACCTGGTGGGGCGAGCAGGTGTTTGACGACATGAAAACCGTGGTCGAGCAGCGCGGCATCAACACTTTCAAGCATTTCATGGCCTACAAGGGCGCGCTGATGGTCAATGACGACGAGATGTATGCCTCGTTTCAGCGCCTTGCGGAACTGGGCGGGATTGCCATGGTCCATGCCGAAAACGGGGACGTTGTCGCCGAACTGTCCGCCAAGCTTTTGGCCGAGGGAAATGTCGGGCCCGAGGCGCATGCGTATTCGCGCCCGCCTCAGGTCGAGGGTGAGGCCACGAACCGGGCGATCATGATTGCCGATATGGCGGGTGTGCCGCTTTATGTCGTGCACACATCCTGTGAAGAGGCGCATGAGGCCATCCGGCGGGCCAGGATGCAGGGCAAGCGGGTCTGGGGCGAGCCGCTGATCCAGCATCTGACATTGGATGACAGCGAGTATATGAACCCCGATTGGGACCACGCGGCGCGGCGGGTCATGAGCCCGCCATTCCGTAACAAACAGCACCAGGACAGCCTGTGGGCCGGGTTGCAATCGGGGTCGCTGAGTGTTGTGGCCACCGATCACTGCGCCTTTACCACCGACCAGAAACGCTTTGGCGTGGGAGATTTCACAAAGATCCCCAACGGAACCGGAGGGTTGGAAGACCGGATGCCCATGTTGTGGACGCAAGGTGTCAATACCGGGCGCCTGACGCCCAATGAATTTGTCGCGGTGACTTCGACGAATATCGCCAAGATACTAAATTGTTATCCCAAAAAGGGTGCGGTTCTTGTGGGCGCGGATGCGGATCTTGTTGTTTGGGACCCTGAGAAAACCAAGACGATACAGGCATCGACGCAGCAATCGGCGATCGATTACAACGTGTTTGAGGGCAAGGCGGTCAAGGGGCTTCCGCGGTATACGCTGTCCCGTGGCCAGGTTGCGGTCGATGACGGCGAGATCAAGACGCAGGAGGGTCATGGGCAGTTCGTCGCGCGCGAGGCGAATACCACCGTGAACAAGGCCCTGAGCACCTGGAAGGAGCTGACCGCACCGCGGCCGGTGGAACGATCCGGGATACCAGCTACGGGGGTCTGATCCGGTTGGGTTCCCTAAAGCCAACTCTTTTCAAGGCGATGGAATGAATACTGAAAGTCGAGCCGCGGCCGTCATCGAGGCAAATCACCTGGATCTGACCTTCCAGACCAATGACGGGCCGGTACATGCGCTGAGGGATGTGAACCTGGCGATCAACAAGGGCGATTTCGTCAGCTTTATCGGACCATCGGGATGTGGCAAGACCACGTTTCTGCGCTGTATCGCGGCCTTGGAAACGCCGACAGGAGGAAGCCTAACGGTCAACGGAATGACCCCCGACGAGGCGCGCCGGAACAGGGCTTATGGCTATGTGTTCCAGGCGGCGGGGCTGTATCCCTGGCGGACCATTTCCAAGAATATCAAGCTGCCGCTTGAAATCATGGGTTACTCGGCTTCCGAGCAGGAAGAGCGCGTCAACAAGGTCCTGGAACTGGTTGATCTGGAAGGGTTTGGCGGGAAGTTTCCCTGGCAATTGTCAGGCGGCATGCAACAGCGGGCCAGCATCGCGCGGGCCCTGGCGTTTGATGCGGATATCCTGCTGATGGACGAACCATTCGGGGCGCTGGATGAGATCGTGCGCGACCACCTGAACGAACAGCTTCTGGCCCTTTGGGCGCGCACGGAAAAGACGATCGGTTTCGTGACACACTCCATCCCCGAGGCGGTGTATCTGAGCACCAAGATCGTGGTGATGAGCCCCCGTCCGGGGCGGATCACGGATGTGATCGACAGCCCGTTGCCCAAGGACCGGCCGCTGGATATCCGCGATACTCCGGAATTTATCGAGGTTGCGCATCGGGTGCGTGACGGATTGCGCGCGGGCCATTCCTATGACGACTGATCCTCAGAAACTCGGGATCAGGCGCGCCGTTCGCGATGACGTCCCGGCCTGTGCCGGGGTCATCCATGATTGGGCGGCGCAAACCGACTGGATGACCGAAGAGCTGCCTGTCGAACAGCTGGCGGCGCTGATTTTGAATGCGTTTGATGCGCGCGAGATTTGGGTCACCGGAGAGCCGGTCGATTGCTATATGTCCGTGGACCCCGAGCAAAAGAAGATCGGCGCGCTGTACTGTGCCAGGACCGGGCAGGGGATCGGCAAGGCCTTTGTCGACAGGGCGAAGAAGGGGCGCGATTTTCTTTGGCTGACAACGTATGTTCCGAACACCGCCGCACAACGGTTCTATCGGCGCGAAGGGTTTGATCTGGTCGCCGAGGAACCGCCTGTTCCGCCGGATACGGTGCCGGTCTACCGGATGGAGTGGCACGCATGAAGCAGATAGTTGCTGTCCTGACCGTTTTGGCCGCCATTATCGGCTTGTGGTATGCAGCCTGCGTTCCGATGAATATCAAGGGCGTTCTGACCGAACAGGAGCGCGCAGGCGCCCAGGTGCAACCCCCGTCGGCCAAGGATCGGCGCGACTTGGGTGAATTCGGCCTGATCGCGGGAAACAGCTTTGCCATTCCGGCCACGTGGGAACAGGCCCGGCCCCGGTTGCCCGCGCCGCATCAGGTCGCGGTCGAGATGTGGAAGACAACGGTTCAGAAAAAGATCACGTCTAAACGTTCCCTGATCTATCACGCCTGGGTCACGCTCAGCGCGACGATGCTGGGGTTTGCGATTGGTACCGGGTTGGGCATTCTGCTGGCGGTCGGCATCGTTCACAGCCGGGTCATGGACCTGTCGGTGATGCCATGGGCGATAGTAAGCCAGACGATTCCCATCATTGCGCTGGCGCCGATGATCATCGTTGTCTTGTACTCGGTTGGGATACAGGGAATTCTTCCCAAGGCGGTGATCTCGGCCTATCTGAGCTTTTTCCCGGTCGTCGTGGGGATGGTCAAGGGATTGCGCAGCCCGGATGCGATGCAGCTGGACCTGTTGCGGACCTATAGCGCCAACGGGTCCCAGCGGTTTTGGAAACTGCGCCTTCCGGCATCCATGCCCTACCTGTTCACGTCGCTCAAGATCGGGGTTGCGGCCTCGTTGGTTGGTGCCATCGTGGGCGAGCTGCCGACAGGCGCCGTTGCCGGTCTGGGCGCGCGGCTTCTGGCCGGCAGCTATTACGGGCAGACGGTTCAAATCTGGTCCGCCCTGTTTGCCGCCGCGCTTTTGGCGGCGTGCCTTGTCGGATTGCTCGGGGTGATCGAGCGGTCGGTCCTCAAACGGATGGGGATGGCGCAATGATGGCTGTTCTTGGGGCAATCGCGGTCTGGCTGCTGGGGTGGTGGCTGAACGCTAGGCTGGCCAGCGGGGCCTATGCCGATACGCGCGCCGTGCGTCTGGCGGCGCCACTGATCTTTGGCCTGACGGTCATCGCGATATGGGAGTTGCTGGTTCGTGGATTGGACGTGCCGCTGGTGATCCTGCCTGCGCCCTCGGTGATCTGGGACAGGTTCTGGGACAGCCTTCCGACGTTGTGGGCCGACTTTGTACAGACCATTATCAAAGGGGCGCTCAGCGGATATATCATCGGCTGCGGCTGCGCCTTCGTGATGGCGATTGCGGTGGACCGGTGGGATTTCCTGCGCCTGGGGCTTTTGCCGGTCGGCAATTTCGTCGCGGCCCTGCCGATCGTTGGAACCGCGCCGATCCTGGTCATGTGGTTCGGTTTCGATTGGCACTCCAAAGCGGCCGTCGTGGTCGTGATGGTGTTCTTTCCCATGCTGGTCAACACCGTGGCGGGCCTGCGCGAGGCATCGTCGATGCAGCGCGACCTGATGGAGACATATGCCGCATCCTATTGGCAAAGCTTTGTAAAGCTGCGCCTGCCTGCGGCGATGCCCTTCGTCTTCAACGGTTTGAAAATTTCCACCACGCTGGCGCTGATCGGCGCTATCGTTGCTGAATTCTTCGGCTCTCCGACATTGGGGATGGGTTTTCGTATCTCAACCAGCGTCGGGCAGTTGTCATTGGACATGGTTTGGGCCGAAATCGTAGTGGCCGCCCTGGCGGGCACAGCCTTTTATGGCCTCGTGGCGATCGTCGAAAAGGCGGTGACCTTCTGGCACCCGTCGCAACGCGGATAAACGAACAGAACTCAACAGACCCCGGATAACCGGGGCGCAAATAGCAACTAGGAGAAATGAAAATGAAAAAGCTATTCAGCGGGGCGGTCGCCGCCCTTGGACTGGCAGCCAGCACGGTTTGGGCGGCGGATGACGTGACCCTGCAACTGAAATGGGTGACCCAATCCCAGTTCGCAGGGTATTATGTGGCCAAGGACAAGGGCTTTTACGAAGAAGAAGGTCTGGACGTGACCATTCTGCCCGGCGGCCCCGACATCGCGCCAACGCAGGTGATTGCAGGTGGCGGTGCGGATGTGACCGTCGAATGGATGCCTGCGGCGCTTGCCGCGCGCGAGAAAGGCTTGCCGCTGGTCAATATCGCGCAGCCCTTCAAAAGCTCGGGCATGATGCTGACCTGCTGGAAGGATGCCGGGATTTCCTCGCCCGAGGATCTCAAGAACCGCACATTGGGTGTCTGGTTCTTTGGCAATGAATTCCCATTCATGAGCTGGATGGGCAAGTTGGGGATCGACACGGGCGGCAAAAGCGAAAACGGTGTCGAAGTTCTGAAGCAGGGCTTCAATGTCGACCCTCTGCTGCAGCGTCAGGCGGATTGCATCAGCACCATGACCTATAACGAATACTGGCAGGTCATTGATGCAGGCGTCAGCCCGGATGAACTGGTGACGTTTAAATACGAAGACCAGGGCGTAGCCACGCTGGAGGACGGTCTGTACGTTCTCGAAGAAAACCTGGCTGATGCCGCCTTTGCGGACAAGATGGAACGGTTTGTCCGCGCCTCGATGAAGGGGTGGAAATACGCAGAAGAACACCCTGACGAGGCGGCCGAGATCGTGTTGGAAAACGACGAGACCGGCGCCCAGACCGAAGAGCATCAAAAACGCATGATGGGCGAGATTGCCAAGCTGACGGCGGGATCGAACGGCGCGCTGGACCCTGCGGATTTTGAACGCACGGTCAGCACCCTGCTGGCGGGCGGTTCCGATCCGGTGATCACCAAACAGCCCGAGGGCGCGTGGACGCATCAGATCACGGACGCGGCGCTCAACTAAACCCTGCGCTGTACAATTTCGGAACGCGGCCCCGAAAGGGGCCGTGTTTTTTTGTGCGCTTATCCTGCGATCCGGTCTTGACGCCTGAGTGGTCTGGTATTTCACTGTATTTTACCGCAAATGGTGGCTTGTTTCCAATTTCCAGGATGAAATGCAAAGTTTTGCAGAAGAATTCAGTTTTGCACTGACCTTGATATTTCAGGGCGACGCAGAGCTGTGGGCAATTGTGCTGTTGTCCCTGCAAGTGTCGATATTTGCCGCGCTTATTGCTGCCGCCCTCGGAATGCCGATTGGCGCGGCGCTGGCGGTCGCCCGGTTTCCGGGTCGCCGTGCGTTGATCGTGTTGATGAACGCCCTGATGGGATTTCCGCCCGTTGTGGTTGGGTTGCTTGTATACCTGATGTTGTCCCGCTCGGGGCCGCTGGGTGTGTTGGATCTTCTGTATACGCCCATGGCAATGATCATTGCGCAGGTTGTTCTGGTCACGCCGATCATTGCGGCGCTGACCCGTCAGGTCGTCGAGACCCTGGCCGAGGAATATGCGGAACAGTTGCGGTCGCTGGGTGTATCCCGGCTGGCATCCGTGCCGGTCCTGCTGTGGGATGCGCGCCTTGCGCTGATCACGGCGTTTCTGGCCGGGTTCGGGCGAGCGATTGCCGAGGTTGGCGCGGTGATTATCGTTGGCGGCAATATCAACCACGTCACACGCGTAATGACCACGACGATTGCGTTGGAAACATCCAAGGGCAATCTGGCGCTGGCGCTGGCACTGGGCACCATCCTGATCGCGATTGCGGTGGCGGTTAACGCGGTGGTCAGCACGCTTACCCTGCGGGCCGAGAAGGAAGGGCTGCGGCATGCGTGACCTTGCGCCTTTCTGCCCAGACGGGCTGCATGTCAGCAACCTGCGTATCGCGCGCGAGGGCAAGGTATTGCTGGATGTCCCGGACCTGGCACTGGAAGGTCCGGGGCCGACCATGATCCTGGGGCCGAACGGGGCGGGCAAAAGCCTGTTGCTGCGCTGTCTGCACGGGTTGATCCAACCCGATGCAGGATGCATTCAGATCAACGGGCGCAAGCTGAGCCCCGAAGACAGAACACAGCAGGCAATGGTTTTTCAACGCCCGGTTCTGTTGCGGCGGTCGGTATACGCGAACCTGGATTTCGTGCTGAAACGGATGGGGCTGGGCCGGGGCGCGCGCAGGGACCGGATTGCAGAATTGCTGGTCGAAGGCGGTCTGGGCGGACAGGCCCGTCAGGCGGCGCGCTCATTATCCGGCGGCGAGGCCCAGCGGCTGGCGATTCTGCGGGCGCTGGCCTGCGGCCCCGGAACCCTGTTCCTGGATGAACCGACAAGCGCGCTTGACCCCGCCGCCACCCAAAAGATCGAAGCCATGGTCCTGCGCGCATCGGCGCGCGGCGTGCGTATCGTGATGGTCACCCATGACATCGGTCAGGCCCGCCGGTTGGCATCCGACATCGTTGTCATGCAGGGCGGCCATGTCGTTGAACACGGGATGGCGCAGCACATACTGGACGCCCCCCAAAGCCCGGAGACGCGCCGCTATCTGGCGGGCGGCCTTGTTACCTGACAATCCAAATTAGGAGATAGAATATGATCCGCAGCTATTTTTCAGCGGCACTGATGGTTTTGGGGCTATGGGCCGCACCGGTGTCGGCGGAAGAACCGTTTATTATCGTGCAGTCCACGACATCGACCCAGAATTCCGGATTGTTGGATTACATCCTGCCGGGCTTTGAAGCGGAAAGCGGTATCGATGTCCGCGTCGTGGCCGTGGGCACCGGTCAGGCGATCCGCAACGCGATCAACGGGGACGGCGACGTCCTGCTGGTGCATGCCCGCCCGGCTGAGGAGCAGTTCGTGGCCGATGGCTGGGGCGTTGAACGGCAGGACGTGATGTATAACGACTTTGTACTGGTCGGCCCTGCCGCAGACCCGGCCGGCGTCCGGGGCGGGACGGATATCCTGGCTGCATTCTCGGCTATAGCAGAGTCGCAGGCACCGTTTGCGTCGCGCGGCGATGACAGCGGAACGCACAAGGCCGAGCTTGGCCATTGGGGGGCCGCAGGCATCGATCCGTCAACGGCGTCCGGGACATGGTACCGGGAAACCGGTTCAGGCATGGGGGCCACGCTGAACGTGGCCAGTGGCATGGACGCCTATGCGCTGACGGACCGGGCCACCTGGCTGTCATTTGGCAATCGCGGCGCCCTTGAAATACTTGTCGAAGGCGACCCGCGCCTGTTCAATCAATACGGGGTGATCCTGGTAAACCCCGACAAGCACCCGGGTGTGCGCGCGACGGCTGGGCAGCGGTTCATTGACTGGCTGACCGGCCCTGACGGTCAGGCCGCCATTGCGACCTACAAACTGGATGGTGAGCAGTTGTTCTTTCCAAACGCCAAGTGACAGGCCGGTCTGCCCTGACGGCGTGCTAACCGCTGGCACCGTTGTGGTGGACCGTTCCAAGCTGCGTCAGATCATATCCACCGAATTCGGCCGCGCGCCGGGCAAACCGGTCTGAGTGCAGGAAGTCCATCAGCGATTGCATCGGCGCGTCGAAATAGGCGCGCCGCCAGATGGCAAGGTCCAGACGTTCGGAATGGGTCGGGACGAATTGAACCCCATAAAGCCCGGCCATCGCGACAAGGCCAAAACCGACTTCGGCCTTGCCGTCATGCAGGGCAATCGCCAGCTCTTCTTCGGTGCGGGCGCAAACGGGCAGGGGGTCCAGATCATCCCTGCTTAGCCCATGTTGCGCCAGTTGTGCGTCAAACAGCCTTTGGCTGGCCGCACTGTCCTGACGCAGGATCACACGCCGCCCCGCGAGATCGGCAAACCCTGTAATCCCGGTTGTTCCGGGCGACAGCAGCAACCCGCGCTGACGTTTGGCGATCTCGACAAGAACAACGGGCGCTTCGGCCACGGCATCGCGCAAGGACCGGGTGTTGAAGCCCGTGTCTTCGTGGATATGCAACGCGGCGGCCTGGGCCCGGCGATCTGCCAACCGGGTCAACCCGTCGAACGAACCGTCGTAATAGGTGGCCAGTCCCGATCCGCTTTCGCGCAACGCCCAGTCCAGCAGCGGGTCGTGGCTGCCTGCAACGATCGGCGGCAACGGAGGATCGGCAACATCCGGCCCTGACCGCGAGGCATTCAGCCATGCGATGATGTCCGCCCGGGGAAACAGCAGTTTTCCCATTGCGCGGACACAAGGAACCTCGCCCGAGGAGGCAAGGTCATAGGCCTTTCGCTCGCCAATGCGCAGCAGATCGGCCAGTTCACGCGTTGTCAGGTATTCGGGCATTCAGTCGAGGCGAACAGAGGTGCCGGATCCCGCATCTGCGGCGCTGAACCCCATCTGGCCCAGAACCGATGGCGCGGCGACCGTGATCACGGCCATTGTCAAAACAGCACCAAGAAAGGCTTTCATTCATTCCTCCTGCTCAGTTTTCAGTTGCCGTTGCGCGGCGCAGGAACGCGACCAGGTCAGCCCTGTCCCGAGGCTCGGTTATCCGCTGCATAGGCATCTTGGAACCCGGAATATAATGGTCCGGTCCCTTATCGAACAATGCGTCAATGGTTTCGTCAGTCCAAACGATATCAGAGTCTTGCAGGGTATCCGAGTACAAATATCCCGCAAGCGAGCCCGCCCTGCGCCCAAAGACACCATGCAGGCTTGGCCCCGCCCGCCGACGATCATCAGGCGTCAGGCTGTGGCAGATCGAGCATTTGCGCGCAAATTGCCGTTCGCCGTTGGTCATTTCACTAGGGCTTCTGAGGAAATCCGGTTCGGCCGCAGCCATCAGGTCATGTGTGCCCAGCGTGTCGACGGGCCAGCTGTACATCGCCTGGTCAATGCCGCCCGCATGAAGGTTCTGCCCATCGCGGGAAAAGGCCAGCGCCCAGACCGGGCCGCGCAGCGTTGCGCGAAAATCATGAGCAATGCGCCAGTTCACAGTGTCGATCATCATGATGTAGCCCTCGCCGTCGCCAACCGCCAGCATGCGGCGGTCCGGGCTTAAGGCCAGCGCCAGGATCGGGCGGCGGTCCAGGGTAAAGTCGCGCTCCTCTCCTGTTTGCAGGTTGTGGATGCGCGTCACGCCATCGACCGCGCCATAGGCGATCCAGTTGTCGGTCGCGTTCAAGACCAGCTCGTTGATGCCAAACCCGTGGTCAAGAATGCGCGCGGTTTCACGGCGCTCGGCCACTGACCAGCGGCGCAGGGTTCCGTCAACACCCGCCGAAAACAGGGTTTTCCCGTCGGGACTGAAGGCCACGGCATTCACGCCGCTGCCGGTTGGACCCAGCTGGACAGGTGGTGATCCGTCCACCGGCCACAGGCCTATGGTTCCATCCCAACTGGCGGTTGCGACATGGGTTTCCGAGGTGGCGATCTGCACGATCTTGCCCTTGTGACGCCCGATGATTTCCCCGCCGGGCCAGCGCCGCAGGGTAAAGTCGTCGCCTGCAGAATATATCGCGCTGCCGTTGAAGATGACGGCATTCACCGCTGCCTCGTGCCCCTCAAGCCATTGGGGGGTCTGGCCATTCCAGATACCGACCGAGTTGTCGAAGCTGGCCGTTGCAATCCGTCCGTCCGGGGCAGTGGCGATGGCCATGATGGGGCCGCCATGACCCTTGAGCGTAAAGAACTCGGCCTTTGCGGGCAGGGGCATCAATGCCAGCGCCAACAGCAGACCACGCATTTATTCCGCAGGCGAGGCCGTGCCCTGGCTGGCCTCTTTTTCCTGCACCTCTTCCAACCACAACGAGTGGTGTTCGCGGGCCCATTGTTCTTCGACTTCGCCGCTTCCCATCGCTTCGAACGCGCCTTCCATGCCAACGGACCCAAGATAGATATGGGCCAGGATGATCGCGATGAACACATAGGCGACCATAACGTGCCAGACCTGCGCATATTGCATCTCTTCCTGCGGTGACATCAGCTCTGGCAGGGTCAGGCCCAGCATCTGGGGCAGGCCGGTTGCATTGGCCACCGCAAAGGATTTGGCGAACAGCGGCATCTCAAAGGGAAACAGCAAGGACAGGCCCGACAGGCTGATTGACACACCCAGGACAATACAGGACCAGAAAATGATCTTTTGGCCCGCGTTGAACTTTTTTGCGGGCGGGTGGCTGCCTTTGGTGAACAGCCCGCCGCCCACGGCCAGCCATTTCAGATCGGTTCGGTTCGGAATGTTATGGGCAATCCAGGTGACGGTTACGATCACCAGCCCCAGGATAAAGGCCCAGGCCATGTTGTTGTGCAGCCATTTGCAGCCCTGCGCGATGGTGGCAAAGCCTTCTTTGCCAAGCAGCGGGATCAGAAAATCCCGCCCGTAAAGGGATAGCAGCCCGGTCGCCCCCAGTATCAGGAACGATCCGGCGAACAACCAATGGCCAAAACGCTCGACCCCGGAAAACCGGGTGATCGTGCGGCCGGTTTTCTCTCCATCGATGCGGATGCGGCCGCGGATCAGGAAAAAGGCAAGCAGCGCGACCAGCATCGCGCCCAGTATATAAGACCCATAAACGCGCAGTGGCCCGGTGCGAAAGTTCAGCCACCACATGCCGCCATCCTGGATCAGAACCCCTGCGGCGGGTCCCTGCGCGGACACGGTGACATCGGCCGACCCGTATCGCAGCGCACGGTAGATATCGCTGTCTGATGCGACGCCGCGGGTTCCCAACTGACCCAACAGACCCTCGGCATTGCCTTGGCCGGTATTGCCCGAGCGATAGCTGTTGTCGACGGTTTCGCCGCGCTGCCGGGCCATAATATCTTCGAGCGTGGTCGCACCGCCGGTGGTGCTGCGGTCCTGGTCGGGCACTGTCTCGGCGGTTTCCTGGGCCCAGGCGAAACCGGCAAGAAACAAAGATATCAATAGCATCGGGATCAGGCGCATCAGCCAAACTCCTGTGTCATCTGCCGTTGCGGTCGAAGCCGCCAATCTGGTCGTAGAACATCGCGCCAACAGGGGTAAGTACGGCGCGCAGGTCGTCTTTGACCGGCCCGTATACCTCAAGCCGAACAGGGGTGAGGATCGCCAGGAAACGTTCCGCGAAATTCGCCCCGAAGTTTTGCATATGAATCAGCGCGTCATCCGAACTGGCATATCGTTCGAAAAGATGAACCGCCGACCCTTGGCGGTGCCATTCATAGGATATCGCGCCGGGTTCATCCTGCGTGGCCGAAACCATGTCGTCCATAAGCGCGCTCAAGGCGGCGTCCTGTCCTGCACCAAGCTCAAGCTTGAGCACCCAGTAAATATCGTCAGTCATGAAATGCCGCGCCCCGGTAAAGTTATGTCAATTCTGGTTCGGCCGGAATAACCCTGCCGAACAGGGCAGGCCCCGCGATCAAAACCGCGGGGCCGCCATTTTGCGTGACGGCGTCAACCGTCCTTTTGGTCGTAGGCGGTGCCCCAACCCCAGGCGCCCGAGCCGAACCCGCGCGCCACGACGCGTTCACGGTAGACCGCCGAGACCACGTCACCGTCACCAGCAAGCAGGGCCTTGGTCGAACACATCTCGGCGCAGATGGGCAGCTTGCCCTCGGCGATCCGGTTGCGCCCGTATTTGGCGAATTCTGCGGTCGAGTTGTTTTCTTCGGGGCCACCGGCGCAGAAGGTGCATTTGTCCATCTTGCCGCGCGATCCGAAATTGCCCGCCTGTGGGTATTGCGGCGCACCGAAGGGGCACGCATAGAAGCAATAACCACACCCGATGCACAGGTCTTTCGAGTGCAGGACGACCCCTTCTTCGTTCTGATAGAAGCAGTCGACCGGGCACACCGCCATGCAGGGCGCATCCGAACAATGCATGCAGGCCACCGAGATCGAGCGTTCGCCCGGTTTGCCGTCATTGATCGTCACAACCCTGCGGCGGTTGATGCCCCAGGGCACCTCGTGTTCGTTCTTACACGCGGTTACGCAGGCGTTGCACTCGATGCAGCGTTCAGCGTCGCAGAGAAACTTTGCTCTTGCCATTTGTCGTCCTCCTTACGCTGCCCAGATCTTGCACAGAGTACACTTGGTCTCTTGCATCTGGGTCACTGAATCATAGCCATAGGTCTGGGCGGTGTTGGTACTTTCGCCCAGCACATAAGGGTCGGCGCCTTTCGGGTATTTCTCCCTCAGGTCCTCGCCCTGGAAATGGCCGCCGAAATGGAACGGCATGAAGGCCACGCCGGCACCAACCCTTTCGGTCAGCATCGCCATCACCTTGACCTTGCCGCCTTCTGGACCTTCGACCCAGACCTGGCTCCCGTCGCGGATGCCAAGGTTGTTGGCGTCGCGGGGATTGATCTCGACGAACATGTCCTGCTGCAGCTCGGCCAGCCACGGGTTTGACCGTGTTTCATCGCCGCCGCCCTCGTATTCGACCAGACGACCTGACGTTAGGATTATCGGGTAATCCTTTGAAAAGTCGTTCTTTTGAATCGATGCATAAAGGGTCGGCAGGCGATAGGCCCGACGGTCTTCATAGGTCGGGTAATCCTCGACCAGATCGCGGCGCGGCGTATAAAGCGGTTCGCGATGCAGCGGGATCGGGTCCGGGAATGTCCAAACGACCGCGCGGGCCTTGGCGTTCCCGAAGGGCGCGCAGCCATGGGCAATCGCAACCCGCTGAATACCGCCCGACAGGTCGGTTTTCCAGTTGGTCTTGGGGCCCGCAACGGCGTCGATCGCCGCCCGCTCTTCATCCGTGAGGTCGCCGTCCCAGCCAAGGTCCATAAGCATCTGCATCGTGAATTCAGGATAGCCGTCCTGAATTTCCGATCCGACGCTATAAACCCCTTCGGCCAGCAGGTTGTCGCCATCGCGTTCCACGCCGAAACGGGCACGGAAGGTCAGGCCGCCTTCGGCCACCGGTTTGGACATGTCATAGAGGTTCGGCGTTCCGGGATGCCCCATCTCTGCCGTACCCCAACATGGCCAGGGCAGCCCGTAATACTCGCCGTCATTCGGACCACCAACGGCCTGCAGCGTGGTTCTGTCGAACGTGTGCTGGTTGGCCATATGGCTTTTGATCCGCTCGGGCGACTGTCCGGTATATCCGATGGTCCACAGGCCCCTGTTGAACTCACGCGTGATGCTTTCAACGTTGGGGGTTTCCGGGTCGTCCATCTCGATATTGCGGAACAGCCGGTCCGCCCAGCCGAACTTGTTGGCGAACTTGGCCATGATGACCTCGTCCGGCAGGCTTTCGAACAGCGGCTCGACCACCTTGTCACGCCATTGCAACGACCGGTTCGATGCCGTGACCGAGCCACGGGTTTCAAACTGCGTACAGGCCGGCAACAGATAGACGCCATCGGTGCGGTCATGCAGAACGGCGGAAACGGTGGGGTACGGGTCGATCACGACCAGCATGTCCAGCTTTTCCATCGCCGTCTTCATCTCGGTCCCGCGGGTCTGCGAGTTGGGCGCGTGGCCCCACAGAACCATGGCCCGGACGTTCTTGTCCTGATCCATGTTGGCGGGATCTTCGAGAACACCGTCGATCCAGCGCGACACCGGGATGCCGCTTTCGTTCATCAAGGGCTTGTCCTTGCCGTCCTTGTCCTTGATCGTGGCGAACTGGCCAGCCAGCCATTCCGGGTCTTCGCCCCAGACACGGCCCCAATGGCCCCATGCGCCCTTGGACAGACCGTAATAGCCGGGCAGGGTATGGGACAGAACACCAAGGTCCGTCGCGCCCTGCACGTTGTCATGGCCGCGGAAGATGTTGGTGCCGCCCCCCGAGGTGCCCATGTTGCCAAGCGCAAGCTGCAGCACGCAATAGGCGCGGGTGTTGTTGTTGCCGTTGGTGTGCTGCGTACCGCCCATGCACCAGATCACCGTACCGGGACGGTTGTTGGCCAGGGTGCGCGCGACACGCTTCAGCTGAGACCCCGGCGTGCCGGTCACACGCTCGACCTCTTCGGGGTTCCACTTGGCGACTTCCTCGCGGATCTGGTCCATACCCCAGACACGGGTGCGGATGAACTCTTTGTCCTCCCAGCCGTTGTCAAAGATGTGCCACAGCAGACCCCATATCAGCGCCACGTCTGTTCCGGGGCGGAAGCGGACATACTCATCCGCATGCGCCGCGGTGCGCGTAAAGCGCGGGTCGCAGACGATCAGCGGGGCGTTGTTCTGCTCTTTCGCGCGCAGAACATGCAGCAGCGAGACAGGGTGCGCCTCGGCCGGGTTGCCGCCGATGATGAAGATCGCCTTGGAATTGTGGATGTCGTTATACGAATTGGTCATGGCGCCGTAGCCCCATGTATTCGCAACACCAGCCACGGTCGTCGAGTGGCAGATACGCGCCTGGTGGTCCACGTTGTTCGTGCCCCAATAGGCGGCGAACTTGCGGAACAGATAGGCCTGTTCGTTATTGTGCTTGGCCGAGCCCAGCCAGTACACGCTGTCCGGCCCGCTTTCCTGGCGGATGTTCATCATGCCGTCGCCGATCTCGTCGATCGCCTGTTCCCAGCTGATGCGCTTCCACTCGCCGCCTTCCTTTTTCATCGGATATTTCAGGCGACGCTCGCCATGGGCGTGCTCGCGGACCGAGGCCCCCTTGGCGCAGTGCGCACCCAGATTGAACGGGCTGTCCCAACCGGGTTCCTGCCCGATCCAGACGCCGTTTTGCACCTCGGCCACGACTGTACAGCCGACCGAACAATGGGTGCAGACGGATTTGATGTTTTCGACGGCCTGGTTTACCGCTGTCTGGGCGCTGGCGGGCGTCACGGTTCCACCCGTGGCGCTGATCGCGGCCAAACCGCCGATCGTCAGGCCCGATCCGCGCAGAAACGCGCGGCGATCGACGGTTTTCTCGCCGACCTGGGACAGGATACTTGTCCGCTGGGGGCGTCTCGCAACCCCGTTGGTCTTTTTCCTAAGCATTACGTTTTCTCCCTTGCGTGCCGTGTCAGCCACGGCTGGCTTGGTGCAGTTACTGCCGACGTCAGGGCCAATCGCAACCGTCAGTCGGGGGGGAAGGCGTCCGATCCGGGAACCGGGTGCTTTCAAATGCGCTAGAAGCGTGTGCTTTCGATATACGCGCGGGTATGCGCGGTATCCTGAATCCGGGTTTCGTCCGCAGGCAGCTCGGCTGCTTCGGCCTGTCCGGTCAGTGTCGCGGCGGCAACGGCAGCGGGCGCTGCGGTTCCTGCCAGTTTGAGGAAATCGCGGCGCGTGGCACCTTCTTCCCTTGTCTTGCTCATGGGGTCTCCTTTCCCATTTGCGATGTGACGCCCGGTTGGGGCGCCGGTGAGTGGCGGATCATGCCGCCGTCAATCGGAACGCCTCGCGTTCGATATCCATGAATACCCGGCCCGCAGACCCGACCGAGGCATAAAGGACCGAGTTCTCGGCTGCCTCCAAATCCGAAAAGAAATGCGCAGCCCATGGCCCTATGTGTTTGTTCCAGAACGTTTTCTGGCCCTCAAGCGAGGCAGGCGCGCCAAAGCGGCCCACGATCATGCCTGCCATCATCTCCATGAGCGAGGCGATGTTGTCCTCGGGCTCGAACACGTTTTTTGCGCGGGTGATACCGCTGGCCGCCATATCATTTCGCAGTTGCGCCAACGGTTTTTCGTTCAGGAACCCGGTCAGGTAGAAACTGGCATAGGGCAGCAACTCGCCACGACCCAACCCGATGAACAACGCGTTGAATTCGCGCTCGGCGGCGGCTGGTTTGGTTACCTTCGCGACACGGGAAAGGGCCTTGACCGCCTGTCCCAGATCCGTTTTGTCGCCGCTCAACCCGGCGACCTGATCCAACAGGGTCTGATCCGGCGGAGCAGACAGCAACAGCCCGAGAAAATTGTAGAAATCCGCGCGCAGCCGGTCTTCGCTGGAAACGACCCGTTCCTGAGCATTGGTTGCGGTCATTCTGTCATCCTTCGAATTCGAATTTCATGCGACGCGGGGCAGGGGCAAACTGCATCTCATCCGCTTCGGCAAACGCGGGTGCTGGTTCGGCGTCGACGTCGGTTGGTTGTGTGGCTGGCGGGTCGGCCGGGTAGGGCGCGGCGATGCCTGTATTGTCATCCGCATGCGCGGCGGCGGAGATTTCCTGCTGTTCCGCATCTGGCGCGCCGGTATCGGCGCTGTCATCGTCTTGGTGATCGTCTTGGGCCGCCTCAGCCGCCAAAGCCTCGACATGGGCCAGCATTCCCTTGCCAACCTGATAGGCGGTCTGAATGTTCTCGACGACACAGGCGGCGTCGGTGAAGTCCTCACCATAGTCAACCAGACCGTCCACATTGGCCAGAACGGGGTTCAGCCGCCAAAGGCGGCGCAAGGCCCGGCGGCGCAGGCGGTCCGGGATGGCCTTGCCCATAAAGCCCGAGACATCATCGCCCGGCTGCAGGTCGTCGGGGTCCGGCAAATCGAATTCAGCCAATAGTTCGGCGTCGGTTTTCTGCTCAAGCTCGGCTTGCTGCTGTGTCAGTTCATGCGCTTCGACGGCGGCCTGATCGGCTGCGGCTTCGGCCTCGACGGCTGCCTTGCGGCGGGACCAGAAATCGTCGACGCGGGTCACTGAACAACCCTCCGCGGTGCACGGTAGACGTCAGCGTCCTGACGAATGCGCGCATCCCCGCGCCCGTCTTCGACAAGATCGACGCGCTTTTTGTCCTTGCGGCGTTTGACAAAGGCCTCGTCACGGTGGTGCGTCAGGGTAAAATCCCGGACCCAGGCAATAAGCCCCTCGCTCATCGGGATCTTTTCCACGATCTCTTCGCCGGTATCCGCGTAATCCTGCCCCTCGTAAGGCGAGGCCGTGACCAGCAGTGCGTTCAGGGGGCGGTCATCCTCGGGCTCGTCACGCAGGACGAAATAGACAGAGGGCTGCGCATCCGAGAGGTTGGCCAGATAGGCTTCGGTTTCGTCTGCCCACAGCTTCAGCAGCAAGGTGGCCGCGTGGTATTCGACCGCGTCGCCTTCGCGGCGCAGTTCGACCCAATCGGCAGGCCCCGCACCGGGCAGGGCCGCGACCGCGCGCCACGTCCATTTCGCCCAACGGGTTACCCCGGGGGTTTTGCGCACAACGACGCCAACTGGCATTTCAATCTGGCTGGCGGCTTTTGCCACTGGCTCCTCCCTGCGCGGCGCAGAAGACCGCACCGCTGGCTTCACTATGATACAGTTTTGGCCCGCCTGCCAAGCGTGTCGTGAAAGATAGAAATGCCCCGGGTCTACGACTTTGGTCTAATAGACGGGGCAGGCGGTGGAAACTGGCCACTCCCTGCGGCCAGTTTGCGAAAAAACTGTGTGTTTCTGCGGTCTTCGGATTGCTTGGCGGGATCAGCGCTCTATGCTGCAATTCAGCAAGCATTGTCTCGGGAGGGGATATGGCCAGCAAACTGCTACTGTGTGATTGCGCAGGGACGCAAACGCTGAACCCAGAGCGGATTTCAGAGGCCTGCGGCGTCGAGTGTTCGGCCGTTCACAGCGCGCTTTGTACCGCCCAACTGGGCGCGGCGGCGGATGCGTTGGGCTTGGGCGATCAGGTGGTCGTCGCCTGCGGGCAAGAGCGGGACGTCTTTACCGATCTTGCGCAAGACCTTGAGGTTGCCGAACCCGGTTTCGTTGACCTGAGGGACCGGGCCGGATGGTCTGAACAGGGGCAGGCGGCCGGGCCGAAAATGGCCGCCCTTGCCGCCGAGGCGCTGTTGCCACAGCCGGTGACGCCGGGCGTCGATGTGATCAGCGAAGGCACATGCTGCATCATCGGGCCGGGCGACGTGGCCTTTGATTTGGCGCGCCAACTGGCCGAGGTGCTTGCGGTCACCGTCCTGGTAACCGACGGGACGACCCCGATCGAGCGGCGGTTTGATGTCGTGCGCGGGCGGCTGCGGTCGCTCGACGGGGCGCTTGGCGGGTTCACGCTGAAACTGGATGCCCTGCAACAGCTTTTGCCCGGAGGGCGTGGCGATTTTGGCTGGGGCGCGCCGCGCGACGGGGCGGTGTCGCGCTGTGATATCGTGATTGATGTGGCGGGCGAGGCCGCTTTCGTGACCGCTCCGGCCAAACGCGAAGGGTATCTGCGCTGCGACCCCGGTGATCCGGTTGCCGTTGCCCGGCTGGCTTTCGAAGCGTCACAGATGGTCGGAACCTTTGAAAAACCGCTATACGTGCGTCTCGATGAAACGCTTTGCGCGCATTCGCGATCTCAACAGGTGGGGTGCTCGAATTGTCTGGATATCTGTCCCACTGGCGCGATCACCCCTGCTGGCGATCATGTGGCCATTGACCCGATGATCTGTGCGGGATGCGGTAAATGCGCCGCCCTGTGCCCGTCAACGGCCATCACCTACGAAGACCCGCCGGTGTCGGCCCTGCTGTCGCGCATGCATATTCTCGCGCGCACCTATCGGCGGGCCGGGGGCACCGGGCCGCGGCTGTTGGTGCACGAGGCGCATGGCGCCGAGATGATCCGGCTGTCGGCGCGGTTTGGCCGGGGGATGCCTGCGGATGTCATCCCGCTGGAACTGAACGTCGTATCAGGCTTTGGTCATGCCGAAATGCTGGCGGCGCTGGCCCACGGGTTCGCCCGCGTGGATGTCGTGCTGGCCCCAACAACCGAACGCGATGCGCTGGATCGCGAACTTGCCCTGGCGCAGGCGATCGCCGGTGACGCGGCGTTGGGTCTGATCGATGTGCCCGACCCGGACGCCCTGGAGGCATGGCTCTATGATCAGCCCGTTCCTGAACCCTTGGCAGACCCGGTCTTGCCGCTGGGAAACAGGCGCCAGATCACGCGCCTTGCCGCGCAGGCGCTGAACCCGGACGCCGAGGCGCCGCTGTCATTGCCGCAGGACGCGCCCTATGGCGCCGTGGTCGTTGATACAGGGGCCTGTACCCTGTGCCTCAGCTGCGTATCGCTGTGCCCGTCCGGCGCATTGATCGACAATCCGGATATGCCTCAGCTTAATTTCCAGCAGGATGCCTGCTTGCAATGCGGGTTGTGCCGATCGGTCTGTCCCGAAAACGCCATCAGCCTGTTGCCGCAACTGGACCTGAGCGATGCAGCGCTGTCGCAGCAGGTGTTGAATGAAGAAGAGCCATTTGCCTGTGTCGAATGCGGCGCGTTGTTCGGCGTGAAGTCGACGGTCGAGCGGATCATGGACAAATTGTCCGGCACCCACCCGATGTTTGCCACCTCGCAACAGGCGCGCATGATCCAGATGTGCGATGATTGCCGGGTACAGGCCCATTTCGGGCAGGATGACAACCCGCTGGCCACCCGCCCCAAACCAAGGGTGGTCACTACCGACGATTACATCAGCAAGCGTCGGGATCACTGAAATTGCAAGGGCGCGCCAAGGTCTGCGGCGCTGACGACCGCGACGAATGCAAGGATCGCCTCCAGATCCTCGGGCGTGATCGCAAGCGGCACGATTGGCGAGGGCAGGTTCGGGGCAAACGGGGCGGTGATCCCCTCGATCTGGGTGAACGACGGGTGAGGGTTCAGCACATAGAAGGTCTCGAACCGTTCGGACCAGTCGGGCATTGCACGCAGGACGGCAAAGGATGGCGTCGACCCCAGTCCGCTCATGCGGTTTTCGGGTCCCACGACATGGCAACGTCCGCAATGGATCAGCGACAGCCTGGCGCCCAGGGCCGCGTCGCCATCGATCTGGGTGGGGCTTTCGGCCGTGGCCTCGGGGGTGGTGGCGACAAACGCCGCGCCGGACGCGGGGGCAAAGCTTTCGACGGTCCGCTTGCCGATATCCGAACGCAACCAGTCCAGAAACCTTTGCTGGCGCGGATCATCGGGGCTGATGTTCAGGCTGTATCCAACGCCGTCCCTTGCAAAAACCGGTGCGCCCTGCGGCCCCTGCGACAGCACCATCACGCCCGCAGGGTCCGCGACAACCCGGACACCGGTCTTGAGCGAGAACCGCGGAAGGATATGTTCAAGCAGGCCGGATGCGGTGACCTCGGGGGGGGCGGCAAGCCCAAGGTCCTCCTGCGACCACGAGGGACTGGCGAACAGCGTCAAGCTCAGGCACAAGAACACAAAGCGCATGCTTCAGCCTAGCGGAGATGTGCAGAACACGTCAAACGGACAGAAACGGAGACACGGGCGATGAGCGGCAACTACAACATGTCGATGCGCAAGTTCCTCAAACAGGTCGGAGTGACCAGCCAGCAGGCCATCGAGGACGGGCTGCGCAAGGCGGGGACACCGGCAGGCAAGAGCTTTGAGGCCAAGGTGGTGCTGACCATCGACGGGCTTGAGGTCGAGCATGTCGTGACCGGACTGATCAAGGATGAAACAGCATGACCATTCGCGACGCGGTTTTGGCGAACCTCAAAAAGATCACCGACCCGGTGTCCGGTCAGGATATCGTCAGCGCGGGGATCGTGCGGGCGTTGAATGTCGACGGCGATACGGTCCGTTTCGTTCTGGAGATTGATCCCAAGCTGGCCGAGCGGATGGAACCGGTCCGGGCTGCGGCCGAACAGGCCGCCCAGATGGCCGATGGGGTATCCAAGGTTTCAGCCATGATGACGGCGCATTCGGAAAAAGCGCCGCCTGACCTGAAGCCCAAACCCAAACCATCGCAAACGGGCCCGCAGGCGGTGCCCGGCGTTGACCGGATCATCGCCGTCGCATCCGGAAAGGGGGGCGTCGGAAAGTCCACGGTCTCTGCCAACCTGGCCTGCGCCCTGGCGGCCGAGGGGCGGCGTGTCGGGTTGCTGGACGCTGACGTCTATGGACCATCGCAACCCCGGATGCTTGGGGTTTCGGGGCGCCCGGCCAGCCCGGATGGAAAAACGATCCTGCCGCTTCGCAATCACGGTGTCACCATGATGTCGATGGGCCTCATGACCAATGAAGGTCAGGCGGTCGTCTGGCGGGGTCCGATGCTGATGGGGGCTTTGCAACAGATGATGAGCCAGGTGCAATGGGGCGCACTTGATGTTCTGATCGTCGATCTGCCGCCGGGCACCGGTGACGTGCAACTGACGCTGAGCCAGAAATTCCAGGTGGACGGCGCCATTATCGTCTCGACCCCTCAGGACGTGGCCCTGATCGACGCCCGCAAGGGGATCGACATGTTCAACCAGCTCAAGACGCCGATTGTCGGAATGATCGAGAACATGTCCACGCATATCTGCTCGAACTGCGGGCACGAGGAACATGTGTTCGGTCATGGCGGCGTCGCGTCCGAAGCCGCGGCGCTGGATGTCCCTCTGCTGGGCGAGATTCCGTTGCACCTGGATATTCGCGTGGCAGCGGATGGCGGTGCGCCCATCGTGGTCAGTAAACCAGACAGCCCGCAGGCCGAGGCATTCCGGCGGATCGCCCGTGATCTGATCGCCAAGGGCAACGCATGACGGAACCGGTTTTCCCGCCCCTGTTGACGGGTCACCCGGTACGGCGCGGCGAAGACCCTCTTGATCGTGCGCGGGCCATGGCTGCGTTGGGATGTGATGCGGGGACCGTCGTCTATAACATCCAGGCCGACGGGCTGCGGGTTGCCATCGTGTTTGCCCCCGAGGTGGCGCTTGGGGATGCGATGGCCATGGTCCCGCTTTGCGGGGTGGGCTTCCAGAACGCACTGGGCGCCCTGGCGCCGCCCGAGGTGGCCGTTCATTTGGGATGGGACGGGCAGATCTGGGTCAATGGCGCGCGGTGCGGGCGGCTGCGGGTTGCCGCATCAACCGCTGACGGTACGGCGGTTCCCGATTGGCTTGTCGTGGCCTGGGATCTTGCCCTGCTTCAGACCGGCGACGCGCCGGGCGATACGCCGGATGTCACGGCGCTGTATGACGAGGGATGTGCTGACGTCACTCCGGTCGGGCTGGTTGAAAGCTGGTCGCGCCACATGCTTACCTGGCTCAACCGCTGGCAGGATGAAGGAAATGCACCGCTGCATGCCGAATGGATGGGTCTGCTGCGCGGCGTTGGCGAACAGGCCACACATGATGGGATGTCGGGCGTGTTTCTGGGGACGGATGAACAGTTTGGCATGCTGCTGCGCACCGGCGCAGGCACCCAATTGCTGCCATTGACCACCTTGTTGGAGAACCAAGAATGAAACTGGCGCGCGCGATACATTTCGACGAAAGCGACATGAACGTATTCCATGCGCCGGCCCGAACCGGCGAGTGGTGCATTTCCGGGGGGTTCGAGTTCTCGAACTGGGGCGAGGGCGATCTGGAAGGCAAGGCGCGCCAGGCCTTTGCCAACGGGTGGCTGGGGCTGGAAACCTTCGGGCGCGTCACCTTCGTGGCCGTCACCCAGGTACAAGAGGCCGAGCAGAAAAAGCTGGCGCAGGACCTGGCCGAACATTTCGTGCAATATTACGGGGCCCCATCGGTCGAGGCCGCACTGGATGTCGCGCGCGCGGAAATCGCCCATATGAGCGACCTGTGCGCGGATCACGCAGCCAACACCTTGCTGACGGTCGCGCGATCCTTGACGCCGTCGGGCGTGCACGAGGCATTCCGGGTCATTACCCCGCAAGAGGCTGAATTGGAGGCGCTGGCGGTACACGCAAGCCCCGACACCTGACGCGGCAGACGCTTTGTCCTTTTTTCGGTTTTGACCGGAACCGGTCGCGGCGGGGGCCGCGCGGGTGTCAGATCAGGTCGTTGAATTTTCCGAATTGGCCGCGTTTGAAGATCAGCCCCTGACCCCGGCGATACATCACGGTTTCGACACGGCCGACCAGGATCAGGTGGTCGCCGGCCTCGTGGCAATCGGCAAGTTCGCAATCAAAGCGGGCCAGGCAATCTGTCAGTTGCGGGCGGCCCGCATGATCATGCGCCCAGTCGGCATGCGAGAAATCCTGCCCGTCGCGGGCAAATTTCAGGGCCTGATCCAGTTGATCCTGCGCCATGACGTGGATCGAATAGTGCCGCGCGGCCCGGAACGCATCGTACCGGTTGGACTCTTTGCCAAGACACCACAGCACAAGCGGCGGTGACAGGGATACCGATGCAAACGAGTTCACGGTTATCGCGGCCGGTCCGCTGGCCGTATTGGTCGTCACAACGGTGACGCCTGTCCCGAAACACCCCAGCGCTTCGCGAAAAGCGGGGATTTGGTCCGGTCCGGGTTGGAAGGTCTTTTCTGTCATCGCGCATGAGGTGCCATGCCAAACCCGGATTGTCCACGAAAAGCTGGCACGACGCTCTGTTTCGGGTTCAGTTCAGGTCTTCCAGCAACCGGCCATGCTTGCGCGTTTCGGAAATCACGTCGCCAAAGGTATTCAGGTCGCGGGCCATCAGCATGGGCAGCATCCTGACTAGCGCCTCGGCTGTTGCGACGGCGTCGCCCAGCGCGGTGTGGCGCAGGGTTTCCGGGATGGTGATGCCAAGACGGTCGCACAGGGCATCCAGCGTATGCGTCTCGCTGGCACCGAAAAGGACCGCAGACAGCAGAACCGTGTCCAGGATCGGGTGCTGCCATTCCACGCCCATCCGTTTCGCGTGCCGCCGCAAAAAGGCCATGTCGAACGGCGCGTTATGCGCCACGATGACGGCGTCGCGGGCAAAATGGTGGAACTGGCGCCCGGCCTCGGCAATGTCGGGGGCGCCCAGAACCATCTGGTTGTTGACCTTGTGAACCTTGGTCGAGGCGGCGGGGATCGGAATTCCCGGATCGACCAGCATGTCCAACTGTTCGCCATCGACGATCTTGCCATTTACGACCCGAACGGCCCCGATCTGGACGATCTCGTCCTTGTGGGGCAACAGGCCCGTGGTCTCGGTGTCGAATACGACGAAACACAGATCGGTAAGGGCCAGGTTTTCAAAGGCGTCATCCCCGCGCGTGTCAAGCAGATCGAAATCATAGACCAGCGGGCGCGCCGCTTCGGGCGGGATGCGGGCGACGCTGTCTTCGAAGATCAGCATATATCCCGGCGCATCGCCCAGCGGTTTCATCCGCGCGGTATAGGTCTGCTGCCCATCCGCGCCAGTCAGCGTGCAATAGACATCCATGCCGGTCCGGGCCAGCTTGGCATAGGCGTCAACAACGGGGCCACGTTCGAGATAGTCAAACAGCGACGCGTTCAGCCGTGGATGCGCGATCTGCGCCAGAACCTCGGCGGCTTGCGCATCATACAGCACGATCTGGTGGTTGGGGCTGGCCAGCAGCATGGCCACGGGAATTTCCGTCAGCAGGGCGGTCAGCCGCTGTTTCTCGGCGGCCAGATGCGCGGTTTCGGCGGCGACGGCTTCGGCCGTGCTCAGGGCGGTTTCCGCAAGCTGTTCGGCCAGACCGGCCGCAGCAGGGGCCAGGTCGCCCAGGTATCGCGCGGCCTGAAGGTCAAGATCGGTGCTGACACCCGCATGCGCGCGCGCCCTCAGCTGTGCCGACAAACGTTCGATGGGTTTTGCGACATTGTCGTCGAACAGCAGCCAGACGCCTGCGATCATCGCCAGCAGCCCAAAGGCAATCAGGATTTCGGCAAAGACAAAGGCGTTGATCAGGGCCGGGTCTGCCATTCTGGCATAGCTTAGCCACATCGCAATCGCGCTGACGACCAGCCCGCCGATGGCGAGAAGGCAGAAGAACAGGAATATCCGCAGGCGAAGGCTCAGGGTCTTTAGCATGATCAGACTCCACATGTGGCCGTGATGATCGGGTCCCCTGATGCGGCCTGAATCCAGTCGATGCCGGTCAGCTGGCCGTCATCGGAAAAGGCAACCCCGTCGACCAGGTTGGCCCGTCGGTTCTCGGCGCAGTTGACCGCGACGGGCAGCATGGTCACCGGGGCCCAGCGGCCAAAGAAATACAGATCGACCAGGCGCTGGTCGGGCAGCGTATCCTTGGTCAGGACCGAGTTGGTGTCGATGGCCGCGAACCGATCCACGAAAGGCGCGGCATAGGTCCAGGGGCGATAGAACGCCCGGCTTTCAACCTCTTGAATGACCTCAAGCGTGTCCGGCAGCGATTGCCGCGTCCGATCGTACCAGGAATACTCGCTGATGATCGTCATTCCGATCATTCCGACGCCTGCGGCAACGGGGGCGGCCCACCGGGGCAGGCGGCCGCCTGAAAGGTGGTTCAACAGCATCACGACGCCCGCAAGGGCAAAGCCCGCAAAAATTGTGCCGATCAATTCCAGAAACATCGTGCTTCTCCGTTTGGCGGGCAGGGGGCCCGCTTGGTTCCATTCGCCACAAGACGCGGGGGTTATCCCAGAACGCCTTTGCCGTGCCCAACTGCCGACTGCATCGTTTTTACTACCACAAAGGCGTCCCGCAGATGACTTCGCTCAAAATCCGACAGTTCCGCGGGCAGAAGATAGTTGTCGGGCTTGGCCCGGTTCTTTACCAGCCTGACCTGATGTTCCAGGCGGGTTTCGGCGATCAGGTCATAGGCATCCAGCAGGTCGCGCGCGCCCGAGGGGCTCAGAACACCGGCGGCCTCGGCCGTGCTCAGCCGGGCGCGGGTGTTGGCGTCGGTCAATTGCCCTTGCAGGCTGTAAATGCGGGCCAGGTCCACGATGGGAACCACTCCGTTATGCTTGAGGTCCAGCGTGTTGCGGTGTTCCCCTGAACGGATGGTGGCAAACCCGCGCAGCAACCCCAGCGGCGGCGTGTGTTTCAGTGAATTCGAGATCATATGTGCAACAAAGATCGAATTCGCACTGGCCAGGGCCAGGGTCTCGGCCTGCAGGTTGGCAAACAGTTCAAACTGGCCCCCGATCGGACGCAGGTCGAACATGACCGAAGCAAGCATCTGTGCCTCGGGGTTGGGTTTTGCGATCCAGCCGTTGAAATAGTCCCGCCATACCCGGACTGGCTGTCGCCACCGGGGATTGGTCGCCATCATGTCGCCGGGGCAATAGAAATAACCGCAAGTGTCCAGCCCATCCGACACGAACTTGGCCAGGGCTTCGAAATAGGGCAGGTCGTCCTGGGTTACGCTGTCATCCAGCATCAGGCAGTTGTCCTGATCCGACACACCGGTCTGTTCCTGCCGCCCCTGCGATCCGCAGGCCAGCCACAGATAGGGGACCGGCGGGGGGCCAAGCTTGTCCTCGGCAAGGGCCAGCAGGCGGCGGGTTGCGGTATCTGCGATATCGGTAATCAGGCGCGTCACGATTTCATGGCGGTTGCCGCCTGCCACCAGCTGAACAAGCAGCTGCGGGATCTCGGCGGTGGCCTGCGCCATGGCTTTGGCGGAATGGGCCTGCGCGATACGGCGCACCAGTTCGGCCGAACTGACGGCCTGGAAATGGGTCAGGTCGGTCTGGGTGACGATGCCGACCAATTGCCCGCCATTCGAGATCGGGATGTGCCCGATACCCTTTTCCATCATCAGGTGCAGCACATCCGACCCGATATCGGACGGTGACAGCGTCACCGGGTTCGGGGTCATGATGCCGGATATCGGTGTTGTTGCCGGCATGTCATCGGCCACGAACTTGCCCGCGATATCCCTGAGGGTCGCAATCCCCAGCAGCTTGTCTGCCTCGGTTATGCAAAGCGACGATATCCCCTTGTCCCGCATCATTTGTGCCGCCTGCCGGATGCCGGTTTCCGGCGGGCAGGTGGCCGGGTTGCGCGCCATCAGCACGTCGATCCGGCTGGTTGCAAGGCTGTGCGGGTTGGCCCGCTCGCCGCGTGTCCGGTTGAAGAACTTGGCAACCACGTCGTGGTCGTCGATCAGCCCGCGCACCAGGTCGGGCGGCAACAGGAACAGGACCGAGCGGGTATGCGCATTTGCATGTGTCGCCGCGTTTCCGTCCCGCAGCAGCCCGCGTTCGCCAAAAGAATTTCGCAGCCCCAGATGCGACACCACCGCGTCATTTTCATCGGTGATTTCGACCTGTCCCTCATAGATGACAAAGACCCCCGGCATGGGATGCCCCAGCTGGTAGATGGGCTTGCCTTCCTCGACCTCCCAGACCTCGATCCTGTCGGCGATGGTTCCAAGGGTGTCTGCCGTCAGCGCATCATAGGGGTGAACGGATTTCAGGAACCGGGTGATGTCAGCGTGGGACAGGGGCATTGGTTGTTTCCTGGTTTCCTAAGAAAAATCCCGCCCGGTGGATTGCCGGGCGGGAATAGTAAGTCGAAAAACGCGGCCAATGGCAAGAACCACCGACCGCATCAGGCTCAGTGATCCTGAGCCGCAGCCGCACCACGGGGAACGCGGACGCTTTCGACCAATTCCTTGATCTCTGGCGGGGTTTCCTTGGTCATGCCGGAAACGACATATGCCACACCAAAGTTGATCATCGCACCGATTGCGCCGAACGAGGTCGACTTGATCGGACCCAGCAGCGGGTCAGCATCGGTGAACGAGTTGGTGCCCGGAATGAACAGCCAGCCCTTATGCAGGAAGATATAGACCAGTGTAACGGTCAAACCTGCCAGCATACCGGCAACCGCGCCGGTGTTGTTGATGCGGGTCGAGAAGATCCCCATCATCAGCGCCGGGAAGATCGAAGCCGCCGCCAGGCCAAAGGCCAGAGCAACAGTCTGAGCGGCAAAGCCCGGAGGGTTCAGACCCAGGTAGGTTGCAACGACAATGGCGACGGCCATTGCGATACGCGCTGCCAGCAGCTCGCCTTTTTCCGAGATCGACGGGTTGATCGCACCTTTGACAAGGTCATGCGACACGGCCGACGAAATCGCCAGCAACAGGCCCGCAGCGGTCGACAGGGCGGCGGCAAGACCACCGGCTGCAACCAGGCCGATCACCCAACCCGGCAGGTTGGCAATCTCGGGGTTGGCCAAAACCAGGATGTCACGGTTGAACTTGGTCAACTCGTTTCCGACCCAGCCTTTTTCCTCGGCAAGCGCCTGCATGGCTTCGGACTTGTCGTTATAATACTGGATCTTGCCGTCCTGGTTCTTGTCTTCCCAATCCAGCAGGCCGGTTTTCTGCCAAGTGGCCATCCAGTCATAACGCTGGTCATTGTCGATCTGTTCGACAGTAACCGCGCCGCCTTCGATGCCACCATTGGGCCACATCATGTCGGTGATGTTCAGGCGGGCCATTGCACCAACCGCGGGGGCGGTCAGGTACAGCAGCGCGATGAACACCAGCGCCCAACCTGCGGACCAACGCGCGTCAGCCACCTTGGGAACGGTGAAAAAGCGCATGATGACGTGGGGCAGACCGGCGGTACCGATCATCAGCGACAGCGTGAACAGGACCATGTTCAACGTGTCCGAATGGTGTGCCGTGTATTCGGCAAAGCCCAGTTCGGCCACGATCGCATCAAGCTTGGTCAGCAGCGGTTCGCCACCTGCGGTGTCACCGAACAGGCCCAGGGCCGGAACCGGGTTGCCCGTCAGTTGCAGCGAAATAAAGATCGCCGGAATGGTATAGGCGGTGATCAGAACGCAGTACTGTGCGACCTGGGTATAGGTCACGCCCTTCATGCCGCCGAAAACGGCATAGGCGAAAACCACACAGGCACCGATCAGCAGACCGGTTGTGTTGCTGACCTCAAGAAAGCGGCCAAAGGCCACGCCCACACCGGTCATCTGACCGATCACGTAGGTCACCGACGCGACGATCAGACAGATCACCGCAACGATGCGCGCCGTCTGGCTGTAGAAGCGGTCGCCGATGAATTCCGACACGGTAAACTTGCCGAACTTACGCAGGTAAGGCGCAAGCAGCAGCGCCAGCAGCACGTAGCCACCGGTCCAACCCATCAGGAAGGTCGAGTTGTCATAGCCCGTAAAGGCGATGAGGCCCGCCATCGAGATGAACGAGGCCGCAGACATCCAGTCCGCCGCTGTCGCCATACCGTTGGTGACCGGGTGAACACCGCGACCGGCGGCGTAGAATTCAGATGTGGAACCCGCGCGGGCCCAGATCGCGATGCCGATATACAGCGCAAAGGACGCGCCGACAAACAGCAGGTTGATGGTAAACTGATCCATTGCGCTTACTCCTCGTCGACGCCGTATTCAGCGTCCAGCTTGTTCATGCGCCAGGCGTAGTTGAAGATCAGCACCAGGAAGACCAGGATTGATCCCTGCTGCGCGAACCAAAAGCCCAGGTCGGTGCCGCCCACGGCGATGCCGGACAGCATCGGACGCAGCAGGATGCCGAATCCGAAAGACACCAGCGCCCAGATGATGAGGCTGATGATGATGAGGCGCAGATTGGCCTGCCAATAGCCGCCATCGGCACTGGTGGTCTGCGCGGAGTTTGGTGAATTATCCGCCATCGCGGGGTCCTCCTTGTTGCTCGTTAGGCGGCCCTATGCCCAACTCCTCCAGTGCTTTGGGCCGCATTTCGCTCAGCGTCCCGGCCACTGGGCCCAGGACAAAACTTCTCTGGTCCGCCAAGGCGGGTCCAATGAAGTATTCTGTTGTGGGATCAAAGCCCGTTTCGGGGCTTGGCTCCTCCCCCTTACTTCACCGCGCCGCGGACGATGTCCTCCAGATTGCAGGCGATGTCTTGGATGCTTCCCATGGCGTCGGTGCGTTTGAGAACGCCATGACCCTGATAATAGTCGATCAGAGGCGCGGTCTGCGCGTGATAGGCCGCCAGGCGGGATGCAACTGTTTCGGCGTTGTCATCTGCGCGGCGCTTGAACTCGGTGCTGCCGCACTTGTCGCATTCGCCTTCGGTCGCGGGTGCCTTGAACGTGTCATGATAGCCTTCGCCGCAGCCTGCACAGGTGTACCGGCCCGCGATCCGCGTGACCATTTCGGCGTCCCCCACTTCAAGGCTGATGGCCGCGTTGATCTTTTGACCGGTTTCGGCCAGCAGCGCGTCCAGGGCTTCGGCCTGAACCGTTGTGCGGGGAAAGCCGTCAAGGATCACGCCCTTGGCGCAATCGGCCTGGGCCAGGCGGTCGCGCAGGATGGCGATGACGATCTCGTCGCTGACAAGACCGCCTGCTTCCATGACGGCCTTGGCGGCCAGTCCGGCCTCGGTTCCGGCGGCGACGGCCGCACGCAGAAGGTCGCCGGTGCTGAGTTGGACAAGACCGAACGTGTCTTCGAGCATCCGCGCCTGTGTGCCCTTCCCGGCGCCCGGAGGGCCGAGAAGGATCAGAACAGCGGGAGTTGTGATTGTGGCAGCGTCCATCACATCCTCACTTGTTTGCGCGGTTTTCGATCAGGTCTTCGACCACCGACGGATCGGCCAGCGTCGAGGTGTCACCCAGCGCGCCAAAGTCGTTCTCGGCAATCTTGCGCAGGATACGGCGCATGATCTTGCCCGAACGGGTCTTGGGCAGGCCGGGCGCCCATTGGATCACATCCGGGCTGGCAATCGGGCCAATCTCGGTCCGCACCCAGGTGCGCAGCTCTTTCAGCAGCTCATCCGATGGTTCGCGGCCGTTCATCAAGGTGACATAGCAATAGATGCCCTGACCCTTGATTTCATGGGGATAGCCAACAACGGCGGCCTCGGCCACGGCGGCGTGGGCCACCAGTGCGCTTTCCACCTCGGCCGTACCCATACGGTGACCGGATACGTTGATCACATCATCGACGCGACCGGTGATCCAGTAATCGCCGTCTTCGTCGCGGCGGCAGCCGTCACCGGTGAAGTAATAGCCTTTGTAATCCGAGAAATAGGTCTTCTCAAACCGCTCGTGATCGCCCCAGACGGTGCGCATTTGGCCAGGCCAGCTGTCCTTGATGCACAGAACACCTTCGACGCCGTTGCCGTTGATCTCGACACCCGATTGCGGGTCCAGGACCACGGGCTGCACGCCAAAGAACGGCTTCTGGGCCGAGCCGGGCTTCAACGCATGCGCTCCGGGCAGGGGGGTCATCATGTGGCCGCCGGTTTCGGTCTGCCACCATGTGTCCACGATCGGGCATTTGCCCTTGCCGACGACGTCATTGTACCAGTTCCACGCCTCGGGGTTGATCGGCTCGCCAACCGTGCCCAAAAGGCGCAGGTCGCTGAGGTCGTGCTTTTCTACCCACTCGCTGCCCTGGCCCATCAGGGCGCGGATCGCGGTCGGGGCGGTATAGAACTGGTTGACCTTGTGCTTGGCGCAAACCTCCCAGAAACGGCCTGCATCCGGATAGGTGGGCACACCTTCGAACATCAGCGTGGTCGCGCCGTTGGCCAGTGGGCCATAGACGATATAGCTGTGGCCGGTGACCCAGCCGACATCCGCCGTACACCAGTAGATATCGCCTTCGTGGTAGTCGAAGGTGATTTCATGGGTCAGAGCGGCGTAAACCAGATAGCCGCCGGACGAGTGTACAACACCCTTGGGCTGGCCGGTGGAGCCGGACGTATAGAGAATGAACAGCGGGTCTTCGGCGTTCATCTCTGCCGGGGCGCAATAATCGTCGGCCTCCAGCGCCATCTCGTTATAGTCATAGTCGCGGCCGTCAATCCATGTGGTCTGGCCACCGGTCCGTTTGACAACAAGGCATTTCACCGAATCCTTGCAGTGCAGCAGTGCCGCATCCGCGTTGGATTTCAACGGCGTCTTGCGACCCCCGCGCGGGGCTTCGTCGGCGGTGATGATCACCTTGGCATCGCACCCATTGACGCGCGCCGCCAGCGCGTCCGGCGAGAAGCCCGCAAACACGATCGAATGGATCGCCCCGATGCGGGCGCAGGCCAGCATGGCATAGGCGGCCTCGGGGATCATCGGCAGATAGATCACGACCCGGTCGCCTTTGCGCACACCCATCGATTCCAGGATGTTGGCCATCCGGCAGGTACGGCGGTGCAGTTCGGCATATGTGATATGCTGGGCGGCGTCGCTTGGATCATCGGGTTCCCAGATGATCGCGGTCTGGTCGCCGCGCGTTTTCAGATGGCGGTCCAGGCAATTCGCGGAAACGTTCAGCGTGCCGTCGGCGAACCAGTTGATGCTGACCTCGCCGAAATTGTAATTGACGTCCTTTACGGTCGTGTAGGGCTTGATCCAATCAATCCGCTTGCCATGTTCGCCCCAGAAAGCATCCGGGTCATTGACCGAGGCCGCATACATGCTGGCATAGGTGTCGGCATCAATATGGGCGCGGGAAACAGTTTCGGCGGATGGCGGATAAACCTTGGCATCTGCCTGGGCAGCGGTGGTCATTCTGAGGCTCCTCCCTCTTGACTGGATTTCGATGGGTAACTTTGCCTGCACCACAGACAATGTCGACCCGTTTCCTCCCTAGCGTGATAATACGGAAATCAGAAAAGAAGGAAATAAATTGCCGTAATCCTTGAATTTGTTTGTAAACAACTTTTTCCAGATAGGCTAAATCTGTAAACTTATTTGGCGTTTTTCGTAAATATATAGTAAAAACAGTGTTGTAGCTGTAAGGAAATTTTGGGCAAGCTGGCGCGCTGGTCCGTGAAATTTTCGTGCGCACCCGTGCGGTTTCCTGCCGATCCCATTCAGGGGGGGATGTCCTTTGGTCGCATGCGCAATCGCTGCGGGGGTTGGCACATCCGAATGTTGGCGCTAGCTTGAATCGCAAGCGCCCCGGGAGGGGGTGCGCCAAAGGGAGAATTCATAATGAACAAGATGTTGAACGGTGCGGCTATCGCCGCCCTAACCACCGTCTTTGTGACCGAAGCAGCCGCAACCGAATGGAACGCCTCGGTCTGGGGCAAGCGCCGCGCCTTTACAGAACATGTCGAAAAGCTGGCTGAACTGGTCAGTGAAAAGACCGATGGCGCGTTCACGATCAATGTCAGCTATGGCGGCTTGTCCAAGCCCAAGGAAAACCTGGACGGGATCGAGATCGGCGCGTTTGAGATGGCCCAGTTCTGTGCCGGGTATCACCGTGACAAGAACCGCGCGATCACCGTGTTGGAGCTGCCGTTCCTGGGGGTGAATACGCTGGATGAAGAGGTCGCCGTAAGCCATGCGGTCTATGGCCACCCCGCCGTCATGGACGAGATGGCCCAGTGGAACGCGCGTATTCTGATGACGTCGCCGATGCCTCAGTACAACCTGGTCGGCACTGGCGAGCCGCGCGACGCGCTGGCCGATTTCGACGGAATGCGTGTCCGCGCCACCGGCGGGCTTGGGCAAGCCTTCGAAGCGGTTGGCGGGGTTCCGACATCGGTGCCCGCGACCGAGGCCTATAACGCCATGGAATCCGGCGTTGTCGATACCGTCGCCTTCGCCCAGCACGCGCATTTGTCCTTTGGAACCATCAACGAAGCGGAATGGTGGACCGCCAACCTGAACCCCGGCACAGTGAACTGCCCGGTGGTGGTCAATATCGAGGCCTATGAGGCGCTCTCGCCCGAGCATCGCGAAGCGCTGGACAGCTCGGTCGATGAAGCCATTGACCACTACCTGGCCAATTACGGTGCGCTGCTTGAAAAATGGGACGGCGTGCTGGCCGAGAAGGGCGTTCAGAAAGTCATGATTGATGACGCCGTGATCGAAGAGTTCAAGGCCCAGGCGGCAGATCCCATTCGCGACAAGTGGATTGCCGATATGTCGGCGCAGGGAATTCCGGCGCAGGACCTGTATGACCTGGTTCAGGCGACGCTGAAACAACAGCGCGGCGGAAACTGAGTAACGCTCCCGGACGCCAGGGCGGCGTCCGGGGCATTATCGGGCAGGGGGCAACCGAATGGCGGGACAAGCCACGGTACTGGAGGACCAGAGCCTCCTCAGTCGGCTGGACCGGCGTCTTGTTGGACTTGAACAGGCGATGGCGCTGCTGAGCGGGCTGGCCGTGTTCGGGCTGATGATCCTGGCCGTGGTTTCGGTCAGTGGCCGGAACGCGATCAACGCGCCGCTTCCGGGCTATGTGGACTGGATCGAACAGGCCATGCCCCTGATTGCCTTTCTGGGGGTGTCCTATGTTCAGCGCGGCGGCGGGCATATTCGCATGGATATCGTCATTTCACGGCTGCACGGGCGGGCGCTTTGGCTGTTCGAATTCACCTCGACCATGCTGATCCTGTTTCTGATGTTGGCCCTTGTCTGGGGCAGCTGGTCACATTTCGACCGTTCCTTCGATTTCAGCGCACCTTTGTGGAGCCGGGACAGCTCGATCGATATCGGGATTCCGATCTGGCCGGCCAAGTTGCTGGCGCCAATCGCCTTTTCGGTTCTCAGCCTGCGGCTGATCCTGCAGGCCTGGGGGTTCGGGCGCGCCTTTTTGCTGGGTTTGGATGCTCCGGTGGCGGTGCCGCTGATACAGGATGCCGCCGCGCAGGCCGCCGCAGAGGCCGAGCAATACGAAGGGCAGGACTAGCGCATGGACACGATCGAAATCGGCCTTTGGGTCACGGGTGGCCTTCTGGTGCTGGTGGTTGCTGGGATGCGCGTGGCCTTTGCCGCAGGTCTGGCGGGGCTGGTCGGGCTGATCTGGATTTTCTGGGCCAAGTTCGGATACGATCCGGGCCGGTTCGGCAAGGCGGTGACGGTGGCGGTCAAGACCGCGGGGCAGGTGCCCCATTCCAAGGTTGCATCACATACGCTCAGCCTGATCCCGACCTTTATCCTGATCGGATACCTTGCCTATTACGCGGGCCTGACGCGGGCATTGTTCGAGGCCGCCAAGCGATGGGTTGCCTGGGTGCCGGGTGGCCTTGCGGTTTCGACGGTGTTTGCAACGGCGGGGTTCGCGGCGGTGTCCGGCGCGTCGGTGGCCACCTCGGCCGTGTTTGCCCGCATTGCCATCCCCGAGATGCTGGCCGTGGGATACAACAAACGCTTCGCTGCAGGGGTCGTGGCCGCAGGGGGCACGCTGGCGTCGCTTATCCCGCCCTCCGCGATCCTTGTGATCTATGCCATCATCGTCGAACAGGACGTGGGCAAGCTGCTGTTGGCCGGGTTCATCCCCGGCGCCTTTTCCGCGGTGATCTACGGGTTGCTGATCGTTGGGATCGCGGTGGTTTTCAAGAATGTCGGGCCAAGGGTCACGGGGTTCACCTGGAAACAGCGGTTCGCCTCGCTGCCGGGTGCGCTGCCGATCTTTGCAGTGATCCTGATCATCATTTGCTTTGTCTACAATCCCTTTGGCGATGACGCCTGGGGGACGCCGACCGAAGGCGGTGCCATCGGCGCGTTCATCGTTTTCTGCTTTGCATTGGTCCACGGGATGCGCTGGGCCGAGTTCCGTTCGGCCCTGATTGAAACGGCCAAACTGACGGCGATGATCTTTGCAATCATCTGGGGCGTCCTGATCTATGTCCGCTTTCTGGGCTTCGCTGACCTGCCGGGCGCCTTTTCGGACTGGATCACCGGGTTGGAAACCTCGCCCATGGTGATCCTGATCTGCATCCTTCTGGCCTATGCTGTGTTGGGTATGTTTATGGACGCCATCGGAATGTTGCTGTTGACGCTGCCGGTGGTCTATCCGGCGGTCATGGCCCTGAACGGGGGCGAGGCGGTGAGCGCCGCAGAAAGCACCTTTGGCATGAGCGGGCCGATGTGCGCGATCTGGTTCGGAATACTGGTGGTGAAGATGGCAGAGTTCTGCCTGATTACCCCGCCTATCGGCCTCAACTGCTTTGTCGTTGCAGGTGTTCGCCCGGACCTGAGCGTGCAGGATGTCTTTCGCGGGGTTGCGCCATTCTTCGTCGCTGATGCGGCAACGATTGCACTGTTGGTGGCGTTTCCGGGTATCGTACTTTATCTCCCGTCGCTTGCAGGCTAGGGACAGCCGCCCCCCGACAAGGGGCGGCGGTGTTAGTTGGCGCGCATCAACATGCCATAGAGGTCACGCGGGTCGTCCGGGTCTGCCAGCATGTCCAAGGTCTCAAAGAAATCAGTACCTTCTATGGCGTTCTTTATGTATCTAAGCGCCGAAAAGTCTTCGATCGCAAAGCCGACGCTGTCAAACAGGGTGATTTGCTTTTCGTCACGGCGCCCACGGGCCTGACCGGTCATGACCTGCCAGATCTCGGTCACCGGATGGTCCGGTTCCAATGCCTGAATCTCGCCTTCGATACGGGTCTGGTCGGGATATTCGACAAAGATGTCCGAACGCAGCAGGATGTCGCGATGCAACTCGGTCTTGCCGGGGCAATCCCCGCCGATGGCGTTGATATGAACGCCGGGCCCGACCATGTTGTCGGTCAGGATCGTGGCGTATTTCTTGTCTGCGGTGCAGGTGGTGATGATCTGGGCACCCTCAATCGCGTCCTGGGGGCTGGGGCAGGCAATGACGTTCAGCCCTTTGCCTTGCAGGTTGGCGGCGCATTTCGCCGTGGCCTTCGCGTCGGTGTCATACAGGCGGACCGTGTCGATGCCGCACATGGCCTTGAACGCTAGGCACTGAAACTCGGACTGTGCGCCATTGCCGATCATCGCCATGACGCGAGCGGGTTTCGGCGCCAGATAGCTGCCAACAAGGGCCGAGGTCGCCGCCGTTCGCAAAGCCGTCAGCAGGGTCATCTCGGTCAAAAGCGTCGGATAGCCGGTATAGACATCCGCCAGCAGGCCAAATGCCGTGACGGTTTGCAGCCCCTCTGATGTGTTCTTGGGGTGCCCGTTGACATATTTGAACCCATAGGCTTCGCCATCTGACGTGGGCATCAATTCAATCACACCATGCGGGGAATGGGCCGGTATCCTTGGGGTCTTGTCAAAGCTTTCCCAGCGTTTGAAATCGGCCTCGATCTGGGCTGCGATCTGCAGAATGACCTGCTCGATACCGATATGATGCACAAGGCGCATCATGTTATCGACCGATACAAAGGGCACAAGCGCCTTGTCAGAAGGTTTCATCGTCAAAAGCTCCGGGTTGGGCGGTCAAAGATGCGGCGCCCCAAAAGCGACGCGGCCAGATCCACCATCAGTTTCGCAGTACGGCCGCGCTCGTCCAGGAATGGGTTCAGCTCAACAAGGTCAAGCGAACAGACCAGCCCGCTTTCGTGCAGCAACTCCATTGCCAGATGCGCCTCGCGTTCGGTGGCCCCGCCGGGGACCGTCGTGCCGACGGCCGGTGCGACCGAAGGGTCAAGAAAGTCGACATCCAGCGAAACATGCAACACCCCGTTGGCTGCGCGCACCCGGTTCAAGAACGCCATCAGCGGGGTCTTGATGCCATGTTCGTCAATGCTGCGCATATCGGCCAGTAAGGCGTGGTCTTTTTCCAGTGTTGCGCGTTCCTCGGGGTCGACCGAGCGCAGCCCGATCATGCCGACCCGGTCTGTGGGCACCGGAAAGGGCAGGGGCGGAAACGCATCAAACCCGTCCTGACCGGTGAAATAGGCGACAGGGGTTCCATGCAGGTTGCCGCTGCCACTGCTGTCTGGCGTGTGAAAGTCGCTATGCGCATCCAGCCACAAGACGAATAGCGGGCGGCCAAGCTGATGGGCATGGGCCGCCATGCCCGTCACTGTTCCCATCGACAGCGCGTGATCGCCGCCCATGAAAATGGGCAGGCTGCGCCCTGCCGCCTGCTGGGCCGCGCGGTGCAGGGCCATTGTCCACCCGACACAGTCCGGCAGTGCGAACAGGTGTGGATGTGGCGGCGTGTCCACCGCATCGGGACGGATGTCGCCGCTGTCCAGGACGACATGGCCAAGGTCGCGCAGGGCCTGTTCCAGCCCCGCCACGCGATAGGCATCGGGCCCCATTCGGCAGCCCTGCCGCCGCTTACCGGCGTCCATCGGGGCACCGATCAGAATTACAGTCTTGGTTTCCATATGTCCATTTAGCGAAACAACATGGCTTGTCGGAAGCCATCAAAATGTTCAAAATGGTATTCATTACTTTCAAAATGGGAAAACGCTATGGACGAACTGGACAATCGCCTGCTTAGCGCATTGCACCGGGACGCCCGCGCGTCGCTGTCTGAACTGGCGCAACAGCTTGGTGTTACCCGCACGACGGTGCGAAGCCGGATGCAGCGTCTAAAGCAATCGGGCGAGATCGTGGGCTTTACCGTCCTGACCCGCCGCAACGTGGCGCAAAGCCCGGTCCGCGGCCTGATGATGCTTGAGATCGAGGGGCGCGGAACCGAACGGATCATGGCCCGAATTGCTGCCATGCGACAGGTTCGGGCGGTTCATTCGACCAACGGGGGCTGGGACCTGATCGCCGAAATCGGGGCGGATACGCTTGCGGAACTGGACGAGGTTCTGTTCCTGATCCGGCGCATGGAAGGCGTCACCCGGTCCGAGACCAACCTGCTGCTTTCAACGCGCAAGGGTCGATACTAGACCCGCGCGCAAACCACGGGGGCGCGGTTCTTTGAGCTTGGGTAAAAATGTGCCAGTCTTCGGCAACATGCCAGCAGGGCCTGCAATCGGACGATGAAACAGGTCAACCGGTCACGGATTGGCGATTAGGGGCAGGGACGGTACCGATGACAATGCAAGATCCGGGCGAACAGACGCGGGCACAGAATTTGACGGCGCGCGTCGCGGGCTTGCTGGAAAAGCCGGTGGTGCGTCTTGCCATCCCGATCCTGATCACGCTGATTGCATTGACGGTTCTGCATGACCTGTCCGCGCATGTGAAATGGTCCGACGTCAAGGCGGATATCTCCGGCACGTCGTGGAAACTGATGTTCTTTGCCCTGTGCTGGACCGCGTTCAGTTTTGTTTCGCTGTCCTTGTATGACGTCTTTGCCGTTCAAAGCGTGGCCGGCGGAAAGGTCCCGCTGCCGGTGGCCGGGATGGCCGGGGCAAGCGGGTATGCCGTGTCCAACTGTCTTGGCTTTTCCTATATCACGGGAACGGCAATCCGGTACCGGATCTACGCCTCGCTTGGGTTGGACCTGGCCCGCGTGGCCGGTGTGATCGCGACGTCCTGGGTTGCATTCTGGATGGGGCTGATCCTGGTCCTTGGGATACTGCTTGCGCTGCACCCTGATGGGATTTCGCGGGTTGTCCCGATCTCGGGCGCGGCGGAAACCGCGATTGGGGTTGGTCTGTTGGTGGCGCTGGCGGGGCTGTTTGCCTGGCTGTCTACAGGCGGGCGGCGCCTGTCCGTTGCCGGTATGGGGTTTGACCTGCCCGGCGGGCGGCTTGCCGGTCTGTTGACACTGGCGGCGGTGGGCGATTTGTTCGGGGCCTCGATGGCGCTTTACGTGCTGATGCCCAACGACCTGGGCGTAGGGTTTCCGTATTTCTTTACCATCTACATTGCCGCCATTGCCGTCGGCATCCTGAGCCATGCACCCGGTGGGATCGGCGTGTTCGAGGCGACGCTGATCGCCGGGTTGGGCGCGTCGGGGCGGTCGGACGTCATCGCGGCGCTGTTGCTTTACCGTCTGGTCTACACCTTCTTGCCCTTTGCCGTGGCAAGCCTGTCCATCGCCGTTGCCTGGGCCTTGACCCGGCGGCGGCAGATCGGCGGTGCAGCCACCTGGGTCTATCGCGTCATCCGCCCCATCGTTCCGATGGTTGCAGCGGGCATCGCGGCACTGGCCGGGGTGATCCTGCTTGTCTCGGGCACATTGCCCGCCAGCAGCACGGCGCTGGGCGTTCTGCAAAAGGTCCTGCCGCTGTCCTTTGTCGAGGCATCGCATCTGTTGGGCAGCGCTGTCGGCGTCTTGCTGATCCTGGTGTCGCGCGGATTGTTTCGCAAACTCTACCGTGCATGGGTTGTTGCCATGTTGCTGATGCTTGTGGGGTTCATTGCCTCCCTGACCCGCGGGCTGGACACGCACGAGGCGCTGTCCATGCTGGCAACAATTGCTTTGCTGGGTCTGTTTCGCGGCGCGTTCTACCGCGTCAGCGGCGCGTCGATCTTTCGTCTGAATATCCCATGGCTTGTCAGCGTCATCGCCTTGCTGGCGGTGATTTTCTGGATCGGGCTGTTCGCCTATTCGCATGTGGAATATGACAATGCGCTGTGGTGGCAGTTCGCATGGAATGGGGATGCGTCGCGCTTTTTGCGCTCCAGCCTGGTGGTGGCTGTCATTGTAGGCATCGTCGCCGTCACATCGTTGTTTGGCCGCGACGTTCCGCAGGTGACACGCACCCAGATCCCGCCGGTGGTCGAACGCCTTGTCATGGAAAGCGAAGATACCGAGTCGCAGATATCGCTGACGGGGGACAAGCAGTTCCTGATCGCGCCGGATGACAGCGCCTTTGTTGCCTATGCCGACACGGGGGTTGCGCTGATTTCCAAGGGCGAACCCGTGGGCGATGAAAAAGCCGGTGAGCAGTTGATCTGGCAATTGCGGGAAATGGCCGACCGCGAGGGCAAGCTGTGCGCCTTTTACAGCGTTTCGACCCGCTATCTGCCGACCTTTCTGGATATGGGGCTGTCGATCCTGAAAATCGGCGAGGTTGCCCGCGTGTCGCTGACCGGGTTTTCGCTGGATGGAAAGTCTCGAAAACGCTTCCGCCAGGCCAAGAACCGGGCTGAGCGGGACGGCTATGCCTTCGAGATCATCCCCAAGGAAGACCTGGCGCCGGTCTTGCCCGAACTGCGCGGGATATCCGACAAGTGGTTGTCTGGAAAAGCGGGGGCAGAGAAGGGATTTGCCCTTGGTGGCTTTGACGATGAATACCTGTCCTATTTCGATCACGCGGTTCTCAGGGATGGTGCAACAGGTCGGATCATGGCCTTTGCCAACCTGTTCCAGGGCGGCAATAAATCCGAATTGTCGCTGGACCTGATGCGTTATGACCCCGAAAGCCCCAGTTTCGTTATGGACGCCCTGTTTGCCGAGATGATGGTTTGGGGCGCAGATCAGGGGTTCCGGTGGTTTTCCCTGGGCGCGGCGCCGTTTTCAGGGATCGAAAACCGGCAATTGGCGTCGCTGTGGAACCGCATTGGCGGTTTCGTCTACGAACATGGAGAACAGTTCTATCATTTCGAAGGACTTCGGTCCTTCAAGCAGAAATTCGACCCGGAATGGAGCCCGAACTATCTTGCAAGCCCGGGTGGGCTGGCCGCGCCGCGCATTCTTTACGAGGTCAATATCCTGATCTCGGGCGGATTGCGGGGCCTGACCAAATAGGCGTCAGTTCAGGCTTGCGCGTGTTGGCGATTTCTCAAGCAGGTCGCCCCAATCGGTGCGATAAGCCATTTCCGCCAAAACGGTTTGCGGCAGAAATTCCTGATTTTGGCGGATCTGCCAACCGCCGCCCAGCCCTTTGTAGACGGCCACCAGATTGCTTGAGACCTGCTGACGGGCTTCGATCAGGTTGGCCTGCGACCGCAGCAACGCGGTTTGGGTGTTCAGGATGCGGGAATAGCTGGCAATCCCGTCGCGATATTGACTGACCGCGATTTCCGCCGCCTTGCGCGACGCCGTGACGCTGTTTTGGTAAAACCCGACCTGTTTGCGGGCCTGCGCATAGGCGACCATCGCGCTTTCGACCTCGGAATAGGCGGTCAAAACGGTGTTCTGGTAGTTTGCGATCAGCGCCTGATAGGCCGCATCCTGCGCGCGGACATTGTTCTTGATCCGCCCATAATTCAGGACATTCCAGACGACCCCGGCATTGGCCAGCCCGGTTGTGCTGTTGGAACTGAACAGGTCGCGCCCGCCCGATGCCTGCAACCCGACCGAGCCGGACAGGATGAATTGCGGGTAGAGGTCCGCCATGGCAATGCCCACCTGGGCCGATTGCGTGGCGGCGGCCAGCTCGGCCGCGCGCACGTCGGGGCGGCGGCGCAGCAGCTCGGCCGGAACCCCCACCGCGACATTGGCACGGGCCGATGGGATGCGACCGGAACTGCCCAGCAGGCTGGTCATGCGCGACGGCGGTGCCCCAAGCAACACGGCCAACGCGTTCTTGGCTTGTTGCAGGTCGCTTTCCAGGGTCGGTACCAATGCCTGCGTATTGTTCAGAAACGCGGTGGATTCCTGGACGTCCAACTCGGTCGTGACGCCATTGTTGAACCGCAATTCCGTCAGGTCGGTCGACGCTTGCTGCAGCTGGATGTTTTCGCGTGCAACCGCCAGCGATTCCTGCAAGGCGCGGATGTTGATGTACAGGGCCGCAACGTCACCGGTAAGCGTCACCAGCGCGTCGTCATAATTTGCCACCTGCAGCGCCAGGTTGGACCTTGCCGCTTGTACGCCGCGTCGCTGCGCGCCCCAGACATCCAGTTCCCATTGTGCGTCAAAACCGACTTGCGAGGTCGAAAACTCGGTGTCCAGAGGGATGATCCGGTTGATATCCGCAATCGGCCCCAGGTTGTCGCTGATTTGCCGCCGCTGCAATGACCCGCCCACAGCCTGTGACTGCGGATACAGTTCGCCAAAGGCGATCCCCAGCTGTGCCCGCGCTTGCAGGACACGCGCGCCGGCCACCTGCAGCGACAGGTTCTGGGCATAGGCCTCGGCCACCAACTTGTTCAGGGTGGGGTCGTTGAAGGTCTCCCACCATTTTACGACCGGTGCGCTGCGCGATGTCAGGCCGCTGCCCTGGCTGACGCTGGGGCTGTTCACCTCGATCCATTGTTTGACGACCGGGGAATTGGGGCGTACGAAATCCGGCCCGACGGGGGCGCAGGCGACCATGAACGCCAGGCACAGCGCGCCGCCCAGTCCTGCCCGGAAGTGGCGCTTTTTCGGTCTGGCTGCTGTGGCCCCTGTCATGGTGCGCGTCCTCAGATATCAAGTGGCCGGATGAAATTGGCGAAAGAGTAGAGGCGGATGTTGATGCGCCTCAGGAACTCGAAACTCTTGCCCTGGCCCGTATAGATTGCCACGGCCGCATGGCCCCCGGCGGGAAAAGTGTGCCCCTCGGGGACATCGACCGATATTTGCACCGCAATCCGACCGGGCAGCTTTGGCAGTTCAAAACCCGGCAGGCGGCCTGACGGCAGGTATTGCCCCTGGCGGGTGGCCCACCAAATCGCCTCGACCTTGCCGGTCAGGATTTCACCGGGATAGAGGTCCAGCGCCACTTCGACCGGTTGTCCGGGTTCAACGAATTTCAGGTTCTGCTGCCGATATGTGGCCAGGATATAGGGGTTGTCCTCGGTCACGAAACTGGCGATTGCCCCAAGGCGGACATCCCCGACGACCAGCCCGGGACGCGCCTGTTGCGAGACGATCATGCCGTTTTCGGGGGCATAGATCGTCGTGTTTTCAAGGAAATACTCGGCCTCGGCCAACTGGGCCTGGGCTTGCAGGATACCGGTATTCACACCGTCGATCTGCGAGGCCACGGCCAGGTTGGCCTTTTCCAGATTGGCTTCGGCCTCTTTGACCTGTGCCTCGTCCTCGGTGACCTGCTCGTTCCAGCGGTCCAATTCGTCCTGGCGCGCGCCGCCGGCTGGAACCAGGTTTTCGTACCTTTGCTGCTGGGTCAGCGCATAGGCCAGTTGCGCATTGGCGCGCTCGATCGCCTCGGTCGCGGCCACGACGTCCTGTTCAAGTATTTTGGCATTTTGCTCTGCCGCCACAAGCTGGGCCTTGGCGTTGTCCACCGCCAGCGAAAAGACCGTATCGTCAAAGCGGTACAGCGGATCGCCCTTGGTGATCTGGGTATTGGGTTCGACCAGAACTTCGGTAAGTATGGTCGGCTGGGTCAGCTTGGGCACGATCTGGATCGTTGATCGCACCACGTGACTGTCGACCGAGAAGGGTTGAAAAAACCGTAGCGCAACCAGAAAGATCAGCAAAAGATGGGCGCCGACCCAAAAGGAAACGATCCCCCAGACGATATTGAACTTCAGCCATTGGGCCTTGAAGAAAATGAACCATACGAAAATGATGTAGAACAGCGTGATGCCGACGGCGACGAACATGTTGATCGGTTTCCTTTGGCTTCAGCTTTTCTGATTTTCATCGGTATCCAGGCTGTCCTGGTATTCGGGCTTGACCGTGCCGCCCAGACGCTTGATTTCCTTGCGGATTGCCTCGCGTTCGTCATCGGGCATGCGCCGCATGTCGACCGTGACGCCATCATGGAATGCCCAGATAAAGGCGTGGACCCAGGGCACAATTGCCAGAAACCCCATCCAACCCATGATCTTGACCGCTTCGGCATGGGGATGGTTGCGCTTGATGGCGATCCGGCCCGGCAGTCCCATCAGAAACAGGAACAGGCCCATCACGGCGGCCAGCAGCAGGATAAGCGCCACGAAAGTCAGGTAGTCGTAATAGCCAAGCGGCTGCCCCAAAAGTCCCATTTTCTTGCCTCCTGCCGGATGGTTGTCCCATCCTCAGTTGTTGGTGCCCGGTTCGTCAATGAGTTTATGGCGTGTTGGCGCATCCGCGCAGACGGACGGACCGCATTCAGCGCCGCAAACCCCGTCACGGCTGTGTGCAATGCGATAAAAGCGCCATCATGGCTCGGTCCTCCCCTCCCGTGCGACGATTGCGGAATGACCTGATATTGTCAGGCCCGAAACTGAGTGGCAAGAACAGCCTTCGGTTGAAGGCCTATCGGTGCGATCCCCGGTCAGTCACACAGCGTTACGGTCGTTTTCCATTGCCGGCAGTGCGCCTGCAGATCGCTGGTCAGCGGCAGATCGGTATAGAACGTATCGATCTCGGACAAGGACGCGATGCGCGCCGGGGCGGTGCGCGCGAATTTGGACTGGTCCGCGACCAGGCAGGTCTTGCGCGATTGCGCGATGATGGTCTGGCTGACGTGGACTTCCTGAAAGTCGAAATCCAGCAAATCGCCCTGTTGGTCCAGCGCCGAGCACCCGATGATCGCATGGTCGAATTTGAACTGTTCGATCGTTGAGACCGTCAATTGCCCGATCAGGCCGCCATCGGACCGGCGCAGGACACCCCCGGCCACGACGATCCGGCAATCGGGGTTGGCGACCAGGATATTGGCAACGTTCATGTTGTTCGTCACGACCATCAGGTTCTTGTGCCCGATCAGCTGGCGCGCGACGGCCTCGGTCGAGGTGCCGATATTCATAAAGACCGAAGCGCCATCGGGGATATCGGCGGCGCATCGCTTGGCAATGCGTTCCTTGGCATCTTCGTGCAGACCGCGCCGGTCCTCGTACCCGATATTCGAGACCCCGGACCGCAGCACCGCGCCACCGTGGACGCGGTCCAGTTTTCCGGCTTCGGCCAGTTCCGACAGGTCGCGGCGAATGGTCTGAACGGTGACGCCGAAGGTCTCGGCAAGGTCCTCGACTGCCACGCGCCCCCTGGCCTTGGCGATTTCAAGAATATCCGACTGGCGAAAGGACAAGGACACGAGGGGCTCCGATATGCGACAGGGCGTAGGTTCGTTTTTGTTCGAATTTGGCCGTAAGGCAAGCCCGGTTGGCATTTTTACGGGGAAAGCTGTGATAATTCTGCGCGGAAACAGCCGCGATGGCCGCATGATACGCGCCCCGCGCGGCGCGTAAAGCGAAGATAAACGAAAAACGAGCTTGACGAAACGAAGGTCTGCACAGTTAATGCCCGCGACTTTCCAATCAGGGAATCGTTAAGGAATGGGCGCTCTGGATATGCAGACCACCGATCTTTTCATCATTGGCGGCGGGATCAACGGATGCGGCATAGCCCGCGATGCGGCCGGTCGGGGGCTGTCGGTGACATTGGCCGAGATGAACGACCTGGCCTCGGCCACGTCTTCGGCGTCGACCAAGCTGTTTCACGGCGGCTTGCGGTATCTTGAGTACTTCGAACTGCGGCTGGTGCGCGAGGCGCTGATCGAACGCGAAACGCTTTTGCGGGCCATGCCGCATATCAGTTGGCCGATGCGGTTTGTCTTGCCGTATCACCCCGACATGCGGTTTGACTCGGAAACGCCGACCTCGCGGCTGCTGGGCCTTGTGATGCCGTGGATGCGCGGACGGCGCCCGGCCTGGCTGATCCGGCTGGGGTTGTTCCTGTATGACAACCTGGGGGGGCGGCAAATCCTGCCCGGTACCTCGTCGTTGGACCTGCGGACAGCTCCGGAAGGGCGGCCGCTGAAGGCAAAATACGAAACCGCCTATGAATATTCCGATTGCTGGGTCGAAGACTCGCGCCTGGTGGTTCTCAACGCCCGCGACGCCAAGGCGCGCGGCGCCGAAATCCTGGTGGGAACCCAGGTCGTGGCCGCAGACCGCAAGGACGGTCTGTGGCATGTCACGATCCGGGACGGCCAGAGCGGTGAAACGCGAACGATTGCCGCGCGCATGCTGATCAACGCAGGCGGTCCCTGGGTTGGCGAGATCATTCAGTCCAGGATCAACATCCAGTCCCGCGAAGGCGTCAGGCTGGTTCGCGGCAGCCACATCGTAACCCGCAGATTGTTTGACCATGACAAATGCTATTTCTTTCAGGGCGAGGATGGGCGGATCATTTTCGCAATCCCTTATGAACGCGATTTCACCCTGATCGGAACCACCGATCAGGACCATGGCGACCCGTCGGAACGCCCTGTCTGCACCGAGGCCGAGCAGGATTATCTGTGTCGCTTTGCGTCGCGGTACTTTGAAACGGCCATCACCCGCGCGGATATCGTCTGGACCTATTCGGGGGTGCGGCCTCTGTATGATGACGGGGCGCAAAGCGCCACGGCGGCAACCCGGGATTATACGTTGAAGGTCGACGACAGTGGCGGCGCGCCCGTGCTGAACGTGTTTGGCGGCAAGATCACGACCTATCGCCGGCTTGCGGAAAGCGCGATGGACAAGGTCGCGCAGTATTTCCCCGATCTTCCGGGGCCGTGGACCGCAGGCGTGGCCCTGCCGGGGGGCGATTTTCCGGTTGATGGGGTCGAAGACCTGGTCGCGGCGCTGATGTCAGAGTTCGCATTCCTTGGTCGCGATTGGGCCCTGCGGCTGGTGCGCGCCTATGGCACCGAGGCGCGGTTGATGCTGGGGGATGCCCAGGACACCGCCGACCTGGGCGAGGCCTTTGGCGCAACACTTACTGCGCGTGAGGTCGCATGGCTGATGGACAAAGAATTTGCCCGCACGGCCGAAGACGTGATCTGGCGGCGCAACAAGCTGGGCCTGCGTCTTGATCCGGCTCAGGTCGCCAGGCTGGGCGACTGGATGGCCGCCCGATCCGAACCTGAAGACACGGCGAAAAGCTGAACAAAAAACGCCCCGCAGGATATGCGGGGCGTTTTTCTTTTCGGGGGCTGAAGCGTCAGCCGGGGCTTTGTGTCGGCTCGGTATCCTTGCGGCCGCCCTTCAGCCATTCGCGCAGCCCCTGCATCACCGCATAAAGAACCGGAACAAGGATGACACCGAACAAGGTTGCCGCCAGCATGCCGCCGAAAACGGCGACGCCAATGGCCTTTTGGCTGGCCGCACCGGCGCCGTTGGCGGCAAGCAGCGGGACAACACCCAGAAGAAAGGACAGGGCCGTCATCATCACGGCGCGGAACCGCTGATAGGCGGCCTCGGAGGCGGCGTCCTTGATCGACCGGCCATGCGCCCGTTGCTCCATGGCGAATTCCACAATGAGGATCCCGTTTTTCGAAGCCAGCCCGACCAACATGATCATCCCGATCTGGGTATAAAGGTTGATGTCGCTGCCAGTGATTGCAACGGCGGCCACGGCCCCGAACAGGGCCACGATCACCGACAGCAGGATCGACACGGGCATCGACCAGCTTTCATACTGACCCACCAGGAACAGGTACCCGAACAAAACGGCCAACCCCAGAATGATGACGACCAGACCGCCGGATGCCAGCTGTTGCTGGGCCGTGCCGGTCCATTCAAACGCATATCCCGGGGGCAGGGCGGTGGCCGATTCCTCGGTCATGACGGTAATGGCGTCGCCGGTGGACAGGCCCTCGGCCGGTACGGCCGTAACAGTTGCCGACCGGAACAGGTTGTGCCGTTTCAAAAGCACCGGCCCCAGGACATTTTCGACATCGATCAGCGTCCCAAGCGGAACCATCTCGCCCGTGGTCGAGCGGACATACAGGTTCGCGATATCATCGACATTGTCGCGATAGGAGCCCTCGGCCTGGATCATCACGCGATAGACCCGACCAAACAGGTTGAAGTCATTGACGTAATACGACCCCAGTTGCGCCTGCATGGTCTGGAAAACCTCGGCGACCGAGACTTGCAGGGTCTTGGCTTTCTCGCGGTCCAGATCGACGAACAACTGCGGGACATTGGCGCGGAAGGTCGTATAGGCCTGTCCGATTTCAGGTCGTTGATTGGCCGCGTAAACAAAGGACCCAACAGCCGAGGCCAGATCCTGGGGCGAGCCGCCGCCGGTTTGCTGGACCTCCATCTCGACCCCGGCAGACATACCAAGCCCCTGGATCGGGGGCGGGTTGAAGGCCACGATCGAGGCCGCAGATTCGCCGTTGGCGATGGCCAGGACCTTTTGCAGGATTGCATCGGCGCTCAGGTCCTCTTCTTGCCGCTCATCCCAGTTGAGAAGGTTCACAAACACCGTTGCGCCATTGGTGGTCGTGCCGTTGAGAATGGAATAGCCGTTCACAAGAACCGTGTTGGCCACGCCCGGTATCTGGCGGATTTGTTCGTCGACCCGCTCGGTTACCGTTTCGGTTCGTTCCAGGGTCGCGGCATCCGGCAACTGAATATCAACGAACAGGTACCCGTTGTCTTCCAGCGGCAAGAACCCCTTGGACGTGCCGGACATGATGGTTCCGCCGCCCATGGCAAAGGCGGCGATAATACCAAGCGACACGACGGGCAGGATCAGCAGTTTGCGCACGATCGACACATAGCCGGCGCGGACCGAGCCGATAAGGCCCTCGAACAGGGCCAGAATGCCCTTGGGCGGACCAGAGCGGGCCTTAAGGACCAAGCCGCACAGGGCCGGAGACAGCGTCAGCGCGTTGATCGACGAAATGACCACCGCGGTCGAAATGGTGACCGCGAACTGCGAATACAATCGCCCCGAAATGCCGGGCATGAAGGTCACCGGCACAAAGACCGCAAGCAGGACCAGCGTGGTTGCAATGACCGGGCCGGTGATCTGGCCCATGGCCTTGCGCGTGGCCTCGGCCGGTGGCAGGCCCTCGTCGGCGATAATCCGTTCCACGTTCTCGACAACAACGATGGCGTCGTCCACGACGATCCCGATGGCCAGGACCAGCGCAAACAGCGAGATGGTGTTCAGCGACATGCCAAAGGCCAGCAGGAATGCAAACGTACCGATCAGCGAGACCGGGATCGCCACCGCCGGAATGATCGTGGCCCGCCAACTGCCCAGAAAGATGAACACGACCGAGATCACCAGAATGAAGGTCAGAACCAGCGTCGAGACCACGTCATTCAAAGATTGTTCGACAAAATCCGTGGTGTTGAAGGGGACAGCGTATTCGACATCCGTGGGAAAGGACCGGGACAGGCGTTCCAGTTCCGCCTGAACACGTTCCGACACCGCAAGAGCGTTTGCGCCGGGTGCCTGATAGATGCCCAGGACGGTTGCGGGTACGGCCTGGAAATAGCCCGATGCAGAATAGAATTCGGCGCCAAGTTCAACCTTGGCGATGTCTTTCACGCGGACGATGGCACCCGCGTCGCCGGTTCGTATGACAATGTTGCCAAACTCTTCTGCGGATGTCAGGCGGCCCTTGGTTTTGATCGTGTATTGGAATGTCTGCCCCTTCGGGACAGGCGGCGACCCGATCGAGCCTGCCGAAACCTCGATATTCTGTTCCTGAATGGCACCGATGACGTCAGACGGCGCAATCGACAGCGCGGCCATCTTGTCGGGGTCCATCCAGATGCGCATCGCATATTCCAGATTGGTCAGCACGTCCGCCTTGCCGACCCCCTGAACGCGCGCCAGCGCGTCTTTGAGGTTGATCGACGCGTAGTTGGACAGGAAAACGCTGTCATAGGTTCCGTTTGGCGAGGTCAACGTCACCAGCAGCAACATGTTGGTCGAGGCTTTCTGCGTCACCACCCCCGACGAGGTCACCTCGGACGGCAGCGACGACATGGCCTGAGCGACCCTGTTCTGAACGTTGACCGAGGCAATGTCGGGGTCGGTCCCGACCTCGAATGTCACGTTCAGGGAATAGGACCCGTTATCCGAAGATGTGGACGTCATGTAGATCATGTCGTCCACACCGTTGACCTGCGCCTCGATCGGGGCGGCAACGGTGTTTTCCACGGTTTCGGCATTGGCACCGGTATAGGTGGTCGTCACGCTGACCACGGGCGGCGTGATGTCGGGAAACTGCGCCACGGGCAATACAAGGTACCCGATGACGCCCATGATGGTCAGGACAAGCGAGATGACAAGCGCCAGCTTGGGCCGGCTTATGAACAAGGCTGAGAACATCGGTTATTCTCCTGGCTGTTCAGAAGCGACGACCGCGTCCACCGCGACGCCGGGGCGTACCCTTTGCAGACCCTCTACAATCACGCTTTCGCCTTCGCGCAGCCCGTCCAGAACGATGATCGCGGTCCCGACGGTATCGCCGGTTGTGATGTATCGCTGTTCGACCATTTGCTTGTCGTTGACGACCAGGACAAATTCACCGCGTTGATCGCGCTGCAGCGCCGCCTGCGGGATCAGGACCTGCAATGTGGGCTCCAGCGCTTCGATGTGGACGCTCAGGAAGGCACCGTCAATCAGCAGCCGTCCGGTATTGTCAAATTCGGCGCGCATGGTGATGGCGCCGGTCAGCGGGTCGATCCGGTTGTCGACGAAAACGATCTTGCCGGTCTCGTCCAGGTCGGTTCCGTTTGGCAGGGTAACCTTGACCACCGGGCTTTTGTTGCTTTCGGGCAAAGACGAGGGGTCTTCGCCAATTTGTTCGAGAACCGTGGTGAACTGTTTTTCATTGAGCGAAAAATTGACGTAGATCGGTGCCTCGCTGACAAGGTTCACAAGCGGCGGGTTCGACGGGCCGACAACGTCTCCGACACTGGTTTCGACCCGACCGATGCGCCCGGTGAACGGGGCATGTATCTTGGTATAGCTCAGGTCAAGTTCGGCCTGCTGGATCGCGGCATTCGCGGCTTTGACTTCGGCCTCGGCGACCAGTTCATTGGCCCGTGCGATGTCGCGTTCCGATTCAGGCGTGGCATCGCGCTTGTACAGCTCTTCCTTGCGGGCCAGATCGACCTTGGCCAGTTCCAGGTTTGCCTCGGCGCGATCCAGATCGGCCTTGCGGGCCTCCAACGTGGCCTCGTAAAGGTCCGGCTCGATGGTGAACAACAGGTCGCCTTCCTGGACCAGCGCGCCGTCCTCGACATTCTGGCTGTCCAGAAAACCGCTGACGCGGGCGATGATGTCGACCTTGTCGATGGCTTCGGCGCGGCCGATGAAAACCGCCTCATCCGTGATTTCCTGTGTATAAGCCGCCGCGATTGACACTTTGGGTGCTGGCGCGTCGGACTGGTCCTGAGCCGATGCAGGCTGCATTGCCCCAAGGCCGGTGGCAAGGACCGCTGACCACAGGAGTGTCGATACATGCGGTTTGCGACGGAAACAGGAAAGCTTGGATGCTGGGGACATGGCAATGCGCCTCGTTCAATCTTTGATGTGATGCCCAAGCGGCCTGTACCTCAGACCGAGTCGACGGAATTTACCGGCAGGATGGCCGGTTTGCGACAATTTCTCAAGCGTGCCGGACGCCGCAGCGCCAAATAGCTGCCCGGAAATTATCCATTCGGCAGGCAGGTTTGGACGCGCGCGCGGCTTCTGTGGTCCGGGCGGCACCCCGGACCTGTCGGTCTGTTGCAATGGAATTGGGTGCGCCGGGCTTCGCAGTCTGCGGGCCCTGCGCAACCGGATCAGTCGCGGGTGCCCGCGAACCGGGTTTGCCAGTCTTCACGCTGTTCGTCGGTGATTTTGGCGAACAGAACATCCGGGACGGCAAAGTCGTGCCCGGCGGGCAGGGCGCTGATTGCGTCTTGCACATCCTGCGGCCAGCTTGTGTCCAGCGTGTTCATCGCGCTGAGCATCCGCGCCGAGGTGGCGGGAATGAACGGCGCGCTGAGAACCGCGTAGAGGCGGATCAGGTTCAGCCCCATGCGCACCTGTGCCGCGGCCTGGTCGGGGTCTTCCTTGAAGGTCGACCAGGGTGCGGCCGCTTGCAGGTACTCGTTGCCTGCAACCCAGATTGCCCGCAGCTCTTGCGCCGATTTGCGGACTTCCATCGCTTCCATATGGCCTTCATAGGCGCGGATGCGGCGGGTCAGATCGTCGATCAGGGCCTTTTCCCGCTCACCAAAGGCGCCGCCCTGGGGTACCGCTTCGCCGAATTTCGAGCGGCAGAACTTGGTGATGCGGCTGACGAAATTGCCCAGTACATCAGCCAGATCCTTGTTCACCGATTGCTGGAAGTTTTCCCAGGTAAACTCGCTGTCGCTGCTTTCGGGCGCATGGCTCAGCAGCCACCAGCGCCAATAATCGGCGGGCAGAATCTCAAGCGCCTGATCCATGAATACGCCGCGCCCCTGGCTGGTCGAAAACTGGCCGCCGTCATAGTTCAGGTAGTTGAAGGATTTCAGGTGGTCGACCATCTTCCACGGCTCGCCTGATCCCAGAATGGTGGCCGGGAAGGAAAGCGTGTGGAAGGGGACGTTGTCCTTGCCCATGAACTGAACATAGCGCACGTCATCGGCACCCTTGTCGGTGCGCCACCAGCGCTCCCATTCCGCATCGGGTTGGCCTGTGGCATCCGCCCATTCCTTTGCGCAGGCGATGTATTCGATCGGCGCATCGAACCAGACGTAAAAGACCTTACCTTCCATCCCCGGCCAGTCCTGATCGCCCTTCTTGACCGGAACGCCCCAGTCCAGATCGCGGGTAATGCCGCGATCCTGAAGGCCGTCGCCGTCATGCAGCCATTTCTTGGCGATGGATGTCGTCAGGATCGGCCAGTCTGTCTTGCTGTCGATCCAGGCATCCAGTTGATCCTTCATCGCCGACTGGCGCAGGTAAAGGTGCTTGGTCTCGCGCACCTCAAGGTCAGTGGAGCCACTGATCGCGCTGCGCGGTTCGATCAGGTCCGTCGGGTCCAATTGCTTGGTGCAGTTCTCGCACTGATCGCCACGCGCGCGGTCATAGCCGCAATTGGGGCAGGTGCCCTCGATATAGCGATCCGGCAGGAACCGGCCATCCGCGTTGGAATAGACCTGCTTTTCGCTGACCTCTCGGATCAGCCCCGCCTCATCCAACTTGCCCGCGAAATGCTGTGTCAGCGCCTTGTTCTGGTCGCTGGACGAGCGGCCAAAATGATCAAAGCTCAGGCCAAAACGATTGGCAATGTCGGCCTGAACGCCATGCATCTCGGCGCAGTATTCCGCGACGGGCTTGCCCGCCTTGGCCGCGGCCAGCTCGGCCGGGGTGCCGTGTTCGTCCGTGGCGCACAGGAACATGACCTCATTCCCCCGGCCGCGCTGGTAACGCGCATAAAGGTCGGCTGGCAATTGCGAGCCGATCAGGTTGCCGAGGTGCTTGATCCCGTTAATATAGGGGATCGCCGATGTGATGAGAATCCGAGCCATTTTCCGTATCCGCCTGTCAGTCTTGAGGCCCGTCTAACGCATGTAACCGGCCAGCAAAACCCCGGGTTTTCCGGTTGCGGGAATTTGGGCGCGGCCTATCGGTGTGAAACGGCAGGCCTAGCGTTCTTCGCGTGACCTTTTCAACAGCCGCCCGATGGTGAACGAGGTTCGGGGCGCATAGACGTAATTGGTACGCTCTTGCGGGGTTGGGCGGGATTGCATCCGTGCCAGCCCGAACACAATCAGCGCCGCATGCCCCGCAGCGACAAAGGCGAACAGGGCGCCGGGTCCGAAATTCTGGATCAGGGTCGATGTGACATAAGGCGACGCGATGGCGCCAAGTGCGTACCAAAACATCAGGGCGGCCGAAAGCTCGACCCGTTGTTCGGTGGTGGCAAAGTCGTTGGCATGCGCCGACGAAACCGAAAAGATCGGAAAGGTGGTCAATCCGAACAGGACCGCCGCCAGCATCACGCCAACGGTGCCGGTGCCACTGGCGGCCATTGTGACGCCGCAGCTCAGCACTGCCGCGCCGGAAAGCCAGATCAACACCCAGCGCCGGTCGTATTTGTCGGCCAGCCAGCCCAGCGGATATTGTGCCAGTGCGCCGCCCAATACGAACGAGGCCAGGAAAAAGGCGATCTGGTCTACGTCCAGCCCGACTTCTTGCCCGTAGACCGGACCGACCATCCTGAATGATGCCGAGCTGAGCGCCGCGACGATCACACCTGCCACGGCCAGTGGCGAGCAGCGCCACGCCAGCCCCGGGCGCAGGCGCGGGGCGTCGGGCGTCTGGGGCTGGCTGGCGCGTGACAGGGTCAGCGGCAAAAGCGACGCGCAGCACAGGATCGCCAGCAGGTTGTAGGACACGTACGAGGCGGGCGGCAGGATCGCGATGATCAGCTGCGCACAAAGTGACGCGCCCATATCCGCAATCCTGTAGGTGCCCATGGCACGGCCGCGGGTCTCGTTCGTGACCTTGGCGTTCAGCCAGGCCTCGATCACGGTATAGCACCCCGCGACGCATGTGCCCGACGCAACCCTTAGCGCCGCCCAGGCATAGGGGTTTTCGGTCAGCGTATGACCCAGCAACCCCATGGCCCCGAGCGCGGTGCAAACGGCGAAAGCGCGCGAATGGCCGACATTGCCCATCAGGCGCGGTGCCCACCAGCAGCCGACGAAGAATCCGATGAAATGGGCCGAGCCCAGCAGACCGATCTGCTCGGTGGTGAAGGAAAGCGTCAGCCCCGAAATGGCATCCAGCGGCCCGACGCCGCCGGTGGACAGCTGCAAAAGAATGACCGACAGGAAAAGGGCGGCAAAGGAAATGATCGTGCGCATGGTTCACTCAATTTGACAGCGCCTTGGCGCGGTGCCTGTATCTATTCGACGCGTCCAGGTCGTTTTTGGCCCTTTTGTTGCCCCCGGCGCGATATTGAAAGATCGGCCCCCCTGCGACGCGCGGGCATCAGGCCGGGGCGGTGGCTTTTCGCGGGCGCGACCGTTTCAGCAACAGGATGACAATGGCAATGTTCAGGCCGTTCCAGAGAATCCCGTTGACGAATGCCAGGTGATAGGCCCCGGTGACGTCATAAATCCATCCCGACATCCACCCGCCCAAGGCCATGCCCAGGATGGTCATCATCATGACAAACCCCACGCGGGCGCCGGCCTCTTGCGGGGGCATGTATTCGCGCACCACCAGCGCATAGCTTGGAACGATCCCCCCCTGGGCCAGGCCGAACAACAGGCTGATGACATAAAGCGGGACCATCCCGTCATAGGGCAGGAACAGGAACAATGCGATGCATTGCAGGACCGATCCGATCAACAATGTCCGCACGCCGCCCAGGCTGTCGGCGACAAGCCCCGAGATGACCCGGCTGACAACGCCGCCCAACAGCATCAGCGACAGCATCTCGGCCCCGACCGCTGGCCCGTAGCCCAGGCCGACGCAATAGGCAACGATGTGGACCTGCGGCATCGACATGGCGACGCAGCAGCCTATTCCGGCCAGCCCCAGAACATATTGCAGTATCCGGGGCGGAATTCCCGCGCTCTGCGCGTTGATGCTGGCGCTGGCGGCGGCGGTGGTGTGGGCCTCGACCGGAACCTGCCGCCGCAGCAGCAACGAAAGCGGAATGACCACGGCCAGGGTGATTGCGGCCAGGGTCAGATACACCTGTTGCCATCCGTCGCGCGCCAGAATGCCCGCCAGTAGGGTCGGCCAGATCGCCCCGGACAGATAGTTGCCGCTGGCGACCAGCGCCACGGCTATGCCGCGGCGGCGCATGAACCAATGCGAGATATCCGCAATCAGGGGGCCAAATCCGATTGATGTTCCCAGCCCCAGCAGCAGATGGGCGGCAGACAGCATGAGGATATTCGGGGCCAACGTCGCCAGCACATAACTGATCGCGCTCAGGATGGCGGCCCCGATCAGGGCCCTGGTTACGCCCAGACGGTCGACGAGCTGCCCCAGCCACATGTTGCCCAGGGCAAACCCGATCATGGCCAGGGTATAGGGCATCGAGGCCTCGGCCCGGCCTGCGCCGAACTGCGTCTCGACGGCGGGCATCACCACGATGACGGCCCACATCCCCACATTGGCCACGGCGGCGATGGCCAGTGTGACCAGCAGGCGAAGCCAGGAGTAGCGGCTGTCATGGATCGGGTGAGTCATGCCGGAACGCTAGGGTGTGGTGGGGGTTTTGACCAGCCACATAATCGTGCGGTCGGCCCGGTATCACGAGGGGGCACCCCCGGTTTCAAGCGGTTGCAGGTTCAGACCGGCGCGCGGTTTGGACTGGACAGCAAGCCAGCTGACCGGGGGCAGGGCGCGGGCGCGACGGCGGGTCAGGGTCCAGCGGCGGGTCTGGTCCCGATGGGCCGCCGCCATATGCCAGCGCGTTTCGACCCCCTGCGCACCGCCATCGCCCGGCGTCAGCAACAGCCCCAGCGGTGCCTGGCCCATCGAACCACCCTGTTCGGCGGCCAGGTGCATCCGGCGCACGGGCGTCAGACCCGGTGCGCCGGGCAAATCGGCGATGATCAGCGGAATGGCCCCGCTGCGCAGCGCCTCTTCCATGCACCACAGCAGGTCTTCGGCGCGGGTGGGGCGCACGAACAGAAACCGCGCGGGATCGGCAAAGGCCATCATGCCGTCGGGGTTCAGCTGGCCCGGTTCCCATGCGGGCGAGATCCACAGGACCGGCCCCTGCACCTGACCCGCCAGCCACATGGCAAAGCTGCGCCGCGCGGGGCCGCAGGCCTCGTGCACGCGGGCCAGTTTCAGCGATATCTGCGGGTGCAGTACCAGCCCCGGCGCCACGCGTGCGGGTTTGCGGCCAAGAAGATGCGTAGACATGCTGTCAGTCTAGCATGTTCTCACTTTGTTCTCAATCGTGGAATCGGTCTGCGACCCTTTAACGGGACAGGATCAGACGGCCATCCGCGAACTGGATATTCGAGAACCTGTGCAGGTAATCCATCCCCAGCAGGGATTGCTCAAGATCGGCCTCGTTGACCCAGGCCGAAACGCCGGTGTCGTTGATCGGACCCAGGGCAAGACTGTCCAGACGAACCGGCGCAGTCCGCACGACCCCGTTCGCCGTGGCCGCGCGCCCGTGATAATTCAGCTGGTTCAGGTCAATCCCGGCCCGTTTTGCATCCCGCGGGCTGAGAACGACCTGGCTGGCCCCGGTATCCACCAGAAATGTCACCGGCTTGCCGTTCACCAGCATGGGCAGGTAGTAATGCCCGTCAAAAGACCGCGGGACTTCGATCGTGTTGCCGGTGACGGCCATCTGCGGCGTGGTTCCCACCGTCGAGCGGATATCATCCCATAGCCCCACAAGGGCGATCACACCGACAAAGATGAACACCCAGGCCATGGCCTGCTGCACGGTTTTTCCCAGCGATTGCCGATTATGCGTAAAGAACCACATCAAGAGCGCCGCCCCCAGAAGAACCAGATAGCTCAGGCGCCCGATTTCATATCCATCCATACCGTCACCCGGTGACAATTGCCTTTGGGGAAATATGGTCATTCATGACGCAAATCCAAAGGCCTTGAGCCCGTCAAGAATGAACTGCACCGACAGGGCGGCCAACAGCATGCCCAACAGCCGCGTCAAGACGTTCAAGCCGGTTTTGCCCAGAATGCGCGCGATCAATCCGCCCGCCAGAAAGAACAGCAGCACGACCGCCATCACGGCCAGCATCACGGCAGAGGCTGCGGCGATGCCCTGAACCCCCGGGTATTCGCCCGCCAGAAGGATGATCGTCGCGATGGATCCCGGTCCGGCAACCAGCGGGATGGCCAGCGGGAAAACCGATGGGTCGGGGTGGTCTTCTTCCTCGGCGCGGTCTTCGCGCCGCTTGGTCCGGCGTTCAAACAACATGTCCAGCGCCGTCAGGAACAGCAGCGCGCCGCCCGCCACCTTGAATGCCTCCATCGAAATTCCGACAAAGCCCAGAACGGCCTCGCCAAAGGCCGCAAAGGCGATCAGGATAAGCGCGGCGGTCACACAGGTGCGATACGCGATCCGGCGGCGCGTACGCGGGTCCATTTCCTGTGTCAGGGCCACGAAAATCGGTGCGGTCCCAAACGGGTCGATCACGACGAACAGGGTCGTGAAGGCTGTTATGAAAAAGGCCGCGTCGATCATGCCGCGGTCTCGGCCTGTTCAAGCCGCTCTGCGGCGGCGACCCACAGGGCCTCGGCTTTTTGCATGGCTTCGACCACCTCGGCGAATTTGCGGTTCCACGTTTCCAGATCACTGACACGCTCGTCTTCGTAAAGGGCGGGGTCGGCCAGCTTGGTCGACAGCTTGTCATGCATCTCGGTCAGTTTTTCGATCCGGTCTTCGCATTTGCGCAGATCGGCCCGCAAGGCCAGGACAACATCGCGCGACGGGCGCTTGGGCCGCGAGGCCTGCGGTTTCTGCTTTACCGGTTTGTCACGCGACAGCAGCATGGTGCGATAGGCGTCCAGATCACCGTCATAGGGTTTGACGGTTCCGTCCGACACCAGCCACAGCCGGTCGGCCACCAGCGACAGCAGGTGCATGTCATGGCTGACCAGGACAACTGCACCCGAATAGGCGGTCAGCGCTTCGACCAGCGCCTCGCGGCTTTCGATGTCCAGGTGGTTGGTCGGTTCGTCAAGGATCAGCATATGCGGCGCGTCAATCGTAGCCAGCAACAACGAAAGGCGCGCCTTTTGCCCGCCGGACAGGCGACCGACCTCGGTTTCCGCCTGATCTGCGTTCAGACCGAACCCCGCAAGGCGCGTGCGCCATTTACCCGGCGCTTCGTCGGGGCGCAGGCGGCGCAGGTGGTCCAGAGGGGTCTCGTCCACATGCAGTTCATCGACCTGGTGTTGGGCAAAGTACCCGATGCGCAGCTTGGTGCTGCGGGTCATCCTGCCCGCCATCAGGGGCAGACGGTCGGATAACAGCTTGGACAGGGTGGATTTACCCTGACCGTTCTTGCCCAGCAGGGCAATCCGGTCGTCCTGATCGACCCGCAGGTTCAGCCGCCGAAGAACCTCGGTTTCGCCATAGCCTGTCACGCCGCCTTCGACCTGGATGATCGGAGGAGAAAGCTCTTCGGGTTCGGGGAAAGTAAAGGCGCGCAGGGCGGCCTCTTGCGGGGTCGAAACCAGCTGGATGCGTTCGATCATCTTCAGGCGCGATTGGGCCTGCACGGCCTTGGATGCCTTGTACCGGAACCGGTCCACAAAGCTCTGCAAATGGGCGATGCGGGCCTTGGCCTTGGCATTCTCGGATTCCGCCTGCGCCAGGCGCTCGGCGCGGCGTTCGGCAAACTTGTCATACGGTACGGCGTAATACGTCAGCTTGCGGTCTTCGAGATGCAGGATCGACCCCACCGCGCGATTCAGCAACCCGCGGTCGTGGCTGATGATGATGACCGTGTGCAGATATTTCGCCAGATAGCTTTCCAGCCACAATGCGCCCTCAAGGTCCAGATAGTTGGTCGGCTCGTCCAGCAGCAACAGGTCGGGTTGCGCAAACAGCACCGCCGCCAGCGCCACGCGCATGCGCCACCCGCCCGAAAAATCCGAACAGGGGCGCAGCTGGTCTTCGTCGTCGAAACCCAGCCCCTTGAGGATCGAGGCCGCGCGGGCCTCGGCTGACCATGCGTCGATATCGGCCAGGCGGGTCTGGATCTCGGCAATGCGGTCCGGGTCGGTGGCGGTGTCCGACTCGGCCATCAGCGCACTGCGTTCGGTATCGGCCGCCAGAACCGTGTCGATCAGCGAGACATCGGACGAGGGGACCTCTTGCGCGACCCCGCCAATCCGGGCGCGTTTCGGGACCGAGATATTGCCCGATTCCAGCGAAAGCTCGCCCCGGATCAGGCGGAACAGGGTTGTCTTGCCGGTGCCGTTGCGCCCCACAAGCCCGACCTTGTGGCCATCGGGGATTGTGGCGCTGGCCCCGTCGAAAAGGGGCCGACCTTCGACCGCATAGGTTATGTTCTCGATCCGTAGCATGCGCCGCTCTTAGCAGAGGCCGCAGGGGGCCGCCAGCGGCATGGCATGTTCTTCCCGGACGGGCCGTGATAGCAGTAGCCATATTCACGAGATTAGACGGAATTCACCATGCGCCGGGCGCAATCACCACCCCATCTGGGCACGTTGATCCTGATCACCGGAGTGTCGGTGATGTCGCTGACGATGTTGGTGCCGTCGATGGCCCATATCGGCCAGGATCTGCAGGCAGATTACGCGTTGGTCAATGTGGCGCTGGGCGGCTACCTGGCTGTTTCTGCGGTCCTGCAACTGATCATGGGGCCATTGTCCGATCGTTTTGGGCGGCGTCCGATTCTGTTGATCTGCATGCTGGTCTTTGCGGTTGCATCTCTGGGATGTGCGCTGTCGCCGTCAATCTGGAGCTTTCTGGCCTTTCGCCTGCTGCAGGGGGCGGTGGTGGCGGGGCCGGTGCTTGCCTATGCGTCAATCCGGGACTTGTATCCGCCCAACCAGGCGGCCAGCAAATTGGGATATGTCGCAATGACCATGGCCGTCGCGCCGATGTTGGGGCCGGCCCTTGGTGGCACGCTGGATGTTCTGTTTGGCTGGCGGTCGGGGTTCGTGCTTTATGCGGCGCTGGGGGCCGGGGTTCTGGCCTTGCTGTGGGTTGATCTGGGGGAAACCAATACCAACCCATCGCCGACCTTCCTGACCCAGATGGCGGAATATCCCGGCCTGTTCCGCGCCCGCCGGTTCTGGGGCTATGCCCTGTGCGCGGCATTTTCGATCGGCGGCTTTTTTGCCTTTATCGCCGGTGCGCCTCTGGTATCTGCTGCGTGGTTTGACCTCAGCCCGGCGGTGCTGGGCGTTGGCATCGGGATCATTACGGCAGGCTTCATGGTGGGGAACTTTGTCACCGGCCGCATCGCCGCGTATACCCGGCTGAGTTCGATGATCCTGGCCGGACGGGTCTTTGCCACGGCGGGGCCTTGCCTTGGGGTTATCCTGTTTGCCCTGGGCCAGGGTTCGGTCTGGGTGTTTTTCGGAGCGGCGATCCTGGTGGGGTTCGGCAATGGTCTTACCAACGCAAATGCCATGGCGGGTGTGATGTCGGTGCGGCCGCACCTGGCCGGCAGCGCCTCGGGGCTGTCGGGCGCGATGACCGTGGGTCTGGGCGCGGTCGTGACATCGGCCACCGGGGCGCTGGTGAGCGACGGGAACGCTCCGTTCATGGTGCTGACCATCATGGGCGTCTGCGGGTTCGCCGGGTTGCTGTCAATCCTCTATGTCCGACGGATCGACGCCCGCGACCCGCTTGCGGGCACGATCTGAACCGCACCGCATCATAGTCCTTTTCTTACCAGCGATACCGTGCTAGGCGGCGCGCGATGGATTTCGGCGCAGTGTCTGCGCCCTTTAATCAAGGAGAGTCCGACATGGCACTGGAACGCACTTTTTCGATCATCAAACCCGATGCAACCCGCCGCAACCTGACTGGCAAGATCAACGCCAAGTTCGAAGAGGCCGGCCTGCGCATCGTCGCGCAAAAGCGCATCCACATGACCAAGGCGCAAGCGGGCAAGTTCTATGACGTCCACGCGGAACGCCCGTTCTATGACGAACTGTGCGAATTCATGTCGTCGGCCCCGGTTGTTGTTCAGGTTCTGGAAGGCGAAGGCGCGATTGCCAAGAACCGCGAAGTGATGGGTGCAACCAACCCCGCAGACGCAGCCCCCGGCACCATCCGCGCCGAGTTCGCTGAATCGGTTGGCGAAAACTCGGTCCACGGTTCGGACGCCCCCGAAACCGCCGCGGTCGAGATTGCGTATTTCTTCTCGGGTATCGAACTGGTCGGCTAATCGCGATCAGATCACCGAAACGGGGCCGCGCCTTTCCAGGTGCGGCCTTTTTCGTTCAGACCGGCTTTAGATCCTGCGGGGTGACCTGAACCCCGATCCGGTCCAGGTCGGCGATCATCTTGCTTGCCGGTGCTGCCGAAGCGCCAGACTTGATCTGGTCAAACCGTTTGCGCAGGTCGGTTTTCTCTTGTCCCTTGCAGTCGTTCCAGGGGCGTCCCTGCAGCCCCATGACCAGAACGTAATACCCGATGAAATGGGGTTTTGTGCCTGATTGCAGCAGTTTGGCATAGGCCGCATCGGCCCCCAAGGGCGCGCAAGTCCTGTGCCGAATGGATACCGGCGCGGGCACAAGCCTGTTCGAAGGCCGGGCCAAGGTTGCGGATCGAGGATACAGGGTCGGTCATACCCCGTCTTAGCGCGCCACCGGTGACAAGTCACCCGCATGCGGCCGAAACCTCTGAGATCATCAAGACGCGGGAAAAGGGGTCGGCAAAACCCGCCAAACCGCCCGGCGGTGGCACGCAGTTCCAAACCGTTTCGACCCTTCCCAGCGCGCGGCCTCACCTGTTCAAAGGCGTAATTTCCGAAATGCAGCCCGCCCTGTTCAAAACACGATATCCCGGTTCCAGCAGTCCGACCGGCAAGATACGTGGGCAGGGTGGTTGATTTTCAAAAATACCATGTATTTCAGGTATATACCCGTTAACGCTAATGTTGAAAATAGGGCGACGACTGGATCGGCCCCTATGTGCCGTCGGACACGCAGGACAAGGACAACGGCCTGGCGATTGGCGGCACCCCGGCCTAGGGGCGTCGCGCAAGTTTCAGTGTGGTTTCCAATCCGGGCGCGCGGTTTGCGGCCTGCAACTCTCCGCCATGCATATGCGAAATGGCCGAGACCAGAGCCAGACCAAGCCCCGCATTGCGGTCGGTTCGCGCCGGGTCCAGGGTCACAAAGGGTTGTTTCAGCCGGTCAAGATCAGCCTCGGGGACGCCGGGGCCGCGATCCCGGACACCGAGCAGGGCAAATGGCCCGGTTTCGTGAACGCCAATCGTGATCTCGGTGCCCGTCGGTGCATAGCGCAGCGCGTTTTCCAGCAGGTTGGACAAGGCCTGCGACAACAGCGGGCGGTGGCCCTTGATTTGAACGGCATCCCCTTCGATGACAAGCCGGACGTCCCGGTCGGCGGCTACGGGGTCGTAAAGTTCGACGACATTGGCGGCCAGCGCCTTGAGGTCCACGGGTTCGAATTGTTCCCGGCCAAGCCCGGCCTCGGCGCGCGAAATCTCGGTCAGTTGCGACAGGACCCGCAGGACATGGTCGATTTCGTTGGTGGCACGGGCAATGTCGGCCTCGCGGTCCTGATCGCTTTGGCCGGGATAGGACAGGGCCTCGACCCTTTGGCGCAGCCGCGACAGCGGTGACCGCAGGTCATGGGCAATGGAATTGGACGTGGTGCGCAGGTTGCTGATCAGTTCTTCGATGCGGTCCAGCATGTTGTTCAGCGTACCAGCGACCTGATCGAACTCGTCGCCGGTTCCGCGCAGGGGCATGCGACCGGACAGGTCGCCCGACACGATATTTTCGGCCGTTGCGGCAATGTCCTTGAGGCGCGAAAAAACCAGGCGCGTCAGCAGCCATCCGGTCAGAATGCTCAGCGCCAGCGCCGTCGCCAGCGCAAAGCCCACGGAATGCAGCAGCACCCGGTCAAATTGCTGACGGGCCAGGGCGTCGCGGCCCACCAGCAACCGCTCGCCAGCGGGAAGCCGGATCGAGGCGGCCGAGATTGGCACCAGCTCATCACTGTCCGCCCGGCGCAGTTCAAGATCGACCCAGCCGCTGCCGGCGGTGATCTCTTCCGGCCATTGCCTGAGGTTTCCGGCCAGCTTGACGCCCAGCCGGTCGGTCAGCAGGTACAGCGCATCGCGTTCGGACGCGCTGGGCAGGCGCCTTTCTATCGCGGTCATCAGGCCGATCAGGCCGCGGCGTTCATATTCATCGGCAAGCCCTGTCAGTTCTGCCGACACTACCGATCGGGTTTCCCCTTCGATGGTCCGGTTCGCAGTGACATAGACCAGCACCAGAACGGTTGCCGTCAGCAGGGTGCTTAGCACCATGCTGGCCAGGACCAGACGCGTGCGCGCGTTCCTGAAAGACAGGCGCAGCCTATCCATCGGAAACCATGTATCCGGCCCCGCGTACGGTTTCGATCAGGGGCGGCGCGTCGCCCTCATCCAGTTGCCGGCGCAGCTTCGAGATATGGACATCAACGACATTGGTGTTCGGGTCGAAATGGTAATCCCAAACGCCTTCCAGCAGCATGGTCCGCGACACGACCCTGTTCTTGCGCCGCAGAAAAAACTCGAGGATCTGGAACTCTCTCGGGGTCAGCGTGATTTCGCGCCCGCCGCGAGTGACCTTGCGGGTCAACAGATCCATTTCCAGGTCGCGGCAGGTCAGGGTAGGGGTTTCCTCGGCCTCTTGCGGGCGCCGCAGCAGCGCTTCGATCCGGGCGTGAAGTTCCTGGAACGAGAACGGTTTGACCAGGTAATCGTCGGCACCGGCCCGCAATCCTTTGACGCGCTCGTCAACCGCGCTCATGGCGGTCAGCATCAGAACCGGCGTCTTCAGCCCCGCGGCCCGCATCGACTTGACCAGGGACAGCCCGTCCAGGCCCGGCAGCATCCGGTCCAGAACAACCAGGTCGAAACCGCCATCGGTGGCGTGGTACAGACCTTCGCGCCCGTCTGCGGCCGCTTCAACCACATATCCTTCCTCGCCAAGTCCCTTGGCAATAAAGTCGCGCGTATCTTCGTCATCTTCGACGATCAAGAGGCGTCGGCTCATGGTCGAAATTCCTTTCGCGTAGATATAACCACATATACCCATTAAAAAAAACCTGCCGGGTGCGGTTTCCGCACCCGGCCGTCCCGACTTCACGTGGACAATGCGTGACCGCCGGGAAATGCGCGCGCCGAAATCCCCATCGAAAGGCGCGCGCGTGTCTGTGGTCAGGCGATCTCGACCGCGACAAAGATCTGATTGCCGCCCCGGTTGATCAGGACAAGCGCCGGATTGGTCTTTTCGCTTTGCAGCGCGGCTTTCAGCGCCTCGGGGGTCGCGGTGTCCAGTGCGCCAAGCCGCACGATCACGTCGCCGCGTTGCAACCCGGCCCTGGCGGCGGGGCTTTCTGGCTCAAGCGAGGTCACGACCACACCGTCCAGCGTTTCCGGCGCGCCCATTTCAGCGCGCGCCGCGTCCGTCAGCGGGGCGACCGTCACGCCAAGCGCGGTGTCCGACACCGTTGCGTCGACCGGGTCCTGGGCGTCAGCCGATGCGGATTGGAATTGTCCGATCGTCAGCTCAAGCTGTTGGGTATTCCCGTCGCGCAGGACCGTCAGAACACTGTCGGACCCAACCCGCGTGGTGCCGACCAGAATGGGCAGGTCGCTGCTGTCATCAACCGACTGGTCGTTGAAGGACAGGATGACATCGCCTTGCCTCAGAACTCCGTCAGCCGGGCTGCCGGGCACCACGTCGGACACCAGCGCGCCCGTCGCGGCGTCGATGCCGATGGCCGAGGCAAGCTCGGGGCTGACATTCTGGATCGAAACACCCAGCCAACCCCGGCTGACCTGTCCGTCATCGCGCAGGTCGGCCGCGATATGTTCGACAATGTTCGAGGTGACGGCAAATCCAAGCCCGACCGATCCGCCGCTGGGCGAATAGATGGCCGAGTTCACACCGACGACTTCGCCTTCCATGTTGAACAGCGGGCCGCCCGAGTTGCCCTTGTTGATGGCGGCATCCGTCTGGATGAATTCGGCATAGGGACCTTCCGAGATGTTGCGGCCCTTGGCCGACACGATCCCGGTGGTGACCGTCGAGCTCAGGCCAAAGGGGTTGCCGATGGCGACAACGTCTTCGCCGACCCGGATGTGGTCGCTGTCGCCAAGGTCAACGGCCTGCAGGTCTTCGCCCGTATCGATCCTGAGCAGGGCGATATCGGTCAGCGGGTCCGTCCCCACAACTTCGGCGTCGAAGGACCGGTCGTCGGACAGGCGCACGGTCACCGTGCTGGCGTTTTCAACAACGTGGTGGTTGGTGACGATATAGCCGTCCGCGTCCAGCACAAACCCCGAGCCCAGCCCCTGGCTTGGCCCGCGTTCGGGCATTTTGAACCCTTCCGGTCCGCCGAAACGCTTGAAGAATTCACCAAACGGGTGGTTGTCCAGGTCAAAGTCCTGCCCCTGCGCAGGCATTGGCTGTGCGTCTTGCTTGGCGATGATGGTGACGACCGAGGGTGATACGTTTTCAACCAGATCGGCCAGCGCCTCGTCAGCCAGAGCGGGAATTGCCGTGCCGGCCAACAGGGCCGCGCCAAGGGCGCTGGCGCCGGCCCAGCTTGTCGTGCGGGGAAAGAGAAGGGATGATTTACGAATGCTCATTCTAAGTTGGTCTCCTGTCAAAGGCGCGGTTTCATCTGCGCTTTGAAGGGACAAATGGGACACCCTTCTGTGAATATCCTGAGTGGAACATTAAGAAATCTTAATTTCGCCATATTCGACCGGCTTCATCGCAATTGGCGGTGTCGGAACGGCGCCTGACGCAGGCGGAATCAGGCGGATCGTTTTGCGGCGAATCGGTGAATTGTTGCCGAAATGGGTCGCAATGGACGAAAAGCGTTGAATTGAATCAATTTCGTTAACAGCGAGGGGTCGGAAATCGAAGCTTCGGAGTAACTCTCCCTATGGTAGAATATCACTGCGGGGAGGGCTTTAGGTTTGCGCCTTAGGTATTTGCAAAACTATCAAAATGACCTTTGGGTGCGCGATGAACCAAACAACATGCGCAATACCGGGAAATAATCAGCAACTTTGGGTAGAGTTGCGCCAGGCGCGATGTTGCGGAAAAGCCATTCCAAATTCTGTAAAATTGGCTGTGTCGGTCAGTTTTACGTTGTTTGACGCTGCGTGATCGGTGACGATGTTCATGTCCAAGTGAGGGGGAGCCCGAAGGCACTAGGGGGTGCTTGACGGCAAAACTCGATCATCGGAAGCGCTGAGCGGCATGTTAACGAGGGGGTCTGTTTCGGTTCAGCAGCGTATTTGTCCGACGTCTGTTCGACGTTGTGACCGCGCTTTCGGGGTTGGTGAAAGTGGTAGTCCTGTACTTGGCAGCCGGCCCGGTCGTTCGCGACCGGGCCGTGTTACTTTTGGGCAGGATTTTTTGGCGTAGCAGGCTGTCGTGCGGGGGTCCGCCGGTCACGGTCTGATTGCCAAGCGGCCCAATCCTCGGGCGTGTCCAGGTCCCGAACGGCGTGATGACCCGGCAGCGGGTGCAGGTGAACCTGGTTTGCATGTCTGCGGATAACGGCCTGTGCCCCGCTATCCCCGGAAAGCTGTCCCAGTTCCGCGAATAGGGCGCGGTCGAAAATGACCGGGTGGCCGGGCTGTCCTTGGGCGCTGGTGCCGCGCCATATACGCATGTCCGGGTATGAGCGGGTGGCCTGAACAAGTGCGTGCAGATCGTCCGCCGTCAGGTCGGGCAGGTCGGCAAGCAGGACCATGACCGCCGGTGCGTCCGGCGGAACATGTGCCAGGGCGCCGCGCAGGCTGGCATTCATCCCCTCATCGGCATCCGGAATTTCAACGCCCTGAACCGGCAAACCGTCCAAGGCATCGTGGCGCGGGTGCGGGGCCGGGGGCAGGGCAACGATCACAGGCCCCACGGCGGCGGCGGTCTGGGCTGACCGGCGCAGCAACGGCACGCCGTCAACCTGTCGCATCAGCTTATCCGAACCGCCCATACGGCTGGACCGGCCCGCGGCCAGAAGAATGACGGGAATTTCGCTCATGCGCGTATTTAGCAGCCGTATCGGCCCGATGTCATCCCCGCAGGCGCGTACCGTCGGGGTCGAACAAGGGGCGGGAAATGACCCGTGCATCCCGCAATTGGCCAAGGATTTCGATCCTGACCTTCACCCCGTCCCTGGCGTGCTGAACCGGCAGGAAACCCAGGGCGATGGATTTCGCGGCATGGTGGGAATAGCCGCCCGATGTACAGAACCCGACAACGGAATTGTCCAGCCAGATCGGCTCATAGGCGTTTACATCCGCGTCCTCGGCATCGACCTCAAAGGCGACCAATCTGCGCGCGCACCCTGTGTCCCGCTCACGCTCGGCTGCGGTGCGGCCTATGAAATCGGCAGGCTTGGAAAAGGCGACAAAGCGGTCCAACCCGGTTTCGGCCGGGGTATAGTCGGGCGAGAACTCGCGCGTCCACGACCCAAAGAACCGGTCCAGCCGCAGGCTCATCATCGCGCGCATGCCAAAGGGGGTGATGCCATGGGGTTGCCCGGCCTGCCAAAGCGTCCACCACAATTGCCGTTGCGCCATCGGGTCACAGTAGATTTCATACCCCAGATCACCGGTATAGCTGACGCGCTGTACGATGCAGTCGGTCATGCCAACGGTCATGCGGCGTGCGTCCAGAAACCCAAGGTCGACCGGATCGCCATGTGTGCAGGCTGCCAATACATCCCGGGCCAGCGGCCCCGCGATCTGGAAACCGTTCAGCCGATCACTGATGTTTTCGACGGATACGCCGTCCTGCCCGTTTTGTTCAAACCAGCGCATGTGAAACGCCTGGCTGCCGTATGAGGCGGTCAGCTGGAACTCTTCCGGGCCAAGGCAAGAGATCGTGAAATCGCCGAACAACCGGCCCTTGTGCGACAGCATTGGCGTCAGGGACACGCGCCCCGGTTGCGGAATGCGGCCTGCCATGATCCGGTCAAGCCAGGCCCGTGCCTCAGGCCCAGTGACGCGGTATTTTCCGAAATTATGCACCTCGTTGATTCCGACGCCATCGCGGACGGCGCGCACTTCGCGGCCTGTGGCCTGAAACGCATCCGAGCGCCGGAACGAAGGTGTTTCAAATCCGGGCTCGTCGCCTTGCGCAAAATAGTTGGCAACCTCAAGCCCGTATTGCTGCCCCCAAACAGCCCCGAGATCGCTAAAGATATCATACATCGGGGTCGTACGGTTTGGCCGGGCGGCGGGCAGTTCTTCGTTGGGATAGGCAACGCTGAACCGTTTTTGATAGTTTTCGATGACCTTCGGCCGGGTATAGCCGGGGGTGATCCAGTCTCCGAACCGGGCGACATCCATGGCTGTGACATCGCGTTCGGGTTCGCCATCAATCATCCACTGCGCCAGGGTCAGGCCGACACCGCCGCCCTGGCTGAAACCGGCCATGACACCGCAGGCCGACCAATAGTTTCGCATGCCCGGAACCGGGCCGACCAGCGGGTTGCCGTCGGGCGCAAAGGTGAAGGGGCCGTGGATCACCGATTTCACCCCGGCCTCGGCCAGAACGGGAAACCGACGATAGGCGAATTCGATACTGTCGGTGATCTTGTCGAAATCATCCGGCAACAGTTCGTGACCGAAATCCCATGGCGTTCCGTTTACGGCCCAGGGCTTGCAGGGCTGTTCATAGAACCCGATGCACAGGCCGCGCCCCTCTTGCCGCAGATAGCTTTCTCCGGCGGGGTCCATGACATGGGGATGTTCATGCCCGGCGTCGATGATCGCCTCGATTTCGGGAATTGCGTCCGTCACCAGGTACTGATGTTCCATCGGATGCAGCGGCAGATAGACCCCGGCCATCGCGCCGACCTCGCGCGCCCACAGCCCGCCTGCGTTGACGACATGTTCCGCGTGAATCGTGCCCTTGTCGGTGACGACATCCCAGGTTCCGTCGGGGCGCTGGATCGTTTCGCGCACCATGCAATGCGTTTCAATCGTGGCGCCGCCCATGCGTGCGGCCTTGGCATAAGCATGGGTTGTCCCGGACGGATCAAGATGCCCGTCCAGCGGATCGTAAAGGGCCCCAATTATCCCGTCGGTATTGGTTATCGGGGCGATCTTGGCGATATCTTCGGGCCCCACGATTTCTGTTTCCAGCCCCATGAACCGGTGCTTGGCGCGTTCCGCCAGCAGCATGTCGAACCGGTCCTGGTTGTCGGCCAGCGTCACACCGCCCACATGGTGCAGGCCGCAAGACATGCCGGTGATCTCCTCCAGCTCTTTGTACAGCCGGATCGTATAGCCCTGCAGCGCCGCCATGTTGGTGTCACCGTTGAGGGTGTGGAACCCGCCCGCCGCGTGCCAGGTTGACCCGGATGTCAGCTCGGACCGTTCCAGCAGCATCACATCTGACCAGCCCAGCTTGGTCAGGTGGTACAGAACCGAACACCCGACGACACCGCCACCGATTACCACGACCTGGCTGACGTTTTTCATGATCACCTCCATCCGATGCAGCGAAGGTGCCCGCCGGGATCTGGTCCATCTGACCTGTAAGCGACCGAAGGTGTCGTTTTTACCGCACGCCCGGCGATGTCACAGGGGCCGGACTTTCAACGCGGTGACCCGGTTGCCCTCGCGTGCCATCACCTCGAACCGAAAGCCGTGAAACGAGAAAACCTGCCCCACGGTCGGGATCATCTGCGCCTCGTGGATGACAAGCCCCGCAAGGGTGTTGGCCTCGTCGTCGGGCAGGGACCAATCCATTGCGCGGTTGATGTCGCGAATGGTCATGGCCCCTTCGACCAGGAATTGGCCGTCTTCGGTGCGCGTCACGGGCACGTCTTCGTCAATGTCGAACTCATCCGCGATTTCGCCGACGATTTCTTCAAGGATGTCTTCAAGCGTGATCAGCCCGCGCAACGAGCCGTATTCATCCACGACCAGCGCGAAATGGCTGTGCATCCGCAGGAACTCGCGCATCTGGTCATCCAGCGTCGTGGTCTCAGGGACAAAATACGGATCGTTGGCCACCTTGGCCACGTCGAACGCCTTAAGCCGATCCGTGTCGCCATCAGCACCGCCCACTTGGGCATACATAGCCCGGAACAGGTCTTTTGCGTGGACAACCCCGACGATGTTTTCCGGTTCGTCCCGATATACCGGCAGGCGCGTATGCGGACTTTGCAGACATTGTTTCAGGATGGCTTCGGCATCGTCATTTGCGTCGATCATCTCGATGTTCGAGCGATGCAGCATGATTTCCTCGACAACCCTGTCCCCAAGATCCAGGGCGCCCAGAATGCGGTCGCGGTCCTCTTTTTCGACCACACCTTCGGAATGGCCCAGCTGCAGCGCACCGGCGATTTCTTCGCGCACGGCCAGAATGTTGCTGTCCGGGTCGATCCGCACGCCAAAGATGCGCAGAACGCCCCGCACCAACAGGCGAACCGCGGCGACGATGGGCGAAAACACCGTCACGATGACGCCGATGACCGGCGCCACGGCAGCGGCTGCTTTTTCCGCATTGGTGATGGCATAGGTCTTGGGCAGCACCTCGGCAAAGATCAGGACGAGAAACGTCATGACAAGCGTTGCCAGGGCCACGCCGCTTTCCCCGAACAGCCGGGTGAACAGGGCCGTCGCCAGCGATGCGGCCAGGATATTGACCAGGTTGTTCCCCAACAGGACCGAGCCGATCAGCCGCTCGTTATCGTCGGTGATGTCCAGCGCCTTTTTCGCGCCGCGAGACCCCTTGTCAGCCTGCGCCCGAAGCTTGCCCCGCGACGATGCGGTCAGGGCGGTTTCCGAGCCAGAGAAAAAGCCCGAAAGGACGAGCAGAAACAATATGGCGCCGCCAGTGATCCAAAAGGCGCCGTCGATCAGCGAAGCAGTGGGTTCCATCGTTCCTTAGGTTTTCTTGTTGCACACCCGTTATGGGGCCGGACCCCCAGGCGATCAAGGGCTTACCCCTGATCGTCGTCGTCCCGGGCCAGCGGATGATGTTCCAGCACCAGTTCGGCCAGCCGTTCGTCCAGAACATGGGTATAGATCTCGGTCGTGGCCACATCGGCGTGCCCCAGCAGGGTCTGGATCGACCGCAAATCGGCACCATTGGCCAACAGGTGCGTCGCAAAGGCGTGGCGCAGGGTGTGGGGCGTAACCTTGTCCGGTGAAACCCCGCCCTGAACGGCCAGTTCCTTGACCAAAAGAAAAAACCTGTGCCGGGTCAGGTGGCCCGATTTTCCACGCGACGGAAACAGAAACTTGGACCGCTGCCCGCCTTCGGCCACGCTTTTGGCCTCGGCCTCGTCGCGCAGGGTCAGCCAGGCGGCCAGTGCGTCGCGCGCAGGCGGGGACAGGGGGACCATCCGTTCCTTGCCGCCCTTGCCAAGCACCAGCAACATACGCGGATCGCCTCGGGCCGAGGATACCGGCAGCGAGACAAGCTCGGTCACCCGCATCCCCGTCGCGTAAAGGACCTCCATCAGGCAGGTGTTGCGCACCTTGTCGGCCCGGGTGCGGCCGGTTTGCCGGGCGGCGGCCAACAGCCGGTCCACTTCGGGGACATCCAGCGTTTTCGGCAGCCGTTTTTGGCGGCCTGGCCCCTTGATCTGGATCGCAGGGTTGGTTTCGCGCCATCCTTCGTCGAACGCAAAGCGGTAAAGCTGTTTGATCGCGGACAGCCGCCGGGCCCGCGTGGACCGCGACAAACCCTGTGCATCGCAGTCGATCAGGTACCGTTCGATCCTGTCGCGGTCTGCGTCGGCGAAACCGCTTTTGCGATGGGTCAGCCAGGCCGAAAAGTCCTTGAGATCGCGGCCATAGGCCAGCAACGTGTTTGTCGCGGCGCCCAATTCGGCCGCCTGGGCCTCGAGAAATGTGGAAATCCACTGATCCTGAGCCGCAGGTGCTGACATGGTCAGGTTCCTTGCAAGATCATCAGCTGCAGCGCCGCGCGGCGGGCCGTGTCCTCAAGCCCGACCTTGCGAAACGCCGCGATTGCCGCCGTCAGGTCCACAAGGTTTCCGCGGGCGCCATGGGCAAACAATTGCATCGATTCCAGGATCGCCTCGCCCAGCTGGCCGTTTTCAAGCAGCGCATTGATATCCGACGGGATCGGGGCGGCCCAGGCAAAGCCCTGACTGATGGCATCGGCCAGGGGCGAAGGAGAGGTCGCCCGGCTTGGGTCGCCCTGGGCCAGGGCCGCCAGAAACTGGTTTGCGCGCGACCCATCGGGCGTTTCCAGCGCGGCGGTCTCGTAATACTCGGACAAAAGCATGATCCGCCACCGCAGGTTTTCGGCCTTGGGAACGGGCAGGGATTGCGCGGACAGGCGGGCTGCAAAAAGCTCGGCAAACGGAACCTCCAGCCCGACCTTTTTCATCTGTTGCCAGACCGGGGGCAGGGTTTTCGCGATGGCCTCGGGATTTCCGGTGTTCAACGCGGTTTCAAAGCGCTGAACGGCGGCCACCCGGTCCCAGACCGCACCAGACGCGGCGGGTGAGCGTTCGGTATAAAGGCCAAGCAACTGGTTCGGCGTCAGCGCACCGATACGGGTCAGGCGTTCGGCGGCTTCGATCTGGGCCTTCCAGCCAGCCACATCGCGCAGATCGGCATTGGCAAACGCATAAGGAAGCGGCGCGCTGGGCAGCCGTTCGCCAATGGCCTCGAACAGGCGAAAGGTCAGCGGGTCGGGGTCGTCGGGCTGGGGCAGATAGGCCGCGCCCTCGTACAGCTCGGGGCTCAGGAACCGGTCCAGAAGGTCTAGCTTGGCCTGGGGCAATTCCGCCAATGCGTGCGCGGCCTCAAGCGTCAGCGCCGCCGAGGCCCAGTCGCCACGCCGTGCCTTGCAGAATATCTGCGCGGCATAGTCACGCGACAGGTGAGGCTGCGCAATCAGCGCGGTACAGCTGCGATCTTCGTCCCCGGTCAGCAGGGTCGCATCGAACCACCGCTGAAACCGGTCCTGGCTGTCTGTGGGTCCGGCCAGTTGCACCAGCGACTGCACCGGGTCCGATGCACCCAGGGCCATCAGGCGGTCAAGACGGGCCAGCAACAGCGTATCTTGGGTGTCTGATCCGGCCGGTGCGCGGGCTTCGGACAAAAGCAGGGTGAACAGCAGGCGCTGCATGGCCGGGTTGGACCGGACGGGAACGCGGTCGATCAATTCGGCCAGGCGCGCCGGGTCGCTGCCCTGCCACAGGTCGACCGGCAACCCGGTCACCGAGGATGACACAAGCCCCAACGGCGGCGAAAGCGCTTCGAGCGGGGTAACGTGGACATCGGGCTGCAGGCCGGTCTGCGTGACAGGCGGCTCCAGCAGGACAGTGCCCGGCAGGTTCTGCGGCGGGTCCGTCAGCCAATCGATCGCGGACAGAGGTTCCTGCGTTTGCGCCTGTGCCACTCCGGTCGTGACCACAAGCGCAAGCAGCGCGGTCCTAGTCGACATCCAATGTTACCGGTTCGCGGATTTCACTTTGGGGTGCGGAAAAATCCGCGCCAAAGTACGGCCCGACATAGGCGTAGGCAACCAGCCCAATAAACGCCAGGCAAATGATGTATAACAGGAACTTGATCAGACGGCCCATGGCTCAACGCTGCCTCAATTTTCGATTTTGGCCAAGTTATAACTGGCATTTTTGCCAAGATCACGTCATTCACGGTGAAATGAGCGAAATTAAGCATAACGGGCCGGTCGCGGATGATGTGCTGGGCTTTGACTTGCACAAAACCGTTGTAATGGTGGGTATGATGGGCGCCGGGAAAACGGCGGTTGGCCGGGCTTTGGCCGCGCGCCTGTCCGTTCCGTTCCTCGACAGCGACGCCGAGATCGAATCGGCCGCGAACATGACCATCCCCGAGATATTCGAACGCGACGGCGAGGCGTTTTTCCGGGCCAAGGAAAGCCAGGTCATCGCCCGGCTTCTTGATGAACAAAAAGGCGTTCTTTCCACGGGGGGCGGGGCGTTTCTGAACGCGGCAAACCGGCAGATGATTTCGGACCGGGGGGTCTCGGTTTGGCTCAGGGCCGACCTTGAGGTGCTGTGGAACAGGGTGCGCCACAAGGATACCCGCCCGCTGTTGCGGACGGCCGACCCGCACGCAACGCTGCGGAATCTGTACCGGGATCGTGTGCCGGTCTATGCGCAGGCAAATCTGGTGGTGGAGTCCGACGGCGACTCTGCAATCGAAGAAATGGTGGACAGGGTGGTTGCCGCGTTGGTGACGCGCCCGGATGTATTGGAACGAAAGTAAATGCAGCAGACCGTGAATGTGGACCTGGGCGAACGCGCGTACCGGGTCGAGATTGGCCCCGACCTTTTGGCGCAGTCCGGGCATTACATCGCCCCGCTTCTGCATCGCCCGCGTGTTGCCGTATTGACTGATGAAACCGTATCGGGGCTGCATCTTGAGGGGTTGCGGGCAGGATTGTCCGCCGCGGGCATCGAGTTGAGCGCCCTGGCCCTTCCTGCGGGTGAGGCGACGAAAGGCTGGCCCCAGTTCGAGCGCGCGGTCGAATGGCTGTTGTCCGAAAAGGTCGAACGCCGGGACGTCGTTGTGGCCCTGGGCGGCGGCGTGATCGGCGACCTTGCCGGTTTTGCCGCAGCAGTGCTGCGCCGGGGCGTGCGGTTCGTGCAGATCCCCACATCGCTTTTGGCGCAGGTCGACAGTTCGGTCGGGGGCAAGACCGGGATCAACGCACCGCAGGGCAAAAACCTGATCGGCGCGTTTCACCAGCCCTCGCTGGTTCTGGCCGATACGTCGGTCCTGGGGACGCTTACCGCCAGGGATTTTCTGGCCGGGTATGGCGAGGTGGTCAAATACGGCCTTCTGGGCGATGCCGCCTTTTTCGAATGGCTGGAAGTCAACGGCACGGCATTGGCATCCGGCGATATGGCGGCGCGGGTTCAGGCCGTTACCCGGTCGGTTCAGATGAAGGCCGATATCGTTGCACGCGACGAGACCGAGCAGGGCGACCGCGCCTTGCTGAACCTTGGCCATACCTTCTGTCACGCGCTTGAGGCGGCGACCGGGTATTCCGATCGCCTGCTTCACGGTGAAGGGGTTGCCATAGGATGCGCGATGGCGTTCGAGCTGTCGGCCCGCCTAGGCCTGTGTTCGCAGGAAAGCCCCAGCCGGGTGCGTGCGCATCTGCGCGCGATGGGAATGAAAACCGACCTGGCGGACATCCCCGGAGATCTGCCGGGCGCCGAGGCGTTGATCGACCTGATGGCCCAGGACAAAAAAGTCGTGGACGGGCAGCTCAGGTTCATTCTGGCACGCGGCATCGGCGAGGCGTTCGTGACCTCGGATGTGCCGCGCGACGCGGTCATGTCGGTGTTGACGGATGCCCTGGCGGCGCGGTGATCCGAACCGCCTTCAGCGCCCTCGGATCACCATCAGTTCACCGATGTTTTCGCGGGTGATATAGCCGACCATCACGCCGGCGCGTGTACAGACGGCAACGGCCGGTGCCCCGTTCCCCAGCGCGTTCAAAACCGCCTCGAGGCCGGTTGTCAGTGCCACCTGCGGAATGTCCCTGTCCATGATTTCGGTGACCGGCTCGGACCTGGGATGGTCGCTGGCAAGGGTCGCAAACAGCTTGTTCCGCGTGACAAACCCCAACAGCACGCCATCGGGGTCCAGCACCGGAAACTCGTGCTGGGTGGTCTGGATCACGGCCCTTGCCGTGGTGTTGAGCGTATCGACCTGTGTCAGCGCATGGAACTCGGTGATCATCGCATCGCGGGCCAAAACGCTGCGGGCGACCGACCGCAGGGCGACATCCTGGCTTTCGGCATTTGCGGCGACAAAGACGAACACGGCGATCAGAACCAGTATGGGATTTGCCATGGTCAGCCCCAGGAACCCCAGGGCCACCGCCACGATCTGCCCGCCAATGGCCGCGATCCTGGTTGCCCTGACCCTGTCCATTTTCATGCAAAGCAGCGCGCGGAACACCCGACCGCCATCCATCGGGAATGCGGGAATCAGGTTGAACACCGCCAGGAACAGGTTCACATAGGCCAGCCTGCCCAAAAGATCCGCATTTGATTGATCGACCCGGGCCAGTGCCTCGGCGTTCATTCCGGCGCCCAGTGCAACAAGCAGCAGCCAGATGGCGATATTGACCGCAGGCCCGGCAAGCGCGACTAGAACCTCTTGCATCGGGTTTTCCGGCATGCGTTCCAGGCGCGCCAGCCCGCCGATGGGCAACAACGTGATGTCCGGGGTCCTGATGCCGTATCGACGGGCCATCAGCGCATGGCCGAATTCATGCGCGACCACGCAGCCAAACAAGGCCAGTACGAAAATCAGATTATCAACCGCCGCAGCCCAGCCGCCATCGGAATAGGCGGCAAACCCGACCCAGGCCAGCAGCAGGAAGAACGTGACATGGACCCTCAACTCCGAGCCGAATATCCGGCCGATCGAGAAGGACCATGTCATCACATTTCTCCGGTTGCCTTAGAACGGGATCTCGTCGTCGTCGATCCCGCCCGATGCCGGTGCCGGTGCGCTTGACGGTGCCCCGTATGGATCGCCGCCGCCGTAACCGCCGCCCGCCTGGCCGCCGCCATATCCGCCGCCGCCACCACCGCCGCCTTCACCGCGGCTGTCCAACAGGGTCAACTCGCCCCGATACGGGCGCAGCACGACCTCGGTCGAATACCTGTCCTGTCCGCTCTGATCCTGCCATTTGCGGGTCTCAAGCTGGCCTTCGATATAGACCTTCGATCCCTTGCGCAGGTATTGTTCCGCGATGCGCGCCAGAGGTTCGGAAAAGATCGCGACCGAGTGCCACTCGGTCCGTTCGCGGCGTTCGCCCGTGTTCCGGTCTTTCCAGTTTTCCGAAGTGGCAATCCGCAGGTTGCAGACCTTGCCACCGTTCTGGAACGATCGCACCTCGGGGTCGCGTCCTAGATTGCCCACCAGAATGACCTTGTTGACTGAGCCCGCCATGTAATTCCTCGTTCTTTTCTGACTTGGTTGCGCCCGAATCTGACGCCTTGATCCTTGGTGACCCTATACGGCCTGTGCCATGGTTAAAACAGAGTTGATGACCACCGCGCCACGCAAGAAAACCTCCGCCAATCTTTACCATGTTTTCATTTCTGCCTGAAATACCTATACTCCGTCTGGTTGCTTAACGAGCGGGATTGGCTTGAATGCGATTTCTGGTTGGTTGTTTCAGTGCGATATGCCTTGCGGTAGTATCGAATGTGGTTGCGGCGGACGTCCTGTCCACCAAGAACCGAAAAGATATTTTCCTAAAACAAGCCAAGATTCTGGATACGCGCGCGGCCAGCCAATACCGCGATTCTGAACGGCTCAAGCCGAAGACCGAGCAGGGTCAGTTCAACAAGCGGTATGCAGGCAAGTATCGGGGTCAATACCTGACCCTGGCCCGGCAGGCCGCCCGCAAGCACAACGTCCCCGAAGAGCTGTTCCTGCGCCTTGTTCAGCAGGAAAGCGGCTGGAACCCAAGCGCCAAGTCTCACAAGGGGGCGCTGGGATTGGCCCAGCTCATGCCGCAAACGGCACAGCTGTTGGGGGTAAACCCGCATGACCCCAAACAAAACCTCGAAGGCGGCGCGCGCTACCTGTCTTGGCAGTATCGCAAGTTCAAGTCTTGGCGGCTTGCACTTGCCGCCTATAATGCGGGTCCGAAAGCCGTTGAAAAACACGGCGGCGTTCCGCCTTACGCGGAAACCCAAAACTATGTGAAGGTCATCTGGGGCGGTTGACCCACGTTTGACATCCCCGCGCGGCGCAACCCTGTTGGCCCACAGCTTGGGCCATTGGTAAAACCCTGCCGAGCCATGTCCCAGGATATCTGGTAACCCCAAACGCACCCGACCGGCCCGGCCTCAGCCAGGCACAAGGTGATGGGTGCCCGGTCTGCTACTCGGCCGCCACTTTGATGACGGGTTCCATACGCGCCAATATGTCTTCTGCCAGGTGGCATTTGACCTGATGGCCGTCTTTCAATGTCTGAACGGGCGGCACATGGGTTTCACAACGTGCCTCGGGCACTTCGGATTTCCACCGGCACCGCGTTTGGAACGGGCATCCCGGCGGCGGGTTCATCGCCGAAGGGATATCGCCTTCAAGCACGATATGCTGTTTCTCGACCGAGGTATCCGCGATGGGCACCGCGCTCAGCAGGGCCTCGGTATAGGGGTGATAGGGCGGGGCAAAGACCTGTTCGGTTGTTCCCAACTCGACCACATGGCCCAGATACATCACCATCACCCGGTCGCTGAGATAGCGCACAATCGACAGGTCGTGGCTGATGAACAACAGCGTCGTCTTCTGCTCGCGCTGGATTTCCATCAACAGGTCGGTGACAGCAGCCTGCACTGACACATCCAGGGCCGAGACAGGCTCGTCCGCCACAACGATACGGGCATCTCCGGCAAATGCGCGGGCAATGCCGACACGCTGCTTCTGACCGCCGGACAATTGCCGCGGCATGCGGTCCGCAAAGGCGCGGGGCAGCTTTACCAGATCCAGAAGCTCCAACATCCTTTGCTTGCGCGCAGCCTCCGAATCCCCGACGCCAAAGATTTCCAGCGCGCGGATGATCTGGCGACCCACGGTCATCGACGGGTTCAACGTATCAAACGGGTTCTGGAACACCATCTGAACCTCACCCACGGTCTTGGCGTCGCGCTCTTCAATCGGCACGTCTTCGATATTGCGGTTATCCAGCAGGATCTGCCCGTCCGTGGCCGTCTCAAGCCCCATCAAAACCTTGGCAAAGGTGGATTTGCCGCAGCCGGATTCACCCACGATGGCCAATGTCTCGGATTCATGCGCCTCGAAACTCAGCGTTTCGTTGGCCTTCACCACCTTCTTCTCGCCGCCGCCAAACAGGGCGTTGGCCGCGACCTCATAATATTTCTTGAGGTTGTCCATCTTCAGAACGGTCCGGCCAATCTCGGACTTTTCTTTCTGCTCACCCAGCGCGATCGGCGCGTTCCAGTCGATCTCCTGGAATTTCAAACAGCGCGTATGGTGCCGGTCATTGCCGGGCACGGCCTCCATCAGGATGTCCTGCGCGTCGCACCGGCCTTCTTCGAAATAATCGCAGCGCGGGCCAAAGTTGCACCCAGGTGGGCGCTCATGCGGCAAGGGAAAGTTGCCGGGAATGGCCACCAGGGGGCGCGCATTCTTGTCGGCCCCCGGCAGCGGGATCGAGCGGAACAGCGCCTGCGTATACGGATGCTGCATCTCGTCGAACACATCCTTGATCGAGCCCCGCTCGACCGCTTCGCCAGAATACATCACGCAAAGCCGGTCGCAGGTTTCCAGCACCAGCCCAAGATTGTGCGAGATAAACAGCATCGAGGTGCCGTATTTCTTGCCCAGATCCTTGACCAGCTCGACCACGGCGGCCTCAACCGTCACGTCCAAAGCCGTTGTCGGCTCATCCAGGATCAACAATGACGGTTTCGACATCAACGCCATCGCGATGACGATCCGTTGCTGCTGGCCACCCGACAATTGATGCGGAAACGAATTCAGCATCCGCTCGGGGTCGGGCAGCCGCACATCGGTGACGACCTCCAGCGCACGGGCATAAGCTTCGTCGGCACTCACGCCCTCGTGGATCATCGGCACTTCCATCAACTGCCTGCCGATCTTCATCGCCGGGTTCAACGAGGCCATCGGCTCCTGATAGATCATCGCGATCTCATTGCCGCGAATATCGCGCAGCTCGTCGGTGCTCATCTCGCTCAGGTCGCGGCCCTTGAACTTGATCGACCCGCCGACGATACGCCCGTTCTTGCCCAGATCCTGCATCACCCCCAACGCAACGGTGGACTTGCCGCACCCGGATTCGCCCACCAGCCCAACGGCTTCGCCGGGCCGCACGCTGACCGAGAAATCCATCACGGCGGGGATCTCCCTCAGGCGGGTAAAAAAGGAAATCGACAGCTTGTCGATCTCCAGAATAGGTCCGTCATGATCCGCCAGTTTGCTCATCTGTGTTTCTCCTCGCGAGAGTCCGGGGGATCCCCTTCATCTGGCTAAAAATATCCCGGGGGGTCCGGGGGGCTGGCCCCCCGGCCGCTGTCACGTCAGTCCTTCAGGCTTTCTTCCCGCAACCCATCCGCCAACAGGTTCAGACCCAGAACCAGCGACAACAGCGCCAGCGCCGGTGGCAGGGCAGGGTGCAGGTAAATCGACAAGAGCTTGCGCCCCTCGTTGATCGTGGACCCCCAATCGGGGCTTTCGGGCGGCAGGCCCAGGCCAAAGAACCCCAGGGTTCCCAACAGGATGGTGGTATAGCCGATGCGCAGGCAGAAATCGACGATCAGCGGGCCGCGCGCATTGGGCAGGATCTCCCACAGCATGATGTACCACGGGCCTTCGCCACGGGTCTGGGCCGCGGCCACATAATCGCGGGTCTTGATATCCAGCGCGAGGCCTCGGACGATCCGGAAAACCGTGGGCGAGTTCACGAAGACCACCGAGACAAACACCACCAGAATGCCGCCGGGAATGTCGAACAGGTCCAAATAGGTTGGCAGGCCCCAGATGCTGTAGCTGTCCGTGTTGATCACATACCCATCCGTCGAGATCAGCGACAAATACAGCCAGGCGGCAACTCCCAATACGCCAATCAGCAGCGGCGTCCGAAAGCTGGGCCGCGTATAGAAACGCGAATTCAGCAGGACGCACAGAAAGATGATCGGAAAGACAAAAAGGACCGCGGCCATGTAGTTGGGCACGCCGGTTGCGACGATCTCGGGTGTGACCAGAAGGTAGAACAGCAAGATCACCGGGAACGCCAGGATCAGGTTGGCCAGGAAAGACAACAGCGTATCCAGGCGTCCGCCGTAATACCCTGCGGGCAGGCCCAGCGTGATGCCCACCATAAAGGCGAACATCGTCGCCAGTGGTGCGATCTGAACAACGATCCACGCCCCTTTGACCATGCGGCTGAAAACGTCGCGGGCAAGATTGTCACCGCCCAGAAGATACCAGGAATAGGCACCTTCTTCAGAACCGGGCAGGGGGGTGCCCGGCACCTTGTTCTTCATCCCTGATATCTGATCCAGCGGATCATGGGTGATGATCAGATCCATCGCGCCAAAAATACCGGTGAAGACCCAGAACATCACAAGGCCAAAGCCGATCATGCCGATGGGGCTGTCAAACAGCTTGCCATAAAGGCCCAGCTTGCGCTTGAACGCGATCGACATGGCAAACAGGATCACCAGAGACAGCCAGACGGGCAGGAACTGCTGCGCCATGGCTCCGATGACGCCCGCGCCGCTGCCCAGGGCAACGCCAGCAAGGATATAAGCGACCACAAGCGCGATGCTGGCCAGAAAGCTCAGGCGCATGACCGATTGGATCATGTTGCGCAGCCCCGAAGACGAGCTGAGCGTGCCGTCCGCATTGACGGTCATCTGTGGTTCCGGCAGCACGATACTGGCCAGGATCCACACAAGGATGGACGCGGCCATCACGGCCAGCGCAATCAGAAGAAGCGGGTTCAGGAAGGCGACAGAGCCGGTCCAGGTCAATGGTTCCATATTCTCACCCTCCTTTAAGAAATGCGAATGCGCGGGTTGAGGTAAACATAGCCGATATCCGAGATCAGCTGCGTCACCAGCACCACAAAGACCGACACGACCGAGATCGCCAGCAACAGCTGGATGTCATTGTTGCCCGCCGCCTGCACCAGCGCCCATCCAAAGCCCTTGTAGTTGAACAGGGTCTCGACGATCACCACACCGTTCAGCAGCCATGGGAATTGCAGCATGATGACGGTGAAGGGCGCGATCAGCGCGTTGCGCAGGGCGTGTTTCATCACGATGTTGGGGAATGATACCCCCTTGAGGCGCGCGGTGCGGATATACTGCGCCGTCATCACCTCGGTCATCGAGGCGCGGGTCATCCGGGCGATATAGCCCATCCCATAAAGCGCAATGGTCAGCACCGGCAGAAAGAAATTCTCGAATGTCGGGTTTTCCATCGCCTGCGTGGCCGTACCCTTGAACCATTTCAGGCCAACTGCGGATGAGGTGAAGATGGCGATGAAGATCACGCCCGATACGTATTCAGGCGTCGCGGTGGTGGTGATTGCAAATGTCGAAAGCGTCCGGTCCGTGGCTGACCCTTCCTTCATGCCCGCAAGCACGCCCAGGATCAGCGCCGAAGGTACCATCAACAACATGACCCAGAACATCAGCCGCCCGGTCAGGGCCAGCCGGTTTCCCACCACTGTCGACACTTCGTCCTTGAAAACCGTGGAATACCCCCAGTACCCCTGCAGGATGCCACAGTAATTGGGGGCCTCGTCACCGGACTGCCCCGGCAGGATGCAGCGCCCCTGGACCGATCCATCCTCGTTGACATGCCTGTATGATGGCAGGACGCCCAACCATTCGCCGTATTTGACCGGAACGGGCTGCAGGTATCCGCCTTTTTCCAGAAAACTGGCGACCTGTTCGTCCGACATCCGAAAATTGCCCTGCGTCTTGGCGAGCTTTTCGAGGTTCGGGTAAAGATTGGTCAGGAAAAAGACCAGGAATGTCAGGCACAATGCCGTCACCAGCATGATGCCGACGCGCCTTAGAATGAAAAGTCCCATGTTTGCCCCTGTTGGTCGGCCGGCGCAGGGTTTCGGCGGTCCTGCGCATCGCTGTTCCTATGGTCGCCCTGTCCGGACGACAAAGCCGCGCCCCAAGGGGCGCGGCCTGTTCCCGAGGTCAGGAAATGACGCCGAACTTGTAAAGTTGCGGCAGGTCGGCAATGTGCTTTTCGACACCGACCAGGTTGTCCCGGTGATGGCGCATTGCGGTCCGCCAATAGGGCTGGATGACAACGCCTTCGTCGACCATGATCGCCTGCAGCTTGGCCATCACTTCGCGGCGCGCGTCTACATCGGCGATTGCATTTGCCTCGGCCAGAAGGGCGTCGAACTCTTCATTGGCAAATCCCGCCTCGTTCCAGGCGACGCCGGACTTGTAGGCCAGCGCCAGGATCTGCGTGCCCAGCGGACGGTGGTTCCAGTTGGTCGACGAGAACGGGTATTTCGTCCAGTCGTTCCAGAAGGTCGAGCCCGGCAGAACCGTGTGCGTAGCCTGAATCCCGGCATCGTTGAGCTGGGCAACGACCGCCGCGGTGGTGTTGCGGCGCCAGTCATCATCGATCGACTGAACTTCGTGCACGAAATCGCCCATTCCGGCTTCGTCCATCAGCGCCTTGGCGCCCGCCGGATCATAGGGGATGCGAGTGATGGCCGAGTCGTATTCGGGGTGCATCGGACCGACATGGCAGTTGTCGGCGGCAAGACCATAGCCCGACATGCCCAGTTCCAGGCAAACCTCGTTGTCGACGGCCATGGCCAGGGCCTGGCGCACGCGCTTGTCGCCATAGATCTTGTTTCCATCGGCGTCTTCGGCCAGTTGGTTGGGGCGAATGACGATGGTGAAACCCGACGCGATTTCCGAGCGCGTCAGACCGATGCTGTCGAAGATATCGACAAACTCGCCGACCGACTCCCAGTTCATGTCGATTTCTTCCGCCTCATAGGCGGCCAGGAACGCCGCCGGGTCGGTGCCATAGTCAATGAACTCGATCCGGTCGACATATCCGCCCTTGCCAGCGGCATAGCCCCACCATTCGTGGTCTTCGTTGCGGACCAGCACACCCTTGACGCCGACCTCGTGGCTTTCGGGAAGCATGAAACCGGTGCCGACCGGGTTGGCCAGCATGTTGTTGGGATCATGGCTGCCGTGAACAATTGCAGCCGGGTAATCGGCCATGCCCGGAATGATGGTAATGTCCGGTACGTTGCAGGTCAGCTTGACCGTGTGGTCATCGACCACGGTGATTGCCCCATCGGCGGCTTTTTGGGTGCCTTCGTCGATCAGGGACGCCATCCGGGACGCCATCGAGTTGCCCTCGACCGCCGCATCGCACCACATCTCGATATTGCGGGCCACGTCTGCGGCGGTGAAGTCGTCACCGTTGTTCCACTTGACGCCCTTGCGCACATTCAGCGTGTGTACGGTCGCATCGGCGTTGCTTTCCCAGCTTTCCAGAAGCATGGGCTTGAACGAGCCGTCATTGTTGTATTCGACAAGATATTCCAGCCAGCCGGCGGTAAAGGTCGCGATTTGGGTCCAGTCATAGGTCCTGGGGTCCTTGAGGGCGCGAACCTCCATCTGATAACGGATGGTGCCGCCGCGCGGAACTTCTTGCTGTGCCGCTGCAGGGGTCTGCAGGCCGATCAGGCCATAGGCCGCAGATGCGGTGACGCCAAGCGCGGTGGTGCGCGCCATGAACTCCCGCCGGCTCAGATTTCCGCTGCGATACTCGCGGGCATGCATCTCAGCCGCCCAGTGCATCGAGGTTCCGGTCAGTGTCTCGTTTTCCATTTATGTCTCCCTGTGACACGAATTTTCGTTGAAAGTGGTTCGAACCAACCCAGGCCAGTCGTTCCGGGCCGATCGGTTCGAGGGTGTTCGTTCTTTGATTTCGTTATGTCCCCATGGCGTTATTCGGCACCAGATTCGGCGAGAGGTCAATGTACGTTTTCGCCATTAAAGGTTCAAAAGCGACATCTCGGGACGTGATCGGACCTTGCGGTCCGGTCGGTTTGCCTTGCTTGCAAAGGGGTTTGCGCCGCCCGTGACCCCGACGAGGGGCCGGTTGCCAGCACAGGGCGACATCAGCCGCTGCGCGATATCCAGTTCCATGCGCGCATGCGGGCCCGGAACCAGGTGCGCTGACGTTTGGCATATTGCCTGGTGGACACTGTGGCCCGCGTGCGGGCCTGTTCCAGCGTCATCTCACCATCCAGGTATCCGGTCAGTTCGGGCACACCAATCGCCCGGCACGACGGCAATGACGGGTCAAACCGGGTGCGCATGTTCTTGACCTCTTCCAGTGCGCCGCCTTGCAGCATCTGGTCGAACCGGCGGTTGATCCGGTCCAGCAGCCAATCCCGATCCACATCGAAAACTATTGGGACGGCATCCCGCAGGTTCAGTTTCGGCGGTGCGGTTTCGGCCTGCCAATGGGCCAGCGGGCGGCCTGTGGCCTGTTGGACCTCCCACGCCCGTTGGACGCGGGCGCGGTTTTGCACATCCAGCCCGCCCAGGGTACGGGCGTCTATCCCCGACAGCAGATCGTCCAGCGTCATGCGATCGGCCCTGTCCCGAATATCCGGCGGAGTTGGCGGGATGTCTGCCATGCCTTCGGTCAGCGCGGTGAAATACAGCCCCGTGCCGCCGACAATGATCGGGCGCGTGCCGCCCGTTAGCATCGGCACCACCTCGCGCAGCCAGTGCCCGGTTGAATAGGTCTGGTCAAAGGCCACATGGCCATACAGCGCATGCGGCGCGCGCGCCTCTTCCTGGGCCGATGGCCTGGCGGTGATCACCCGCCAGCAGTCATAGACCTGGCTGGCGTCGGCATTGACGATCACACCGCCGAAACGATCCGCGATCTCAAGCGCCAGCGCGGATTTGCCGGATGCCGTGGGCCCGGCAATCAGGACCGGTTTCCCGTCGGGAACCGGAGGAAGCTGACCCAGGGCCGCGCTTAAGCTGTCATCGGCCATATATTGACGCCTTATCCTGACCATTCGCATTGAACATGCTGGGCTTTTGCTTCATTTTGCGCCGGAAAACAAACCCGTGCCAGCCCGGAGCGCAACATGAGCCTTTCATCCACCCCCGAGACCGTTACCCCTGCCAAAACCGCTTATAAACGGGTCATGCTGAAGATCTCGGGCGAGGCGCTGATGGGCGACCAGGGATTCGGGTTGCATCCGCCGACGGTTCAGCGCATCGCGCAGGAGGTCAAATCGGTCCATGAAATGGGCGTTGAAATCTGCATGGTGATCGGCGGCGGCAATATTTTTCGCGGTCTGTCCGGCTCGGCCCAGGGGATGGAACGGACCACGGCCGACTACATGGGAATGCTGGCCACGGTTATGAACGCGCTGGGGATGCAATCGGCACTTGAGGAGGTGGGCGTGTTTACACGGGTGATTTCGGCCATTCGCATGGACGAGGTCTGCGAGCCCTATATCCGCCGTCGCGCCGTGCGCCACCTGGAAAAAAAGCGTGTCTGCATCTTTGCCGCCGGAACCGGCAACCCGTATTTCACAACGGACACGGCCGCAACGCTGCGGGCCAACGAAATGGCCTGCGAGGCGATTTTCATGGGCAAGAACGGTGTCGACGGCGTTTACGACAAGGACCCAAAGGTGCATTCCGACGCGGTCCGTTATGACACGGTCACATATGACGATGTGCTGGCCAAGCGGCTGCGGGTGATGGATGCGTCAGCCATCGCGCTTGCGCGCGACAACAACCTGCCTCTGATCGTATTCGGCCTGGATGAACCCGGCGGGTTCCAGGGCATTCTGGCGGGCGAGGGGACCTATACCAAGGTTCAGGGCTGATCACCTGCGACCGAGCCTGAGGCCCGGTCACCCAACCAATTCCATTTCGGAATTCCCACGTGCATCTGCGGCAAGAAATCGCCGCAGATGTCGGTTTTGGCGTTCATTGGGTCTCGGTGGCGAAACGGTTGGCCCGTTCGTTCGCTGAAGACTGAAACACCACTTGAGAGAGGGAGAGAGTATGTCTGACAGTACAGAAAACTCAGAGACCGACTATGAGGTCGGTCAGGACAATGTTCAGATCCTGGGTCTGGACGTACATAACCCGGTCTTTGCCGTATCGGGTCTGACCATCATCGCATTCGTGTTCTTTTCGCTGGTTTTCCGGGAGCAGGCGGTAGAGTTCTTCGGATGGCTGCGCCCGGCGCTGACCAGCAAATTCGACTGGGTCTTCATGCTGGCGGCCAATATCTTTGTCGTGTTCTCGCTGTTGCTGATCGTGACCCCCTATGGCTCGATCCGGCTTGGCGGTGATGACGCCAAACCCGATTACAGCTATGCGGGCTGGTTCTCGATGCTGTTTGCCGCAGGCATGGGCATTGGCCTTGTCTTCTGGGGCGTGGCCGAGCCGATCTCGCACTATGGGGCGTCGCTTGGCGGTGTGGCCGTGGGCGAAGACGGGGTTCGTACGGACTGGGCACCGCTGGGCGCGGGTCTGGAAGACCCCGAAGCATCCAGGAAACTGGCCATGGCGGCCACGATATTTCACTGGGGTCTGCATCCTTGGGCCGTTTATGCCGTTGTGGCGCTGGCGCTGGCGTTTTTCAGCTTTAACCGGGGTTTGCCGCTGACCATGCGATCCGTGTTCTACCCCCTGTTCGGAGAGGCGACCTGGGGTCCGTTGGGGCATATCATTGACGTATTGGCCGTCTTCGCGACCATTTTCGGGCTCGCAACCTCGTTGGGGTTGGGGGCGACACAGGCGCTGGCCGGGTTGAACTATCTTTTCGATGTCCCGATCACCGACGGGATGAAGGTTCTGTTGATCGGCCTGATTACCGCCTTTGCGCTGGTGTCGGTCGTTGCCGGTCTGGACAAGGGCGTCAAACGCCTGTCCGAGGCCAACATGATTCTGGCGGCTGCTTTGCTTTTGCTGGTTCTCATCCTTGGCCCGACCATCGCGATACTGACAGGGTTCTTCGACAGCTTGATCGAATATGTCGTCGCTTTGCCTGCCTTGTCCAATTGGATCGGTCGCGAAGACACCAATTTCATGCAGGGCTGGACAACCTTCTACTGGGCTTGGTGGATTTCCTGGTCGCCTTTCGTGGGCATGTTCATCGCCCGGATTTCCCGTGGCCGGACCGTGCGCGAATTCGTAACCTGCGTCATCGTGATCCCGACCGTCGTCGGCGCCCTGTGGATGAGCGTTTTCGGTGGCGCGGCACTGGATCAGGTGCTGTCCGGGTCGGGGCAGGCGCTGTCGGACGCGGCGCTTGAGCTGAAGATGTTCAAGATGTTCGAGGCCTTTCCGATGACAGGGCTGCTGTCCTTTGTCGGTATCGTGCTGGTCGTCGTGTTCTTCGTGACCAGTTCGGACTCGGGCTCTCTGGTCATTGACACGATCACGGCAGGCGGCAAGATCGACGCGCCGACGGCGCAGCGCGTGTTCTGGTGCGTTCTGGAAGGCGCGATTGCCATTGTGCTGCTCTTGGGCGGCGGGCTTGGCGCGCTTCAGGCTGCGGCGATTGCGACCGGGTTTCCGTTTGCGATCGTCCTGGTCGTGATGTGCGTGTCGATTTTCATCGGACTGGCAAACGAACGCCGCCGCCGCTGAGCGTGAAAACAGACCGCAAGATGAAAGACCCCGGCGTCTGGCCGGGGTCTTTTTTGTTTACGGACCTTCGAAAAAACCGACCGAGTTTCCGTCGGGGTCAAGGGCATAGAAGAACCGGCCGGGCGGAACCTGGATCGGTTCGGACACCACCTGTCCACCAGCCGCCGTCACGCGGGTCATGACGTCCTCCAGCTGCCCTTGCGCCGACAGGTGCAGCGTGGGGCCCTGGCCTGTCTTGGCAGGCTTTCCGGGGTACAGGTGCAAGCCAACGCCGGTGCCCGGATTTTCCGGCCGAAACACCGCCATGGGGTTTGGCCCGGATGTATCAATGCTGAGATCCGCACCCGTCACCGCCGCATAGAAGGCGACCGCCTTGTCCATATCCGTTACGGGCAGTTCGCCCCAGACCAGAAAGTCCTTTGGTTGAAAGCTCATGGTAATCCTCTTGTCGCTTGTTGCAGCTTTATACTTGCATGGCCCAATGACAGTTTCTGTCATCAGTCAGGGTGCTTGACCATTTGGTTTGCAAAGGGCTTACTGCGCGTGTCCCTTGGGCCTGTCAGGGCACGAATGGGGCTGCCGGTGCCGCCGTCGCTGAATGTCGGTCTTGCCGGTTCGGCTGGAAGACCTGCCATGTTTTCGGAGAGGGTGGTCCGGGGTCATGCGTGGGCAATTCTCAAAAGCAGGGCGCATGACGACAAAGGGGCGTGTGATGAGCACTCTTGATATTGACTATGTCCGGGATCAGTTTCCCGCGTTTTCCCGGCCCGAGTTGCAGGGCCAGGCCTTTTTCGAGAATGCGGGCGGGTCTTATACCTGTAAGCCGGTGATCGATCGGCTGACGCGGTTTTATACGCAGCGCAAGGTTCAGCCCTATGCGCCTTACGAGGCAAGCCGGCTGGGCGGGGCTGAGATGGACGAGGCGCGGGCGCGCATGGCCGAGATCCTGGGCGTGGAAACCCATGAGCTGAGCTTTGGCCCATCGACCACGCAGAACACCTATGTTCTGGCGCAGGCGTTTCGGCAATGGATGCAGCCCGGCGAGGCGATCATCGTGACCAACCAGGATCATGAGGCAAATTCAGGCCCGTGGCGGAACCTGTCCGCTGACGGGATCGAGATACGCGAATGGCGGATCGACCCAGAGACAGGGTCATTGAACCCGCAACACCTCGAAGACCTGTTGGATGACAAGGTCAGGCTGGTCTGTTTCCCGCATTGCTCGAACGTTATTGGTGAGATCAACCCGGTGACACAGATAACGGCGATTGCGCACGCGGCCGGTGCCTTTGTCTGTGTCGACGGCGTGTCCTATGCGCCGCACGGGTTTCCCAATGTTGGAAACCTTGGCCCCGATATTTACCTGTTTTCGGCCTATAAGACCTATGGCCCGCATCAGGGTTGCATGGTGATCCGGCAGGCCTTGGGTGAATTGCTGCCCAACCAGGCGCATTATTTCAATGCGGATGTGCTGTATAAACGTTTTACCCCTGCCGGACCCGATCACGCCCAGATCGCGGCCAGCGCCGGTATGGCGGATTATGTCGATCTTTTGTGCCAACACCATGGCGGCCCGGATGGGCCAGGGGCGGACCGGGCGGCCTTTGTCCATGATCTGATGCGCGCACATGAAATCGCCCTGTTGCAGCCTGTTCTGGATGCGGTGCGCGACCGGAATGACATTCGCCTGATCGGTCCATCCGATGCGACCCGGCGCGCGCCGACCGTGGCATTGGCCTTGCACCAACCCGCAGCCGAGGTGGCCGCCGCCCTGTCGCAGCACGGCATCATGGCCAGTGGCGGTGACTTTTACGCTGTGCGCCCGTTGCAGGCGATGGGCGTTGACCTGGACAAGGGGGTCCTGCGCGTCAGCTTTACGCACTATACCTCGGCCGCCGAAACCGAGCAGTTGATCGACGCGTTGGACCGTGTCCTGTAACGGGGCCTTTGCAGCCCGGCGCGGCGGGGGCGGCCTGATACGCCGCCCTGCCGGACGCCGCCGGGCAGGGCGCTGAAGCTGGTGCGCGACACCGCCGGAAATGGCCGAAAACCATGCAAATAGGCGGTAAGGAACTGAAAACTTGCCAGAAACAGAATCCCGCCCTAGCCTGATCGCGATACCGCACAGGGGAAAAGCGGATGATCCTGACGACCACACACGGGCAGGAAAACCTGCCCAGGTACTTTGCGCAAGTCTTCAGAATGTTGGCGTCCATGAACGCTGGCCAGTTGGATATTTCCTTGCCCGATGGTCGGATTTTCCGGTCCAAGGGTGATAAGCCCGGCCCGGTCGCGCGCGTCGATATTCACGATCCCGACGTATTTGCCCGGCTTATCCGCGAAGGCGAACTGGGCTTTTCGGATGCCTATCTTGAAGGCGGGTGGAGCACGCCAGACCTGCGCGCGTTCATGGACCTGGTGCATCTGGGAACCGAAACGGTATATGACGATTTCACCGGGGCCTTTCTGGTTCGCGCCTATGAGCGGTTGCGTTTCTGGCTGCACCGGAACAACCGATCCCAGGCCAAAAAGAACATCTCGTACCACTATGATCTGGGCAATGCGTTCTATGCGCTGTGGCTCGATGAGACCATGACCTATTCCAGCGCCATCTTCGAGACCGGGCAGGAAAGCCTGGAAAAGGCCCAAACGGCCAAATATGCCAGCCTGGTGGATGAAATGGGCGCAAAACCCGGCGATCACATCCTGGAAATCGGCTGTGGCTGGGGTGGGTTCGCCGAATATGCCGCGCGCGAACGCGACCTGCGGGTGACGGGCCTTACAATCAGTCAGGAACAGTTGAGCTTTGCAAGGCAGCGTATTGATAATGCAGGTCTTTCTGATCGGGTGTCGTTCAAGCTGCAGGACTATCGCGATGAGCGGGGCCAGTATGATGGCATCGCGTCCATCGAGATGTTCGAGGCTGTGGGCGAGAAATACTGGCCGGTTTATTTCGAAACGGTTCGCGACCGGTTGAAGCCCGGTGCGCAAGCCACATTGCAGATCATTACCGTCGCTGATTTCCGGTGGGACGTATACCGGAATGGCGTTGATTTCATTCAGAAATACATCTTTCCGGGCGGCATGTTGCCAGCGCCTGCGGTGCTGCGGGAACAGATTGCCGCGGCAGGTCTGACTTTTGTGCGCTCGAAAGAGTTTGGCCAAAGCTATGACCTGACGCTGCGGCGCTGGTACGAGACATTCAATGCCAAATGGGACCAGATCGCCGATATGGGCTTTGACGAGCGTTTTCGCCGCATGTGGAATTATTATTTGACCGCTTGTGGCGCAGCCTTTGACACGGGCAATTGCGATGTGACACAGATCACCCTAGCGAAACCCAACTGACGAACGGAAACTACGAATGCCCACTGCCTCACGTCTTGTTGCCGCGGCCTGTCTGATGGTGGTGGCCTTTCTGGTTTCGGGGATGATCATCGACAACGGCGAAGAGGGCAAAGCCTATGGGTATTTCACCCATATCAACCTGATCCTGGGGTTCCTGTGTGGCTGGATCATCATGGGAAAACGGGCAGGCAAGGGATGGACGGCCGCCGTCAACAACGGGTTGACCGGTGTTGTCTCGCTGGTGTTCTGGGGCCTGTTCGTGCAGGGCACGTACGAGATGTTCCGCCTGGCGATGCGGCACCGTTATGATGGCCCGTTCGAGGCGCTGCTGGCCATCTTCCAGATCGGCGTCGCCTATGGGGAACAATTGCTGGCACCGGAAATCATTGCCACGCTGGCATTTGGCGCGCTGCTGTCGGGCATTCTGACGGAAATCGCGTGGCGGCGCTGGCGCTAGGAAATTTACGCAGAAGACGAGACCGGATTTGGCAGACCTGTTTTTCTACGGCACTTTGCGTCATGTGCCATTGCTTGAGCTTGTTTTGGGCCGGCCCGCAGCGGGGATTGCCGTTTTCGAGGCAACGCTTGCGGACCACGCGGTATATTGGGTTCAGGATCAGCCCTTTCCCATGATTGTTGCCGAAGCCGGGCAGACCGCATCCGGGTTGCTGGTGCGGGACCTGACCGAGGACGATCTCGCGCGGCTGGCCTTTTACGAAGGCGGGTTCGACTATGGCACAGAAACCCTGAGCGTGACCGTTCGGGACGAAACGCGGGCTCAGGCACAGGTGTTTTTCCCAAAGCCCGGTCGCTGGACCCCCGGCAAACCGTGGTCGTTGCCGGATTGGGTGGATGCGTGGGGCCCGGTCTCGGTCACGGCGGCGGCCGAGGTCATGGCCTATTACGGCAAGGTCGGCTGTGACCGGATTGCAGACAGTTTCAATGCCATCCGCACGCGCGCCTGGGCAAAACTTGCGGCCCGGGAACGCGGCTGCATTGCCGACAGCAGGTCGCCGGGGGATGTGATCGTGCATCGGCACACCCATGCCTATATCAACTATTTCGGCATGGAAGAGATTCAGGTCAGTCACCGCCAATATGACGGCACCATGGGGCCTGTCCTGGACCGCAGCGCGCTGATGCAGGGCAGTGCGGTTGTCGTGCTGCCCTATGATCCGCAGCGCGACACGGTTTTGCTGGTCGAACAGTTCCGCCCCCCGGTCTTTCTGAACGACGACCCGGACCCCTGGATGTGGGAACCGGTGGCGGGGATGATCGATCCGGGCGAAACTCCGGAAGCTGCCGCGCTTCGCGAAGCGCAGGAAGAGGCGCAGATCGCGCTTGCGCATCTGGAACCCGCCGGACGCGCCTATTCGTCCAGCGGATCGTCTACCGAGTTCTTGTATCTTTTCGTTGGTCTTGCGGAGCTGACGCATACGACACAAGCCGGGGGAAAGGACACCGAAGGCGAAGATATTCGCAGCCAGATCATACCGTTCGCCGATTTCATCGACCGGGTGGATCGGGGGTGTTTCAAGGACTTGCCGCTGCTGTCACTGGCGCATTGGCTGGCGCGTCACCGCGAACGCCTGCGGGGATGACTCCCGCCTTGTGGTTGCGGCATGGCACCTGTAAATCTGCATTGTTACCATTTGAAACGAGGGCGCCATGCGCATTGCACGAGATCTTGCCGACGCAGTAGGAAAAACACCGTTGATCCGGCTGCGCCGCGTCAGCGAGGAAACGGGATGTGAAATTCTGGGCAAGGCCGAATTCATGAACCCCGGCCAGTCGGTCAAGGACCGTGCGGCGCTGTATATCATCCGCGATGCCATTGCGCGCGGTGATCTCAAACCGGGCGGAACAATCGTCGAGGGCACGGCGGGAAACACCGGGATCGGGCTGGCGCTGGTGGGCGCGTCGATGGGTTTCAAAACCGTTATCGTCATCCCTGAAACCCAATCCGAAGAGAAAAAGGACATGCTGCGCCTTGCCGGGGCGCAACTGGTTCAGGTGCCCGCAGCGCCGTATCGCAACCCCAACAACTTTGTCCACTATTCGCGCCGCCTGGCCGAGGAACTGGCCCAATCCGAACCAAATGGTGCGATCTGGGCCAACCAGTTCGACAATGTCGCCAACCGTCAGTCGCATGTGGAAACCACCGGTCCGGAAATCTGGGAACAGACGGGCGGACGGGTCAACGGTTTTGTCTGCGCGGTCGGGTCGGGTGGAACCCTGGCCGGTGTCGCCGAGGCGTTGCAGCCCAAGGGCGTGACGATCGGTCTGGCCGATCCTATGGGAGCGGGGCTGTTTTCCTATTACACGACCGGCGAGATCGCGATGGAAGGCGGCTCGATCGCCGAGGGGATCGGGCAGGTGCGGGTCACCAAGAACCTGGAAGGGTTCACACCCGACCATTCCTACCAGATCACCGACAACGAGGCGCTGCCCTATATCTTTGATCTGTTGCGGGACGAAGGTTTGGTCATGGGCGGATCCACCGCGATCAACATTGCCGGCGCGGTTCGGCTGGCCAGGGAAATGGGGCCGGGGAACACGATCGTGACGGTTCTGTGCGACTATGGCACCCGGTACCAGTCCAAACTGTTCAACCCCGAATTCCTGCGTGAAAAGGAACTTCCGGTGCCTGAGTGGATGACAGAAGCCCCACGCAGCATACCCGGCGTTTTCGAGGACGTATAATGGGACGGCTGGTCCGCCTGTTTCTGGCTGTTGCAGCGGTCGCGACCATTGCAATGGCCGGAACCGCCTGGGCCCAGTTATCGGATCGCCAAAGCGAATATTACAAGGGCTGGATCAGCACCGCCGACCGTGCCGAATCCGTGATCGAGGCCAATCGCGCCTCGAACGCCTCGCTTGAGAATTTGCGTTCAGAAATAAACGATTACAGAGAAGACTTCAACACGGCCCGGCGGGCGAATACGGACCGGATCCAGACCCTGGAAAGCCAGATCAAGGCGCTTGGGCCCAAGCCCGATGACGGCACGGATGAACCCGAGGATATCGCCAAGCTGCGGTCTCATCTTGAGGCGCAGTTGAACAGCCTGCGCGTGCCCCGGATCATTTCCGAGGAAGCATACAGCCGCGCCAACGGGCTGATCAGCGAGATCGATCAGATCGTCCGTACGCGGCAGAAGAAAGAGCTGTTGAAGCGCGGGCCATCACCGATCAACCCGATCTATTGGGGCCCTGCCTGGAGCGACATAAAGGAAGCGGCCCGAGGGCTTATCAACGAAACCGCCGAGAACCTGCGATCTGATACCGTTCGAGAACAAGTGCGCGAGCGCGCGCTTGCGATTGTTGTCCTGGTCGTGGTCGCGGCGATCCTGTTGGTCTATGGAAAACGCTGGTCCGAACGGGCCGGGGATTATTTGCGGCGCATCGGTGGTCAGGGCAGCGGTGTCTGGACCTTTGTGGCGTCGCTGTTTCGGATTTTCCTGCCGTGGTTGGGGGTGACGCTGCTGGTCACCGCCGTGGTCCTGACGGGCGTTCTGGGCGTCCGTGGGACCTTGCTGTTTCAGGACATACCCTATTGGGCCGCGATCATCTTTTACTTTGACTGGATCGGCCGGCAGATATTCCTGTTCGGGGCCGCCCAAAATTTCCAGAAGATTTCGGCCAAGAAGATCACCGAACTGCGGGTTTATATCGACCTGTTGGCCTTCATGCTGATCTTTCATGAACTGGCGATACTGTTCGAGCAGATCGAGAACATTTCGGATGCCACGCGGGCGGTTGTCAGTTTTCCGATCATTGTCGGCACATCACTTCTGTTGCTTCGAATCCGGCAGATCCGCAGCAAGGAACAGGCACCCGGCCAGCCGGAACAGGCGTCGTCTTCGCGGGCGGCCGGGTTCAGCCAACTGGTCGAATTCTTGCGCCGCGCGCTTTTTGTCCTTGGGATCGTCAGCCCGATCCTTGCGGTCTTTGGCTATACCAACGCGGCCGAGGCTGTTGTGTTCCCGGCGGTCAAGACGCTTGTCCTGATCGCCGCGCTTGTGATCCTGCAGCGTTTTGTAAGCCAGCTTTACGGCTGGATTTCAGGGCAGGGGGACGCGGCGCGGGATTCGCTGTTTTCGGTTCTGGTCGGGTTCGTGCTGGCCATCTTGTCCCTTCCGATCCTGGCCATTTACTGGGGCGCGCGGGAAACCGACCTGAGCGAGGCATGGTCACGGCTTCTGCTTGGGTTTGACATCGGCGGCGTTACGATCTCGCCCAGCAATTTCCTGACCTTCGTGGCGGTTTTCGCCATCGGATACATGTTGACCCGGCTATTGCAGAGCGGTCTGCGCAACTCGTTGCTGCCGAAAACCAGCATCGACCCCGGCGGGCAGAATGCGATTGTCGCCGGAACAGGGTATGTTGGCATTTTCCTGGCCGCGCTTGCCGCGATCATGGTGGCCGGGTTCGATCTGTCGTCGCTTGCAATTGTTGCCGGTGCCCTCTCGGTCGGGATCGGTTTTGGCCTGCAGACCATCGTGTCAAACTTCGTGTCCGGGATCATCCTGCTTGTCGAACGTCCGATCTCGAAAGGGGACTGGATCGATGTGAATGGCAAAATGGGATATGTCCGCGACATTTCGGTTCGTTCGACCCGGATCGAGACCTTTGACCGTACCGATCTGATCGTCCCCAATTCCGACCTGATCAGCGGCGTTGTCACCAACTACACCCGCGGCAACACGGTTGGCCGTGTGATCGTGCCGGTCGGCGTGGCCTATGGCACCGATACCCGCAGGGTCGAGAAAATCCTGGGCGAGATTGCAAACAGCCATCCGATGGTCCTGGCCAACCCGGCACCAAGCGTTGTGTTCCAGGGGTTTGGCGCAGACAGCCTGGATTTCGAGATCAGGGCGATCCTGAGGGATGTGAACTGGGTGCTGTCCGTCAAATCCGACATGAACCACGAGATCAACAAACGTTTTGTCGAAGAAGGGATCGAGATTCCGTTTGCCCAGCGTGATCTCTGGCTGCGGAACCCCGAAGTTCTGAAAGACAGGCCACAGCAGCCGTCCGACCCTGAACCGGCAGTATCGGCACCGGATAAGACGGGCCAGTCACACCCTGTGGACCTGACCGAGGCGGACCTGGATTCGGACGGCAGCGACGAGGTTTGACCCGCCCGGACCCGTTGTGTGATTGCATCTGCGGATCGGCTGCAAAATCCCGTCAAAGGGGCCTTGCAAAATCAATTTCGATGGTCCAAGTATCGCCGGCACGGAGAGGTGGCCGAGTGGTCGAAGGCGCACGCCTGGAAAGTGTGTAGGCGGGAAACCGTCTCCAGGGTTCGAATCCCTGTCTCTCCGCCACAGGCTTTTCGCGAAAAATCACTGTTCGGGCTGTGCTGTGCCCTGTATGGGCAAACGGGAACGGGTCCCGATGACGGTCACAGGATCATGTCGATCACGGATCGCGGGGCCTCGAACCGGGCGATGCAGTCGCGTACAAAGCTGTCGCGTATCCTGGGGTCTGCCGTCCGGTCCCGCAGACCCGCCGCGTCGGGATCATAGCGTTCCTGTTCGGCGGCGGCATCCAGAACGGCGCGGGTCAGGTCGATCTGGCGAAGCATGATCTGCTCGCTTTGGTACTGGGGAATGCGCCAGGCAAAAAACGGCTCTGTCCGGGTTCTCTGGGCGGTTCGGCGCCAAAGACGTGGCGGCACAAGTTCGGGCCGGTCGGCAGAGGCGTCCAACAGGTTTTTCCATCCATGCGACAGCATCGGCGGAAAGCGCAGGGTTTCCGTGCGGGCGTCTTTCCCGCGCAGCGCGGCGATGTCAGGATGATCCTCGCCAAACAAGGACGCGGTGTTTTCAAGAACTTCGTGGAACAGCCCGTCATCATAACCAACGGGCCGCTCGATACTGGCCGCGGACGCCTTTTGTTTCAGCAACAGCAGAAGATGCGCGCCGTATAGGCCCAGCATCGGGTTTTGAAACTTGCCGCGCACATAGTTCAGCAATTCGCTGGTCGCGCTGGACCGTTCGTCAGCCAGCGCAAACCTAGCCGCATCGGTCAGGCGCACGATGTCGTCAGATACGCTCAGGCCGCCGCGGGTGATGTGGACGGATATGTCCACCAGACGTTTGCGCGGCCCGGTCCAGACGTCGCCGCCTCCGCCTTGCGAGGGCTCGTAAAGGGCAAAGACATGGGTGCGCCATCCGGGCAGGATGGTTATGGGCTGTTCCGATTTTCCTTCGCCGTCGTAAAGCCCAAGGGTGTAAATTCCGGGATGCGCGCGCAGCGAAACACCAGAATAGCGGTCCTGGGCCAAATCGCCGGAAAACCAAGTGGCTACGGGGGCGATCTGTGATCCGGCCTCGGTCTGCGCCTCGTACCGCGCGCCTTCGCCGCGCGAGGCCAGTGACATCAGCCGCCGCCCGCCGCCGGTGGCCAGGCTTGCGCCCCAGGCCGGGTCGTTCAACTTTTGCGGGCCACTGTCGTGCCAAGGTGTCCACCAGCGCGCCATAAAGACCAGAGACCCCGAATGCGACGGCCTGCTGGCCGGTCCGGCAGAATGGACAAACGCGGCGTGCGTGTCCTCGTCCAGGTCGGGTGGGGCGGCTTGTTCTGCGGCGCTCATGTGGGTTTCATGGGTTCGGCTGGTATGGGCAAGCGGGGCCGCCGAGCCAAACTCGATCGTGGGGACGTCGATATTCATATTGTCCCGCAGAACGACAACGCGCTGCCATTCGCTGCGTCCCGACACGGCGCGGACCTTGTAAATGCCGGGCTCCAGGTCCTGTTTCAGCCGCCGTGCGCCACGGGCCCTAAGCGCGAAATCCGTCGCGACCACGAATATCTCGGTGGTTTCATCCTGGGCCTGCACTGTCAGTATCGGCATCGTCCTGATCCTGTCATCCAAGGTCAATAAGGGTTTCGGCGCCGGTGAATTCGAACGCGGCTTCCCAGCCATCATCATGCGAAAGACTGAAAAGCCCCGGCTCAAGCGTCAGGGTCACGCGCCCGCCGTTGGCGGAAACCGGGCCAAGATCGTCCAGCGCGGCATTGGCCAGATGCAGGGTTGCATTCGCAACCGGGGGCGGCAGCGAAACCTCGACAGGGCGTTGGAACACTGGTGCATTCCTGACCAGCGTCAGCGAGTCAAATGGCCCGAAATCCGGCTCGGTCGACACCATCGGGTGCTGGCGTTGGGCGTCGGTCATCAGTTTGTGCATGGTTGCAATCAAATAGTCCCGAAGGCTGTCGCTGGTGATCACCCTGTCGCCATTTGCGTCCACGACGGCCGCTGCGCCTTCCAGTGCCAGTTTCAGCGCATAGGAAAACGCGCCATGGGCCTTGCCATCGGCCATTGTGCCTTCGACCGCGCGCCCGGCGAACCGCGCGGCAAAGGCGCCGACGGCCTTTGTGTTGTGACCATGGGCGCGGATCTCTCGCCGCCAGTGAATCGGGGTAGGGGCGGCCAGGCGTCCCTGATCCATGCAGGCATCGTAGAACAGGACACATTCCTCGACATGCGCCGCGTCCAGAAACCAGTGGAAGTAATCCGTCACGAACAGGTTCGTCAGGCTGGTCTGCGTGGCATCGGCCAGGTACAGCCCGCCTTCGGTCCGGCGTCGCCCGTACCCGTGGCCACTGACATAGATGTAAAGCCTGCGCTTTTTCGGCGTCTTCTTAAGCTCGGACCTAAGCGCATCCAGTTCCTGTTTCAGATGAGCCTGCGCCGGGCCGATCTGGCCGCCCGCCGGAAAATCGGCCGAGGTCTTGCGAAAGATATGCGCCGCCGGAACGTCCCCGCCATTGGGGTCCGTCAGCCAGTCGTAAAAGGCCAAAGCGTCGTTTTCAGGGCCTTTCAGGTTTTGCGACCCCGAGGCGGCATTGCCGCCGAAACCGGGATACCGCTTTATCGCGATCAGCAGGGCCAGATCATTTTGCGCCATTGCCTGCCAACCCTCAAAGCGCAGGATAGGCGCGGCGGATAAGCTCTCGGTCCGATGGGCTGAAATCGGTGTTGAACCCGGTTTCAAAGTCCCCGACGGTCCATTTGTTGGGGATCGGATACATCATGATGGACAGCGGGTCGATCTGGGTCATCAACAGTTCGCCCGGTTCGTAATGTTTCAGAACGTTGTGCCGGACCGTTGCTTCGTCCCAAAAATTCGGGGCGCCGGACAGGTCTTCGATCACGGCGTCTTCGTCCCATTCGATCCCGCCATCGGGGTTTTGGTGTTCATGCACCAGGCCAAGCGCGTGGCCGAATTCGTGCAGCACGACCTCGCGGATTTCGACATCGTCCGATTGGTCCGTCAGCCAGCCATAATTCATCGTGGCTTTGGTCTGATCGGTTTCAAGCAGGCAGTCGGTGCCCAGCAGCGACCAGGACCCTGCGCCTTGCTGGAAGGCCACCCTGATTTCGGCGTCGCCTTCGGTGACGAACTCGAATGTCAGCGCTGCCATATCCTCGGCAACCCATTGCCGGGCAAAATGTTCGACCCGTTCGCGCAGATGGTCCGACCCGTCCAGGAAACGAACCCTGATTACGGAATTGAGCGGCCATTTCGCGCTGTCCAGCAAGGCGGCCTTTGCGCCTTGCAGCGTCTGCGCATCGTCCTCTGACGGGGCTTTCTTGAAGGCTATGCAGAACCGGTCGGCGTTGGGTTTGACCGCTTGAATTCCTTGCTGCGCCATGGTCAGGCTTGCATGGGCCGAGCCGCCGCCCTGCAGCTTTTCACCCCAAAGCGTACAGGTTTCCTCCCAGCTGGGTGCCAGGAACCGGCGCACGATGATGGCTGCGACGGGGGCGGCGACAAAGGCCGTCAGGCCCAACGGTCCGCTGGCCAACAGCCCCGCAATTGCGGCAGCCAGCGCCCCTTGGCCGATGTTGAAGGCGTCGCGCAGCGCCTCGCGGTCGGCCTTGTCGGCATCGTCCTTGCCGCACAACAGCGCGTGCAACTCGCGATGTGCGCGGGCCAGAATGCGGGCTCCTAGTTGTCGAAAGGCCGGATAGCCGCCCGTCAGGCTGGCCTCGGGGACGCTTTCGGACGCGCGTGCCATTGCCATCATCGCACCGGATGCGCCGGTCCGTTCCATCGATGCCCGGCGCCCGATTTCAGACAGCAAAATGGCCTCGTCAAAGTGATCGGCAAGATGGATAACGGTGTTTGCCAGCGCCGTTTCCTCGGCTGCGGGGCGGCGCAGGGTTCCAAGCGCACCAAGCGCCTGCGACGGTTGCGCCCCGCCGGTCACGCGCTGGATGGTGGTTTCGAATTTGCGGGCCGCCTTGCCGAATGAGGATGAGTTCGGGTGCAGCTCGTCCTCCCACCCGCTGTCGGGGATCGTGCCGCGGCAATTGACGACATGCAACTTGCCAGCCAATCCCGGTTCGCGGGCAAGCCTGCCCAAGGCATCCGCCCAGCGATCAATCAGGATTTGCACGATATCCCGTTGCAGACCGGTATCGACAATCCCGCGCGACCGCAGCGGGCGACCCAGCCAGCGGCCGTTGTCGGGAATCGCGTGGTCATAGGTGTGGATCAGGATCGGCGTGCCGGGAACCGCGGCGGCGATACCATTGGTAATGTTGCGGACATGCCGGATCACTGCATCCAGGGTTCGGTCAAAGGCTCGGGTGATATGCCCCTCGGCATCCAGGCCCGGCGTAAAGTTGCGCACCACTGCCGCAAGGTTGCCGCCGCCCAGCAGGTCGTTGCCGCCACCGCTGAGCAAGACAACATCGGGACGTTCGGCCAGACAGGCGGCGACGACCTCGTTCTGGGTGAATATGTCATCCAGCGTGTCACCTGCGGCCCCCAGGCTTAGGATCGCGTGTTTGCGGGACAGATGGTCGATCACATCCTGCAATAGGAACGGGTACTGAAACCAGCTGTCGCCTTCCGACACGATCTTGAGGCCGTTCCAACCCGCCGCAATTTTGGCCCGGTATTCCAGCCGCCTGCGTTCACGGGAAACGTCGTTCAGACCGCCCAGGGCGATTGCGCCCTGAAGCGCGCTGCCAAGTCCGCTGCCGGCAACCGGCGGCAGCAACAGGCCGGGGTTCACCCGGACAACGGGCGCAAAGGCGCGGCTTCCGCCGACATCCAGCATCATGTAGGCGGCCAGGTCCTCGTCCGGTACCGAGGGGTCAAACAGCATGCGGCGCAGTTCATCTGTGGGGATGGGATCGGGGCGGGTGTTGTCGGCCATATCGGTCTCCTTAAATGCGGGGCCGGTACGGCCCTGAGAAATTCAGTGAAACGTCGCCGGTCGCCCCGGCAGCGCGCCGGAGCCCGAATGCCGGATCGGGTCAAAATGGACCCGCAGGCCGGCTGCGACCGGGGAATTGCGCAACGCGCATCGCCATGAGCCAATGCAGCGCGCCATGTGACACCCGCGTGGCCATGTCGTCGTCGCGCTGGCCCCCCCAACAGTACATTGCGCTGCTGTCGCCGAAATCGTCCCGCCCGTCCTGTGCTGGTTATGCATCCCAAACCTGAAATGCAGGGATTGGGGATGACGTCGATCAGGCCGGGCAGCATGGCGGTTGGCGCATGCAAACGCGGGCCAAACTGTCCGGCCCGCCATGGGATCATACCAGAAAACAGCTTATTTCGAAAGGCGCGCTGCGGTCCTACAGAGCCAGCGGCGTGATGCCACCGGCAAAGGCCGCAAGGATCGGCGCGGCCAGAGCGAACCCGGCGCGCAGGATGTCGCTGGTGCCTTCTTTCAGCCCGTGCGCCGCGCGCCAGTCGTCGATGTCAATCGCCGGGGCCTCGGGCCCGCTTTGGTTGACGGCTTCGGCCAGGCGTTTGATCCGGCTGTCCAGGACAAGAGCGACGGGCAGGTAAAAGCTGAGCATCAACAGGCAGAAATAGGTTCCGGTAAACAGGGCCGATGCCGTCACCAAGGCGCTATAGGCGGCCTTGTCACCTTCGGCAATCAGGGGCAGGGGCCAGTACATCCAACTGGTCGCAAAGAACATGCCAAAGGTCAGGATCAGGCTGGCCAGGTACAGTTGCTGCCGCATCTGGCGCAGGTTTCGGCCGAGTTCCTGTGCCTGCCGTTCTGCGCCTGTTTCATGGGCCGATGCCAGGCACAGGATCATGCCGACAATCAGCGCGCCAACCGCCAGACCGGCCAGGGCGTTGATGATATCAAGAACCCGCCGGAACATGGAAAACACCGGGATCTCGCCACACCGCCCCAACAGCCACCTGTCATCCGCCGCCGCGCAGCCCGGCAGCACCCCCTGCGACAGCGCGGACTCGAACAGCTCTTTTCCGACCTGGTGATAAATGCGCGGGTCTTGTGACGACGCGATTTGCTGAATGGTCGGCGTGACTGCCAGTGCCAGGATGGCCAGCGTTGTCACTATGGCGGCGGCCCGTGTCCTGCCGCTCATGGGTCGCGATAGCGTGCGCACCAGGATAGCGACGGCAAGCACCGCAAGCGCGGCAAAGAACCATGACGCAGCCAGGAACCGGAACCGCCCGACCGACTCGAGCCAGGGGCGGTCCTGTTCAAGTATCCCGTGCGGCACGTCCAGTTCGACAGCAATCAGGTTGTGCTGGATCAATTCATGAATCCCGAAAATGCAGACGGGCAACAACGCGATTGCGAAATAACGCAGCTTTACCTCGGATTTCGCCACAACCGGCCTCGTGCGTTGAACAAATGCCTGGCGCCCAACCTATCACATTTCCCTTGCCGCGGCACGGGTTGTCGCAAAAGCGGCGCCTGAACGGAGGCCCGTTTCAGGGGCCTTGGGGGCCATGCGCCTTCGGGATTTGGCAAAAATGTGATAGATTTGGCTTGGTTCAAGGATCGCACAGACATTGTCAGGATGGCCGAGAACGTTTCACATACCCCGACGCAAAAGGGCTCTGAAAACTCGGAAGCTCTGTTTCTTTATGCGCGCAGCTCGGGGCAGGACAGGCCGGTCGAGGCCGCGAAGCCAGACAAAAAACCGAACGCGCTGGGCAAATGGTTTGCCGATCTTCTGACCGCGTTGATCAAGACGGGCGTGGCCTTTTTCCTTGGCTACCTGTTGATCCAGAGCGTCGAGCTGGACCTGAAACGCGCCCAGTTCAGCGCCGATGCGGCGGATAAGCTGAAAACCTATGTGATCGAGCTGAACAGTTTGGAATCTTCGGCCAACCCGGCCCGCTCCAAGGCCACCGCCCTGGCGTTGGGCGGGTTCGGCGGGGTCGCGGCCTATCCGCTGGTGCAGATTGTCGAGCACGGCAACGAATTGCAGGTTGGATGGGGGAAACTGGGGCTGGAACAGGCCGGTTTGATTGCCAATGACGCCACTTGCGAGGTCATCATCCGGGTGATCGACGACCCCACGCGAACCTTCAGGTGGCAGACCCGCAAGGTTGCGGTTGAAATTGCCGGGTCGGTCCCGTGCCGTGCAGCGGCAGGCCCGTTGCAGCGGTTGCAGCAAAACCCCGGCATTGCGGGCGTACCGGCGGGTGAACAGGCCGTGAATTTCCAAAAGGCCATTGAAAAGTCGTTGAAGCAGATCGCGCGGGCGCAACAAAGGAACAGACCATGGTGGAAGTTTTGATAACCGTCCGGGATGCAACGCGTGTCCGTTTGCGGACCGTCGGACCGCTGATGATTGCTGTGCTGTTTTGCGTGGTTCTGGGTCAGCCGGTCAGGGCGCAATTGCAGGGGTGTCCGAATGAGGCCCCCACGGTCAACAAGCTGATTATCGGATCCATGGACCTGGTCCGCTCGGTCAGTGAGCGGAAACGGCGGGCATTGCTGGCCGCGTTCGAGATGCATTTTGACACGGCGGATGCATCGCTCGGGTCATTGGCCAAGATCATCTACTGCCCGCAAAGGCAGATGCGCGAATCCAACAACTACGACGCCACCGTGACCGGTGTGCTGAACGACGAGCGCGTTCTGCTTGAAGTGGGCGCGCGGGTCAGCGATGGGGACATCATCGTTGCCTATGTTGTCGTCCCGCTCAGGCATTACGAATACCACAATGCACAGCCGCCCCGTATGCCGGGCTATCACGAGGCGCTGTATGAACAGGCCCAGATACAGGCCGGGCTGGCCGACCTGTTCCAGGGCAACGCAGAGCTGCGCCTTCTGGCTGCGCTGGCGCTGGGCTTGCGGCATGAAAAAGCGGCCGAAGCCAACCCGCAAGGGGATGAGCGCAAGACCCTGCTGCTGCGGTCGCGGGCATTTTATTGCGACGCGATCGGCACGCTGGATGCAGCCAAACCGCGGCCCGGTTTCCTGGGGTTGCAGCAGGCCGAGTGGGAAAAGCTCGGCGCCTTTTCGCGCGATGGCGCGACCCGCGTCTACGAGCGGTCGGTTGATGAATTCGGCGACCAAAGCGCGCTTGGCGTGTTGCAGCAAATCCGTGGTGACGATCCGGCGGGCAGGGCGGCGTGCGTTGATCCGTTGCCACAACAAACCGGCGGAGGGTCCGAGTGATGACTGGAACTGTTCCCGATAACGCAGCACGGCGCGGTGTTGCGCTTGGCTTTCTTGTGCTCTGCCTGTGCGTGCTGGCGGGTCGCCCTGCCTTGGCGGGCGGCATAACGGCTTGCGAGTCGCCGTTCATATTCGAAGGGGCCGCCGCCAATATCGTTCCGCTGGAATTTGCGGCCACGGCTGCGGATACCGAAAACGCCGATGCCGATCGGCTTGAGCGGCTGCAGGACACGGCCCAGCGGCTGGCATGGCTGTTCAAGTTGGACAGTTGGCACCAGCCGACCTATGGCAGCCTGGGCGTGGTTGCGCATATGTTTCTGGGCAATACCTGTGACCCGGACGTCGTGTTGGATCAGTTGCTGGTGGGCGGCGCCGCGCCTCCGGTGCGGCAGGGGCAGATCTTGATCGTGCTGCAGGGGCGCATCTTTCTGGAAGAGGAACAGATATTTGTTCAGTCCCGCGTCAGGGGGTTCCGACGGGGATCGGATCAGTTCGACTATCGCATGCCGGTCCAGATGAACTATGCGACCGAGACCCTGCCTGTGCGCCTTGGCGACACGCAGCAGGTGCTTCGGGCGTCGCTGCCGGTGCTCGATGTGACCTTTGCGCCGCGCATCGTGACCGAGACCCTGTTCAACCAGATCAACGCCGATTTCCAAGAGGCCAGCAAGGTCTTTGCGCAGCCAGACGTCAATGCACCAAGCGATGAACTGGTCTTTCATGCCGATCAGCCGCGCGCCTTCAGCGTACGGATCATCGACCGGCAGGGCTGGATCGAAATTGATGACATGTTCGGCGGGCAGCCAAGCCACGGGTTCATCCGCGTCAATCCCGAGGTGTCCCGCTCTTTGCATCAGGCCATGCCCGAACTGGATTTTCTGAACGGGATGCTGGGCTTTTTGCGGCTGCAACAAACGCGGCCACCTTCGGAATTCGCGCCAACGCCCCGCTGGGCACCGGACCTGGCCGAAGGCGCGCTGAACCGGTACCTTGAGAATGCGTTGACGGCGGCAGAACCCGGTATTCGGGCAATGGCCCATGGCATGGTGGCGATCATCCAGGCCGCGCAACGAAATGACTGGCCAGCCGCGCGCGCCGATTTTTTGCGTGCGGCAGAATTGGCGCCAACAGATACCCATTACCGCAACGCGCTGGGCGTGACGGATACGGTCCTGTGTTGCATGGGCGGTGATCTGGGGCCGTATCGGGACCCGGCCCGGTGGTTTGCCGATGCGGTCTCGGTCGATCCGCAAAACCCCGAGGCGATGGCCAATCTTCTAAGCTTTCTCGAATATCTCGCCACGGCCGACAGCGTGCCCCAAGGCATCGACACAACCGATCTGCCCGCCACGTTGGATGTCGTGCGCAAGGTCGCGGCGCAATTTCCGGGCCTGACGGTGGAAGAGTTTCAATAGGTCCTGCAAGTGGCTGTGACCGCTTGAAAATATTTGGTCTATTGCTTGGGCTTTTTCGCCGGGATTGGCGCGCTTTGAGGCGGCCCTTACGCGGCAATGGGTTCAGACTGTTTCGTAAATCGGCAAATTCTGGTATGTTATCCGTATATTGTTCGAATTTATTGGATGACGTTGGATGCGGGTTTACGAAGCGGTTGTCGCCGCGCTCGAAACTATTGGGGTCGATGCTGCCTATGGCGGAGCCGGCGAAAACGCCGCCGGTCTGATGCTTGCGCTGGATGCATCTGAACAGATCAGACCGGTTATCGCCAAGAACGAACAGGGGGCCTCGTTCATGGCCTGCGGGCATGCCATGTTCAGCGGCAAGCTGGGCGTGTGCTTTGCAACGGCTGGCCCCGGTGCATTCAACCTGATTTCCGGAATGTGCGTCGCGCTGACCGACAGTTACCCGCTGCTGGCGATCAGCGGTTATTCGACCGTGGCCTGGCAGGGGCGTGGCGGGCTGAACGAGACATCCGGGCTGGCCCGCACGCCGGACTCGCGCATGATGTTCCGGGCCGTCACCAAAAAGGACCCCGACACCGGCGAACCGGCCGATTTTCTGGTGACCGACCCCGACGACCTGATTGATATCCTGCAAAAGGCCATAGATATCGCGTTCGAAGGGCGACCCGGCCCGGTGCATGTCGCCGTGGCCGAAGACATCACCGACCCCAAGGTCGAAGTGACGAATTTTCGGCCGCTGCGAATGCCGCAATTGGGCGTGGTACCGGGTTCGGACGCGCTGGACCGTGTCGCGGGCACATTGCAGGCCGCGATCGAGGCGGACAAGTCCGTGGTCATGCTGGCCGGGTTCGGCGCGATCCTGGCCGGGGCCAATGATGTCACTAGGGCCTTTATCGAGCGGTTCCAGATACCGCTGCTGACGACGATGGACGGCAAGGGCATCGTGGCCGAGGAAAACCCGCTGGCCATCGGGCTTTATTGCGATTCCGGCCACAAGGCCGCGTGGGATCTGTTTGCCAGGGCGGATGTCGTACTGGCGGTCGGAAATTCATTCGCGCAGCACGCGACCTTTGATTTTCACGAGGGGCTGTTCGATGGCAAGACGCTGATACATATCAACGCCGACGCGGGCGAGTTCGACAAGTTCTACAAGGCCGACCACGTGATCCTGGGCGATGCCCGGCAGGCCCTGCAGGGTTTGTATGACCGGCTGGATGCGGCGGTCGGGCAGGTGGCGCGACGTGACTTTCGGCCCAAGGATTACGACGAACGGTTCATCATCGCACCGCAAAAGAAACTGCACCCCGGTGAGATGGTGCAGAAGATATCGCAGATGCTGCCACCGGGCGGGATCGTGCTTGCCGATGCCGGGGCCCATGCGGCCTGGGCCGGGTATTACCTGGAGCTTAAGGAAGGGCAGAATTTCCGCAAACCGGGCACCTATGGCCCGATGGGGATCGGTGTCTGCGGCGTGATCGGCGCCAAATACGCCCAGATGCACCGCCCGGTCGTGGCCGCCGTTGGCGACGGGTCCTATCTGATGAGCGGGTTCGAGCTGATGACTGCCGTTCAATATGACATCCCGGTGGTCTGGGTGATCTTCAACGATTGCGAATTCAAGCTGATCAAACTGTATCAGCTGTCGGCCTTTTTCAAGACCGGCCTGGCCGAGTTCGTCAACCCCGATTACGCGGCCTATGCCCGCGCTTGCGGGGCCGAGGGCTATGTCGCCGAAACACTGGACGAGTTCGAAGACGCCTTTGGCGCGGCGCTGGCCAGCGGCAAGCCTGCATTGATCGACGCACGGATCACGCGTCTGGCCTTGCCGAATTATTCACCCCATCCCGAAGGCGTGCTGGCCGCGATCTGGGACGGCGTTCGCGCTCGGTTTGGCCTATAGCAAAGGAGGGGCCACCATGGATGGCAGCCCAGAATCCCATACGAAGTGGCGCGAGATCTATGTCGGAGGCTCGCCCGAGGCCGAGTTGAAGGAAACCAAGGCGCTGGCCGAGATGATGATGGCCGCGCAGCAAAAGTCGATGGCCGCCGGAAAGGCGCGAACCGTTGACCGGGCCTTTCACAAAAAGGCCATCGCCGCGTTCAAGGGTGCCGAGTTGCGGTTTGTCGCGGACCTGCCCGACGATCTGCAAGTGGGCTTTGCCAAGCCCGGTGCGCGATACCCGGCAATGGTACGGTTTTCCAACGCCTCATCCCAGACCCAGTCGGACGAGGACAAGGACCTGCGCGGCCTGGCGGTGCGCGCCCACGAATCCGATGGCGTCGATCACGACCTGCTGGCGACGAATTTCCCGGTGCCCCATGCGCGCAATGCGCGCCAGTTCGTGGTCTTTGCCCATGCTCTTGCGGGCGGGCGCCTGTCCAAACTGGCCGGCTTGCTGCGCCTGTGTTTCGTGCTGGGGCTGTCTGAAACCCGACGAATGCTTGGCAATGTCCGCGAGGCCTTGCGTGTCTGCGACAGTGTCGCGCTGGAAAGCTATTGGAGCAGGGGCGCGATTGCCTGGGGTTCTGAGGCGGTTCGATATACGTTCAAACCTGCCCAGGGCACGCCACAGGTCGCGGGAACCTTTTCCGGCGCATCGCGACTGGCGTCCGAGTTTTCGTCGCGGCAGGCCGCGGGCGACATCACGTTCGACCTGTACGTTCAGCGGTTCGTGTCCGAAGACCAGACCCCGATCGAAGATGCAGCCCATGCCTGGGACGAGATGGTCAGCCCGCCCGTCAAAGTGGCCGAACTGGTATTGCCGCAGCGCGACCTGAGCACGCCGCAGGCGCTGGCCGAGGCGCTGGACATTGAAACACTTGGGTTCAACCCCTGGAATACGACGCATGGCTTTCGCCCGCTGGGCAACCTGAACAGGGCGCGCAAGGCCGTCTATGATGCGTCAGCGACGCACCGGCAGGGGAAGCGGTTCAAGGCGCCCCCTCCGCCAGTTCGGAACCGCATTTTCGGGACGGCGGCGCGTTCGACCCTGCGTGCCGTCAATCGCCGACTACCGTGGCACAAGATCCCGCTCCTGCTGGTGCAACTGCTTAACCTCGATGCGCTGCGGCACGATCTGAGGCAAAAGAACCTGATTGATACCGACCCCGAAGAGCCGGTGCCGACCGCACGCGCCGTTCCGCCCGAACCCAGCCCCGAGCAGCGGATCTATCGCACATATGACGGCAGCTATAACGACCTGTCCGACCCCCGGATGGGGGCGGCCGGGGCGACATTCGGGCGCAACATGCCGTTGCAAGAGCAGCCAGAAGACAGCCCGAACCCGATCCGTGTCGCCCGCAAGCTGATGGACAGGCAGGATTTCATCCCGGCCAAGATCCTGAATATTCTGGCGGCGTCGTGGATTCAGTTCCAGGTTCACGACTGGGTGGCGCATGAGCGGCGCAAGCTGGGCGATGATGATGACGTTGTCCCGGTTCCCGAAGGTTACCCCGACTGGAAGAACCGCCCCAACCAAGCCCCCGAACGCAACATGCGCATTGCGGGCAATATCCCCAAAGCGGGTGCGGACGATCCGTTCCTGTTTGCCAACGAAAATTCCCACTGGTGGGACGGGTCGCAGATCTACGGGGTCAATTACCAGGCCGCGATGGAACTGCGCGAAGGTCCAAAAAACAGGAAAGGCCCGCGGCTGAGGCTGACGAAAGAAGGGTATCTGCCCGAGAATGTACATGGGTTTGAGTTGACCGGCTTCAACGAAAGCTGGTGGCTGGGCCTGTCGACGCTGCATACGTTGTTTGCCCGCGAACACAATGTCCTGTGCGACGCCTTGCAGCGCGAATACCCCAACATGGGTGACGAACGGGTCTATCAGACCGCGCGCCTAATCGTTTCTGCCCTGATCGCCAAGATACACACGGTCGAGTGGACTCCGGCCATTTTGGGGACGCAGGCGTTGGATATCGGCATGAAGACCAATTGGTACGGACCGCCGAAATCCTGGCTGACGCGGCTGGGTATCTGGCTGACCGATGAGCACGCGCTCAAAGGTATACCCGAGACCGAGCCGGACCATCACACCGGCCGCTATGCCCTGACCGAAGAATTCGCAACCGTCTATCGCATGCATCCGCTGATCCCGGACGACTACATCTTTTACGACTACGCAACGGGCCGGGAAAAGGCCCGGCGCGATTTTCTTGCGATCCAGGGCGAAAAGACGGACGAGCAATTGCGGACATTGGGATTGCGCGATTGCCTCTATTCACAAGGCATCGCGCATCCCGGTGCGATTACCCTGCACAACTTCCCCAAGGCGCTGCAGAATCTGGAACGTTTCGGCGAACTGATCGACCTGTCCGTGGTCGATATCGTGCGCACCCGTGCCCGCCGCGTTCCACGGTACAACGCATTCCGTGCGGGGCTTCATATGCCGCCCGTTACCGATTGGGACGACCTGACGGCCAGCCCTGAAACCAACCGTATCCTGAAAGAGCTGTACGGAGACATAGACAAGGTCGATACGGTCATCGGCCTGTTGGGTGAAACACCGCCGGACGGGTTCGGGTTTTCGGACACCGCGTTCCGGGTGTTTATCCTGATGGCGTCGCGCCGCCTACAGTCTGACCGCTTTCTGACCACCGATTTCCGGCCTGAAATCTATACGAAACTGGGCATGGACTGGATCGCCGAAAACGGAATGAAATCGGTGCTGCTGCGGCATTTCCCGGAATTCGCAGCCGTGCTGCCCAAGACCGCTACGGCCTTTGCACCGTGGCACAAGCTGCAGGAGGGGTAGCCCATGTCATCGCCCGAAAGGCCCAAGGGGCTTGATGCGTTCCTGAACGCACCGCTGGCCAGGACGTTGTGGAACCGGCGGACTAAGCGGGTTGGCCGCGGGTCGAACGTGGTGGCGGGCTCGTTAAGCTGGCAGTCACAGAACGATCCTTCGCCGCTTTCGCCCTTGCAGGAAGCGATCCTGATCGCTGCCACCGGCGCCTCGGGGATGACCATGCCGGACCGTCCGTTCTTTGATGACGAAAGCGGTGACCCGATCATGTCCAAACCGAACCTTGTGATGGAGGGCCGGACCGCAGGCAGCCCGGACAATGCGCAAGGCACGCATTTCTTCATGATCAACGACACCGGCACCTATTTCCTGCGCCGTCTTGCACCGCTGACGGGGGGCTTGGACAACTGGACGCCCGAGGTTCTGATCGAACGCGCCGCGCAGGCCAAGGTACAGATTCTGGATCGCCGGATAGACGTGCCCGGAGATATGCGCGATTTCCCGGCCTATCTGGATTCGAACCGTTTCCTGTCGAACACGCCCGGGTCGACGATCTTTTTTCCGGTCGTCGATCTGTCGCATCAATATATCAACGCTTTGATGTACCTGCTGACCCAGCCCGACAAGGCGCGCCCCGTCATCGTGGATGACCGCAACTTCTATCAGCCGGCAGGGGTAAAGAAATGGATCAAATCCGGGTTCCTGAACCCCGATATCAAGATCCCGCTGGGGGTCCTGGGGCAGATGCGGACCCAGATCGAGGCCGATCTTTTGGTGCAGAACCTGTTCCTTGTCACCGAGGCGATGGGGCTGGGCGGCTGGATACATGCCGCGATATCTCCGCCTGTTCTGATGGGCGATCCCAAGTTCAGCGACCGTTACGGCAAGATGCTGGGGTTTGACCATGTCACACCCAAATGGCGGGTGATGGACCTGCTGCGCTGGCACACACTGCCGGTCGCCGCCATGAAACATGTGCGCGCCCACGCGGTGGGCCTGCGCCACCATGGCGAGCATCTGATCAAGGGAAAGTGCCCGCCGTATTACGCCAGCATGTCCGAGGCGGTGGACGCAGTGATCGAAGGCAAATTCGGGCCAAATGGAATCTACAAGGACGGCGCGTTGTTCGACCGGATCTACAAGGGGGAGTTCGGCCGGAAATACCTTGAAGAGGCGGGGGAATATGAACGCGATGTCATCGAATGCGCCCGCGATATCTGTACCTATATCCATGACACCCACGGGCGTTTTCCGGCCCATTGCGAAGCCATTCACGCGCCGGGTGTCTGGTTGCAAACGCACCGTGTTGAAAACGAATATTACGACAAATACTTCGATGCCGGGCTGACCGCCGCCCAGCGCGCCCATGACAGTTTGTGGTAGGCATCTTTTGCGAAAGACCCATTCTGGATGTCTTTTGCAGCCCCCATACACGAGCCCCTGTTCCGCGTGATCCCCCCCCCGCACATCTTTGCCTTTCTACGGTTGAACTGCCCCCATCGCCGGGGCCGGAGCAGGGGCGAGATGCGCGAATCTCTTGGCGCGCGGTGCCCTTGATTCCCGGCGTTCGGACCCTGCGGACGGTGTTTTTCCAAGTGAAAACAGGGGATGAAAAGTGACCAATCTTTTTTAATTGTAAAAATTTGTAACTTATGAAAGATATGTGATGACAATTTGTCAGGAGGAGAAATCACATGACTTTCACAAGCCTTTTGGGGCGTGGGACCGTTGCTGGTCTGGCGGCTTCGATCACCATTCTTTCGACCGTAGCGGCCGAAGCCAAGGACTGGCGCGGCTGGAATATCCACGTTGAGGACTATCCGGTGTCTCACGCGATGGAGGCCTTTATGGCCGAAGTCACCGAAAAGACCGGCGATGATCTGAAAGGCGAGGTTTTCCACGCCGGCGTTCTGGGTTCGCAGCCTGACGCGATCGAACAGCTGCGCCTTGGCATCATCGATTTCGGCGTATTCAGCCTTGGCCCGATGGGGCAGGCCGTGCCGGAAACAAACGTCGTTTCGCTGCCCTTTATCTTCAAGAGCGTGCCGCAGATGCACGAGCTTATGGACGGGGCAGGGGGCGAGGCTCTTGCCGCCGCGTTTGAAGCTAAGGGTATTGTTCCGCTTGGATATTACGACGCAGGTGCACGGTCGTTCTATAATTCGATCAAACCCATCAACAGCCCGGCAGACGTTGCTGGGATGAAGGTGCGTGTCATGAACAACGACCTGTTTGTCGGCATGATCGAATCCATGGGCGGCAACGCAACACCGATGGCCTTTGCCGAGGTTTACCAGTCGATCAAGACCGGCGTCGTGGACGGTGCGGAAAACAACCCGCCCTCGTATGAATCGACCAATCACTTCGAGGTTGCGCAGTATTACTCGCTGTCGCAGCACCTGATCATTCCCGAATGCCTGTGCATGAGCAAAAAGACGTTTGATGCGCTCTCCCCCGAGCAGCAGGACATCGTCAAGGAAGCTGGCCGCAACTCGACCGAACTGCAGCGCAAGCTGTGGGAAGAGCGTGAGATCGCGTCCATGGAAGTTGTCAAAAACGGTGGCGTCGAGGTCAACGAGATCGCTGACAAATCCGAGTTCCAGGCAGCCATGGCACCGGTTTACGAGTCCTTCCTGGCCGATAACCCGGACATGACCGACCTTGTGAACCTGTTCCGCAACGCCGAGTGATCTGAAAACCTGAACAGGCCGTGTCCCGCCCTGAGTGGGGCACGGTCCAAAAAGACAGACAAGGGGGGCGGTCCAATGGAGTTGGACACCGGAATCGTACCTAAAATCGAGTGGATATTGGACAGGCTCAGCAGCCTTTGCATCCTGGTGGCATCCTGCGCGCTTGTTGTTCTTGTCGCTACGTTTGGCTGGCTGGTTTTCGGACGTTACGTATTGAATGCGACGCCGACATGGGTCGAACAGCTTGCGCTGCTGCTGGTGTGTTACATCGCCTATCTGGGGGCCGCCGCGGGCGTTCATGAAAACACCCACCTGGGGGTTACCATGTTCCGGGATTCGCTGGGTGAAAAGGTCAGCGGCATTCTCAAGCTGGTGAACGACGTCATCCTGGCCGTCTTCGGATTTGCGATGCTGATCGCCTGTATCGAACTGTTCAACTTTGGCTGGTCGACGCTTCTGCCGATGCTCGACATTCCGGAAAGTTTCCGCACCCTGTCGGCCCTTTTGTGCGGCGGGTTGGTATTTGTGTTTGCAGGCCTGCGGGCGGTGCTGCGCGTGATCTACATGACCAAGGGTCAGACATACGTTGGAAGAGAGGCGTACTGAATTATGGGACTGGCAATTCTTCTTGGGATGTTCTTTGGCTGCGTTCTGATCGGCCTTCCCGTTGCATTCGCCATGGGCATCGCGGCTGCCGCGACCTTTTGGTACGAGGGCTTTCCGCTGCTGATCACGTTTCAGCGTTCGGTCTCTGGGATTTCGGTCTTTTCGCTGCTGGCGATCCCGTTCTTCGTTTTCGCGGGCGAGCTGATGCTGCATGGCGGTATCGCCAAACGCCTGGTTCAGTTTGCCTCGGCCCTGGTCGGGCATGTGCGCGGCGGTCTGGCCTCGGTCAACATCTTTTCAAGCATGTTGTTTGGCGGGATTTCAGGGTCTGCTGTTGCCGACATCTCGGCGTTGGGGTCGATCCTGGTGCCGGTGATGAAGGAACGCGGGTATCGGCCGGATTATGCGGTCAACGTGACCGTTACGTCTTCGATTGCAGGGATTGTCATCCCGCCCAGCCACAACATGATCATCTTCGCGGTCGCAGCCGGTGGCGGGATTTCGATTTCCAAGCTGTTTCTGGCCGGGGTCGTTCCGGGTATCCTGATGTGCGTCTGCCTGGCCGTTTCGGCCTATGTCATTGCGATAAAACACGAATACCCGGCCGAAGCGTTCCCCGGATGGGGCGCTGTCTGGCGGGCTTCGGTCGCTGCGGTGCCCGGTCTGATCACCGCCGTCATCATCGTCGGTGGCGTGTTGTCGGGCGTCTTTACCGTGACCGAGTCCGGTGCGTTCGGGGCCATCTATGCGCTGTTGCTGACATTCTTTGTCTACCGGTCGCTGGATTGGAACGGGTTCAAGATCGCCGTTGTGTCGTCTGTGCGCACAACGGCCATGGTCATGGTCCTGATCGGCTTTGCCAGCTCGTTTGCCTATCTGCTGGCGCTGTACCAGGTGCCCGACAAGCTGAGCGACTTTATGCTGGGCATCACGCAGGAAAAGATATTTGTGCTGCTGATGATCAACGTCATGCTGCTGGTTCTGGGCATGATCATGGACATGGCCGCGTTGATCCTGATCTGCACCCCGATCTTCCTGCCGGTGGTCAAGGACCTGGGTATGGACCCGACGCAATTCGGTATCATGTTGCTGGTCAATCTGGGGCTGGGCCTGTGCACGCCGCCGGTCGGGACCTGCCTGTTTGTCGGATGCGCGGTCGGCAAGATCAAGATCGAACAGGCGCTGAAATCCATCTGGCCATTCTACCTGGCCATCCTGGCGGCGCTGATCCTGGTGACCTATGTGCCGGCAGTGTCGCTGTACCTGCCATCCTTGCTGGACTAGCCGGGCGAACTGACCTCGATACGGTCCCGCGCAACTTGCGCGCGGGGCGGTTCCTTCCCCCCGGCAGCACCTGCACGGGCCGGGTAAGGCATACTTAAAACTGCGTGAAGAACGGAGAATACGATGACATCCCTCAATTCGAAGACGCGCACCAAGCTGATGACCGTCAGCACCGCGACACTGACCACCGTCTTGTTCAAGCGTGGCTTCAAGAACGTCTACCTTCACGGCCCCCAACGGATGAACCCGGGTCCGAATATGGTCGGCGAAGCCTATACGCTGCGGTACATCCCGGCGCGCGAAGACCTCGACGGGCTGGACTCGTTCGCGGACCGCACCAACCCGCAACGTAAAGGTGTCGAGGAATGCCCCGTTGGCGCGGTTTTTGCCGTCGATTCCCGTGGGGATGCGCGGGCGGCCTCTGCCGGAGGCATCCTGGTTACACGGCTCATGGCGCGTGGCTGTGCCGGGATCGTCACCGATGGCGGGTTTCGCGACGCACCCGAGATCAGCGCGCTTAAGATGCCCGCCTACCATCACCGGCCCAGTGCCCCGACAAACCTGATCCAGCACCACGCCGTGGCCATCAACGACCCGATCGCCTGTGGCGGGGTTTCTATTTTCCCTGGCGACATTCTGGTCGGGGACAATGAAGGCGTCGTGTGCATTCCGGCACATCTGGTCGATGAAATCACCGACGAAGCGCTGGAAATGACAATCTTTGAAGACTTCGTATTGGAGATGGTGCAAAATGGCGCTTCGACGTTCGGACTGTACCCGCCGACCGACCCCGAAACTATGGACAGGTTTTCGTCGTGGAGAAGGAAAAACAACCGATAGAGCTTGCGACAAGCCCCAAGCCCAAACCGGAAAAGCGTTCTGGTGATCGTACTCTGGCAGACCGGGTGTACGAAAAGATACTGGCCATGATTTCCAGTGGCGAGGCGCCGGTCGGCGAAAAGCTTCCGACCGAACACACGCTCAGCGAACGGCTGGAAGTGTCGCGCCCGGTCTTGCGGCAGGCACTCAAGCAATTGCGCGAAGACGGCGTAATCGTGTCCCGGCAGGGGTCCGGGTCGTATGTCCAACGCCGCCCCGAGGCCGCAGTGCGCGACTTTGCCCCCGTGGGGTCAATCGCCGATATCCAGAGAACATTCGAGTTCCGCGCTGCGATCGAGGGCGAGGCGGCCTATCTGGCGGCCGAACGCCGCAGCGAAGCCGATCTTGAAAAAATGCGCGAAACGCTGGCCGAGCTTGACCGATGCATCCGCGAAGGTGAGCTGGGTGTCGATCTGGACGAGACCTTTCACGAGATGATCTGCCATGCATCGGGAAATCAGTATTTCTCGGCGGCGCGGACATCCATGAAATCGAATATCGTTGTCGGAATGAACCTGACCCGCAACCTGTCATTGACCAAGCCGATTGAACGGATGGAACTGGTACAGCAGGAACATTACGACATCCTGCGCGCCATCGAGGCCAAGGACAGCGAGCGCGCGCGGCTCAGCATGAGGGCGCATGTCGAAAACGCGCGCAAACGTGTGTTCGAGGGGCAGGGGATCTAACCAGCCTCTGGGCGCATACGCGGGCGCCTTTTGCCTTATCTCGCGCGTATGCAAGATTTACAAGCGATCAGATATTGTATATATTTGTAAACCAAATCGTCGGCAAATGGCTGGGCGATCTTTGGGAAATGCTGCTTGAAAATGACAGTCATGAAAGAGCCGGACTTGAATACGTTTCTGGGAATTGGCGAGTGTATGGTCGAGATCGCCTCGCGGGATGAAGGCGGCTTGTGCCAGAATTTCGCAGGCGATGTCCTGAACTCGCTCTGGTATGCGCGGGGCTTTCTGCCCGACGGGTGGAAGGCCGAGTTCTTTACGGGCTTTGGCGCAGACAGGATATCAGAAGAGATGCGGCAGTTCATCGAAGGTGCCGGTATCTCGTGCAAGCATTGCCCCACCTTCAGCGACCGCACGGTCGGTTTGTACCTTATCCATCTCGGGAATGGAGAACGCAGTTTCAGCTATTGGCGCGACACCTCGGCCGCACGTTCGATGGCGCGCGATATTTCGGCGCTTTGGGCGCGTGTGGCAAAGGCCGATCTTGTGTATCTTTCGGGGATATCGCTGGCGATCCTGCCATCAGAAGATCGGCAGGTTTTGCTGGACAAAATTCGCAATAATATGAAGAAAAATGCGATTCTGGCCTTTGACCCGAATATCCGACCGCGGCTTTGGGAGGGCCGGGATGTCATGCTGGACACCCTGTCCAGGGCCGGTGGTATTTCGGATATCGTCTTGCCCAGCTTCGAAGATGAGGCCATCAATTTCGGGGATCGTGACCCGCACGAAACCGCCCGGCGATACCTGGATCTTGGGGCCAAGCTGGTCGTGGTCAAAAACGGCGCCGAACCGACAATCGCCTGTCGCAATGACGACAGGTTCGAGATGCCGGTAGAAGCTGTGCAAAAGCTGGTCGACAGCACGGCTGCTGGCGACTCGTTCAACGGCGCGTTCCTGGCGCGAATGCTAAGCGGATGCGGTGTGCCCAAGGCCATGGAGGCGGCGCAGCGCTGTTCCGCACGTGTTGTCAGCCAGCGCGGCGCGCTGGTCCCGGTGGAGTGAAGGGCGCAGCCCCGATCCGGCATCCGGCCTTGCCGCGTGCCAGGACGGTAGCGCGGTCAAAGTTGTAAAAATTTGTATTGAGCTGACGCGGAAAATGGGCTAGGAACGTCCCTGATTGGTTCCGGGTCATCGACCCGTTTGCCACAGGGCGGGCGCCGCCTTTGCCACCGAACACGGCACCGGCCCCGACTGCGAAATGCCTAGAGGAGAGTGAAATGAGTTTTGACGGAAAAACGGTGATCGTTACCGGCGGCGGGCGCGATATCGGTCGTGCCTGTGTGATGGAACTGGCAGCGGCCAAGGCCAACGTCGTCATCAACTACCACGCCAGCGCCGAAGGCGCGGACAGCGCGGTGCGTGAGATCACGGCAGCCGGCGGTCGCGCCTTTGCCCTGCAGGGTGACCTGACCAAGGAACAGGACGTCAAGGCACTGGTCGCCAAGACCGTCGAAGAATTTGGCAAGATCGACTCGCTGATCCATGTGACCGGCGGGCTGATCGCGCGTGTCACCTTGGCGGATATGACGCTGGAGCATTGGAACAAAGTGATGGATGTGAATTTCACGTCGTTCATGCTGGTGTCGCGCGAATGCCTGCCGCACATGCCCGAAGGGTCCTCGATCGTGGCTTTCGCATCCCAGGCCGGGCGTGATGGCGGCGGCGGCGGGGCCTCGGTTTATGCGGCGTCAAAAGGGGCCATCATGACCTTTACGCGCGCCATGGCCAAGGAATTGGGGCCGAAGATCCGCGTCAATTCGGTTTGCCCGGGGATGATCGACACCGATTTTCACAATACGTTCACCAAATCCGAAGTGCGCTCGCATGTTGCGGGGATTACACCGCTCAAGCGCGAGGGAACGTCGGAAGAAGTTGCCAAACTGGCGGTGTTCCTTGCTTCTGACGCAGCTTCGTTCATCACCGGGGCCAATGTGGATATCAACGGCGGTTTGCTGTTCTCGTGATTTCTGCAGGACTTGCCTTGGGGCAGTGACCCCGGCCGCCGCTCGGATGCGCCCTTAGGTCAGGCGTTGGATAACCGAGCGGACGAGCCGGGCATCCTGTTGTCGTGACAGGCTGGGCGCATGGCCGCACCCGTCCAAGACCGTCACGTCAGGGCAGGGGCCACTTGTCTGCATTCTGGCCGCAATCGCGCCGGTGAGCAGATCAGAGGTCGCACCGCGGATGACATGCATGGGCGTCCGGATACGGTCGTATCTGTCCCAGCTTTTCAACTCGTCCCCCGAGGCGGTGAACTGAATCGTGATATTGGGATCGAAATGGGTGGTAAAGCCGCCGCCATCCCGTCTGCGAACCGAGCTGCGCGCCATTCTGGACCAGAACGCGTCATTGGCGGGGCCGAAGGGTTCATAGGTCTGGCGAAACCAGGTTTCGGCCTCGCGCAGGCCCGAAAAACTGGGCGCGGTTCCGGAATAGGACAAAATCCGCTCGATGGCCTGGCCGGGGATTTCAGGGCCGATGTCGTTCACGATCAGATATTCCAGCCGGTCGGCCAGCGGGCCAGAGGCCATGCGCAATCCGATCAGCCCGCCCATCGAGGTGCCGATCCAGCCTGCGCGGTCGATCTCGAAGAAATCCAGCAAGTCTGTTGCGATGCCCGAGTAATACTCGATCGAGTATTCGGCCCTTGGATCGGATGACCAGCTTGACAGGCCCCGCCCGATCGTGTCGGGGCAGAGGACAAAGAATTCGTCAGACAGGGCGGCAGCCAGTTCGTCGAAATCGCGGCCCGTGCGCGCCAGGCCGTGCCACATCACCAGGGGCCTGGCGGACGGGTCGCCCCAAAGGGTCACATGCAGTTCGTGATCCATGATCGGAACGAAGGCGAACCGGGGAAGGGTCATGCCTTGTCGCCTTTGCGGGCCAGCGTCCCGGCGATGCCCTGCGGGAAAAAATAGACCAGCAGGATGAAGATGATCCCCAGCCAGAACAACCATCGGTCAGGTTCCAGAATGAAGGGCAGGACCGGTATGTTCGACATCGCCTCGGCTGCGCTTCCCATGAGGTCGCGCAGGTAATATTGCGCAAGCACCAGCAGGACCGCGCCGATGACCGCGCCGTACATGGTTCCCATGCCGCCGATGACGACCATCAAAAGGATGTCGATCATGATCGTAAAGCTCAGCGCGGTGTCCGGGCCGGTATATTTAAGCCAGATTGCATAGACCGTGCCTGCCAGCGAAGCGATCACGGCGGCGACGCAAAAGATAAAGGTCCGATAGGCGACGACCCGGTATCCGATGGCCTCGGCGCGCGCCTCGTTTTTCCGGATCGCCTTGAGAACCGTACCAACAGGCGAGCCGACAAGGCGCAGCATGAGAAGGAACAGAACCAGGCAGGTGGTGAACACAAAGTAATAGGCCGCAAGCTTGCCATTGAGCCTGACGTCAAACAGCCGCGCGACCTTGCCGTCGTCGGTCACGGCCAGCTTGGTTGCGGGCTTGAAAAGATCGGGCGCTTTATAGGTGATCCCGTCCTCTCCTCCGGTGAACTGGGACAGTTGGCTGGCCAGAACCATGGCAACGCTGGCGGCCGCCAGGGTGATCATCGCAAAAAAGATGGCCTTGACCCGCAGCGACAACAGGCCGATGGCGATGGCCAAAATCAGCGAAACAAACGCACCGGCCACCGCGCCGGTCAAAACCGCATCCCAGCCCGGACCCATCTGCCGCAAGGCGATTGCAGCGCCATAGGCGCCCAGTCCGAAGAACATGGTATGGGCAAAGCTGACGATGCCGGTATAGCCGATCAACAGGTCATAGCTGGCGACCAGAACGATAAAGACGCAGATACGTGCGGCAACCTCAAGCGACCGGATGTCCTGGAACAGGAAGGGCGCAAACAGCAACAGCGCGGCGATCAGCAGAACGATGATTTTCACGGTCACGGCACCTGTGGTGAGAGTTTCATTCATTTGTGTCACCTCACCGCAGGACGCAGCCCGTTCGGCCGCCATAGCAGGATTGCCATCATCAGGATCATGTTCGAGGCCAGCGCCAGTTTCGGGGCCAAAAAGCCCACGTAATTGGCCACCAGCCCCACCAGGATGGCCCCCAGCAGCGTACCTTCGATCGAGCCCAGACCGCCGATGATGACCACGATGAACACCACGATCATCAACTCAGCCCCCAGCGCCGGGGTAATCAGCGTTTCATACCCGGCCCACATCGCGCCCCCCAGCGCGGCAAGGGCCGACCCCACCATGAATACGCCGACAAACAGCCGGTCGATGCGAAAGCCCAAAGCCTCGACCATTTCGCGGTTTTCGACACCGGCCCGGATCAGCAACCCGATGCGGGTACGGTTCAGTGTGGCGTAAAGGGCGGCATAGACGATGAGGCCCAACAGGAAAGCGAAGGCGCGGTAGATCTCGATGGCGACGTCACCGATGATGATCGACCCCTTTAGAAAGCCAGGGCGCGGGACGTTCATCGGGGTGCCGCCCCAGATGGCAAGGATGATCTGTTCGGCGACGATCAGGGCGCCCATGGTGATCAGGATCTGCCGCAGGTGGTCGTGATAGACCGGTTTGATGATCACCGTTTCAAAGAACCACCCGGCGGCAAGACCAAAGAGGATTGCCGCGGTAAAAGCAGCCAAAAGTGCGGCCGCGTTCAATACCACGCTGTCCGATCCCAGCCATCCGGCCAGCCAGCCCAGCACCGAGGCCGCGACGAATGCCCCAAAGCTGACAAAGGCCGAGTGACCAAAGTTGAGAACATCCATCAGCCCAAAGACCAGCGACAACCCCGAAGCCATGAGAAAGATCATCATCCCCATTGCCAGCCCGGCGACCGTCAGCGTCACCCAGGATGAGGGCGCGCCAATCAGGACAAAAGCCACCGCCGCGACCGCGACGGGCAGAAGATTGACGCCGCCAAAACGTTCCAATGTCATGCGTAACTGATCCATGTGTTCCTCAGGCAGATAGGCTGAGCAGGCTGTCCTGCAGGTCTTTGTCGGCGACGAAATCGCTCATCGTCCCCGTATGCGCGATGCGCCCGTCGTCGATCACCGCCATGTCCCGCCCCAGCGCGCGGGCAAATTCAAAATTCTGTTCGACCAAAAGGATGGTCGTGTTGTGCGAGATTTCCCGAAACGCCTCGGCCATGGCGTCAACGATCGAGGGGGCCAGCCCCTTGGTCGGCTCGTCGATCAGGATCAACTCGCGCGGCTCAATTATGGCCCGTGCAACGGCCAGCATCTGTTTCTGCCCGCCCGACAGGGACCATGCCGCCTTGGTCCAAAAGGTCTCAAGCGCGGGAAACAATCGCCAGATATGTTCAAGCCGGTCCTGGTCGAAACTGCCATTGGCGGTTGCCAGCACCAGGTTTTCCTGAACGGTCAGCCCGCCGAAAATGCCCATGTTTTCGGGTACGAAAGCGATGCCCAGCCGCGCGATTTCCGCCGTGTGCAGGCCGGAAATGTCACGCCCGCGGAAATGAACAGACCCGGGCGAGGGTTTCCACAGACCCATGATCGAGCGCAACGTCGTGGTCTTGCCCGCGCCGTTGCGCCCCAACAGGACAAAAACGCCACCTTCGGGAATATCCAGCGTGACGTCATGCAAGACCGCGTATTGGTCGATATTGGTCTGCATGGATTTCAGGGACAAAAGGGTCATGCGGGCTCCGCCGATTTTCCTAGATAGACATCGCGGACGATCTGGCTGGACATCACCTCGTCGGGGGCGCCATCGGCCAGCAGCTCTCCGTTGTGCAAAACGATGATGCGATCGGCCAGCGTGCGAACGACGTCCATCTTGTGTTCCACCAGCAGGATGGTCTTGGTCTGGTCATGTTTGATCTCGGCAATCAGGTCCAGCACGTCGGGCGCGTGGTCCAGCGACATGCCTGCTGTTGGTTCGTCGAACATGTAGATGTCCGGCTCCATCGCCATAAGAAGCGCCACCTCAAGCTTGCGCTGATCCCCGTGCGACAGGGCCGCGGCCGGAAGGTGCGCGACAGAACTCAGCTTGGTCGCCTCAAGGTAGCGTTCGGCCCTGGCTGCAAGCTCGGTCAGGGATTGCGTGCGCGTCAGAAACCGCCACCCTTCGCCGGACCGGGCCTGAACCGCCAGGCGGATGTTTTCCAGCACGCTCAGCTGGGGGAAGAGATTGGTCAGTTGAAAGGCGCGCCCGATGCCGTGATGCGCCCGTTTTGACGGCGGCATCGCCGACATGTCGACGCCATCCTTGATGACCTGACCCGCACTGGGCATCAGCTGCCCGGAAATCAGGTTGAAATACGTGGTCTTTCCGGCGCCGTTTGGTCCGACAATTACGGTAAGCTCGCCGGGGTTGAACGCGCAGCTGACGGCGTTCACGGCGACGTGCCCACCAAACCGGATCGTCAGGTCCCGCGTGACAAGAGAAGGTTGCGACATCGATAGCACCTGTTTGGGCAAGCCCCGGCCCGCAATCAGGCCGGGGCAGAGCAAACTTAGTTCGAGCGGCCCAGCGGGATGTCCATTTCATCCGCCGTGATTTCGCGCACCAGTTCGGGAATGGCCCAATCCACATCGTCATCCACGCGGATTTTGAAGTGATACATGGATTGCAACGCCTGGTGATCCTCGGGGCGGAAACTCATCGTGCCCTTCGGGGTTTCCCAGCTCATGCCTTCCATCGCCTCGATCAGGGCTTCGGTTTCCCATTCCTCGGCCGTTTCCAGCGCCTTGACCACCGCCAATGCTGCGGCCATTCCGCCTGCGGTAAAGAAATCGGGGGGGCTGTCAAAGCGGTCCAGATGGGTTGTGACCAGCCAGTCGTTGATCTCGTTCTTGGGGCTTTCGTAATAGTAGTATATCGCGCCCTCCATGCCCGGAACCTGCTTGTAGGTCGGCAGGACCGGCAGGATATGCCCGCCTGTCGAGATCTCGATGCCAAAACGGTCAGGTTGCATGGCCTGGATCTTGCCCATCGGGTCGCCGCCGCCTGCAACATAGATCAAAATGACCTTGCGGCCTTCCTTGTCTTTCAGCGCGTTGAACATCCGTTCGGTGGCAGCGGTGAAATCCGTGGTGCCCTGGGGGATGTATTCCTCGGTCACAACCGTCGCGCCCGAGCCGTCCAGCGCGGCCTTGAAGGCGCTGATGCCGTCGCGGCCAAACGCATAATCTTCGGCCAGGGTCGCAACATAAAGGTTTTCATCCGGGTTCAGCGCCAGGGCCTGCGCCTGCATGTCCATGGACGAGTTGCGCGAGGTCTTGAAGACGTACCGGTTGCCGTCGGGGCCGGTCAGGCTGTCGGCAACCGCCGGTTCCACCAGCAGGATCTTTTCATATTCCTCGGCGATCGGCAGCAGCCCCTTGGTTACGCCGGACGAGGTTGCGCCAACGGCCAGCAGGACTTCGTCATCGCCATAGGCTTCGGCCAGAACCGCGCGGGCGACATCCGGCTTGAACTGGGTGTCCTTGTGAATGATCTCGATCGGGACGCCTTTGACCATGCCGGTCCCGTCCGTCGCATATTCGATGCCCAGCTCGAACCCCGTTTGGGCCTGTTTCGAGAACACCTCGAAGCTGTGCCCGGAAATTCCGTGGACCAGCGCGATCTTGACCGGGTCTTGCGCATATGCAGCCCCGGCCAGTGACACGGCAATCCCTGCCGCACCAACCAGTTTCACCAGTGGGTTCATTCTTTCCTCCCTCATTTGTCGTGGCCCGGCATCCGTTGCGCAGGCCGTTCCTTTTGAGTAACTCTTCGATCACAATGGTTTCAAACGGCGCCGGAGCACGCAATATTGTGGAAACACGTATCGATGACTGCTTTGGAAGCGGACAGTTCGCGGAACTGGCGTTCACATATGCGCCGGTCGGATTGGTCGTTACCGAAAGCCGGGTGATCCGCGATTACAACATCGCCTTCGCCGAGATGTTCGGATATGGCGTGGATGACTTGAAAAATCAGGTTTTTTCAATCCTTTACCCGACGGATGAAGAATTCACAAATGTCCGGGACCGCGGGGTCAAACGGTTGCGGGAAACCAATACCTATTGGGATGAACGGATCATGGCCCGAAAGGACGGCAGCCTGTTCTGGTGCCGGGTCAGGGGGCATTCCTTTACGCCGGATCAACCGCTGCGCCGCGCGGTCTGGAGCTTTGCCGACCTGTCCGAAATCCGGCCCTATCGCGACCTGACCCGCCGCGAACGCGAGATCGTTTCCTATCTTGCCGATGGGCTGACCAGCAAGGAAATCGCGCTCAAGCTGGATATCTCGTACCGCACGGTCGAGGTGTACCGGGCCAAGCTGCTCAAGAAATTCGGTGTCGCCAATTCCAACGCTCTGTTCCAGGCGCTGGGCGATATCGAGGGCGATCACGTCGTTCGCCATGTGCCTGAATAGGACCGGGTCGGTTTCCCCATGGTCGCAGATCGGCGGGTTCGGCCGGAACTCCACGCTTGACATAACCCGGCGTCCAATTAATTTTACCAACTAAAATAAAATGGGGGGAGTTTGGGATGTATCTCGGGCTGGATTTGGGCACGTCAGGTCTGCGCGGCATTCTGGTGGACGAGGGCGGCGTTGTTGTCGGCGATGCCGAGGCCGCCGTCGCGACCCAGATGCCGCATCCGGGATGGTCCGAACAGAACCCCGCGGACTGGATCGCCGCCTGCGGTCAGGTTGTTGCGGCCCTCAAGGCCGCGCATGGTGCTGCGTTTGCGCAGCTGCGGGGCATCGGGCTAAGCGGGCACATGCACGGGGCAACGGTTCTGGATGCCGATGGCGCGGTTCTCAGGCCCTGTATCATGTGGAACGATACCAGATCGGCGGTCGAGGCCGCAGCGTTGGACGCGATGCCGGAAATGCGTGCGATTTCGGGCAATATCGTCTTTCCGGGGTTCACGGCGCCCAAGCTTGAATGGCTGCGTCTGAATGAACCGGGGGTCTATGCCAGAATTGCCAAGGTCCTGCTGCCAAAAGACTATCTCAGGTTCTGGCTGACCGGGGACTATATCGGCGAGATGTCAGACAGCGCGGGCACATCATGGTTGGATACCGGCGCCCGGCGCTGGTCGCAGACCGCGCTGGATCTGAGCCATATGGAGCATGGCCAGATGCCGGACCTGGTCGAAGGCAGTGCCGCTGGCGGGCAACTCAGGTCCGACCTGCAGCGCGAATGGGGGCTGAATGGCCGTATCGTGGTTGCGGGCGGTGGCGGCGACAATGCCGCCGCAGCCTGTGGTGTCGGCAGTGTGAACGAGGGCGAGGGGTTTTTGTCGCTCGGCACGTCGGGCGTTTTGCTTGTGGCCAAGGACCGCTATGCGCCCGCGCCGGAAACGGCGGTGCATTGTTTCTGCCATGCCGTTCCCGACCGCTGGATACAGATGGGGGTTATCCTGTCGGCCACAAACAGCCTAAACTGGCTGTCCAAAACCCTTGGACAGCCAGCCGCCGCGCTGGCCCAGGCAGTGCCTGACCAACTGGAGGGCCCGGCGGATGTTACTTTTCTGCCCTACCTCTCGGGCGAGAGAACGCCGCATAACGATGCCGATATTCGGGGCGCGTTGCTTGGGGTCGACATTTCGACCGACCAGGCCGATCTGACCATGGCGGTCATGGATGGGGTCGCCTTCGCCATGCGGGATTGCCTTGAGGCGCTGCGCGAAACCGGAACCGAGGCCGGAACGCTGCTGGCGGTTGGGGGGGGCGCAAGGTCTCGCCCCTGGTTGGAGCGGTTGGCAACCGTGTTGAAGCTGCCTTTGGCCTTGCCGGGTGGCGGTGAGCTGGGCGCGGCGGTCGGCGCGGCCCGCCTGGCCATATGCGCGGCGACGGGGGCAAATGCGCAGGATGTGATGACTGCCCCGGAAATCGTGGAAACGATCAGCCCGCGCGCCGATTTGTTCGCGGCCTATGATGATCGGTATGAACAGTTCCGGGGGTATCATCGCGCTTTGTCTTCGGCGGTGAAAAGAAAATGAATAACAATAGTTTGAGTGGTAAAGTTGAACAAGTAACCCTGGCGGATGGCGACATGCGTCTGGATGTGCTGAGTTATGGCGCGCGTACGATGGCATGGCGGTTGGGTGAGATACCGTTGATCCTTGGATACCGTGACCCGCGCCAGTACCTGCAAGACACATTCAGCATGGGCGCGATCGTTGGCCCGGTTGCCAATCGTATACGCGGCGCCACGTTTGACCTTGGCGGCGAGCGCTATGATCTGGACCGGAATGCGGGGGCGCATACGCTGCATGGTGGCGCGGCGGGCCTGGGCCATTGTGACTGGACCATCGCACAGGAAACGGACCGTGACGCTGTCCTGACCTATACGTCCAGACTAGGCGAGGGTGGGTTTCCTGCCGAAGTGGCGTTTGAGATCAGGGTAAGCTTGCGTCAACGGCGGCTGACCTATGCGATCTCGGCCATTCCGGACCGCCCGGCGCCGATCAGTCTTGCGCAGCACAATTACTATACTCTGGGACAGACATCCGGGATTGGTGAAACCTGCCTGCGGCTGGCCGCGGCAGAGGTTCTTGAAGCGGATGCAGAGGGTATTCCGACGGGGCGCAGGCTGTCGGCGGCGGATGAGGGGCTGGATTTCACGCGATTGCGCAAGATCAGCGCAGCCAGGCGCGCGCTGGATGATTACTTTCTGTTCGCGCCCGCGCGGGAATGGACCACACCTGTTGCCGAGTTGCTGGCCCCGTCCGGTATCGCCATGTCCGTCAGGTCCGACCAGCCGGGCACGCAGGTGTATACGGGGGCGCATCTTGGCGCCCCATTCGGGGCCGGGGCGGGGCTGTGTATCGAACCGGCCGGATACACGAACGCGGTCAATACGCCCGAGTTTCCGTCCGTCATCTATACGCCCGACCAGCCATACAAGCAGATGCTGACGCTGGAAATCGCAGGGGTCGGCTGATGCAAACGGTGCGGACAGCGATTGCGGCCAGCGCTTTGGTCCTGACGGGGCAGGGCGCGCTGGCGCAGGACCTTGGGCCAAGGCCGCAATTCGACCCGCCGGACATGCACAGCGTGCACCTGGGGCAGCTTTTGTTTTACGATCCGATCCTGTCGGGCAACCGCAATATCAGCTGCGCCACATGTCACCATCCCGATCACGGAACCTCGGACGGGGTTTCGCTGGGGATCGGCGAGGGCGGGGTGGGTCTTGGCCCTGACCGCGCTCTGGACCCGGACAACCCGCCCGAGCAGCGCATTCCGCGCAACTCACCAGCGCTGTGGAACCTGGGGGCGCAGGAATTCACGACGTTTTTTCACGATGGCCGGCTGGGCGATGACCCGACGCAGCCAAACGGGATACGAACGCCGCTTGGCGCGCATATGCTGCCCGGATTTGACTCGGCCCTTGCTGCGCAAGCGATGTTTCCGGTGTTGTCGCCGGATGAAATGGCGGGTCACTATTCCGAGAACGACGTAAGCCAGGCGGTGCGCCTTGGCCTGATATCTCAGCCGGGTGGGGCGTGGGACCTGATTGCCGCGCGGGTTGCGGCCATCCCGGCATATGCCGAAGGTTTCGAAAAGCTCGCACCGGGTCAGGCGCTGGATTTTGCCATGATTGCCAATGTCATAGCAGACTTCATCGCGTTTGAATGGCGCGCGGATGACAGCCCGTTCGACAGGGCAATGCGCGGTGAGATCACCCTGTCGCAGGACGCGCTGCGCGGGCTGGATCTGTTTTACGGCAAGGCCGCATGTGCAGGCTGCCACGCTGGCTGGTTTCAGACCGATCACAGGTTTCACGCAATCGCGATGCCGCAGATCGGGCCGGGCAAGGCGGCGCGGTTTGAAAACCACGCCCGCGATGACGGGCGTTTGCGGGTCACCGGGCGCGCACAGGACGCTTTTGCCTTTCGCACGCCGTCGCTGCGGAATGTGACCCTGACGGCACCCTATGGGCATAGCGGGGCCTTTGCCGCGCTGGAAGGCGTCATTCGTCACCACCTTGACCCGGACGCGTCGCTGCGCGCCTATCGGCTGGACCAGGCCATGTTGCCGGTCTTTCCAGGGGCAGACGATGCGCGGGTTCTGTCCGACCCGAATGCCGTGGCCGCCATCGCGCAGGCAAATGAGCTGTCAGGACCCGTTCTGAGCGATGCCGATATCGCGGCGCTGATTGCCTTTCTTCACAGTCTGGAAGACCCCGCCGAACGCCTGGGCGTACCGGACGCGGTTCCCAGCGGCCTGCCGGTGGACAGGTAATCAGCGGCTGAGTTCGATGATCCGATTCGGTTCGCTTTCGATCCAGTCCGAAGTCCTGCCATCGGGCCAGATCACGCGAACCCGCACCGGGTCTGACCCCGCCAACCCAAAGTGGTGATAGCCTGCAATCCCGCTGGCATGCCCCCCGCCGATCGTGATTTCGCGCACATGTTGGCCTGTGGGCGATGACAACTCGATAAAGGCTCCGGCGGCCTGGCGGTTGGGGCGGTCCTGCGAGACCGCGACAAGGGTCCAGTTTCCGCCCGCCGTCAGGTTCTGAAACACCTCCATCGGCGCGCCGCGATTAACCACGATCAGGTCCAGGCGACCGTCATTGTCGAGATCGGCCAGCGCGCCGCCGCGCGATTTGGCCATTGACCCAACGCCTGCGACCCGGGCGGTTTCCGTGAACCGGCCATCGGGGCCCTGCACCAACAGGGTGTTGGGGTCGTCCATCGCGGCGTCGGGCATTTGTTCGACATTGCCTTTGGCCACAAAGATGTCGTCGCGACCGTCGTTGTTCACGTCGCCGAATTGCGCGTGCCACCCGGTCGAGGGCCGCCCATCCGGGCCCGAATGCGGCCGGTGCGCGGTGGTTCCGCGCTCGTATGTTGCGTCCCGCCATGTCGGCCCGCCTGATGCGGGTTCAAAGACCTGGAATTTCTGATCCCCCATCGAGGTCAGGTAAACCTCGGGGAACCCGTCTCCGGTCAGGTCGCGGGACGCGATGCCCATGCCCCAGATCGCGTAGGGCTGCCAACCTTCCTTTGCCGTGTAAAGGCGCGGATCGGGCTCCATCGCCCAAAGCTGTTCCTGACCGTCTCGGACATAGTAGTGCCGGTCATTGCTGACCCGCAGGTCGGCCCGGCCCGTGCGTGCCCAGTCGGAAAACAACAGCGACAGCGCGCAGTATCCGGGCCGCAAGTGCCGCGCTGCCCCGTAGGTGCCGCCGTTTGGACGATACAGGAGCGTCGCGTCGCAGGCCTCGAATGGCCCGTCCGGGGCCGCGCGGTCCACATAGGTGCCAAAGGCCAGCGTCGGCAGGGTCTGGCCCTTTTCCCATGTGGCAGAAAAACCGGTGGTCCAGTGGTCACCCGATTGAAACCCGATCCCTTCAAACGGTACGAATGCGCAGTCAGGCTGCCCGCGCATCAGGATGTCGGGGCCCACGCGCAGGATGGCCAGGTCCATCAGCCCGTCGCTGTCAATATCGATGGGGTACGCACCGGTGACATGATCCAGGGCCAGCACAGGCGGCGTTTGCGCGTGAAACGACAGGGTTTGGGACGAGGTGTTCACGAACAGCTGGGCCGGGTTCGATCCACCGGCCACATAGGCGTCGGGCAGGGCATCGCCGTTGCAGTCAAACACGGCCACGCCGCCGCCCACGAAATGCTCCCACCCGCCGTCATAAACATGGGGCGGCACCGGGACGGTCGCGAAGTCCGGCGTCACGGTCCCTGCCTGTGCGACCGAAGCGGTCAGGATGAACGCCGCGACTTCAATCCGCATGGCTCGCCAGTTCCTTGACCTTCAGGATCGACACTTGTTCGATCCCGTATGCGGCAGCCCCCTTGGTAAACAAGGCGTCGCCCCAGTGATGGACCGTGATCTCGGGAAGCGGGGCATCGACATCGGCCACGCCCTGGCGGATGCGGGTCATGACCTCGGGCGAGGACAAATAGTCGAACTTCATCTGAGCGCCCGACAGAATGATCAACTCGGGGTCGAACAGGTTGATCAGGTTCGAAACCCCCATCGCAAACATCTTGCCCGCGCGGTCCAGAACCGAAACTGACCGGGCATCGCCGGATTTTGCATTGGCATAGACATCCGCGACTGACTGTACCTCGTTTCCGTGTCCGGCAATGTTGGCCTCGCGGATCAGGGCATAATCCCCGACATAAGCCTCAAGACAACCACGCTGACCGCACTGGCACAGCGCACCTTCCAACTGAACCTTGGTATGGCCGAACTCGGCACCACACCCGCGTTCGCCGCGATGCAGTTTTCCGTCAAGGACGATACCCATGCCCACGCCGTGTTCAACCGTGATGACCAAAAAGTTCTTCAGCTCTTTCCCCAGCCCGAACAGTTGCTCGGCCTTGGCGACAAGGTTGGTGTCGTTTTCGACAAAGGCCGAGCAGGGCAGGTGGTCCGACAACAGAGGCCCGAAATCCACGTTCCGATCCGTCAGGGACGAGGACCAGTGAACAAAGTTCCGTTCCGCATCCACCAGCCCGGCGATCCCGATCGAGATACCGGCCATGTCATCAATGGACCGGCCGATCGAGGCACAGGCGCCTTCGACCGATTTGCGCACAGCCTTGGTAAAGGTATGGGGGTCCATGCAGGGATCGGTCAGCGGATGTTCAAATGAGGTGATTTCGGCCCCGGCAAAATCGACCAGAAGCACCGATATCTGGTGGCGCGCAACCTTGAGCCCCGCCACCAGGCTGAAGTTGCCGTTCAATTGCAGCAGGACCCTGGGCCTGCCGCGTTTGCTGGCGCGGGCGGCCCCGTCGCTTTCGGTTTCCTTGATCATCCCGGCCGAAATCAGGTCGGCCGTGGCGGCGGTCACCGTTGCCGGGCTGGTTTGCAATTCAGACGCTATGTCGATCCGCGAGATCGCCCCCTTGGCCCGGATATGCTCCAGCACCCGCAGGCGCGTTACCTCGCGTTGATCCAGTGAAATTGAAGAAACGTTTCGTTTCAGCATTTTAACCCCGCGACTCTGCCGTGACTGGCAGCATATTTCTTTTTGTGCGGTTCTGGTAGAGTAAATATTTTACCGACTGAAATAAATATGCTATCACCTTTGATCAGGGCCACGAATCGAATTGCGATGGCTCGGATAAATGGGAGGAAATCATGAAGGGCTTACTCAGCTTGTCTGCTGTGGTTGCATTGTTGGGGACAACGGCCTTTGCCGACCCGACGGTGGGTGTCAGCTGGTCAAATTTTCAGGAAGAACGCTGGAAGACCGACGAGGCCGCAATCAAATCCGCTTTGGAAGCGGGCGGTGCGGACTATATTTCAGCCGATGCGCAATCGTCATCGGCCAAACAGCTTGCGGATATCGAAAGCCTGATCGCGCAGGGCGTTGATGCCCTGATCATCTTGGCGCAGGATGCACAGGCGATCGGCCCGGCGGTTCAGGCCGCGGCGGACGAGGGCATTCCGGTAATCGCCTATGATCGTCTGATCGAAGACGACCGGGCCTTTTACCTGACCTTTGACAATGTCGAAGTGGGGCGGATGCAGGCGCGGGCCGTTTTCGGGGCAATGCCCAAGGGCAACTATGTCATGATCAAGGGGTCTCCGACGGATCCGAACGCGGATTTCCTGCGCGGCGGCCAGCAAGAGATCATCCAGGCGGCTGTTGACAGCGGCGATGTCGTGATCGTGGGCGAGGCCTATACCGATGGCTGGTTGCCCGCAAACGCGCAGCGCAACATGGAGCAGATCCTGACCGCCAACGAAAACAATGTTGACGCCGTGATCGCCTCGAATGACGGCACCGCCGGTGGGGTCGTCGCCGCGCTGACCGCGCAGGGTATGGAAGGCATCCCGGTTTCGGGACAGGATGGCGATCATGCCGCGCTGAACCGGGTGGCGCTGGGAACCCAGACCGTTTCGGTCTGGAAGGATGCCCGCGAACTGGGCAAGGCGGCAGGCGAGATCGCCGTGGCGCTGAGCAACGGGACCAGCCCGTCTGACGTGGACGGCGTTGTCAGCTGGACCTCGCCGGGGGGTACCGAAATGAACTCGGTCTTCCTTGCGCCCGTTCCGATCACCCGCGACAATCTTTCGGTTGTTGTCGATGCCGGATGGATCCCGCTTGAGGACCTGTGCCAGGGCGTCGAAAACGGCCCCGCGCCGTGTAACTAACCCGATATACCCCGATCCGCCTGCAGCGCGGGTCGGGGCCACAAGCTGACTATGGAAGCGCGGAAATGACCGACACTTCATCTCAGCCGATACCTCAGAAAGTCAAACGCGGCCTGTTTCAGCAACTGGAACTGGATATGCGGCTTCTTGGCATGATCGGCGCCTTTTTAATCCTGTGCATTGGGTTCAACATCGTTACCGATGGCCGGTTCCTGACTGCGCGAAACCTGTTCAACCTGTCGATCCAGACGGTTTCGGTTGCGATCATGGCCTGCGGAATGGTGTTCATTATCGTGACCCGCCATATCGACCTGTCGGTTGGTGCCTTGCTGGCCACCACATCGGCGGTCATGGCCATGACCCAGACCGAATTGCTGCCGCATATGTTTGGCCTTGGCCTGAACAATCCGGCCACCTGGGCGATTACCCTTGTCGTGGGACTGGCGGTGGGCACGCTGATCGGTGCGTTTCACGGCTGGATGGTCGGCTACCTGACAATTCCCGCCTTTATCGTGACGCTGGGCGGTTTCCTGGTCTGGCGCAACGTCGCCTGGTACCTGACCAGCGGCCAGACAATCGGCCCGCTGGACAGCAACTTTCTGATGTTCGGGGGCACCAACGGAACCCTGGGCACAACCGCAAGCTGGATGATCGGGCTGTTTGCCACGGCAATTGCGATCTGGGCCTTGTGGAGCGCCCGTCGCGCCAAGGCGGCACATGGCTTTCCGGTCAAGCCGGCCTGGGCCGAGACAACACTGGCCTGCGTGATTGCCTGCGCGATCCTGGGATATGTCTATATCCTGAACAGCTATGCCATTCCGACGCGCAAACTGCAGCGCATGTTTGAAGCCGCCGGACAGACAATGCCCGAGGGCCTGGTCGTGGGATACGGTCTTCCGATCTCGGTCCTGATCCTGATCATCGTCGCGGTGACGCTGACGGTTGTGGCCCGCAAGACGCGGTTTGGCCGCTATGTCTTTGCCACCGGCGGCAACCCGGACGCGGCCGAGCTTTCGGGGATCAATACCCGTCTTTTGACCGTCAAGATCTTTGCCCTGATGGGGTTCCTGTGCGCGCTGTCCGCCGTTGTGGCCTCGGCCCGTTTGGCGAACCATTCCAATGACATCGGGACGCTTGATGAACTGCGCGTCATCGCCGCGGCCGTCATCGGCGGGACCGCATTGTCGGGCGGGATCGGCACGATTTATGGCGCAATCCTTGGCGCGTTGATCATGCAGGCGCTGCAATCGGGCATGGCCATGGTCGGTGTGGACGCGCCGTTCCAGAACATCGTCGTGGGCAGCGTTCTGGTTCTGGCGGTCTATATCGACATCGTCTATCGCAAACGACTGGGGGCAAAATGATGCAGTCCAAGAACGCACAAGACGCCGCGTTGCCGTCGGGTCGTGGATCAGGTCAGCCGCCCCTGGTCGAAATGCGCGACATCTCGATCTCGTTCGGCGGCATCAAGGCCGTGGATCACGTATCGGTCGATCTTTATCCGGGCGAGGTCGTCGGCCTGCTGGGGCATAACGGGGCAGGGAAGTCCACGCTGATCAAGGTTCTGTCGGGGGCCTACCAGATGGACCAGGGTGAAATCCGCATCAACGGCACGCCGGTCGAGATCACCAACCCGCGGGATGCCCGCGCCAACAACATCGAAACCATCTACCAGACGCTGGCGCTGGCCGATAATCTGGATGCAACGTCGAACCTGTTTCTGGGGCGCGAAGTGATCACGCCGTTTGGCCTGGTCAACGACGCCGCGATGGAGGCCGAGTGCCGCAAGATCATGGCGCAGCTCAACCCGAACTTTCAAAAGTTCAACGACCCGGTATCGGCCTTGTCCGGGGGGCAGCGGCAATCGGTGGCAATTGCTCGCGCGGTGTACTTCAACGCGCGGATTCTGATTATGGACGAACCAACGGCTGCGCTGGGTCCGCACGAAACCCAGATGGTCGCGGACCTGATCCAGAAACTCAAGGCGCAGGGCATCGGAATATTCCTGATTGATCACGACGTTCACGCCGTCATGGAACTGTGTGACCGGGCGTCGGTGATGAAGAACGGCCAGCTTGTCGGAACGGTCGATATCGCCGACGTCACGGATGACGATCTTTTGTCGATGATCATCCTTGGCAAGACACCGGATCAGCTAAAGGAGAAGAACACGTGAGCAGCGGTTTTTTCGAAGGGATCGAAAAGGTCCGGTACGAAGGCAGCGACAGCACCAATCCGCTGGCGTTCCGGCATTATGACCCGGATGAGATCGTCCTGGGTCGGCGTATGGAAGAGCATCTGCGCTTTGCCGTCGCCTGGTGGCATTCTTTCGCCTGGGAAGGCGGCGATCCTTTTGGCGGTTCGACCTTTGAGCGCCCCTGGCATCCGCAGGATGACATGGGACGGGCCCGCATCAAGGCGGATATCGCGTTCGAACTTTTCGAAATACTCGGTCAGCCGTATTTTTGCTGGCATGACGTCGACATTCGCCCCGAGCAGGGGAATTTTGCCGACAACCTGCGGACACTGAATGAGATCACCGATTATATCGGCGAGAAAATGCAGGTGACGGGAACCGCGCTGCTGTGGGGCACGGCTAACATGTTCAGCCATCGTCGGTGGATGTCCGGGGCCAGCACCAACCCCGATCCGGATGTGTTTGCCTTTGCCGCCGCGACGGTCAAGTCATGCATGGATGCAACCCACAAGCTGGGGGGCGAGAATTATGTTCTGTGGGGCGGGCGCGAAGGGTATGAAACACTTCTGAACACCAACCTGAACGCCGAGATGGACCATATGGGCCGGTTCCTGTCCATGGTTGTCGACTATAAGCACAAGATCGGGTTCAAGGGCGCCATTCTGGTCGAGCCCAAGCCGCAGGAGCCGTCGAAACATCAATATGACTATGACGCCGCCACCTGCATCGGGTTCCTTCGCAAATACGGGCTGGAAAATGAGGTCAAGCTGAACCTCGAACAGGGCCATGCGATCCTGGCCGGGCATAGTTTCGAACATGAAATCGCCGTTGCCGCCGCCGAGGGCATGCTGGGGTCGATCGACATGAACCGCAATGATTATCAGTCGGGATGGGACACGGATCAGTTTCCCAACAATACGCCCGAAGTGGCCTTGGCCTTTTACTATATCCTGAAATCGGGCGGCTTTACCTCGGGCGGCACCAATTTCGACGCGAAGATCCGGCGCCAATCCATTGATCCTCAGGACCTTGTTGCCGCTCATGTCGGTGGCATGGACATTTGCGCCAGGGGTTTGAAGGCCGCCGCAGCCATGCTGGAGGACGGCGGGTTGGAAGAGGCGCTGGTCACGCGGTATGCCGATTGGGAAACGCCCCGCGCACAGGCGATGCTGAATTCCGACCTGGATGAAATTGCGACCCGTGTTCTGGCCGAAGACATCAATCCATCTCCGCGGTCTGGCCGGCAGGAGATGCTGGAAAACCACGTCAACAGATTTGTCTGACCCACAACGTGGGGCCGAACGCTGTGAACGGGGCGTCGATCAGTGATGGTCGACGCCCTTCTTTTGCGAGCTGGCCGAAACTTTTTGGCGTGCGAATCCCGATTCGCGCCATTGAACAAGGCGTGCAACCGGTTGCAAAATGACGCTCACTTTTTGCCGTTGTGGGGTGCAGAATTGGCCAAGGACCCCGGTCAATTTGGGGCCACGTCGCACCTATTTCCTTTGTTGCACCGGGGCAATGGATCGCCTGCAAAGCAACATTTGGCGCCGGAAAATGCCGCCGTTGGGGGCGGGTTTCACCCCTGCAAATTGGCGCGCACACACCCAGACGATGACGAAGAGTTCTGCGGACTTGGAAATATTGTGCGCGAAAATGGCCTCGGCGCTACTTATTAAGCAAGGTCAACATGTTGAACGGGCTGTACGTCGCTTGGCGATGCCCAAAAACAACATCGGCGTTTTCATGTGGCGCGCGATACTCATCGCCGTTGCTGGCGCGGCGGAATCGACCGTGGTCGCGATGCATGCCATGGCTGCAATCCCAATGGCGCCCAGTCCGGGCCAAAGACCGATGCGCTTGAAAGAATTTTTTGAAACCGGTTGCAAAATGAATCGATATAGGGAAACTGAGGGGACCCTGACCAACAGGGTAGCAGAGATTCGGCTTTATCGAATCGCCGGGGCAGAGACCCCGTCAGACAATAGAATTGTTCCAATGGGAGGAAACCAAATGAACAAATTCATCAAAGGGGCACTGGCTGCAGGGGCCCTGGCTCTGGCAACACCCGCCTTCGCTCAGGAAATCATCGTTGTTTCGCACGGTCAGGCCAACGACCCGTTCTGGAGCGTCGTCAAAAACGGTGTTGAGCAGGCCGGCAAGGATGTGGGCGTGAACGTTGACTATCGCGCACCGGAAACCTTCGACATGGTCGCCATGTCGCAGCTGATCGACGCAGCCGTGAACCAGGAACCCGATGGTCTGATCGTTTCGATCCCTGATGCGGATGCGCTTGGCCCGTCAATCGAACGCGCCGTTGCAGCCGGTATTCCGGTTATCTCGATCAACTCGGGCTCGGACGTATCCAAAGGGCTGGGTGCATTGCTGCACGTCGGTCAGGACGAGTTTGACGCAGGCAAGGCCGCGGGTGAAGCGCTGGCCTCGATGGGCGGAACAAGCGCCATCTGTGTGAACCAGGAAGTCGGCAACGTGTCGCTGGACCTGCGGTGCTCGGGTTTTGCTGAAGGCTTCGGTGGCAATGTAGCAGTCCTGCCCACAACCAACGATCCGGCGGAAATCGAGTCCAAAGTTGCGGCGGCCCTGGCTGCAGACGAAGGCATCGACACCGTTATGGCGCTGGGTGCAAGCACAGCCGGTGAGCCGGCGGTAGCTGCTGCCAAAGCGTCGGGCCGTGACGTCAAGGTTGCGACCTTTGACCTGTCGGCAGACTTCCTGCAGGCCATCGTTGACGGTGATGCAGCATTTGCAATCGACCAGCAGCAGTTCCTGCAGGGCTACCTGTCGGTGAACTTCATGGGCCTGCACGCCAAATTCGGCCTGATGCCGGGCGGCAACGTTCCTTCGGGCCCGAACCTGATCACCGCCGACAAGGCAGGCCAAGTGATCGAACTGTCCGCACAGGGCATTCGCTGATCTCGGTCGCGAACTCAAACCAGAGGGGCGGCGCATGGGCGCCGTCTCAGACACATTGGGAGGAAACGATGAGTGATTCAGCTCAACTCGCAGGGGACGAAAGGGTCAAGAAAGAGCCTTTCCTGACCAAGCTCATGAAACGACCAGAGCTTGGCGCCATGGCTGGCGTGGTTCTCGTATTCATCTTTTTTGCCATCACGGCAGATGAGTCGATGTTCACCCTGGCGGGGGTCATGAACTTTATGACACCGGCGGCGCAGTTGGGCATTCTTGCCATCGGTGCGGCCCTGTTGATGATCGGTGGCGAGTTCGACCTGTCCATCGGATCCATGGTCGCATTCTCGGGCCTGTTCTTCGGCGTCTGCGTGGTGACGTGGCAATTGCCGCTGATCCTGGCGATCCCCATGACATTTGTTTTTGCGGCCATCGTCGGCGCGATCAACGGCAATATCGTGATCCGGTCGGGTCTGCCGTCCTTTATCGTGACGCTGGCCTTTCTGTTTATCCTGCGCGGTTTGTCCCTGGTGGGGCTCAAGGCGGCGACGGGCGGTTCGACCCAGTTGCGCGGCGTGCGTGACATGGTCGCGAATGACTGGCTTGCCCCGTTCTTTTCGGGCGAGGCATTCGGTGGGCTGTTTGCCTGGATGGCGGCCAATGGCATGATCGACACTTTCAAGAGCGGTGCCCCGAAAGTGCCGGGCGTTCCGGTCGAGATCCTGTGGTTCATCGTGCTGGCCCTTGTCGCCACTTACGTACTTCTCAGAACACCTGCGGGGAACTGGATCTTTGCTTCGGGCGGCGACAAGACTGCCGCGTCGAACTCGGGTGTTCCGGTCAGCCGTATCAAGGTATCGCTGTTCATGCTGACGGCCTGCTGCGCCGCACTGGTTGCGATCATCACCGTGATCGACGCCGGATCGACCGACGCGCGCCGTGGCTTCCAGAAAGAATTCGAGGCGATCATCGCCGCGGTGATCGGCGGCTGTCTGCTGACAGGCGGCTACGGATCGGCCATCGGCGCGTTCTTCGGGGCCATCATTTTCGGCATGGTCGTGATCGGCCTGACCTACACGGATTTCGACCAGGATTGGTTCCAGGTATTCCTGGGTGCAATGCTGCTGATCGCGGTTCTGTTCAACAACGCAATCCGCAAACGCGTAACCGGGGAGCGCTGATATGACCGAAGACACCAAGTTCCATCATGGCGATGCGGTCACCGATCAGGCACCGATTGTCGAAATGAAAGACATCGAAAAGCACTTTGGCAACATCATTGCCCTGGCTGGCGTCAGCTTTGACGTCAAACCCGGCGAATGCCATTGCCTGCTTGGCGATAACGGGGCAGGCAAGTCCACCTTCATCAAGACGATGTCCGGGGTTCACAAACCCACCAAGGGCGAGATCTACTTTGAGGGCAAGCCGCTGCATTTCGATACACCCCGAGATGCAATGGAGGCCGGGATCGCTACGGTGTTCCAAGACCTTGCCATGATCCCGCTGATGAGCGTGACCCGGAACTTTTTCATGGGGCGCGAGCCGACAAAGGGCAAAGGCCTGATGAAACGGTTCGACGTGGACGCAGCCAATGACATCTGCATGGAAGAGATGCGCAAGATGGGCATCAACCTGCGCGGTCCGGACCAGGCGGTCGGAACGTTGTCCGGCGGTGAACGTCAGACAGTTGCCATCGCTCGGGCGGTCTATTTCGGGGCCAAGATCCTGATCCTTGACGAACCGACATCGGCTTTGGGCGTTCGCCAGACTTCGAATGTTCTGGCAACGATCGACAAGGTGCGCAGCCAGGGCGTCGGGGTGGTCTTCATCAGCCACAACGTGCGTCACGCGCTGGCGGTTGGCGACCGGTTCACGGTTCTGAACCGCGGCAAGACGCTGGGAACCGCGCAGCGCGGCGACATCACGCCCGAGCAACTGCAGGACCTCATGGCCGGTGGCCAGGAGATGGCAGAACTTGAAGGGTCTTTGGGCGGCACCATCTAAGCTGTCCGAAATCAGATGCACCGCCGGGGACGGCGGTGCATCACCCAGTGCAAGGCCCCGTGCGGCCAAACCCGATCAGGTGGGTCCAAGTGCCTGAACCTTCGAGAACGCGAAACCCGACGGATTGCCCATAGCGGCATGTGTTGAAAGGGATCATGATGAGCAAGACAATCCGATTGACCGCGGCGCAAGCTTTGGTGCGCTATCTGGGGGCACAGATGAACGATTCCGGCGAGCCGTTCATCGCCGGCGTCTGGGCAATTTTCGGACACGGGAACGTGGCGGGTCTGGGCGAGGCTTTGCACGGCGCCAAAGACAGCCTGCCGACCTACCGTGGGCACAACGAACAGACCATGGCGCATTCTGCCATTGCCTATGCCAAACAGTTGGGCCGTCAGCGCGCCATGGCCGTGACCTCGTCCATCGGGCCGGGGGCCACCAACATGGTAACCGCCGCGGCGCTGGCCCATGTGAACCGAATTCCGGTGCTTTTTCTGCCCGGTGACGTGTTTGCCACGCGAGGACCGGACCCGGTTTTGCAGCAGATCGAGAATTTCGGCGACGGGACAGTCTCGGCGAATGACTGTTTCAGGCCTGTCAGCCGGTATTTTGACCGGATCACGCGCCCCGAACAGTTGTTGACGGCCCTGCCGCGCGCCTTTCGGACCATGACCGACCCGGCCGATTGCGGCCCTGCAACGCTGGCCTTCTGCCAGGACGTGCAGGCCATGGCCTATGACTATCCCGAAAGCTTTTTCGAGCCGCGCGTCTGGCATCAGCGCCGGGTTCGCCCGGACACGGACGAGTTGGCCCGCGCGGCAGCGGCGCTGAAATCGGCCAAGCGCCCTGTTATCGTCGCCGGTGGCGGCGTGCATTACTCGGACGCGACGGCCGCATTGCAAAGCTTTGCCGAGGCTCACAACATCCCCGTGACCGAAACTCAGGCCGGGAAATCCTGTCTGGCATGGGATCATCCCCTGAATCTGGGTCCGGTTGGCGTCACGGGTGGCGCGCCCGCCAATACCGTATGTGCCGAGGCGGATCTGGTTCTTGGTGTCGGAACTCGGTTCCAGGATTTCACAACCGGATCGTGGGGCCTGTTTGCCAATCCCGAACGCCAGCTGGTCTGCCTGAACACCGCAGCCTATGACGCCGCGAAACACGATGCGATGCCGTTGCAAAGCGACGCGCGTGTCGGTCTTGCGGAACTGGGCGCGGCGCTGGATGGCTACCGCGCACCCGAAGTGCCCGAAACGCTCAAGTCCGAATGGTTTGGCAACGTGGATACGCTGACCGCGGCACCTGCTGACGGAAACGCATTGCCGACCGATATGCAGGTGGTCGGCGCGGTACAGCGTGCGGCGCATGACGAGACCGTTGTGATGTGCGCGGCTGGAACCATGCCGGCCGAGCTGCACAAACTGTGGAAAGCGCCGCGCCCCGGTGCCTATCACATGGAATACGGGTTCAGCTGCATGGGCTATGAGATTGCCGGTGCGATGGGCATCAAAATGGCCCAGCCCGAACGCGACGTGATCTGCTTTACCGGCGACGGCACCTATATGATGGCCAACTCGGAAATGGCGTCGGCCGCGATGATGGGCGTGTCCTTCACCGTGGTTGTGACCGACAACCGTGGCTATGGCTGCATCAACCGCCTGCAGATGGGAACAGGCGGGGCCGAGTTCAACAACCTCCTGGATCATTCGTACCACGAAACCCCCTCGGCGATTGATTTTGCGGCGCATGCCGGTTCGATGGGCGCAACCTCGGTCAAGGTCAGCAACATCGCAGAGCTGGAAGAGGCGCTGGCCAAACGGAGCGAGATCAAGGGGCCTTATGTGGTTGTCATCGACACGGATCCCTATCCCTCGACCGAATATGGCGGAACCTGGTGGGAAGTCGCTGTTCCCGAAGTCAGCGTGCGCCCATCGGTGAACGAGAAACGCGTGGCCTATGAGGCTGCAATCAAGGAAAGAAATACGAAATGAGCGTGAAAATCGGTATCTCTCCGATCGCCTGGCAAAATGATGACCTGCCGGACCTGACGGCGGATTACACCATGGAGCAGGCGCTGAAGGAAGCCCGCGAAATCGGGTATACGGGCGTCGAGCGCGGTCAGCGCATGCCTGGCGACACCGAGGGGCTGCGGGCCTATCTCGACAGCAACCAGATTGCCTTGTGCGGTGGCTGGTGTTCGGGGGCGACTTTGGTCAACGACCTTGCCGCGGAACGTGAAGCGGTGCGCGAGCAGGTCGCGCAGTTCGTGGCGCTGAACAGCCCTTGCATCGTTTACGCCGAGTGTTCGAATACTGTTCAGGGCCAGATCGGCACGCCGGTCAACAGCCGCCCGAAACTGTCTCGGGACGAGGTGCTGGCCTACGCGGCCAAGTTGGGTGAACTGGCAAAATGGATGGCCGATCAGGGCATGCCGATGGCCTACCATCACCACATGGGCACCATCATCGAAAGCGAAGATGACGTGAACTGGCTGATGGAAGGGTCGGGCCCCGAGCTGAAGTTGTGCTTTGACACGGGCCACCTGTTGTTTGGCGGCGGCGATGTTCTGGCGACGCTGAACCGCTGGGGCGACCGTATCCAGCATGTCCATTTCAAGGATATCCGCCCCGAGGTGGTTCAGGACACGCGGGAAAACGACCGTAGCTTCCTGGATGCCGTCATCGCGGGCGCCTTTACGGTGCCGGGCGACGGGTGCATCGATTTCCAGGCCGTCGCCAACGCGCTTGAGGCCATGGATTACGATGGCTGGATCGTGGTCGAGGCCGAACAGGACCCGGCCAAGGCGCCGCCCTACGAATATTCCAAAATGGGTTACGAGCACATTGTAGAGGTCTGCGGGCAGGCCGGATTGGAGATCGTTTCCTAAGCACGCTTTTTCCGAAGATCAACGCCGACGCCATGAGAGAGGAGCACGTCATGGTACATCAAGACATTGGGTTTGTTGGATATTTCGACCGGAAATCCTGTGATCTGGATGAATTCAAGGTGTTGACTTCGCAAAACCTGACCGCCGCGTCCGTGCCATATGCCGCGGCGGTCGAAAAGAACGTTCCGATCTATGATATGCAGGCCCTGCGGCCCGCGCTGGATGATCCGCGGGCGCGGCGGGACCTGTTGGCCGAATGGGGCCATGTTTTGAACCGCTCTGCCGGTGTCATCGCTCTGAAAGGCGCGTTTGCCGATCATTCAGTGATCGACCGGGCCAGTGATGTATTTCGACAGATCATAGCGGACGAACGCCTTGGCGGTGCGGGCAAGGGCGATCACTTTGCGGCCTCGGGTGCCAATGACCGGATCTGGAACGCCTTGCAAAAGCATTGCCTGACGGATCCCGAAGGATTTGCGCTTTATTTTGCGAACAAGGCCGTGGCGGCCGTGTGCGAGGCCTGGTTGGGGCCGAATTACCAGATGACCGCACAGGTCAACCAGGTGCGGCCCGGAGGAAAGGCCCAAACGGCGCATCGCGATTACCATCTGGGGTTTCAGTCGGCGGAAACCGCGTCGCGCTTTCCGGCGCATGCCCATCTGCTGACATCGGCCCTGACGCTGCAGGGGGCTGTTGCTCATTGTGACATGCCCCTGGAAAGCGGGCCGACCAAATTGCTGCCGTTTTCGCAGCTTTATCCGGCGGGATACCTGGCGTTTCATGACCCGGCACATCAGGCATTTTACGAGGACACCTGTATCCAGATCCCCCTGCAAAAGGGAGATGCGGTCTTTTTCAATCCGGCGCTGTTCCATTCGGCGGGCGAGAACACCAGCGCGGACATTCACCGGATGGCGAATTTGCTGCAAGTCTCGTCTGCTTTCGGGCGCGCGATGGAGGCGGTCGACAGGCGAGCTATGTCCGAGGCCGCATACCCCTGGCTTCTTGCGCTGAAGCAGCGCGGCGATCTGACGGATGCGGACCTGGACGCGGCGATTTCGGCGATAGGCGAAGGATACGCGTTTCCCACCAACCTTGATACGGACCCCCCGATTGGCGGCAACGCGCCCCAAAGCCAGGCTGACATGCTGCGCGAAGCGCTGGCCTCGGGCTGGTCCCCGGAACGGCTGGCCCAGGCCCTGTCTGCCCTGCAGACGCGGCAAGCGGCCAGATAGGAACAAACCGGGCGGATCGGTTTCGGTTCACCCAAAGAGGAGCGAACAGAATGACGAACTTGTTGAGAAAACCCTTCGGAGCCCGCGGAAAGGTCCATGAAATCACCCCGACCAGCGCCGGTTGGCGCTATGTCGGGTTCAGCCTTTACCGGCTGCGCGCCGGGGACCGGGCGGCCGAGGCCACCGGCGATCGCGAGGTTATTCTGGTCATGGTTGAAGGCAAGGCCAAGGTGACCGGAGCCGGGCAGGACTGGGGTGTTCTGGGCGACCGGATGAACGTGTTCGAGAAAACGCCTCCTCATTGTCTCTATCTGCCCAACGGCACCGACTGGGAGGCGGTAGCCGAAACGGATTGTGTCGTGGCGGTCTGCTCGGCCCCCGGAATGGGCGGGCACAGCGCCCGGCGCATCGGCCCGGACGGCATCACGCTGACCGAGCGTGGCAAGGGCGCGAACACCCGCCTTATCAACAACATCGCCATGGAAAACGAGGATTACGCAGACAGCCTGCTGGTCACCGAGGTGTTCACGCCCGCCGGCCACTGGTCTTCCTATCCCAGCCATCGGCATGACGAAGACGACTATCCCCGGATCACGTATCTTGAAGAAACCTATTACCACCGTTTGAACCCTGCCGACGGGTTTGGAATTCAGCGTGTGTATACCGATGACGGGCAACTCGATGAAACCATGGCGGTGTCCGATGGCGATGTCGTTCTGGTGCCGCGCGGGCATCACCCATGTGGCGCGCCTTATGGGTTTGAGATGTATTACCTCAACGTCATGGCCGGACCGCTGCGCAAGTGGCGTTTCGTGCCCGCACCGCCCGTCGAATGGATCATGGAGCGCGATGCGAAATGACCGGTTTCGCGCGCTATCCCAGCCTGAAGGACAAGACTGTCTTTGTGACCGGCGGGGCCGGGGGGATCGGTGCGCTGACGGTCCGCGCCTTTGCCGAGCAGGGCGCGCGGGTTGGGTTCGTCGACATCAACGCAGCGGCCGGGGACGCGCTTTTGGCCGAACTGGACGGGACCCATGCCTTTGCGCAATGCGACCTGCGTGACGCCGAGGCGTTGCGCGGCGCCTTCGCGCAACTCAGCGATCAGTTGGGCAGCGCCCATGTTCTGGTCAACAACGCCGCCCATGATGATCGCCACGATTGGCGCGAGGTGACACCCGCGTATTGGGACGAGCGTATGGCCACCAATATCCGCCATATGTTCTTTGCAATTCAATCAGTCGCCCCGGCAATGATTGAACGGGGCAGCGGTTCGATCATCAACCTGGGGTCCAATTCGTGGTGGGAAGCAGGGGCCGGGTTTCCGGCTTATGCGACGGCGAAATCGGCCGTTCACGGCTTGACCCGAACCATGGCGCGCGAATTGGGCGACCACCGCATCCGCGTGAACACGGTTGTTCCCGGCTGGATCATGACAGACCGCCAGAAAGAGCTTTGGGTGACGCCCGAGGCGCTGGCCAAGCAGGTTGACCGGCAATGCCTGCCTGACCCGATCGACCCGGTCTATGTTGCCCGGATGGTCCTGTTCCTGGCCTCGGATGACGCGGCCATGTGCAGCGCCGGCAACTTCATGGTCGAAGGCGGATCAATCTAGACCCGTAGCAGGCCCCGGTTCGCTGGGGCCGTGTGGCACCGACCCGGCGCGGCTGGGTTCGGCTTCAGCGCTGCGGCGGCGCGCCAAACGTCCGCAGGACGGTGCGGGCGGCCTGTTCGACGGGCGCAAGCGTATCCTTCAGGATCGTGACCCGGTCGAACCGGTCGGGGTCGCTGTTTACCGCGTCGCGCAATGCGCTGCCAAAGGCCATGCGCAGTTCGGTGCCGATGTTGAACTTGCAAATCGAGGTTTCGCGCGCCAGCCGCGCGCGTTGTTCCACAGGCACGCCAGAGCCGCCGTGAATGACCAGCGGAATATCGGTGGCCGCGTCGATCAGGCGGATGCGATCCTCGTCCAAACCGCCTTCCTTGTTTTGCTGAAGGTGCACATTTCCGACCGAGATTGCCATGGCGTCAACGCCGCTGTCGCGGGCGAATTGCGCGGCCTCGTCCGGGTCGGTGCCGGCCGAATTCTCGCCGCCGGAATAACCGACAAACCCGATTTCACCTTCGCAGGATATACCGGCCGCGTGCGCCAACTCGGCAATCGCCGCCGTTTCGTCGATATTCTGCTGCAGCGGTTTGCGCGATCCGTCAAACATCAGCGACGTGAAACCGCTTTCAAGGGCCTGCTTGCATTCCTCGAACGTGTAACCGTGGTCCAGATGGGCGACGACAGGGACCGAGGCCCCCTCGGCCAGGTGGCGGAACATTTTGCCCAGAACGGGCAGGGGCGTGTGCTCGCGGCAGCTTGGCCCCGCCTGCAGGATCACGGGTGTGTTCTCTGCCTCGGCGGCGGCAACATAGGCGCGCATGTCTTCCCATCCAAGGGTCACAAGGCCGGCAACGGCATAGCCTTTTTCATAAGCGGGGGTCAGAATATCCGAGAGTGTGGCGAGGGTCATTTGAACTTTGCAATCATATCCTTGATGCCCGGGATCGTTTCGATCTGATAGGCATGGGTGGGTTGGAAATACTGAACCAGTGACCGCTGGCTCAGCCCGCCCAGAATGGTGAAATAATACATCTCGTATCCGGGCAGAACGCAGCAGGGGTGGTAGCCGGTGTCGATGCAAACGGTCGACCCGTCGACGATGTGATAGGCGTCACCGGGGGCGTTGTCTTCGCGCTGCAGCATCTGCAGACCCGATCCCCATTTGGGTTTGAACCGGAAGTTATAGGTCTCGTCATGACGGGTTTCGTCGGGCAGGCGGTCGGTGTCATGCTTGTGGCTGGGAAAGCCGGACCATCCGCCCTGTCCGACGGTATACAGCTCGCTGACCAGCAGGCGCCCGACCTTGTCGCTTTGTTTCTGGCCGAGTATGTGCTTGATCTTGCGGTGGGTTTTCGTGTCGTCGCTGCCGTATTGAACCAGGTCATGGTTCCGGACATCGAACGGGTCCAGAACCTTGTCGTATTTTGCGCCCGCGACAAAGACCTCTGCCGCGTCGGTTACACAGACCATCTGAGCCTTGGCGCCAACAGGCACATAGACACCTTCGGGTTCGCCGTCCCAAACGTCTTCGCCCCGGTTGCCCAGCCCGGCAAATGCGACGCCTTCGATATCGACATCGACGGTGCCTGTGGCGGGCACGATGCAGGTCTCGTATCCCGGCACCTGGTATTCGAAGGCTTCGCCCTTTTTCAGCTTGACGATGTTGAAATAATTCAACGGCACCGTGGGGTCATCGGCGTCGACGATCGGGCTGTTTTGGTTGTCAAATGGGGCGATATGCATGGGTTACTCCTGACCTGGTGCTGTCGTTCCCGGATGGGATGCAAGAAAGGCGTCCAGTTCCGATGTGGTGGGCATTGCAGGCGCGCAGCCGGGTTTGGACACGACGATCGACGCACAGGCCGATCCCCGCATGACGGCCGTTTCCAGATCATGGCCCGCCGCGATCGAGGCAAGAAGACCCGCCATGAAACTGTCACCCGCGCCGTTCGGCTTGACCGCTGTCACGGGGTAAATGCCGGTATGGATCGTCTGCCCGTCGACAAGGGTGACCGCGCCCTTTTCACCCATCTTGTAGATCACAATGCGGCCCGGCTTTTGTGCAAGCTCCTGCGCCTTGGCAAATCCCTTTTCGATGCCACCGGCCATGAATCCGAACTCTTCGTCATTGCCGACGATCAGGTCGCTTTGTTCCCCGGCGCGCGACAGGACCTCGGCCGCTATGTCGGGCGATGGCCAGCTGTAGGGGCGGTAGTCGATATCGAAGATCACCGGCAATCCGGCCGCGCGGGCGTTGTCAAAGGCCCGGAACGTCGCGCTGCGCGATGGTTCGGCGGCAAAGACGGTTCCGGCCGAGATTATGGCAGAGAACCGGTCATACGCGACCTTGTCCATGTCGTCTTGGGTGACTTCGAAATCGACCGCGCCATTTCTGTAGATGACGTTCTGAAAGTTCTCGATCCGGCTTTCGTAAACCGCCAGCGATGTCCGAAACTCTCCGCCGACCATCCGGATGAACGTGGTATCGACCCCGTAGTGCCGCAGGCGGTTCAGGCAAAACCGGCCAACCGCGTCGTCGGACACGGACGTCACCAGCGACGACTGGCACCCAAGTTTGACAAGCCCCGCGCAGATATTGGCGGATGAACCACCAAGATCGGCCCGGAAGGTTTCGGCGTCTTCGCTTTTGACACCGATCGGGTCGGCGAACATGTCCATTCCTGCGCGCCCGAATACCGCAAAACGGCCGCCGGAGATTCCGTCAATCAGCGCACTCATGTCGCGGGTCCGGTCGCGGCAGGGACGCAAAGCGCCCGATCAGCCGGTCGTCTGGAGGGGGAACTGAACGCGACAAGCCGCGGATTTCGTGCAATTCGAGAAAGGCGCATTTCGGTTTGGAAACCTCCGTTATAGCCTGTCGAGCCGTCAATTGAATCTTGCATTGCGACCCTTCCCACGATACAGATTTTGCAACCGGTTGCAACACTATCTTGGGAGGGGTAGGAATGCCTGAAATCGGAATTGGCATCATTGGTGGCGGTTACATGGGCAAGGCGCATTCTGTCGCCATGTCCGCAGTGGGCGCGGTTTTCAACACCGGCTTGCGACCCCGCCTTGAAATGATTTGCGCCACCACAGCCGAAAGTGCAGAGCGTTACCGCGTGGCCTATGGGTTTGCGCGCGGAACCGATGACTGGGCGGAACTGGTCCGCGATGACCGGGTCGAAGCCATCGTGATTGCCTCGCCCCAAAGCACGCATCGCCCCATCGCCGAAGCCGCAATTGCACTGGGCAAGCCGGTGCTGTGTGAAAAACCGCTTGGCGCGTCGATTGCCGACAGCCGGGCAATGGTAGATGCGGCCGAGGCCGCCGGTGTCGTCAATATGGTCGGGTTCAACTATATCCGCACACCGGCCAGCCAGTTCGCGCGCCGGTTGATTGCCGAGGGCGAAATTGGCGATGTCACGTGGTTCCGCGGCGAACACACCGAAGACTTTCTTGCAGACCCTGACGCGCCGGCGACGTGGCGCACGCAGGGGGTGGCCAACGGAACCATTGGCGATCTGGCGCCGCATATGGTCAATGGCGCGCTGGCCCTGATCGGTCCGATTGCCGAGGTGATGGCCGATGTCGAAACGGTTCACCGGACCCGTCCCGGCGGTGATGTTACCAATGACGATCATGCCCAGGTCATGTGCCGGTTTCAGGGCGGTGTCATGGGCAACCTGTATTTCAGCCGCGTGGCCACTGGGCGAAAGATGGGCTATGCCTACGAGGTCTCCGGGACCAAGGGCGCCATTCGTTTCGATCAAGAGGATCAGAACGCATTGTGGCTGTACCGGCGCGAAGGCCCCGAGGCATCGCGCGGGTTCACCAAAATCCTGACCGGCCCGGCGCATCCCGATTACGAGCCGTTTTGCCAGGGGCCCGGCCACGGCACGGGTTACCAGGATCAGATCATTATCGAGGCCAAGGACTTCTTGCAGGCCATTGAAACCGGCCAGCAGGTCTGGCCCACGTTTCGGGATGGGCACGCGGTCAATTGCGTGCTTGCTGCGGCGTTGAAATCATCTGAAACACGCCAGTGGCAAAGCGTTTCGAACGACTGATATCCAACTATGCCCCGCGGTTGGTCCGGGGCCTCTTCGAGAAAGATATACCGATGGCAAAGCTGAAATGGGGAATGATTGGCGGCGGAGAAGGCAGCCAGATTGGGCCAGCGCATCGCCTTGGCGCGCTTGCTGATGGCAGGTTCGAATTCGCGGCCGGTGCATTGGATCATCGCCCCGAAGCGGGCCGCGCCTATGCCCGGCAACTGGGTATTCCGGCAGATCGTGCCTATGGCGACTGGCAAGAGATGCTGGCCGGTGAAAAAGACCGCGACGACAAGGTCGATCTTGTTACCATCGCGACACCGAACTCGACCCATTTTGAGATCGCAAAAGCCTTTCTTGAGGCCGGGTTCAACATCCTGTGCGAAAAGCCGATGACCATGACAGTGGAAGAGGGCGAAGAGATCGTTCGAGTTGCAGAATCCTCGGGCAAGATCTGCGCGGTCAATTACTGCTACTCTGCCTATCCCATGGTGCGCCAGGCCCGCGCCATGGTGCGCGCGGGTGAGCTGGGCAAGGTGCGTCTGGTCGTGACCAATTTCAGCCACGGCCACCACGGCGACGCGACGGATGCCGACAACCCGCGTGTGCGTTGGCGTTATGACCCGGCCATGGCGGGTGTTTCGGGCCAATTCGCCGATTGCGGTATCCACGCGCTGCACATGGCAAGCTTTGTCTGTGATGACGAGGTGAAATCCCTGTCCGCAGACATGGCCTCGACGATTTCCAGCCGCGTTCTGGAAGACGACGCGATGGTGAATTTCCGAACCGAAAAAGGCACAGTCGGACGGTTGTGGACCTCGTCGGTTGCCATCGGGCGCCAACACGGGTTCGACATTCAGATTTTCGGTGAGACCGGCGGGCTTCGCTGGGCCTCGGAACAGCCCAACCAGCTGATCTATACTCCGGTCGGCGGCCGCACGCAGATCATCGAAAAAGGCGAGGGGGGCTTGCACGCCGATGCCCAGCGCCTGTCGCGGGTGGCCATTGCCCATCCCGAAGGTTTCCCCTTGGCGGTGGCCAACCTGTATTGCGACCTGGCGGATGCCATCCAGGGCGAAACCCGCGATGGGCTGCCGACCGCGCCCGACGGGGTTCGGTCGATTGCGGCGGTCCATGCCGCCGTCGCATCAGCCAAGGACGCAGGCCAATGGCAGGACGCGCGCCCGCCGATGTTTCGGTGATCAGGGGCGGGGCCGAAGGGTGCCCCGCTCGACCACCCGGCAGGGGAATATCCGGGCTTCGGGATAGCGATGCGCTTGCTTTAGCATCGCTTCGACCAGATCGACGGATGCCTGTACAATTTGCGTGATCGGTTGGTGTATCGTGGTCAGGTTAATGCTTTCCCATCGTGCCATCGCCATGTCATTCAGTCCGATGATCCCGATATCGCGCCCGGGTTTCAGCCCATGGTCGGCAAGCGCCGACAGGGCGCCGATCGACAGGATGTCGTCGCCGCAAAAATATGCCTCTGCCGGGGTTCCGGCCAGCAGGCGCAGCATCTCATCCCGTCCGGCCTGGAATGAATATGCCTCGGCAAAGCTGTCGCTCACGTCGATCCGGGGATGCTTGCGCAGTTCATCTATAAAACCATGATGCCGGTCCAGCGCCGAGGTGGCGCTTTTGGGGCCGCCCAAATAGCCGAGGCGCTCATAGCCGCGGGCGATCAGTTCTCGGGCGGCCATGCGGCCACATTCGATATTGTCGATGCCAACCACGTTAACCTCGGGCGAGGTCGCCGACCGGCCAAATGTGTGGACCACCGGAACGCCAGCGTCGTGGAACGCCTTGGCAAAGCCTGGCGGCAGCGTCGAAGACGCGACAATGGCGGCGTCCACCGAATATTGCCGCAGCATCCGGACCGAATTCGCAGGCTCGGTCTCGTCGGTCAGGTTTACGATCAGCGGACGCAACCCGCGTTCCTGCAAGGCACAGGTGAACTGATCGAAAACCTCAAGGAAGATCGGGTTGTGAAAGTTGTTTGAGATCAGGCCAATCAGCTTGGTCCGCCCTGTCGTCAGCGAAGATGCCAGCGCATTTGGGCTGTAGCCAAGCTCTTTGGCCGCTTTCTCGACCTTGCTGCGCGTCTTGGCCGAAACTGACGCGCCTTCGGTAAAGGTGCGTGACACGGCCGAGCGCGAAACGCCCGCAAGGTTTGCCACATCTTTCAGGGTGACGCTCATTTGAAAGGGCCCCCGGAGCGGGACGTGGTGCTGTTATTGTTTGTCTTCATGATCAGAACACTATGCATGTTTGCAATATTGTTGCAATCGGTTGCAAAAATTTGTTCCGCCACGGAGCTTGGATTGGAATTTTGGTTTGGATTTCGGTGTTTTTGGTATGCCTAAAAATTAATCGTCTGAGTTAGAAGATGCTCACAAAATGTGCATCTATGCTGGATTTCGCTTTGGAGATCATGCTCGACGATGCGCCCCCTCCGCGTCGGTGAGACACATTTCCGGGAAACGCTTTGCAAGGGGGCTCTGATTACCGACCTTCCGACCATATCCTCCAGGGACGCCAATGCGCCGCCACGGGCGATCGGGTCCGTGCGCCTTGGGACCAAGCGGGCCGGTGACAGGACCGTACTGGACAGGTTTCGCCAATCCGGGTCGTTGAAATGCCTGTTTCCGCGCGCACGCGGCAGGGGTCTGGATACGGTGCTGTTGAACACAGCCGGTGGGGTTACAGGCGGCGATACAATGCGGACGGCGGTACATGTGGCCGCTGGCTGTGACCTGACCGTAACAACCCAAGCGTGCGAGCGGGTCTACAAGGCGCGGCCAGGGCCAATGGGCCGTGTGCGCAACCGCCTGACGGTGGACGCTGGCGCGCGGCTCAACTGGTTGCCGCAGGAAACGATTCTGTTCAACGCAAGCGCTTTGAACCGCCGCCTGACCGTCGACCTGTCCGCCGGGTCCGAACTGTTTTTGGTTGAACCGCTGGTTTTCGGGCGCGCGGCCATGGGGGAAACGCTGACGGATATCCGGTTCGCGGACCGCGTCGAAATTCGCCGCGACGGTGAACCCGCCTTTCTGGACGTGACCGCCTTTGACGGTGACCTGCACGCCCATCTGGCGCGGCCCTTCGTGGCAAGCGGTGCCGGTGCGATGGCGCTTGCGGTTTATGCCTCAGCATCGGCCGAAGGTCAGTTGGCCACGGTTCGCGGCCTTTTGCCGACCAGGGGCGGGGCAAGCCTGCTTGACCGTGATCTCATGGTGATCCGCCTTTTGGCCGACGACAGTTTCGAACTCAGGCAAACTCTGCTGCCGCTGCTGCGGTGCCTGAACCACCAGGAAATCCCAAGATGCTGGATGATGTGACATGAACCTTTCCCCCCGAGAAAAAGACAAGCTGCTGGTCGCAATGGCGGCAGAGGTTGCCCGCAAGAGGTTGGCCCGAGGTGTGCGGCTGAACCATCCCGAAGCGATCGCGCTGATTACGGATGCGGTAGTGGAAGGCGCCCGCGACGGCCGGTCCGTGGCCGATCTGATGGAGGCAGGGGCGCATGTCGTTTCCGCAGACCAGTGCATGCTGGGCATCCCCGAAATGATCCACGAAGTTCAGGTCGAAGCGACGTTTCCCGACGGAACCAAGCTTGTCACCGTACACAACCCGATCCGCTGAAGGAGATTTAGGATGAAATACCTGCTGACCGCTGTCGCCTCATTGTTGTCCAGCCCGGTTCTGGCCCATGACGGCGCGCATCTGCATCCGCATGGGATGGATATTACCCTGACCGCCGTTTTGGTTGCGGTTGCTGCCGCTCTGGGGGCCGCCGTGTTTTGGGGGGTGAACCGGAAATGATCCCCGGAGAGGTGATGGCCGCAGAGGGTGATCTGATCCTGAATGCAGATCAGGCGGTTACCGTCCTTCGGGTTGCAAATACCGGTGACCGGCCCGTGCAGGTCGGCAGCCATTATCACTTCGCCGAGGCCAACCCGCGTCTTGAATTCGACCGCGATGCCGCGCTTGGCATGCGTCTTGATATCGCCGCGGGAACCGCTGTCCGGTTCGAGCCGGGCCAGGTGCGCGAGGTGCATCTGATCCCGATTTCGGGTGCGCGCATCGTTTACGGTTTCAACCAGCGTGTCATGGGGCATCTGCCGGCCCTGGAAGAAAAGGGTTAGATCATGCCAGTCTCGATTTCCCGTCCCGACTATGCCGCGATGTTCGGTCCGACCACGGGCGACAAGGTCCGGTTGGCCGATACCGACCTGATCATCGAGGTCGAAAAGGACCTGACGATCTATGGCGAAGAGGTCAAGTTCGGCGGCGGCAAGGTGATCCGCGACGGCATGGGGCAATCTCAGGTCACGCGGGCCGAAGGTGCGGTTGACACGGTCATCACCAATGCGCTGATTGTCGACCATTCGGGTATCTACAAGGCCGATGTCGGCCTGAAAGACGGGCGTATTCACAAGATCGGCAAAGCCGGAAACCCGGACACGCAGCCCGGTGTCGACATCATCATTGGCCCCGGAACCGAAGCGATTGCAGGCGAAGGCCGGATTCTTACGGCCGGTGCCTTTGACAGCCACATTCACTTTATCTGCCCCCAACAGGTCGAGGATGCCCTGCATTCGGGTGTTACCACCATGCTGGGCGGCGGCACCGGGCCTGCCCATGGCACGCTGGCCACGACCTGTACGCCGGGACCCTGGCATATCGGGCGGATGATGCAGGCGCTTGATGCGTTTCCAATGAATTTCGGCCTGTCGGGCAAGGGCAATGCCAGCCAGCCAGCAGCGCTGGTCGAAATGGTCAATGCAGGCGCCTGTGCGATGAAGCTGCACGAAGACTGGGGCACCACGCCGGCGGCGATCGACTGTTGCCTGTCGGTGGCCGATGACATGGACGTTCAGGTGATGATCCACACCGACACGCTGAACGAAAGCGGTTTTGTGGAAAACACCGTTGCCGCCCTGAAAGGGCGCACCATCCACGCCTTCCACACCGAAGGGGCAGGGGGCGGCCACGCGCCCGATATCATACGGATTTGCGGCGACGAAAACGTGTTGCCCTCGTCAACCAACCCGACGCGGCCCTTTACGGTGAACACGGTCGAAGAACACCTGGACATGCTGATGGTTTGCCACCACCTGGACAAGTCCATCCCCGAAGATGTCGCATTTGCCGAAAGCCGGATCCGGCGGGAAACCATCGCCGCCGAGGACATACTGCACGACATAGGCGCGTTTTCGATCATCGCCTCGGACAGCCAGGCGATGGGCCGGGTCGGCGAGGTCCTGATCCGAACGTGGCAAACGGCCGACAAGATGAAAAAGCAACGCGGCAGGCTGGCTGACGAAGCCGGTGACAACGACAATTTCCGCGTGCGCCGCTATATCTCGAAATACACCATCAACCCGGCGATTGCGCACGGGATCGCCGGCGAAATCGGCAGCATCGAAGAAGGCAAAAGGGCTGACCTTGTCCTTTGGTCGCCTGCGTTTTTCGGGGTAAAGCCCGAAATGGTATTGCTGGGCGGATCGATTGCCGTGGCCCAGATGGGGGACCCGAATGCGTCGATCCCGACGCCACAGCCGGTCTATTCTCGTCGGATGTTCGCGGCCTATGGGCGGTCGGTCGAACATTCCGCCGTGACATTTGTCAGCGCCGCGGCCCAAGACAACGGCATTGCAGGCCAGTTGGGGCTGGCCAAGCAGACGGTCGCAGTGTCGAACACCCGAACTATCGGAAAGAAGGACCTGATCCTGAACTCTGCGACCCCGGAAATCGAGGTCGACCCCGAAACCTACGAGGTACGCGCCGATGGCGAGGTCCTGATCTGTCAACCCGCCGAGGTCCTGCCCATGGCGCAGCGATATTTTCTTTTCTGATGAAAAAAATCGCTGCGTTGCAGCAAGCGCAATCCGGCCATGACGAAACAACCCCTTCTAAGCGAGGAAAAAATGTCGAAATATGAACCACAAGGGAGCAGCAACGTAACCAAAGTTACCGAGGGTTCGAATGGCACATACACTCAAAATCACCCAAACCGGCATCTCTATCGGCGGGTTCCTGTCGTCGATCGGCGAGGCCATCTTCTCTGCGATGATGAAAGTTGCCGAGGCAAACTCGCGCTCGAAGGAAATCGAGTTTCTGCGCGCACTCAGCGACGAAGAGCTGGCCAAGCGCGGCCTGACCCGCGACCGGATCGTGCAGCACGTTTTTGCCGACCGGATGGTCTTTTAACACCGCAAGCACACAGTTCTGAGGAGGCGCTGTCATGAGCGCTATCCTCAGCACGGCGCGCAGGTATTGCGATCACCTGCATGGCGACCCCGCAGATCACCTGAGCCTGACTTACGAAGACCGGTTTCTGCGGCGCAAGGTTCTGACCTGCGAAAGCGGCAGGCAGATCCTGGTGGATCTGTCGCAGACCACATCCCTGGACCATGGCGGTGCGCTGGTTCTTGAGGATGGAGAACAGGTCGAGATAAAGGCAGCGCCCGAAATCCTTCTGGAAATTACCGCCCCGGACCTGCCGCGTATTGCCTGGCATGTGGGCAACCGTCACACACCCTGTCAGATTGAGCCAACCCGGCTGTTGATCCAGGATGACCACGTCATTCGCGATATGCTGATCAAGATCGGCGCTGAGGTTCGCACGGTCCGCGAACCCTTTACGCCCGAGGGCGGGGCCTATGGGCATGGGCGCACGCATGGCCACGCACACTGATGTCCTGACCCTTGCACAATGGTTTTCGCCCGCCTTTCCGGTGGGCGCCTTCGCCTATTCGCATGGGCTGGAATGGGCCATCGACGCAGGTGATGTGGCTGATGCCGACGCGACGCGCGACTGGGTGGAAACCGTGTTGCGCCACGGGGGCGGGTGGAATGACTGTATCCTGCTGGCCTGTGCCTATCGGGCGCAGGACACCGATGCGCTGGCCCATGTGGACGCGACCGGTCGGGCTCTGGCATCCTCGCGCGAACGTCTGATCGAGACACAGTTGCAGGGTCAGGCGTTTTGCGATGCGGTTTCGCGGATATGGCCCCAAACGCTGGACGGGCTGATCTATCCGGTGGCCGTCGGCTGTGCCGCGCAGCGGGCCGGGTTGCCGCTGGAGCTGACGGCGCAGATGTTCCTGCAAGCCTTCCTGAGCAACCTGGCGGCGGCCGCGACGCGCCTGGTGCCGCTGGGCCAGACCGAAGGGCAGACCATCATTCGGACGTTGACGCCGCTGTGTTCCGAGATTGCGACGGACGCGGTGCAGGCGGGGCTGGGCGGGCTGAAATCCAGCGCGTTTCTGTCCGATATCGGTGCTATGAAGCACGAAACCCAATATTCAAGGATTTTCAAGACATGACCAATATGAACGGCCCGCTGCGCGTCGGCATTGGCGGCCCTGTCGGCGCAGGTAAGACAACCCTGACCGCTGCCCTGTCCGAGGCGCTGCGCGACAGGCATTCGGTCGGCGTCATTACCAATGACATCTACACTCAGGAAGATGCAGAGGCGCTGATGCGCCTGCAGGTTCTGCCACAGGATCGCATAATCGGCGTCGAAACGGGCGGCTGTCCGCATACGGCCATCCGCGAAGACGCATCGATCAATCTTGCCGCCGTGGCCGAAATGTGCACGCGCCATCCCGATGTTGAGATCGTCCTGATCGAAAGCGGCGGCGACAATCTTTCGGCGACGTTCAGCCCGGAACTGGCCGATCTCACGCTATACGTCATCGACGTCGCCGCCGGAGAGGAAATCCCCCGCAAAGGTGGCCCGGCAATCACCAAATCGGATGTTCTGATTATCAACAAGACCGATCTTGCGCCGCATGTCGGGGCCTCGCTTGAGGTCATGGACCGGGATGCCCAGAAAATGCGGAACGGTCGCCCATTCGTCTTTACCGCGCTGCGGCACCGGCAAGGGGTGGATCAGGTTGTTGACCTGATCCGCCAGATTGGTGGTTTGCAGTAGCGGCCGTGGGTCATGGGTTGACCCGATAGGAAAAAGCGTCGGTCCGATCGTTCGGCTGATCCAAAAGCGCGCGCGTCACTTGCGCGTGCAATGGTGATTTCCGGCAGATCGGGTCCGTCGCCCCCGCGTCGCCCGCAAGGGCCAGCGCCTGGCACCGGCAGCCGCCAAAGTCGATCTCTTTGCGTTCGCAGTTTTGACAGGGTTCGGGCAACCAGTCGGTTCCGCGATAGGCGTTGAAGGCAGGGCTGTCGTTCCAGATGTCGGCCAGCGCATGGTCGCGGATGCTCTGGAACTCTAGATGCGGGATAGTCTCGGCCGCGTGGCAGGGCAGGACCGTTCCGTCCGGTGTCACGTTCAACCCGGTCGACCCCCAGCCGTTCATGCAGGCCTTGGGGTAATCGGCGTAGTAATCCGGCGGTACAAAGTCAAAGGCCAGGACTCCCTGCAAACGCTGCACGGCTTTGGCGACCGTGGCCTTGACCGCCTGCGTCTGCTCGCGTGTCGGCAGCAGCGCGGCACGGTTGCCCAGGGCCCAACCGTGGAATTGAACACAGGCGACCTCAAGACGGCGGGCCCCGAGTTCGACCGCGATTTCAATCGTCCTGTCCAGGTCGTCCAGGTTTTGCCGGTGCATAACCGCGTTGAGCGTCAGCGGGATGCCGCGGGCCTTGATCTCTTGGGCGACGGCCATCTTGCGGTCAAACCCACCGCGATAGCCGCCAATCCGGTCGGCCAGGGCGGCATTGGTGCCTTGCAGGGACAGTTGGATATGGTCCAGCCCTTCGGCTTCGAGCTGATCCAGACGGCGCGGCGTCAGGCCGATGCCCGAGGTGATCAGGTTGGTGTAAAGCCCGGCCTCCGAGGCGCCGCGGGTCAAATCTTCGAGGTCGCGCCGCGCTGCGGGCTCGCCCCCGGACAGGTGAACCTGCAGGACGCCAAGCTCGGCCGCCTGCCGGAACGCCTTGATCCATGTATCGGTATCCAGTTCCGCGTTCTTGCGCACCAGCTCGGTCGGGTTGCTGCAATAGGGGCAACTGAGAGGGCACCGATGCGTCAGCTCGGCAAGCATCGCGATGGGCGGTTGCACGGTCATTGCTGCACCATCAGGTACAGCCGCGCGCGCAGCGTGCCAAGAAAGCGCTGCACATCGGCCTCGATTTGATCGGGTGGCGCGTCATATGCCGCCGCCAGGTCGGTTACGATCTGGTTCATGCTCGACTGCCCATCGACGCGCGACAGGATGGCCACGCCGGGTTCGTCCAGTTCCAGAACTTTTTCGGGGGCCAGCAAAACCGTCCGGCCACGCACCTTGTCGGCATGTACCCGGACCCCGCGCGGCAAATAGGGGCGATCTTCGGGTTTCAGGCCAGCCGTCATAGCATGCCTTCCCCCGGACGCCATGCTCCCGGCGGAATGCGGCCCGGTTCGACATAGGCGCCCCACAAGGCGTCCAGCTGGGCCCACAACACGTTGGTTTTGAAGATCAGGGCATCACAGGCCATGTCTTCTTTTTCCGCGTTGTCAGCGTGATCCAGCACCCATTTCAGCCCAAAGGCGACGTCTTTTGGGGCCTCGGTCAGACGTTTGCGGAAATACGAAAGGCTGTCGGGATTGGCGAAATCGTAATGTTCAAGCAGCCCTTCGATGCGCTGTTCGTGAATCTTCGGGGCAAATAGCTCGGTCAGCGATGATGCGACGGCCTGCAACAAGGGGCGGTCGCGGACATAATGGATATAGGCATCCACGGCGAATTGCGTCGCCGGCAGAACGCCACGACCCGACGCGACATAGTCCGGATCCAGCCCGACGGCCTCGGCCAGTTTCAGCCATCGCCGGATGCCACCGCCCTGGTCAATGCCGCCGTCGTGGTCCTCGATCCGTGATCGCCACTCGCGCCGCATGTCCGGGTCGGTGCAGCGCGACAGGAAAGCCGCGTCCTTCATCGGGATGGCCGCCTGATAGGCCCAGCGGTTGATGACCCAGGCCCGGACCTGATCGGGGCTGCATTTGCCGCCGTGCAACAGGTGATGAAAGGGGTGTTTGTCGTGATAGCGTTCAGCGCCGATCTGGCGCAGGCGGCGCTCCAATGTCTCTCGGCTCATGCCACGATCTCCTGCCCGTCCCGAGCAATGCGCCACCCGGCGTCCAGAACAAAGGCATGTTCTGGTCCGCCCGGTTGCAGGATCGGGTTTGTGTTGTTGATATGAATAAAGACCTTGGCCGCATTCACCCCGGCCAGCATGGCAATGGACCCGTCCGGGCCGCTGACGGGGATGTGACCCATGCGACGCCCGGTCTTGATCCCGGTGCCCGAGCGGATCATCTCGTCATCGTCCCACAGCGTTCCGTCAAAGAACAACAGGTCGGCATCTGCAAACTGGGCCAGCAGGGCATCGGTCACCTGTGCGCACCCCGGAACGTAATAGGCCACCTTGCCGCCGCCGGCCAGGCGAACCCCCACGGTCTGTTCGCCGATCAGATCGGTTTGGACAGTCTCGCCTTCCATGAACAGCGGGACTTTGCCGGGAACGGCAAAGATACGGGCGCTCAACCCGTCTTGCAGCGCGAAATCGGTATCCAGCGCAACCGGATTGCGCCCCACCTTTTCGCGGTTCACCGCGTCGAAAACGCGGTTTTCCGACAGCACGTCCAGGATGTCTTGGGTTGCAAACAGGGTAAACGGTGTCTGTTCACGCAGGCTGAGCAACCCGGCGATATGATCGATGTCACCGTTGGTCAAAAGCACAGACCGCACCGGCGTGTCGCGCAGGGCGCGCGGGTGCAGCTGCGCGTTGTCCAGCATTTGCTGGCGGATATCAGGGGATGCGTTCAGAACGCTCCAATGTTCGCCGTCAACCGATACGGCCAACGACGATTGGCCGGAAGGCGGGATCACGCCTTTGCGCGCATCCTCGCAATTCCGGCAACCACAATTCCATTGTGGCAACCCACCGCCCGCAGAAGCCCCTAGAACCAGAAAATGCACGTCGGGCCTCCGCTAGGTCCTGGGGGTCAGAACAGGTCGCGGTCCTGTTCGCGTCCTTCGTCCTCGGATGGAGAATACATGTTGATTTCCATACCGCAGTTAACTTCTTTGAGTTTCGGTGCGCTCCAAGCCATTAAGACCTCCCTTGGCTGCATGGTGTTTGTGAAAAGCTACTATTGGTTCCGGCTTTCGGAAATGCTGCTTTGGTCGTATCTGGTCGCAGGCCGGGATTGGTGACGCGCGGAAATGTGAACGGATTGCGCCGCGCGCTAGGACTTTCGTCGAATATTGCTTGGCACTTGCGCTTTATAGTCTCCGTCCATGCGCGCAATTCTTGTGATGATCACGGTTCTTGTCGTCGGCGTTCTGGGCAGCCCGGGCGCATCGGCTGATCCCTTGTCGCGCGAACAGTTGGAACCCTATGTTCGTGCGCCTTTTTCCCTGGGCGAGCGGCTGAGTGACAATGGCGTCTACGCGCTGCTGAACTCGGGCGGGAGCGAGGCCGGATACGTCTTTGAAACCGAACCGCTTGCCCCGCTTCCGGGGTTTTCCGGGGCGCCAATCAACATGCTGGTGGTTCTGGACCTCGAGGGTCGGTTCATGGATGTTCAACTGATCGCCCATAACGAGCCGATCTTTGTATCCGGGCTGGGCGAGGCGCCGTTTCACAAGTTTTTCGAACAATATGGCGGTTTGTCGATATCCGATTCCATCGTGGTGGGAACGCCCTATGGCGACGGCGCATCAGGGTCGTCGCTGGTCTATCTTGACGGGGTCACCAAGGCCACGGCCAGCGTGCGCATAGCCCATGAATCGGTGATGGGCGCGGCGCTTGCCGTGGCGCGCGAAAAGATGCAAGGGCTGGCGACCACTCCGCCTGCCTTTCCCGATCCCGATCACGACGAGGCGCTGACATGGGACGATCTGGTCGCGCAGGGCATTGCAACCCGCAAGACGGTAAGCAATGCGCAGGTCGATGCCCTGTTTTCCGGGACGCTCTGGGCAGATGACGATCCCGAGGCAAGTGAGTTTCCCGATGAGGCCTTTCTTGACCTCTGGATCGTCGATCTGGGGCCAAAGTCAATCGCGCGTGCCGTTCTGGCCGAAGATACGTTCGATGAACTTCAGCGTTTCCTGGCAATCTCGGATAATGATGAGCCGATCCTGCTGATCGAATCTGCGCGTCACGGTTTGGTCAGCGATGACTTTGTCCGCAACACCGCGCCGGATTGGATCTCGGCGGAACAGGACGGGTTCCCCATTGCGCTGCGGGATGCCGACCTGTTCGTCGAACTGGTCCCCGACGCGCCCGAAGGGGTTGCGATGATCCTGCGAACGGATCGCAGGCTGGGATTCGACCCGTCGCGCCCCTGGACGCTCAAGATGCTTGCGGTTCGGGAACACGGGATGTTCCAGCCCGAGATCGGCTCGGTCACGCTGGAAAGCCAGCATCAGACGCCGCCGCGTTTCTTTCTGCAACCGGTTCAGCATGTGCCCGTGCCGCCATGGCGCGAGGCTTTGCGCAATCGTCAGGCGGACCTTGTCTGGCTTGGCCTGTTTCTGGCCGGTCTGGTCGTGGCGCTTGCATTTGGCATGAACCAGCTTGCAGGCGCGCGCTTTTTCACACCCATTCGCCTGGGTGTTCTGGCGGTGGTCGTCGGTTTTGTCGGCTGGTGGGGGCAGGGGCAGTTGTCGATCGTGACGGTTTTGGGCGTGATCCGCACCGCACTCGATGGCGGCAGCTTTGCCTTTCTTGTGTATGACCCGTTCTCGCTGGTGGTCTGGGCCGTGGCGATCCTGGGCTTCGTGGCCTGGGGCCGGGGCCTGTTCTGTGGCTGGCTGTGCCCGTTTGGCGCCTTGCAGGAATTTGCGCACCATCTGGGGCGCGTGCTGCGCATACCGCAAGTCGAGCCTTCGCCGAAATGGGACAGGCGGTTGAAATGGCTGAAATATGTCGTGCTGGCCGCGCTTGTGATCACCGTGTTCGTGGCGCCGGATCAGGTCGACAAGGCGGCCGAGGTCGAACCGTTCAAAACCGCGATCACCACCTTTTTCCTGCGCGAATGGTACTATGTCGCCTATGCTGTTTTCTGGATCGTGGCGGCGATGGTCCTGTTCAAGGGCTTCTGCCGCTACCTGTGTCCTTTGGGTGCTTTCATGGCGATCGGAGGGCTGCTGCGCGGGCGCGACTGGATCGCACGGCGGGCGGAATGCGGGTCACCCTGTCAGCTCTGCCGCGTCAAATGCAAATATGGCGCCATCGAGCGCGAAGGGAAAATACGGTATGACGAGTGTTTTCAATGTCTGGATTGCGTCACCATCCACGATGATCCGCAGCAATGTGTCCCGCTGATCCTGTCCCGCCGCAAGGGCACCCGCGACGCGGTGGCGGCACAATGATTACCCGGCGGCGGTTCTTGGCCATATCTGCCGCGAGCCTGGCCAGCCCCGCACGGGCGACACCCTTTCGATGGAGGGGACACGCCTTGGGGGCCGAGGTCAGCCTGACGCTGGATGCAGACATTTCCCAGGCGCGCACCGTGATGACGCAGGTCAGGAACGCTTTGGCCGAATGTGAAAACCTGTTCAGCCTCTACCGACCGCACTCCGCCCTGTCCCGGTTGAACCGGGATGGATATGTCGCGGCGCCGGACGCCCGGTTTTATCGCCTATTGCGTCACTGTGATCATATGCATCTCGTGACCGGGGGTCGGTTTGACCCCACGGTTCAAACGCTTTTTGCCGCACATGCCCGGGGGCAGGGGATCGCAGCGGCGCGAATGGCAGTCGGCTGGTCCCGGGTCGTTCTGGACCCTGGTCGCATCTCGCTTGGCACAGGGCAGGGGATAACGCTCAACGGAATTGCCCAAGGCTTCGCGACGGACTGGGTCGCCGGCCTCCTGCAAGACGCCGGACTGACGGACATTTTGGTGAATATAGGCGAGTATCACGCCGGTGGCAGATACTGGACGCTTGGGATTTCCGACCCTGAACGTGGGCTTGTCGCCACACGAAAATTGAAAAACCGGGCCGTCGCAACATCCAGCCCCGGCGCGATGCTGCTGGCCGGTGGCCAGTCGCATATCGTGAACACCGTCGGCACAGCAAACCCGGTCTGGTCGACCGTCAGTGTCGAGGCGATCGAGGCGACCACAGCAGACGCACTTTCGACCGCCTTTTGCCACGCGACCCCGACCGAGATCGCGGCAATGCTCAACCGCGCGCCGGGCAATCCTGTCGCGATCTGTGTCCCAACCAAGGGCGCGATCCAAACAATTTCCGGATAAAGAAAAACCCCGGGGAATTTCTTCCCCGGGGCTGTTCGTTGCTGTCGGGATTCCCCGCCTACAAACACCCCTGTACGGCGCGTTTTGTCATGACGCTGACGAGATGCGCGCGGTAGGCTCTGCTGCCATGCAGGTCGGCGATCATGTTCGCGGGGTTGATGCTGAGACCGGTCAGGGCATCCGGGCGGAATTCCTTGTTCAGGGCGGCCTCCGCCTCTGTCCACCGGAACACGCCGTCTTCGCTGGCGCCGGTGACGGCCACGCGTACGCCATCGGCGAACCGCGCCACGAACACGCCCACCAGTGCAAAGCGGGACGCGGGCTGCAGGAACTTCTGATAGCTCGCCGCCTGCGGCACCGGAAACCGGACCGAGGTGATGATCTCGCCCTCTTCCAGCACGGTGGCGAACATGCCTTCGAAAAAGTCATCCGCCGCAACCTGCCGGGTATTGGTCACGATCGTGGCCCCCGAGCCCAGCACACCCGCCGGATAACAGGCCGCCGGATCATTGTTGGCAACCGACCCGCCAATGGTGCCGCGATTGCGCACCGCCGGGTCACCGATCTGACCGGCCAGCGCCGCCAGCGCCGGATACGACCCCGCCGCCTCGGCGGCCACGGTGGCATGGGGCGTCGCCCCGCCGATGACCAGCGCCCCGTCATCCTCGACACAGACGCCCCGCATCTCGGCAA